>CAVBYX010000041.1:0-45846 GCA_963599905.1 Acutalibacteraceae bacterium
TTATTGCCTATGATAACAGTTTTTGCAATAGTTGTAAAGATTATTCGCAAAAATGGTTATAAAAAATTAAAAATTTCTTTAGGAGGAAAACAAAAATGAAAGCAAAACAAATCAAACGTAGTATATTTGCAATCTTGTTGATTGTGATACTCATGGTCATAACATCGGTTGTCGGCGTAGGAGCGGCAACTCAGAAAACATATCTTGACAGCATGCTGTATACTGAGGAAACAAATGCTGTTAAATATGGTGTATGTAATTTAACAAAATTTGATAATGGATTTAATAATAATGTAACACATGCGGATTGCAAAAATGCATTAAAAGTATCTATGGAAACTCATAAATATGATAATCGGGATCCTAATTATCAAGAAAATAGTGATAGGGCTATGTATAAAGTTACTTACAATCTTAAAAATAATTATGATAGTTTTTATGCCGGATTAATATCAGCAACGGGAAATGCTGATTTCATAAATGTAAAAATATATACTGATGAAATATGTGTGTATGATAATAACTTAACAAGTTCATCGGATTATCAAAATATTTCTGTTGATGTAAAAAACTCTAATGAGCTAACTTTTGTTATGGTGCTTCCATATTCATCTTGGTATAGTACTTGCGAACTTATTATTGATAATGCATATTTAACAAGTGATGGGACAACTCCTGAACCGACAACAGAAGAGCCGGAATCAACTCAGAAGCCTACTTTAGCACCGACAACTCCTGTTGTTAAGCCAACTGTTGCTCCTACAACAAATTCTACTTCAAATCCTACAAAAGATGTTGAAGATACTACAATTGATACAAAAGCAACAACTTCAACAGAGAAAACCACATCATCAAACATCAAGCCAACTGCTTCACAAAATGCAAATTCAAGAGTATCAACAAGTGATACAGCAACAAATGATAGTATAAATAACGATAACGGTACAATACAAACAGGTGCAATATCTATTGCTGTTATTATATTCTTGTTGCTTGCCTCACTTGCAATAGGCGGCACAGCTGTTTATAAGAAAAAATAAAATAATAAATAATCTACAATATTTTATTTAAGGCTGACAGAAGCCGGCAGAAATTTTTCTGCCGGCTTTTTGTAACCATATGAATTTAATTTTCATATAATATTTAGATAATATATTCAAAGCCAAAATTCCAAAAGCATAATTGAAAACATTATAGAAAGCATAAAATTATTGATTTTACGGCACTTTTAGAACAATACAGGACTCCCAAAAGCGTGTTTTTGGGAAATCTTCATATCACGGCAAAAATGATTTTGTAAAAAATTCTTGCCCCGGCAAACGCCCCTACTTTGAGGGTTTGCAAAATCAAAATGATAATAAAACCCCAATTTTATTATCAAAAATGCCGTATTTTCAAGGTTTTTCGCCATGTCGCAAAAAAATAAGACCCTGTGAGCCGTAATGACTCACAAGGTCTATTCTTTATTTTAGCACAAATTTTTTGTAAAAATCGGTTTGTACCTTAACAAATAATATTAAAATCAATCTTCGGCAACGGCAGCCTGAGCAGCAGCAAGACGAGCTATCGGCACACGGAATGGTGAGCATGATACATAGTCAAGACCAATCTTGTGGCAGAACTCTACTGAAGATGGGTCGCCGCCGTGCTCACCGCAGATACCAACGTGAAGCTTTGGATTAACCGGCTTACCAAGCTTGATAGCGGTTTCCATAAGCTTACCAACGCCTGTCTGGTCGAGCTTTGCAAACGGATCGTTTTCAAAAATCTTAGCATCATAATATGCATTGAGGAACTTACCTGCGTCATCACGGCTGAAGCCGAATGTCATCTGAGTAAGGTCGTTTGTACCGAAGCAGAAGAAGTCAGCCTCAGTAGCAATTTCGTCAGCTGTAAGAGCGGCACGGGGAATCTCAATCATTGTACCTACTTCGTACTTAAGGTCAACGCCGGCAGCCTTGATTTCAGCATCAGCAGTTTCAACAACGATCTTCTTAACATACTTAAGCTCTTTAACTTCGCAAACGAGCGGAATCATAATTTCAGGCTCTACTGTCCAATCCGGATGTTCTTTCTGAACTTCGATAGCAGCACGGATAACAGCCTTTGTCTGCATCTTTGCAATTTCAGGATATGTTACTGCAAGACGGCAGCCGCGATGACCCATCATTGGGTTGAACTCGTGGAGGGAAGCGATAATAGCCTTAATGTCTTCAACCGATTTGCCCTGAGCGTCAGCAAGCTTCTTGATGTCAGCTTCTTCAGTAGGAACAAACTCGTGGAGAGGCGGATCGAGGAAACGGATTGTAACCGGGTTGCCTTCGAGAGCCTCATAAAGAGCCTTGAAGTCGCTCTGCTGATAAGGAAGAATCTTCTCAAGAGCAGCTTCTCTTTCTTCAACTGTATCCGAACAAATCATCTCACGGAATGCAGCGATTCTGTCCTCTTCAAAGAACATATGCTCTGTACGGCAAAGACCGATACCTTCTGCGCCAAGCTCTCTTGCTTTCTTAGCATCGGCAGGAGTATCAGCGTTTGTTCTGACTTTGAGCTTTCTGTACTTGTCAGCCCAAGACATAATTCTGCCGAACTCGCCTGCAATCTTAGCGTCTGTTGTAGCAATAGCGCCTTCGTAGATGTTACCTGTTGAACCGTCGATTGAAATATAGTCGCCTTCCTTGAAGGTCTTGCCTGCAAGTGTGAACTGCTTGTTAGCTTCGTCCATAACGATATCGCCGCAACCTGATACGCAACAAGTACCCATACCGCGAGCAACAACGGCTGCGTGAGATGTCATACCGCCGCGAACTGTGAGGATACCCTGTGAAGCCTTCATACCTGTAATATCTTCAGGTGATGTTTCAAGACGAACAAGAACAACCTTTTCGCCCTTTTCGTTCCAAGCTTCAGCGTCTTCGGCAGTGAATACTACCTTACCGCAAGCAGCACCGGGAGAAGCACCGAGGCCCTTGCCCAAAGGTGTTGCAGCCTTAAGAGCGGCAGCGTCGAACTGCGGGTGAAGAAGTGTGTCAAGGTTACGAGGGTCGATCATTGCAACAGCTTCTTTTTCTGTTCTCATACCTTCGTCAACGAGGTCACAAGCAATCTTAAGAGCAGCCTGAGCTGTTCTCTTACCGTTTCTTGTCTGGAGCATATAGAGCTTCTTGTTTTCAACAGTAAACTCCATATCCTGCATATCTCTGTAATGATCTTCAAGTGTTTTGCAAACTTTCTGGAATTCGGCAAATGCTTCCGGGAATTCGTCAGCCATCTTCCGGATAGGCATTGGTGTACGAACACCGGCAACAACGTCTTCGCCCTGTGCGTTTACAAGGAATTCACCCATAAGTTTCTTTTCACCGGTAGCAGGGTCACGTGTAAATGCAACACCGGTACCGCAATCGTCGCCCATATTACCAAATGCCATTGACTGAACGTTAACGGCAGTACCCCATGAATAAGGGATATCGTTGTCACGGCGATATACGTTTGCACGCGGGTTATCCCAAGAACGGAATACAGCCTTAACTGCGCCCATAAGCTGTTCCTTAGGATCATCAGGGAAGTCAACGCCGATTTTAGCCTTGTATTCGGCTTTGAACTGTGAAGCAAGTTCCTTAAGGTCGTCAGCTGTAAGCTCTACGTCATAAGTAACGCCTCTTTCGGCTTTCATCTTATCGATAAGCTCTTCAAAGTACTTCTTGCCGACTTCCATAACAACGTCGGAGTACATCTGAATAAATCTTCTGTAACAGTCCCAAGCCCAACGTGGGTTGTTTGACTTTTCTGCAATTACGTTTACAACAGTTTCGTTAAGACCGAGGTTGAGGATTGTATCCATCATACCGGGCATAGAAGCTCTTGCACCCGAACGAACGGAAACGAGAAGAGGATTTTCCTTGTCGCCGAATTTCTTTCCTGTGATTTCTTCCATCTTTTCGATGTATTCATTAATCTGTGCCTGAATCTCATCGTTGATTTCTCTGCCGTCCTCATAATACTGAGTACAAGCCTCTGTTGTAATTGTGAAGCCCTGCGGAACCGGAAGACCCAAACCTGTCATTTCTGCAAGGTTTGCACCCTTACCGCCGAGGAGCTCACGCATGTTAGCATTACCTTCTGTAAAAAGGTAAACCCACTTGTTTGCCATACCGGTAAACCTCCTATAATATAATTGATAATATATGGCTGTGACAGAAATACACATAATTCTGCCAGCTTATATAAGCCTAAACCATATTATAACAAACAATTGATGAAAAAGCTACATTTTTTTAAAATTTTTCTGATAAAAAACAAAAATATATTTTAGCAATATTGTATAAATCGTTTAAAATGCACATAATTAGTACGTTTTTGTAAAATTCACTTGAAATTTGTAATTTTTATGCGATAATAATATTGTGTCTTATTGTGCAGTTGACGCACAAATTTAATACATATTTTATCTGTTTGTGAGGTTTTATAAATGAACAATTGTGCAATAATCCTTGCCGGCGGCGAGGGAAAACGTATGAAGTCCGACAAACCCAAAACCCTTTCGCCGGTGCTTAACAAACCTATGCTTTTGTGGGTTATCTCGGCGCTTAAGGGTGCGGGAATTGATGATATATGCATTGTTAAGGGCTATAAAAAGGAATGTATCGAAGAATTTATCGGCACACTTGATTTTGAAGTTGAGAGCGTTTTTCAGGCAGAAAGACTCGGAACCGGTCATGCGGTTATGATGGCAAAGGAATTTCTTGAAAAACACAGCGGCAACGTTGTAATTCTCAACGGAGACGCACCGTTTATGACAAGCGACACAATTAAAAAATCGCTTGGTAAGCATATTGAAAGCCAAAGCTCGGCTACCGTTATTTCCGCAAAGGTTGATAACCCGACCGGATACGGCAGAATCGTAAGAGGCAAAGACGGAAGCCTTAAAGCCATTGTCGAACAAAAGGACGCAGACGAAGAAACGCTTAAAATCAACGAGGTTAATTCGGGCGGATTTTGGTTTGACTGTCAGTTGCTTTTATCGGTTCTCGACAGAATCAAATCAAACAATAAAGCGGGAGAATATTATTTGCCCGACGCAATAAAGCTTCTGATTTCGGACAGAAATAAGGTTGAAGCATATACTGCGGAATGCAGTGATACCGTGCTTGGCGCAAACGACCCGACTCAGCTTGAAGAGCTTAATCAAATTGCAAAGCAAAAGGGTTATTTCTGCAGTCTTTGATTTAAAATTCAACAAAATACATTTTAATCGTTATTCAAAATGCAAAACACGGTTTTTGCGGCTTTGCGTATCGAATAATCATAAATCAGTCAAACAAGAATTCAGTATAAACAATCAAAGGAGTTATTGCAATGAATTTTCACGGTAAGGACATCAAAATTTTTTCCGGCAATTCAAATGTTGACGTAGCTCAGGGAATCGCAGGCTGTCTCGGTTTGCCTCTCGGCAAGAGCGACTGCACTCATTTCTCGGACGGCGAAATTGCTGTATCGCTTCACGAATCGGTTCGCGGAAGCGACTGCTTTGTCGTTCAGTCAACCTGCACGCCGGTAAATGACAATCTTATGGAAATGCTCATAATGATTGACGCCATGAAGCGTGCATCTGCTGCAAGAATCACAGCGGTTATGCCGTATTTCGGCTATGCAAGACAGGACAGAAAAGCTAAGGCAAGAGATCCGATCTCCGCAAAGCTTTGTGCCGATATAATCACAACTGCCGGTGCAGACCGTGTGCTTACAATGGATCTCCACGCAAACCAGATTCAGGGATTCTTCAATATTCCCGTTGACCATCTCAAGGGTGCTTCTATTCTTGCAAACCATATGCGTGAGAAAATCGGCGGAAATCCCGACGACTACGTTGTTGTATCTCCGGATTTGGGTTCGGTTACCCGTTCGAGAAACTTTGCTTCAAGAATCGGCGCAAGCCTTGCAATCATCGACAAGCGCAGGCCAAAGGCTAATGTATGTGAAGTTATGAACATCATCGGTGACGCAAGAGGCAAAAAGGTTATTCTTGTTGACGATATGATTGATACTGCAGGAACACTTTGCAACGCCGCAAACGCAATTGTTGAAAAGGGCGGCGCAACAGAGGTTTATGCCTGTGCGACACATGCGGTTTTGTCGGGACCTGCTGTTGAAAGAATCAAGAACAGTGCAATCAAGGAAGTTGTTTTGCTTGATACAATTCCTGTTCCCGAGGAAAAAATGATCGACAAATTCACAATTCTTCCTGTTGCTCCGACATTTGCGGAAGCAATCGCAAGAATTTATAACGACAAGCCGTTCACAACTGCATTCGGCTGATACTTTTTACGACAAATTATTCCGTAGGTTCGGAATACAATGATTAATGCTAATATAAATATTAACAGTAAGCGTGTATTGTCCTTTCTGTTTAATATTAGAGTATAGACAGGCGGGTTATTATTAACCCGCCGTATCTGTTTTTGAGTGTGGATTTATGAGAAAAATTTCATACAATAAAAGCATATAAAAATCAAAAAATAAATATTGGAGCAACTATGTTTGGAAATAAAAAATTCGGAGGTTTGGTCGAATATATTGTTGTCGGGCTCGGCAACCCTGATAAAAAATATGAAAATACACGCCACAACACGGGTTGGCTTGCCCTTGACCGTATTGCCGAAAAGCTCGATTGTAAAGTAAACAGAATCAAATTCAAAAGTTTTGTCGGCGAATGCGGCATAAACGGCAAAAAAGTTTTGCTGATGAAACCTACGACCTATATGAATAACAGCGGTCAGGCTGTTGTTGAAGCTATGAATTTTTATAAAATTCCGCCTGAAAACGTCATCGTTATATTTGACGACATTTCACTTGACGTAGGCAAAATGCGTATCCGCTCAAAAGGAAGCGACGGCGGTCAAAAGGGTATGCGCAGCATTATTAATCTCAGCGGAAGCAATAAGTTTCCCCGTATCAAAATCGGAATAGGCGCAAAGCCGAATCCTGGATGGGACTTAGCCGACTGGGTGCTTTCACGCTTTACCGATGATGAACAAAAACTTCTTGAAAAGATGTTTGATAACGCCTCGCAAGCAGTTGAACTGATTACAGACGGAAAAATTGACAGGGCTATGAACCTGTACAACTGATATTGGCACAAATCTTTTCATAAATTGCAATAACCGACTAAAATTCACAAAATACAATGTGACAATTGAAAAGAGTTCTCAAATATGAGCGATAAAATGAATTTTTTGATTGATGTTTTAAAGCGTAACAACGCTTTTAAAACTTTGCTCAAAAATGACAAAACAGGAAAATCACTTTGCGTATCCGGTCTTACAGCCGTCAGCAAGGCGTATATAATTTATTCGATGTGCCGTGTCAGGAATGTCACGGCTCTTTGTGTTGCCTCAGACGAAAAAGAAGCGCAAACCCTTTGCAACGACCTTTGTTCAATGGGTGTAAAAGCACTGTTCTATCCGGTGCGTGACTACAACTTTATTGATATTCAAAGCAAATCTCATGAATATGAGCACGCTCGGCTAAAGGTTCTTTTGAAGCTTGTGGAAAAGGAATGTGACGTTGTTGTTTCGTGCATAGACGCAGCTTGTCAGCTGACGGTTCCCGAAAGTACATTGATTGAAAGTACTCTTGATCTTGAAGAGGGAAAGGAAATTGCGCTTGAAAAGGCAGTCAAAGCTTTAACTCTGCTTGGATACGAACGTTTTGACGCAGTTGACGGCAGCGGTCAGTTTTCGCTCAGAGGCGGAATACTTGACTTCTTTATGCCCGACAGCGAGTATCCCGTAAGGGCAGAATTTTGGGGTGACGAGATAACCGATTTAAGTTATTTCGATATTGAAACTCAGAGGCGTTTTAAAAAGTCGGGAAAAATCAGACTCACACCGTCAACCGAAATTATAATTGACGACAAGGAAGCACTTGCGGATAAAATCACACACAAGGCAGGTTTACTGCGCGGCAGAGGTACGCCAAAAGCACGTGAAAAGCTGTATGAGGAAGCCGAGATGATACGAAGCGGCTCTATACCTGCCAACGGCGACAAATTTATAAATCAAATATATGACAAGCCCCAATGCCTGTTTGATTACTTTGACAGAAAATCACTTTTCTTTGTTTCGGAATTTTCAAGAGTACAAGACAGGCTGAAATCGACCGAATTTCAAAATAACGAGATGATAGGTCAATGCTTTGAGGACGGAACGCTTTGCAGGGGCTTTGACCGTTTTTCGCTTACGCACAATGAGTGCATTGATTTGCTGAATGCTCACGGGACAATCGTTCTCGAAAGCTTTCTTCACGGCTCAATTCCGTTGAATCTCGGAACTTCCATAAGTTTTTCATCAAACAAGCTTGCTGCCTGGAACGGTTCATACAATCAGCTTTCTGAAGATTTACAGGGACTTTTTGCCCCCGACAGGTGCGGAGTTATTCTTGCGGGAACAGACAAGTCCGCAAAAAACCTTGTTAAAAATCTTACATCAGACGGATATAACGCCGTTTTCTCTGAAAATACAGACTCGGTTCAAAGCGGAAAGATATTTGTCACAAGCGGCGCTCTGAGCTCGGGCTTTGAACTGTTGGGTGAAAAATTCTTCCTGATAACATACGGTCAGGCTGCGTATAAAGTTGAAACACGAAAACGCAAAAAGCCTAAGAACGGTCAGGAAATTTACAGCCTTTCAGAGCTTTCGCCGGGTGATTACGTAGTTCATAGCGTTCACGGTATCGGTGTTTTCAGCGGAATACGCAAAATTGATACTCACGGAATAACAAAAGACTATATCAAAATAGATTATGCAAAGGGCGATGCACTTTATGTTCCCGTTACTCAGCTTGATATGGTTGCAAAATATATCGGGTCTCAGGAAAATTCACGCGTAAAACTAAGCCGCTTGGGTTCTCAGGATTGGCAAAAAGCAAAAGCAAGGGTAAAAACGTCGGTAAAAGACATTGCCAAAGAGCTTATTGCACTTTATTCGGCAAGAATGAAGTCAAAGGGCTATGCCTTTTCACGTGACAACGAGTGGCAGCGTGACTTTGAGGCAAAGTTTGAATACGAAGAAACTCCCGACCAGCTTACCTGTGCCTCTGAAATCAAGCGTGATATGGAAAAAACTTCACCGATGGACAGACTTTTGTGCGGAGACGTAGGATTCGGCAAAACCGAGGTTGCACTCAGGGCGGCGTTTAAGTGCGTAGCCGATTCAAAACAATGTGCGTTCCTATGCCCCACCACGATACTTGCCTGGCAACATTATCAAACCGTAACCAAGCGATTTGAGGAATACCCGGTAAGAATTGAGCTTTTGTCACGTTTTAAAACAGCTAAAGAACAAAAGGAAATTTTAAAAAAGCTAAAACACGGTGAAATTGACATCATCATAGGTACTCACAGGCTTGTTCAAAAGGACGTTGAGTTCAGAGACTTGGGACTTGCAATAATTGATGAAGAACAACGTTTCGGCGTAACACAAAAGGAACATTTTAAGGAACTTTGCAAAAATGTTGACGTGCTCACGCTTTCGGCAACACCGATTCCGAGAACGCTTAATATGGCGATGAGCGGATTGCGCGATATGAGCGTTATTACCGAAGCCCCGATGAACCGCCAACCGGTACAAACCTATGTGCTTGAACACGATGACGGAGTAATCAACGAAGCTATCAGGCGTGAACTGAGACGAGGCGGTCAGGTATTTTATCTGCACAACGATGTAGAAAGCATTGAATCGACAGCCAACAGGATTCTTGAAGCTGTTCCCGAAGCCAAGATTGGAATAGGTCACGGCAAAATGCGTGAAAATGAACTGAGCGAAGTTTGGCGAAAAATGCTTGCTCAAGAAATTGACGTGCTTGTCTGCACCACAATAATCGAAACAGGTGTAGATTTGCCGAATGCCAACACTCTTATAATAGAAAATGCTGACAGAATGGGACTTTCTCAACTTCATCAGCTGAGAGGAAGGGTTGGCAGAAGCTCAAGGCGGGCATATGCTTACTTCACTTTCCGCAAAAATAAAGTGCTTACCGAAATTCAGCAAAAAAGGCTTGCCGCCATTCGTGAATTTACGGAATTCGGCAGCGGCTTCAAAATTGCAATGCGTGACCTTGAGTTAAGAGGCGCAGGCAACATTATGGGTGCTCAGCAGCACGGGCATATGGAATCTGTCGGTTACGATATGTACCTTAAACTTCTCGAAGAGGCGGTAAGCGAGGAAAAAGGCGAAATAAGTACAACCAAAGATATGGATTGCCTTATTGACATTTCCGTTGACGCACATATTCCGGAAAGCTATGTTGAGAGTCTGACGCTTAGGCTTGATGTTTACCGCAGAATTGCGGATATTCGTTCGCTTGAAGACAGCAACGATGTAAAGGACGAACTCAAAGACAGATTCGGAGAAATTCCGAAATCGGTACTCGGGCTTATTGATATTGCGCTTATCCGCAACAAGGCAAACGCAATGGGAATTTATGAAATCAGACAAAACGGAAATACGCTTTTACTTTATGTCAAAGAGATAAAGTCCCCTGTCGTTGCGGATTTATTGATTGCGTTAAACGGAAAAGCAATGCTTAATGCGGGAGCAAAACCCTATCTGTCCGTAAACTGTCCGTCAGAAAGCTCGTCAATCGGTACTCTTAAAAAAATATTCGGTATATAATAATGTAAAAAGTCGTCTGAAAATATAAGATTTATACAGACAAAAAATTAATCCGTACAAAATATTATTAAAATATAGACAATCGGCAATTTATTGTGTATAATTATGGAGTACGTATACTTATATTGGAGTATGTTTGCAATTTGGTTTGCAAAGGAATTTTTTAATGATTAAGGATGGTATGAAAACTATGAAACCAAGTGTAAAAATCGGCTCATTACTTCTTGCAGTTGTAATGATTCTTTCTGCAATCTTTGTTTCGGGCTGCAGCCTTAACAAAGAGTGGTCATACAAGACAAGCGACAAAGAACTTTCAATCGGCGTTTATATTTACGCACTTGATGTTGCTTACAGTCAGGCTGAAACTTATGCAAAAAAACTTGACGACTATGACAGCACAAAGGCAAGTTGGCTTGATATGGAAATTACCGACGACGACGACAACACCAAAGTTGCCAAGGATTGGATTAAAGAAAAAGCCGAAACAATGTGCCTGAGCTTTCTTGCCGTAGACCAACAGCTTGACAAAGAAGGTGCAAGCGTTGACGAAGCTACAATGCAAAGTGCCGACGAGCAGGCTGAAACATACTGGAACGTCGGTCAGTACGCTCAGTACGGCTATGTTATGCCGATGAAAGACGACTTGGAACCTTACGGTATATCTCTTGAAAGCTTTAAGTACTGCACAACCGAGTATTCAACAAAAGAATCCGCCTTATTTAATGCACTTTACGGAGAAGGCGGCTCAAAGGAAGTTACCGACAGTGAACTGAAAAAGTACTTCGCCGAAAACTACGTTGACTATAAGTATTTGCCGGTAAATCTTTACACTTCATCTACCGATGACTCAAATCAGTCGGTTAACACGGCTCTTTCTGATGACGACGTCAAAAAGATTACCGATGAACTTGACGGCTATGCAGAATCTATCAACAACTCGGATATCAGATTTGAGGGTGCCGTAGAAAAGTATATGGATAATAACAGCGTTACCACCGACCCGTCAAAATCTTCTGTTGAAGCACTTGAAAAATTCTCGGCCGGTGACGAGCTTAAGGAAGCTGTCGAGAAGCTTGACGGCGGCAAAGCAACAACAATTAAAGTCGGTTCGGGTGACTCGGCAATTTACTACCTTATATACAAAAACGATATTAACGATACCGCAGTTACATATTTTGACGATGCATCACAGAAAAGTTCTGTTCTTTCTGCAATGAAGCAGGATGAATTTAACGATTACATCGAAGAGCTCGCAAAAAGCCTTGATTGCGACACAAATACCGGTGTAATAAATTCTTATAATCCAAAGATGTTCTTTAAGGCGGTTGAACCCACTACCTCGGCATCCACAACAGCCGCCGATGAATAATAACAATACACTGCTTTCCGAGAAAGGAGAATTGTATGATTAAGCAACACAAACCGATTATAACTCTCTTAACATTTATATTTTGTATAACTGCGTTTGGTTTTAACGCTTATGCAGTCGGAGAAAACGCCGGAGAACTGCCGTCGGGCGGTGATGATACTTCAAGTATCGTAGAACCACCAACCTATGCCCCGCCGGTTGATTCCGCCCCTCAAAGCTCAGAATCCTACATTTCATCAGACACGTCACAATATGTTCCTGACTATAACAGCAGTTCAAATTATTACAGCTACAGCGAACCCGACTATTACTCGAGCAGCAATAACTATGATTATAATTACAAC
This sequence comes from Acutalibacteraceae bacterium, assembly GCA_963599905.1. Classification (GTDB taxonomy): domain Bacteria; phylum Bacillota; class Clostridia; order Oscillospirales; family Acutalibacteraceae; genus Ruminococcoides. The sequence continues at coordinate 12,384 of CAVBYX010000041.1, forward strand.
AACAATTATAATGAATACAGTCAAAGTTCCGAGGTTTATGTAGGCGGAGGACAAACATATGACCCGCCTGCAACCACAGCTGCATCCGTTCCGGTATATGATGTTGACAGTAGGAAAATTGATGACAGCGTGCTTTCAAGCAAAGACTGGAAAGACATTCAGTCAAGCCTGAATAATGCGGGAGACTCTAATGCGGGAAACGACGATTTTAGCTTCATCAAGAATAACGACAGCAAGCTTAATAACGGCGAATGGATGTTAATTTTGGGAATTGCATTAATTATCTTGAGCCTTGCAGGAATTACTTATGTTGTTATAGAGATGGTTAAAAAACGTAAAGGTGTAACCGTTGGCGGTCACAATCAACGTAAAATGCCGGACAGAGCAAATCCTCACAACGCAGTTGCCCACCGTCCACAGAACAATCGTAATGACGCCGCTTACAAAGCTTATCAAAAAACACAGCAAAAGAAACTTAATCGCAGCAGAAAATACAATACTGCCGAGGTTCATATTCCTAAAAATTCAAACGGCAAGCGTTACAAAAACGGCGGCGGCAAAAGATATAAATAATAAACCAGACAGAAAATAATCCGTGCACTTAAAAAGCAGACTTCAGTTGAAGTCTGCTTTTTGTATATCGTCAAAAACGTCATAACCGTTATTAAGATTTCATCTTTATTTAAATCAGAGCAACCGTAACTTCAATTAATTTTCTCCGAATATTCGGAGAATTTCATCTTTATTTGCCATTATTGCGTCATAACCCTCTTGAATAGTTTCGTCAACATTGTCCATAGAAAACAACTGCGTGTTCTCGTTGTTGATTTCTACCGCATAATCAGCCATTTTCATTGACTTTCTCGTTCCGTCAATCGAGTAAACGTCAAGAGCTCTCCAAATAACCTTAATTAAGCCTCCAAGTCCTGCATCCGGATTATAATTTAAAATATTAAATCCGATTGCAAGCACCTTTCCGACGCCCATATCTTTAAGAACCTTTACGGGCAAATTATCCTTAGAGCCGCCGTCAATAAAATTGTAGTTTTTATAACCGCACGTGGTGTATATTGCGGGAAAAGACATACTTGCCCTGACCGCAAGTTCGAGCGGAGCACCTGTTATGTAATGAATATGGTCATTTTCCAGATGTTCGTCCTTTGTCGTAAATATACATTCATCTGTTGTCAGAGTGTCTACAGTTACAATTGAAAGGTTAATAGGTAAATCCTCAAAGCCTTTAATTTCCTTTTCCGCCATTATCGAACTGATAACGTCGGAAATCAGTTCACCCGACTTTATTCCGTCTTTTTTTATCTTTTTATTCAGAATCAACTGCGCAAGTGATTTAAAAATCAATCCGTTATCAATTTCTGCAAGGGTTTTCCAATGCTTTTTTGCAATGATTTTCATTTCATCGGCTTCAAATCCCATTGCAACAATCGCCGCCATAGCCGCTCCTGAGCTTGTGCCGGAAACGTATTGGGGACGTATACCGAGTTCATAAAGTGCCTTTATTGCACCGACATGTGCAATTCCCTGCAATCCGCCGCCTGAAAACGCAATGCCGATTGCATCTTTTCTGTCCTTGTTTTCCACAGTATCCACCTATTCCCTTATCTGAGATATCAATAAAACTTATAAACGTTACAATACGATTCGGTTTCAACAAAGTAGTCATACCAATTGTAAAACTCGTCAAAATTGTAATCAGCCTGTATTAAATCATAATTTTTAAATTTTGTATTGTTCGTAATATAATCTATTACCGCATCATTGTCGGCAAGACGTGAAATATAAACGGTGACGCCGTTAAGCTCATTCAGCTTTTCATCTGTTTTTACAGCCGATAAACTGTCATTTTTCTGCCTGTCAACACTGCCGTTGTTCATATAAGCATCAACAAACTCGTTGATTTTTCCGTTTGTAACAAATCCGCGCTTTGCGGCAAAATCCTCAAGCTCATCACCGAGAGTTGATGACATTTGCGAGGTTTGTACAATCATAGTACCGTCATATTGCATAAATTTGTCAATACACTTGTTCCACTCAAGCATTGCCGTTCCTACATAGATACAATTCTCGGTTTGCGGTTCATAAAGATTTGTCTTTCCGTAAGTATAATACGGTTTTACGGTAATAAACGCAACGATGCTTGCAAGCAAAACACTCGCAGGTACAATAACATTTACTTTTTTTATATTCAGTGCGGTTAAAATCTTAATGAAAGAAAAAGCAAACAGCATTGCAATTAACGGAAGCGAAGCCATAACATATCGGTCGCTGTTAAACGGCGATACAAGCGAGATTCCTATGAAGAATACTACGGCAGGTACCGCAACAATTGTTGCTTTTCGACTGAGTTTCTGCTTTTTGAAAAATCTTAAATAAACTTTGAAACCCAACACGCAAACTGCGCAAATCGCAAATAACCAAATTTGATTTAAGAACATATCTTTGGACAAAACTTGAATATACGTACACAGTTTATAGATTATGTATGTAATCGCCATAATTGCGTCGATTGAAAAACTCAGCGAACCAAATCCCCTGTTACCGCCAAGTACATTTGAAATTATGTACGGATAAATGCATAATGCAACTCCTGCGCCGATTATTGCCGAGATAATATATTTTATCAAGTCTTTAAAGCATTTTTCTTTGATTTTAAATACAAGAAATGTTAATCCGACAAGTGCGGCAAAAAGTATGAAATAATATTGGGTAAGCACACCGAGAATTACAATCAAAATCAACAAAATACAATCTCCGAAGTTTACCGTATTCTTCTTTTCATACATTTTTAGTGACATATATAAAAATGCCAGTACAAAAAATGTGAGGGTGGCGTACATACGAAGGTAAATTGTGGTGGTAACGCAGGCTATGCTCAAAGCATACGCACCAACACCAATCAGCGCATATAAATTATTGTTTGTGACCCTCTGCCCTATTTTATATAACAGGATTAATACGCCGATCATAGCAATTACATTGATTGAATAGGCAAGCCATTTGCTGAAAACACCCGGGAACAGCGAACAGACCGTGTGAACCAAGGCATAATAAAACGGCGGATGTGAAGCGTCAATGATTTGATTTTGATATACTTGTGCGTAATTGAATCTGTTGTTTTCACTTACGGACAAATACTCATTAAAATCCTCGGGAGTATTCCATTCGCCGTTTGTTAGGAGTTGCTTTGATGAATTAGCCAGATTATAAGTTAAAAGTTCATCCTCATGAAAACCTTGCTTGTTAACCATAAATACTGTGCTTATCGCAAGACTGACAAAAATTATAAACACAAGGACTATCCTTGAGGTTTTGTTGCTGATTTTCATATTATAACTCCTAACAAAATGTATTTAACTATTTCGGGTGTAATCCGGTTGTGATTTCAATAAACGATACAAACACTCCGCCTATTATAAAACAATCACTAAAAACAATTTTATATGTTAATTATATCACAGTATTTTTAAATCGCAACATTTATCGACTGTTATGATTTTGGAAAAACAGGTAAAATGAACAAATTAAATATTGTTTTGTAACAAAATTCAAAAGCAGAAATAATATGTATTGTAAATGAAAGGAGGAAAGCTCATGAACTGGTTTGGAAATAACAACAGCTGCTGTGGCATTATTGTTTTGCTTCTTATCCTCAGCTGCTGCTGCGGTAACAACGGAGACAACAACAACGGTTGTGGCTGCTGCGGCTAATCAACGCCGTCCACTTACCATTGACGTTTAAATATATCGAGGGGCAGACTGCATTTGCAGTCTGCCCTTTTAATTATTAACATTAATAAATTTAAATCGCAGCATTACTCAGATTTGCTTGCAAAGAGCATAGCCTGCGATAAATCGCAAGGATTTTCGCTGCCTTGAAGGCGAGGAATATCCGCACCGCATTATAACTTTGGGTTAGCCTCAAAGAACTCCGGTATATATTTCTTGATGGTCGGAAGCATTCCGATTTTATTCGGAGTATGCGGAGGAAGCTGCCAAAAATCGTGCGCGCAATAAGTGTTACCCTCAATAATCGCAGGGCCGTCGGGTGTGATTGCAACATCCCATCCCACATATCTTATCTGCGGAACAACCGTTGCAGCCTTTAGACACATTTCAACCGCTTCTTTTACAAACGGAATTTTGTATTCCTGAATTTTAACATGAGTATCGGGATGCTCCGTAAACACTATTCCCTTGGTTGTGTCACCGGAATGTGCAGGATATTTAATTATGCCTGTTTCAGGGTCAACAGGTGTAAAAAGACAATTGTTATCTATTATGCTTCCGCCGAGTCCCATTTTCTGTACAATATACAAACAATGAGCAACCTTATTTTTATCAAGGACTGTTATAATTCTCATGCTGTTTACGGCATTCGGATACAGCTTGCTGAGTGCGGGATGCTGCGTGATATTCTCCTCAATTGTGCAAAACTCTTTTTTTCTGAGATAATCATAAAGCTTATCAAAGCTTTCAAAGTCGCTGACTTTCAGACGTTCGCATCCGATTCCGCATTCTTTGTCCTGAAGCTTACAGAAAAGGTATTCGTGGCTTTCGGCAAACTTTCTTACGTCTTCCTTGCTTGCCTTGTTCATTTCAATAAAATCTCTGCCGATATAGTCTCGATAAAGCTCGTTAAATTCATCTTTGTTTTCAAGAAAATGGGCATAATCCAAATTATTCATAAAAGTGTTGAATTTTTTGCTTATCATACGTGTCATAAAGGTCGCACGTTGCTGTTTATTAAGGTTATAAAAAGCAAAAATTTCATAATCATAATAGCCTGCACCGTACTTTTTGGCGCAGTATGCCATATCAAAAAAAATACTTACCTTGCTCTTTCCCGAACGCTTGTGAACTTCATCAATTACGCTGTTCATCTTGCCGATGCTTGCATGAGCAAGAACCTTGAAAATATACGACTTTCCCATTTAATCTACCTCAATTAATACTCATAAATTCTCGGAACACGCTTTGAAATTTCGCACACGATTTCATCTACGTTACAATCAAGCAAATCAGCCATCCATACTACACTTAGCTTATCATCGAGAAGTGAAACCGTATCGCCCCTCTTAACCTCTCCGATATCGGTTACGTCAACCATAAACTGATCCATACAAATTCTTCCGATAATCGGGGCTTCTTTACCGTTGATTATAACCTTTCCTCTGTTTGAAAGTTTTCGGCTGTATCCGTCGGCAAAACCGACAGGAACAGTTGCTATTTTGGTCGGACGTTTGGTTACAAACGTTCCGCCGTAGCCGACTTCTGTTCCGACGGGAACTTCTTTGACCATAACAACATACGTATACCAACGCATAACCTGCTCAAATTCTTCTTTTATCCAATCCTCTTCGTCAATCGGGCAAAGACCAAATACAATATCGCCTGTTCTTACTGCATCAAGCTGAGTTTCGGTGCGAAGCAAGACAGCAGGGCTGTTGGCAACGTGTTTAAACGGAATTGACACGCCCTCTTTTTCAAGCCTGTCCATCATATCATTAAACCTTTTAAACTGTTTGCAAACACTTTTTCCGTCTTTTTCATCCGCACGAGAAAAGTGAGTAAACGCACCTGTAATTTTAAGGTTATCCATTTTTGAAATCTTCTTGATAACATCTACCGAATTTTCATCACAAGTAAAACCGATACGACTCATTCCGGTATCTATTTTTATGTGCACCGGACAAACCGTGCAATTCCATTTTGCAAGCAAATTTAGTTTTTCGGCAGTATCAAGTGAAAATATTGCGGGAGTAAGGTTATACTTTATGAGATTTTCAAGCTGACCGTCGCAGGTATCACCAAGCAAAAGTATCGGCTCAACCGCTCCGGCTTTTCTCAATGAAGCTCCCTCTTCCCACACAGCAACGGCATAACGCTTTATTCCGCACTTTTTAAGAGTCGGATATATACCCTTTTCGCCATGACCGTAACCGTCGCCTTTTAATACCGCCATTATTTCAACATCTTTATTCAGACGTTTTTTTATGTTATTTATATTATGTTCAAGTGCACGCAGACTTACAACTGCTTCTGTGCGTTGTGCCAGTTTTCTCAAATTTCAGACCTCTTTCGATATTAAACATAACAATATATAGTTGTGATTATACCATATATTTTAATATTTTACAATATTATTTCATAATATTATTTTAAAAGACGGGTAAACATCCGCATTGCAAATAAAGCGGTTGACTTATGCCAACCGCCCTGATAAATTTATTTTTTCTTTCTTATTACTGAGCTTTTTGGAATAACATGATCGGATTTCACAGTCAGCCGTTCCGTTGGGTGCGGTGCGCTTTCAACCATTATTCCGTCCTTGTTTTCAAGGGACAGACATTTTGTCAAAAAAGGTATTCCGCTCGGAGGCAAAACATCAAGAGTATCGCCTACATAAAACTTGTTACGTTGTGAGATTATTGAAGTATTCTCATTAATTGAAACTTCACAAACTGCAACGACATCATAGTTGCGAATATATCCGCCGTTTCCCGTAACCTGACCCGGTTCATGATTAAAGTAAAAGCCCGTATTATATTCTCTGTGGCTTATTTTGTCAAGCTCGTCCTTTATCCACGGCTTTAAGACAAAGTTTTCGGTATTTGCAAAATAATCATCAACAGCATGGCGATAAGCATTTGTGGTTACCGCAGTATAATATGCCGATTTTGCTCTTCCCTCAATCTTAAAGCTTGAAATTCCTGCTTTTACAAGCTCGGGAATATGCTCAATCATACACAGGTCACGCGAATTATAAAGATAGGTCCCGTCACCCGTTTCCTCAACGGGAAAATATTGTCCCTTGCGGTTTTCTTCAAATAAATGGTACTTCCATCGGCAGGGCTGAGCACAATCACCGTGATTTGCATCTCTGCCGGTCATATAGCTTGAAATCAAACATCTGCCGGAAAAAGAAACACACATTGCTCCGTGCACAAAGCACTCAATCTCAAGCTCATTCGGCACCTTGGCACGCATCTCGGCAATCTCATCAAGCGGAATTTCCCTTGCAAGAACCACTCTTGAAGCTCCCATATTATACAGCACATTTGCGGTTGCGTAATTGGTTACGCCTGCCTGAGTGGAAATATGACGCGCAACATTGGGAGCATATTTTTCAGCCGCTTCAAAAATTCCCAAGTCGGCAATAATGAATGCATCCACTCCGCACTCCTGAGCATAAGCCAAAAAGTCGGGTAATGCGAAAAGTTCACTGTTTCGGGGCAATATATTGCAAGTCAGGTGAATCTTTTTGCCCAGTGAATGTGCCAGTTCACAAGCCTTTTTTAAATCGGAATTATCAAAATTCTTTGGTGCTGAACGCATTCCAAACATTCTTCCGGCAAGGAATACGGCATCTGCCCCAAAATCTAACGCAGAATTCAAACATTCCATATCTCCTGCCGGAGACAATATCTCGGGTTTATTAATTGTCATTATTTATTTTCTCCAAATTCTGATTATGGCCGTACAATGTTGTTGCATAGTAGGCTTCTCCGTCCTTGTCGTGACAGAAGTAGTAATAGCTTGTTTCCTTCGGCAAGATAGCGGCTTTTATGGCTTCCATTCCGGGATTACAAATTGAACCCGCAGGCAAGCCTTCCTTATCATAGGTTTCGTACTTGCTCACATAGTCGCTTCCGACATTTGACGGAACATCAACCGCACTTCTGTAAGGATAATATTTTGTCGAATCAAGACCGAGGTTGGAAACGCCCATACTTTCATCAGCCGAAAGTCTGTTGTGAAGGATTGAGGAAATGTAGTACATATCATCTTTGTCGGCAGCCTCAGCCTGAATAATAGAAGCAATTCTCATAATCTCGTCAAGTGAATAGCTTGTTCCGGATTCTTCAATCATCTGATTGACCGTATAAGTCTTATCGTATCCGTTAAATTCCTGTTTCTCGTTCATTTTGGATTCGTAGTTGTTAAGGAACTTGTAGATAACGCTTTCCGGTTCTTCATTCAGATAGAAATCATATTTATCGGGATAAAGATAGCCCTCAAGCTTGTAATATCTGTCAGCCTTATTGTCAATAGCCTTGATAAAGCTGAAATCATCGTCAAACTTGTCCGAATTGCACAGCTCAAGGAACTTATCCTTATCATCAAGAGCTCCTTCCTCATAGAGGGTGTTGGCAATTTCAACCACATTTTGTCCTTCAATGATTGTAACCGAAACAGTATCGGTACGGCTGTCCGAACCCGCAAGGTTTGTTATTATGGCTTGATAATCCATATTTTTTCTCAATTCGTATGTACCCTGTGAAAAACCGTTAGAAGATTTTGTAAGCGTCGCAAACATCTTAAAATAAAGCGGTTCGTCAATTACGCCGTTATATTTAAGTAAGTCGCTTATTTGGTCTAATGTTGGGTCTTTGGGAATTTTCACTTTGACAGTATCCGAACTTGTTCGATTTATGGCAAGCAAATCATTCACACCTGTGATTATAAACACCGCAGTCATTGCGCCGATGATAATAACCGAAAAAAACCACACAAGGCGAAAAATCCTTCTGTTATGCTTGTTTTTTGCTCTCTGCTCTTTCTTCTCGGCACGCTTTTGCTTTTTTAAAGCATGTCTGGACTGTCGCTCTATCTGTTCTCTGACATCTTCTCCGCTGTAAGAATTAAGCTCGGATGTTTCATCGTCATAGTCATCCATATAGTTATAATCATCGTAATTATCCCTGTCAGGAATATTCAGGCGAAAGCTCTCCGCTTTTTTACGTCTTTCTTCTTCAAGATTTGGGTGATTACCGTAGTTATCAACGCTCATTTACACCAATCCTTTAATCATAATGGTTGTGATTTACAAATTTTTCGGTTACGAGAATATCCGTATACCTATCAAAAATTCCGTGGGGCAAGCTTTTTTCAACGTATCTTGAATAACAGATACCGACAGACGTGCCTTTGAAATCATTTAAAAACCTGTCATAATATCCTTTGCCAAAACCAAGGCGATACCCCCGAAAATCAAAGCACAAACCCGGAACAATGCAGAGTCCGTGCGAAAAATCGGTTACAAGCTTACATTTATCGGAATCGGGTTCAAAAATTGAGTACATTCCCCTTTTCAAGTCATCCTTGGAATCAATAAAATAAAAATTCATTTTACCTGATTTGTTTTTGCATTTTGGCAACGCAACACGCTTATTGTCAAGCAAAGCATTATCAATTATCCGAGATGTATCACACTCAATCGGCATTGACACAAACGCAAAAAGCGTGTCACAGTTTTTGTACTCATCAAGCGACAAAAATTTCCGTGTAAGCTCTTTGTCAAGGTCTTGCTTTATACTCTGAGGACATTCAAACCTGAGCTTTTTGTAGTAAGCCCTCAGCTCTCTTTTGCGCTCTTTGATATTTTTCAGAGGCATTGCATATCCTCAATCACCTTGTCGGCTGTCTCTTTTGATGCCGCAAGACTTACGATTGCATGACCGAATTCGATTGCACAGCCTGCTCCCTTTGCGGTAACTGTCAAACCGTCTGTTTCGGTGTGGGCAGCTGTATATTCTTTGCAGTCAAGCTCATTTTCAAATCCCGGAAAACATGTTGCATTTTTGCCTCTAAGTATTCCGAGATGTCCCAAAATTGACGGTGCGGCACAAATTGCGGCTACAATCTTACCGTTATTAAAGCAATATTTCGTATACTCGATCACCTTTTTGTTTTTCTCAAGGTTGAGCGTACCCGGCATACCGCCCGGAAGCACAACACCTTCAAGATTATCAAAGGTTATATCATCAATCGACACATCGGCGGTAACTGTAACGCCGTGTGAGCTTTTCACCTGTATTCCGGTTACGCCGACAGTCTGTACGTCAAGCTTTGAACGGCGCATAACGTCTGTGGGAGCTATCGCCTCGGTTTCTTCAAATCCGTCTGCAAGAAATACATAAAACATATTTTTCATCCTTTCTGACCTATACAGATTTTACGCTGCAAAATCAATTATATTCGTTATGGTTTTAAAATATCAAAAACTGCCTTTTCAATTTCTGCGGCTATTGTTTCAACAGACTTTATATCGCCGTTTTCACAGCAGTCGATTTTTATCCAACCGCACTTTTGTGCGGCATAAATTGCGCTTTCACGACATTCACGCAAAAATTTAACGTTTTTTTCATGCAAATCCATTTTTGACTTATCGCCGCCGTAACGTTTTTCCATAAGTCTTTGCGAAACATCGGGGTCAACGTCAAGATAAATCACTGCGTCGGGCACAGGTAACCCGAGCTTGTTATACTCAAAATCGCTCTGCCACTCAATAAAGCCGTCACGCTCGTCATTCTTTACCTTTGACATCTGATAAATGATATTTGATGTGCAATATCTGTCACACAAAATAACACTGCCGTTATTGCAGTCGTTTTTCCAATTTTTCAAATAACTTGCAGCCCTGTCAACAGCATAAAATGCGGAGGCTGTATACGCATTTACGTTTTCGGGATTTTCTCCGAAATCACCTTTGAGGTACATTTTGACAAGAGAAGAACTCGGGCTGTCATAATCGGGAAACTCAAGTTTTTTTACGTTCTTGCCCATCAAAGTCAGCTTCTCGGCAAGCAGTTTTGTCTGCGTTGCCTTTCCGCTTCCGTCAAGCCCCTCAATTACTATAAGTTTGCTTTTCATATAAACTCCTGTTATCTGCCGTATTTTTCACGCATTTCTTTTTGCTTTCCGCAACACATTTTCCCCTCGGGGCAGGGGCCGAAAAGGCACGACGGGCCGCAATTTTTAAACAGATTCGGAGCTACCTCAAGGCATTGTAAAAGCATTTGTTCGGCAACCTCCCGAATTTCCCACTGTGCTCTGTTGCAACAGCGATGAGCAAAAAAGTTTTGCAAACTGCGTGCGTTAAAAGTACATACAATTTTGGTTGTTGTGGCGTTAGGAAGAATAAATCGAGCGTCCTCGTTAGCCTTTTTTACAAAGGTGTTATACTGTGACTTGTTTTCAGACTTAAACTTCTCCGTTATTTCTTCATCCGTGCCGTCAACATTATTATTCAAATACTCTTTGATATAACCTGCCGTAAGTGCGTTTCGGATTTTTTTGTAAGCCTTTGCCTGCATATCAACAGCGACATTGTATGCTTCCAGTGCCTCCTTATTCTCCGCAATTGCGGGAGGTGTGACAAATTCAAAATTCGACCCGTCAACATACCTTTGAGACTGCTGGCTGTATGAGGCAATTCTGTGACGAACAAGCTGGTGCGAACAAGCACGTGAAATACCCTCAATTCCAAAAGTGAATGAGGCATGTTCGGTCGGACTTGCGTGACCGAGGTCGGCAAGCATATTTATAAAAGAATCCGTTTTTTCTTCTGTTAAACCTTTGCTGATATCCTCAATTCCCGACGGAGAATAACAAAGCTTTGCTGCCATAGCGACAGTCTTTTCGGGATTAGGAGTATGTGTAAGCAAAGTTACTTTAATAGCCATTTTATGCCTTCTTTCATCTAAAAAGTACATATAGTTACATAGATATAATTATTATATCATTTCACTGTGCTTTTTTCAATATCTAAAATTTGACTTAAAACACATTAAAATTACGAATATGACGTAAAAGACATATTTAAAATCAAATTAATATTTAAATCGGAACAATTCTCCGCTTGCTTTCAAAGAGCAAAACACACAACCGATTACAACGGCACAAAAAAATGAGGCTCTCGCTCGAGAGCCTCATTAATAAAAGCAAATGCCTAAATAAAGCAATTCCGATTCTTTTATTTCCAGGTTTCAACCGTGTAGGCAGAGCCCGAACCGCTTGAACCCGAAATATAATATTTTGCACTGCCTATTACAGAAATATTAACTGTCTGTGAATTACCGCCGTTATTAAAGATAATATACTCAGCAGAACTCGGGATTTCTATTGTATAAATTTTCTCGCCCAATTCATTTGTGCTTGAGTAAGTCATCTGAGTACCCGGCCATACTGTCATTTTTGAATCCGTTTTACTCCAATAATAGCAGTTTACATTACTCCAATTTTTGTTGTTTGTGAATGTAATTGTGTAACTGTCACCCGAAGCGGTAGATACGGTAGCTTCCGACGATTCAGTCTCCGAAGATTCGCTGTAATCACTCCAGCTTCCGTTTTCATAAATTTTACCGTAACCGCAGAGCGTGATATCACCTGTTTGACCGCTTCCGCCGTTATTGAAAATAATGTTTGTTGCAGTCGAAGGAACCTCTGCACGATATACATTATCTCCGACATTTGTCATAGCAACACCCGGCCAAGATGTAAGAGTTGTATCCTCTGTATTCCAATAGTAAGCCATTACATTTGACCAGTTGCTTGTATTCTTGAAATAAACAAAGTTATTTTCAGGCTGAGTTGTCGGCTCCGTTGCTTCGGTAGGTTCAGTAGTGGGATCTTCTTCGCCTGTGTATTTTCCGCAGTTACCTGAATTTTCGTTGTTGCCGGCAAGGTAATACTGAATTGTTGTTACATCCATAATATCAATATTGCCGTCGCCGTTTGTGTCGGCTGCAAGCTTAAATTTATCTGTATTGTCAACAGTAGCGGTATCGTTGAGATATCTTTGAATTATTGTTGCATCTTTAATTGAAACAATGCCGTCATTGTCTACGTCACCGATAAGAACTTTGATTACAGGAGTAGGCGTTGTTGTTGTAGGCTCTGTTGTTGTAGGTTGAACCGTCGTTGTAGGCTCGGTTGCCGTTGTAGGTTGAACCGTCGTTGTGGGCTCGGTTGCCGTTGTAGGCTGAACCGTCGGTGTTACTGCGCTGTATTCAACCCATTCGTTGTTTGCTTTAAGAAGCATACTTTTGCTGTTAAGACTGAGTCCCGGCTGCATATCGGCAGGATAGCGGTTGGTCGTTGAATCGTTCGACTCTGTAAATATTACGTAACCGTCTGCAAGATTATCGGGAACTTCAATCGAATAATATCCCGTTGATGAATCCAAAGTCATTTTTTCACCCGGCCACGAAGCATTCTTTGTGGTTCCGTCGGAATAAATGTATGCATATACGGATGACCAGTTGTATGATGAGTTGTCAAAATAAATCTTCTGAACAGAACTTGGGTCTGTCTTTTTATACCTGTAAGAAATGATGTCAGAGGTTGTTGTGCCGTCCGAAGCCTTTAAATTTAATGTTGTGTATGTACCATATGCGGCATCGGCACCGATTGTAATTTTCTCGCCGTTGGTAAAGCTTTTATATGCGCCGCCGTTAATTGAGTACCAACCGCTTGTTGCGCCGTTCTTGTAGTTAAGTGTGATTGTGAGTGTGTCTGTCTTATAGCTGGATGTTCCGGGAACAGCACTTGCAGTAGGGCCGGGATTTACTGCGTTATAAACAACAGCGACACCGGTTGAACCGACTGTACCTGAAATTTTGCCGTTTGAAACCTTAAATTCGTTGCCTGTAATCTGATCCGTGTATGTTCCGTCTTGCATTCTCTTTGCGGTAATGTTTACGGAACCTGCACCGTCAAGCTTTGCAATAACAACGCCTGAAGTTCCGCGTTCGTTATAAGCTACGCTGCCCGATGATGAGAGATACTCCGACTCACCGTCAAAATAGTTTTTGAATTTGTTTACTTCCGAAACAGCCTTTGACTTCCATGTTGTATCCGTACTTGCATCACCCATTTTTGCTGCGGGTCTTGCAAGGAACAATGAAGAAGCATCAGCTCTTGAACCAACCATTGCCCAAGCCTTTACAATTGACGCATCGGATATATTCTTGGTGTTTTGATAACCGCCGGAACCCGTACTGCCCATATATGTATCATGCGACTCAACCCAAAGCACGGTTTTGTTTGCGCCGGCACCCTTTGCATAGTTAGAATCGGCAAGACTCTCGGCATTGCCGGTATTTGCGGCATAAAGCTTTGTATCACCAGAATAGTTATCAGTAACTGATATATACTTGGTGTAATTTGAAATATCAGTTGCACATCCGTTAAGAACTTCGCCGTAATAGAAAATTTGATTGCTTGTTGAACTCTGTGAACCGTTTACAACAGTAGGCCAGAACTGACTGCCGAAGCCTGAGTCTGTCGGAAGCTCAATATGCTTAGCCGTATCAAAACGGAAGCCGTCAACGCCCTGATTAATACAATCAATCAAAAGATTCTTAACTCTGTTTTGAATATAACTGCTGCCTGTATTAACGTCAGGCTGACCGATTGAACCCTGGGTCATGGCATATCTGTCATTGTCATTGTTTGCCCATGAGCTGTTAAGATGCCAATAGCTGTCGTTGCTGCGAACTTCAGTTTCAATCTGTGAAGAAATATTGCTTTTTGTGTTGCCCGAACCGTCAACGTCTGCCATATGGTTTGCAACGATATCGACAATGACCTTGATACCGTAATTCTCGGCTTCTGTACAAAGCTCTTTTAATTCAGCCTTTGTACCGAGCCATGTATTACCGTCGGCAATATTAAATGATGTCGGCTGATAAAGCTTCCACCACTGACCGCTCTGATCTGTATAACTTGCCTTATAATCTTTCGGTGTCTGAACAGGCGATGTTTGAACCGCCGTGTAACCGGCATCCTTAATGTCCTTAAGGTTTGCCTTAATCGAATTGTACGACCAATCGAAACAGTGGAGAATATTCGCCCCCTGGATATGATCAAGAGGTTCCTGACTTCCCGATGATACTGCTTCGGTACCTGTTACTTCGGCAGCCTGAGTCGAAAAGCTTCCGACCGCAACACAAGAAAGTAACATGCATGCTGAAAGTACAACGCTTGTGATTCTTTTCTTCAAAATTCTCACTCCTAAAAAATTATTACCGTAAATGCCAATTTGCATCAACATTCACATCATAACAAATTACGTGAACTTATTCAATTTGCTTATTCCACAATAAAAAAATCGTGTTTTTAGTCAATCTGACAATAATATTTAAACACATACAAAACGAAACAAATTATTAATTAAATATTGACGGTATTCACCAAATTCAAATCGTAACAACGCACAGCTTTGCTTGCAGACAGCAGAGTCTGCAACAGATTACATGAGCGTAAAGGAATTCCGGGAACCCCACCGACTCAGAGGCGGCTGACATCCGCAACAGGGTACATTATCTGTCATCACAGAATGGCTAAAATGTCTGTTCGGTACATAAAGCTGTAAAAAAACAAAAATCGGGTATTCATAGGTTAAAACCTTATGAATACCCGATATGGTCGGGATGACAAGATTTGAACTTGCGACACCACGCCCCCCAGACGTGTGCGCTACCAAGCTGCGCTACATCCCGATAAAACAACACTGTTATTTTATCAAAATCCTTATCCATTGTCAAGAGCATAAAATAAAAAATTCATATGTTGCTTAAAAATATCGCAGTTTTACAACCGCAATTTAGTTGACAAAATTAATTTTTCCGTACTATAATAATCCCGGTTAGTGATTGCTAACCGGGATTATTTAAAGGAGTGATTACAGTAAACACAGAAATTGCATTCGGAATACTTATCCCATTCTTAGGAACCTCACTCGGTTCAGCCTGCGTATTTCTGCTAAAAAGCAGTATAGAAGACAAATTACAAAGAGCACTTACGGGATTTGCGGCAGGAGTTATGGTTGCCGCTTCTGTTTGGAGTCTTATCATTCCGGCAATTGAAATAAACCGAGACAATGGTTCAAAGGCAATTATTCCGGTTATAGTCGGTTTTTGGATAGGAATTTTGTTTATATACGGTATTGACAGGCTTGTACCGCATTTGCACCGATTCAGCAGTGAATCGGAGGGACTCCACAGTAACTTTAAAAAGACAACAATGCTTTTGCTTGCCGTAACCATACACAACATTCCGGAGGGAATGTCTGTTGGAGCGGTGTATGCAGGCTGTATGCTTGGAAACACGGGAATCTCTGTTGCCGGAGCATTTGCGCTTGCAGTCGGAATAGCGATACAAAATTTTCCCGAGGGCGCCATTATCTCAATGCCGCTTAAATCCGAAGGAATGAGCAAATCACAAGCGTTTCTCGGCGGAGTGCTTTCGGGTGCGGTCGAACCTTTGGGAGCAATTATAACAATAATGCTTGCAAAAATAATTGTGCCTGTTATGCCCTTCTTTTTGTCATTTGCCGCAGGAGCAATGATATACGTTGTGGTTGAAGAACTGATTCCCGAAATGTCACACGGCTCACACTCGAACACAGGCACTGTATTTTTTGCAATAGGATTTTCGGTAATGATGATTCTTGACGTTGTTCTCGGATAAATTTTTATAATACAAAATAAATATATAATATAATAAAGTAAACCGTACATAATATTAATATAAATATAAAAAACTCAAAACCGGTTTATTTAACATTTATTATGAACGATAACGGATGTATTATTAATTTTAAATCAGAGTAACGCTCTGTCGGAAATCAAATTAAGTTCTGCCCACGGCAACACAGCGCACTTTCTTGTAATCTAAAACCGCAGATAAAAAAATTGTTGACTTTTCAAAAATTAAATAGTATAATAACCTCGGTTAGCAATTGCTAACCGAATGAATAAATCATGTGGACTTCCTTTCAAAGTAAAAGAGTTTTTCTACTTCTATCTTTTATTTTCTTTTCGGGAGGATGTGCTTACCTCCCGAAGGAATGTCTGCAAAAAGGAGTTTTGTTTTATGTCATATTTGGAAATTGTAGATGTAAAAGGCAGAGAAATTCTTGATTCAAGAGGCAACCCGACTGTTGAGGCTGAGGTTACGCTTTATGACGGAACCGTTGCAAGAGGCACTGCTCCCAGCGGCGCTTCAACAGGAGAATTTGAGGCGCTTGAGTTGCGTGACGACGACAAATCAAGATACCTTGGCAAGGGCGTTTCAAAAGCGGTTGAAAATATAAATACAATAATTAAAGACACGATTATCGGGCTTGACGCTTCGGACATTTATGCCGTTGACAAGGCTGTCATTGATGCCGACGGAACTAAGGACAAGTCAAAACTCGGCGCAAATGCGATTCTTGCGGTTTCAATTGCCTGCGCAAGAGCCGCCGCAACTTCGCTTGATATTCCTCTTTACAGATTTTTGGGCGGAATTTCCGGCAACAGGCTTCCTGTTCCGATGATGAACATTCTTAACG
Organism: Acutalibacteraceae bacterium; assembly: GCA_963599905.1. Taxonomy (GTDB): domain Bacteria; phylum Bacillota; class Clostridia; order Oscillospirales; family Acutalibacteraceae; genus Ruminococcoides. The sequence continues at coordinate 29,521 of CAVBYX010000041.1, forward strand.
GCGGTGCTCATGCGGCAAACACAGTTGACGTTCAGGAATTTATGATTATGCCTGTCGGAGCTCCGAACTTTAAAGAAGCTTTGCGTTGGTGTGCAGAAGTTTTCCACGCACTTGCGGCACTTCTTAAATCAAAGGGACTTGCTACTTCGGTAGGCGACGAGGGCGGATTCGCACCTGACCTTGCAAGCGACGAGGAAGCAATTCAGTATATTCTCGATGCGGTAAAGAATGCCGGCTATGAACCAAAGAAAGATTTTATGATTGCAATGGATGCGGCTTCATCAGAATGGAAAGGTTCAAAAAAAGGCGAATATATTCTTCCGAAAGCAGGCACAAAATTCACTTCGGCAGAGCTTATAGAGCATTGGAAAAAGCTTGTTGACAAATATCCTATCGTATCCATTGAGGACGCACTTGACGAAGAGGACTGGGAAGGCTGGCAGCAGCTTACACAGGAACTCGGCGACAAAGTTCAGCTTGTCGGAGACGACCTCTTTGTTACTAACACAGAGCGACTTGCAAAGGGAATTGAACTTGGCTGCGGCAACTCAATTCTTATCAAACTTAACCAGATTGGTTCTGTTTCTGAAACTCTTGAAGCAATCAAGATGGCTCACAAAGCAGGTTATACCGCAATTGCTTCACACCGTTCGGGCGAAACCGCAGACACAACAATTGCCGATCTTGCGGTTGCACTGAACACTTGCCAGATTAAAACAGGCGCACCCAGCAGAAGCGAAAGAGTTGCAAAATATAACCAACTTCTCAGAATCGAGGAAGAACTCGGCAGCAGCGCTGTTTATCCTCAGATGGGTGCATTTAACATTAAGTAAAATACTTTCGTTAATTCATTTCAGCCGTTAAGGAATTTTCATAATCCTCATCTAAAGCAGCAGGAATTTAGGAGCCTGCTGCTTTACCTTTATCAACATAACAAACGGTCGGCGCATAAGTTTACGCCGACCGTTTTAATTTATTCGGAATAATTAAATGTTACAAGAATTTGTGCGGGTACTTCAGCATTGATTTTTTCTTCAATCTCCTTTTTTGCCGCCGAAGAAAGTTCGTCACTGATATTCACGGCAATTCTTTGCTTTGCAAACGACTCCGATATCCGAAAGTTTACAAGTCCGCAACCCTTCAAAAAATTTTCAAACGACTTCGGCGTACATTCGCTCCCCATCATCTGCTGTTGAATTTTGAGCATCTCTCTGCGTTTTTCAAGAGAATATTCCGTCTTTTCTCTGCCTGAAAATTTCTCTCTCAATGTAATTCCGTAGCTTTGAGCAGTTTCAATAAAATATTCTCTGAGCATAGTGTCAAGCTCCGAAAAAATTCTGTCAAGTTCCACCGAATATGCTTTCAATTCATTGTAAACATTTGAGCCTTTCTCAATATTATATATACCGACATCACTAAGCTTGTTTTTCATTGAATCAAAGCTGTCCAAACTACTCAACTCCTATCGTAACCGTTCCTGCCCTAAAGCATTGTGAGCCTGCGGCAGTCTGATTTTGCATAAATGTGTCAAACTCACAGTTATCTATGCAGTCGGTTTCAAGCAAACTTTTACCCAATGCCGAAAGATACAATTTGCCGCCTATGGGAATTGTATTAAGATAATCCTTAAACGCATTTGTGCAGAGCTTTTTAACCTCGCCGTCTTCATATCCTGCCTTGGCAACCACATTTACCTTTAAATCATAATTTATAAAAGTTGCATTCAAAGCTTGAACATCAACCACAAGTTCACGTTTTTCATCCAATAATTTTTGAACCTCGGCAAGTGTTGCAGAGTCCACTGTCTCACCGTTTCCGCACACATAAACGTTCACCGTGCCTGTGCCGCGTACCCTTGCAACCACTCCCGCCTTTTTTACGCCGCTCACCGACAAAGCAAGTTGTTTATAATAAGCGGCATTTGCACCGTTTGCCTGGCTGATGAATGTCGCTTTGATTCGGCTTCGCAGTTCTTCGTCACTCTCTTCATCCGCGCCGCCCTCAAACAACACGGGATTCTTAACAGTAACAATTTCTGCCGGTACGCTCACAGGAACAGTTGCGGTGTTTAGCTGAATATTCCCGTTACTGCCTGCCTGCTCGGCTTCTGCATACACACTTACAAATGTTCCGCCAACGCCTATTTCTTCTGTTTCGGTTGTGCAAAAACGAATCGGCGTTTTGTCGTTTGTCGATACAACAGCACCCTTTGGGACAGTAATCTTGTGGTCAACGGCTTCGGGAATCATAAACATAATCTCACCTTTTGCCTTTGTTGCTTCTTTGCGTTTCAGGCCACGCTCCGAAGCAAGATAATCTAAGTTTTCTCCGCTTGCGGTATTTACAAACATCTGTTTTTTCAACCACTCAAGACTTGTCCGAGCATTATAAATTTCGCCTGCAAGCACCTTAAGCCTTATTGCAATATCGCTTGTTTCAAGAAATTCACTTCCGCTCTCTTCAATATATTTTGCTTTCATTCTTGCGTAAATCCCATCAAATGTTTCCACACAAACGCACCTCCTCCGTTCTGCTTTCACCGTCTATGGTTATTTTGAGTTTCAATTTATCCCCAAACTCAAGCACCTCTGCGTATGTATCTTCAAAATCAGCCAACGCTTCGTTTGCCAATACCTCCGCCCTGCCCTTGGCGTCAGTTACCGAAAGGTCAAGCTCATCAAGGCGGGAACCGAGTTTTCTGTCATATATAAATGAACCGAACTTTGCGGAAACACACATAACCGCTCTTTGAAAAAGAGCGTCGGAATCAGAAATCATCACTATGTTCCCCGAACTGTCCACAACTGTATCGCCGTTTTCAATTTTTGCGTCAATCATTTAGTACTCCTCACCGTTAATTAAAACCTTTCCGTTATTTTTGAGTATGACAGAAGCGCCGCCTTTTGAATACAGCATAACTTCGCCCTCTTCAAGCTCTGCTCTGTCGGCTATTACGCCCAATCCGATTTCTCCGTCGTCAAGAGGCAGTACTACGGCACGTTGTCCTGTCGGTGCAACGCTGACAATTCCGTACGGAAAACATGACTTTAAATTCTTATGTTCGTCGGACGATGTAACAGCCGTGCCGTCGCTGTTGTTCTTGTTCACGCTGCCCTTTACCGCATTAGGTGAGGTAATAGAATTTTTAGTAATATAATTCATCAGCCACATTAAAATTTTTCCTTTCTGAGCACAACGGTTGTCCTTACTCCGTTGCCGTCAATTTTACAAAGCGTCTTGATAATTCTGAGCCCGTCTGTTTTTCCTAAAGTTTCGTCGTTCACAACGGCACGACATCCCAACAAGTTCGGATAACAGCCAACACACTCAAGCGTCAGTCTGTAACTGTCAAGATTGCTTTGCTCGATCATTTTATCTGCGGTTTCAACCGTTGAATTGTCAGCAGAGGCATTTACATAACGCACACGGTTAATACCCCTGCTTTGCAAATCAGTATTATTAAGAACAGAACTGTATGTGCCGAACTCAGTGAGCTTCAGCTTCACCTGCGAAATGATTTTGCACCTGATTCTGTTTTCTTTCAGCGAATAATACTCTATGTTGTCCGCACCGCCGAATTTTATAATTTCATTGCGCCCGAACCCGTTAAAATATGCCTTGCCGTCTCCCGAAATTCTCGGCTCACAACCATAACGGTTTTTGCAAAAATTTTTGAGCACCTGCCAATGTGACATACCCTTATCAATTTTAAGCCTGCCGAAAAACGGAATATTGTCGGCAAAATATTGTGTGATTCCAAAAGGCTTGAGATGGCGGTCAAATATAAGAACGGGCGCAGGCGACAAATATGTAATCGGCTCGGCTTCGTTATCAAGCAGTGCCGCGGCGGGACTTCTTGCACTCAGCTTTGTAATTACTCCTCCCGACTTTTTGATATTGATTATTTCATCAATCTGTCCATTAAAAACAAGCTTGTCCTCATCAAAAGCCATAATACGGTCGGCATTTTTGCTTATACCGTTGTCAAACGGACAGGTAATCACCAGACTGTCGGCAGGAATATCGGTTTCGCTGTCAAGAGAAGCGGTCAGTATCCTTTCAATCTTTTTTTCGCTACCGTTTGTATTTACAATCTTAAAATTCAGCACAACTGCACCACACTCCCGTCCTCAACAATATCGGGGCGTTTGATGTGCGGATTCAAACTTACCAACGAATCTATTTCAATTCCGTATGCGTAAGAAATATCCCAAAGATTTTCACCCTCTTTGGTTATGCAAAAATACTTGCTGTCACTTTGCTTATTCTCCATAACCTCTCGAAAAACAAAGCTGTAAACAAGCACGTCGGGCTTTGGCTGACCGATGATTTTTATACTCTCAAACACAGCGTAAATCGGGGTGATTTGCGGAATAGAAAGGATTCCGTCGCCACCTTGTTTAAACAAAGCGAGCAGTCTGTCAAACTGTCTCAGGCAGTCATCACCGAAAAGTTCGCCCGTGCCTGTAATTTTCATATTTTTTCTTCCGGTGTTTTGTATGTAAGCTTTGCCGAACGGCGACCTTAATTCGTTTATGTCCTTTTCACATTCAAACGAAATCTCTCCGGGATTGTGATGCCATTCAACTCCCTTAAAACGCATAGGAACAAGTTTCATCTTAGCTTTGCCTCCTCCTCTTCGGTGAGTTTTCCGCTGTATCTCCTGCTCTCCTGTTCAAAAAGCTCGCTAAGCTCCTCGGCATTATACCCCTGAGTGCTTTCCTCGGCAAGCCTGATAAGATTTTCAGCTGTCATTATTGCCAACGCTCCTTCTTTCCGCTACGATTTTCACCCTGTAATCAACATTCCCCTCGGGATTAACAATGCTCTCAATCTGCTCAACACAGCAATCGGAATATCTTACATTTTTTTGTTTGTTTAAAAATTCAATGTTGTCAAAAGTATTTTTGTCATCAAAAAAATGTATGTCGGCAAGATTCATTTCAAGCTCAACAACATAACTGCTCTCCGCAAAACTTGCAACAGGGGTTTCATTCAAAAACTCCGTAATTTTGTTAATCGTATTATTTTTTCGGCACACCGCCTTTTTAACTCCGCCCAAAACTTCTCCGTTGAGCTTTACAACAGTATCGCCGCCGTTTAAAAATTTAAACTCAGTCAAGCTGTTCCTCCTCACAAAGGCAAAAATCCACTGCGAATTTTACCGTTCTGTACACCGCATTCATATCGGAGTCAAAGGCAATCGGAGTTGCGCTTGACTCTGTGATTATTTTATTTTCATCGGCGATTTTCAGTCCCGAAAGTATTTCTCCCACCGTTTCGCTGAGGCCTGCGCCGCTTTTATCCGAGGGGGCATAAACCCTAATCTCTGCGTTTGCCGAATATTGGTCGCCTCTGACCGAAGCTGAAAGATATCCCCCGATATAGCTGTTTGACAAAACACTTTCTTTAACCGACACAACAGCAAGCATTCCGTTTATCGGCACTTCCGCCTTATGTGTGCCGTACTCACGCACAAATCTGACGTTTCTCAGAGATTTAATGCGTTTTAATCCAACGATTATTTCATCAAGCTGTTTCTGTATCTGAGTCATAATCATCCTCCAACACCTCTCCGTACGGTTGCAAGATTGCCCATGTATAAACAGGAATATCTTTTACATAATATTTCTCGCACCTTTTAACAATATATTTTTTGCCGTTTGTTTCTATTACAGTGCTGTTTTCCGTCAGCTTATTATCAACAATTCCCACATACAGATATTTCTCTTTCTTAAAAAAGCCGAGACAGTGATATTCTCCGCCGATATACACCTTGTTCTTGTATCTCAAAGGTTCAACAAAGGCTTTTGACCGAATTGTTATGTCGCCGTCGATTATATTGATTGACAAGCCGTACTTTTTTATTGTTTCACAAACAGAGTTAAAAATACCCATCACATCACCCTGCCAAACAAAAAACCGTCAATCTTTATCAAATCCGCCGACTTTGCCGCAAGCTCGCTCCACAGTTTCTCGAAATTGCTGCCGCCGGACGACGTGATTTTCACGTCACCGGCTGTAAACGAAGTTATGTTGTCATCATTGCACATACTGCTCATTTTAAGCGCATAGACCGCACACAGCATTTCAAGCCTTTTAATATCATTTTCGTCAAGCTCGGATTTTATGCATTTTGAGCCGACAAACGCACAAGCGTCTTCAATCAGCGTATGCCACTTATAAAGCTGAGAATTTTCAATTCCCGACAACGTCGAAAACCGTGACATTACGTTTGCAATGTTCAAACAATCACCTCAGTCAGCACGAAAGGGTTTTGGAAGCTTCCGTAAATATTTTTGAAAATCCTGCAGTGCAGGTAATTGCCGCACGTTCAAGCTGACGGTCAATGAGCTTATCATAATCGGTAGTTACTCCGCCTGCACGAACCATTTCAATCGCACAGCTTTTATCAAGACCTATAATTTTGCCTGCCGCAATCTCAGGAGCGTGAATCAAAGTTGCACCGAGCGGAGTAATCATCTTTCCTGTACCCTGAAAATCAAGCCCTGCATTTGCGTCCTGCATCTGAGAAAGCGAAAGAATTTTCTGCATTTGCTCAGTCGGAGCAACAATGGTATTGAGTTCATACGGAGAAAAGCTTGCCCAGAGCCTGATAATGTCGTCATAGCTCAGCTTGCCGCTTTCTGCCGCCTCAATATTTGCCGCCGGATTTGAGTTACCGTCTCCGTTGATAATTACCGAAATTGCGTCCTTAAGCTGTGCTCTTGCAATATATGCGCCAATCTGATTAAGCGTTACCGTAAACAAATCGAGTCGCTGAAATCTCAAAGCTTCATAAGACGCCACCAACATTCTGCCTCTCTTGTGAAGCTTCACAAGGTTCTCCCTTGTCTTCACGGTTGTCTGCGGAATAACCGCACCCTCACCGACAACTTTAAGTGTCTTATCATCGTCGCTCGGATTTGACACAATACTGCGATAATCCATACCGTCAATATCGGTTACGGTAGCCACAAGATTTGAAAGCACATCAGCACGTTCCATTCCCTGATATACCGCTCTGCTTACATATTCCGGGAAGAGAGCCGAAGAATCAGAACTCTGAAAGAATTTTTCAACGCAGTCACTGCCCCTGCCGCTCACCTTGATGTCAAAACGCTTAAGCTGACGTGAAAAGGCGTCAAGCCCCTCAAGCGATGTACCGACGTAATTTTCCGACGGGTCAAGCCTTTCAAGTACATCCGTAAGACTTCCCTTGCTCTGATACATTCCCTTTTCAATTGTTATGTTTTCATAGTTAGCCATATTTTCTCCTCCTTGTATTAAAGAACTATACCTGCGCTTGTCGTTGTGGAATCAATAACAAGAATATCCCTGCCGTTAGTGTTTGCGGCCACTTTGCCGCTTGCCGCCGCAGCAAGTTTTGAATATCCGAGCGTAAGTTTGGCGGTAACGCCCACCTTTGCATATCCCGAAAGCTGAACAGCGGCGTATCCGTCACGCAGCCCGACACAAATTCCGCAAAATATATCGTTTGCCGAACACTTGCCGACGGTTCCGTCAGCCGTAATTTTCACAGGCACGCCTGCCGCAGTCAAACTGCTGTCCGCAACAAAAGTCGCAACGTTTTCGCCGTAGCCGTTAAAGTTTACATTCATATAATTACCTCCGTTAAATTCTGAACTGACCGTTTGAAACGGCGTTATTTATGCCTTTGTTTTTATCCGAACAAAGCTGTATCATCGGCGCAATGCTCTCGTTTTTCTGCTTTTCAAACGCAGTCTTAAATTCTTTAAGCTGTGATACAGTCATATTTTTCGCAATACTTTCCATGGTTTCTCTTGAAATCTCGGGTTGAACGCAGGCGGCAAGCCTCAGCATTTCTCTTGTAAGATTGTCACGGTAAATTATTCCGTCCTTAGCCGATTTTTTTAGGTTATCAATATAATCTGCAAGTTTTCTGCATTCGTTGTCGTCCAACACAAAGCCTTTTCCGAGTTCAAGTCTTTTTAAAATATTCTCCATTGTCATTTCCTTTCCGCGGCAGGACTTTGTAACGCCTGCCGCCCTTTGCGACGGCACCGCCACAAAGCTCCATTCATATGCATCATACGGATTGGTCAGCTCTCCGCAACAAATCTTTGAGCCGTAAATCTCGCCCTTTTTGTGGGCACACATTCCGATTTCTTCGCCGCAAACACTGCACACAACTTTTTCAACCGCACAGCCAACGCTGACCTCTTTGATAATTCCGCTGTCAAGCGCAAGAATTATGTCGCTGTTCTTTTGGCTTTTTGGCAGATACGCCCTTGCTTTGAGCCTGAAATAATCATCGCCCAACGCAGTTTTGCGGCCTCCGACAGCCTCTGCCGAGCAGGAGAAAATCCTTGCCGTCTGATTTTTGGCACTCGGAGTATGGTCAAAAATTCCTGTTTTGCCTACAAACAGCTTTTCAAGTTCAAAAAGAGATTCCACCGTAAAGCGTTCGCCGTCACGGTCAATGTCATTGTCACACAGTACAACCGAAAAAACATACACTTCGTCCGCACTAAGCTTTCGCCTTGTGTAGCCGTTGATTAGTTTAAGCTCTTCCTCGTTTACGCCTTCGGCACCGCCGTCAACCACACTGCCCGAAACAGCTTGCTTTCGCACATTGTTTTTACTCATCAACTACCTCCAAACCAATTTCTTTTTCAATCTGAACCGCACGGGCGTTGTTAAGCCTTGCCTGAGAAAGCTCCAAAGTGTCCTGAAGATTTATGTCGTTCCAAATCACCCTGATTTTTTCGTTGTATCCCGAGAGTCTAAGGTGATACTCAACCGCCCTGAGCACAACAGGCTCCACAACCGCCCTGTAATACTCAAGTTCACTCGTAAGAATATCCGCCTGCTGTTCGCTCATACGCTCGGTACTTGACCATGAAAGCCCAAGCAAAAACGGCGGTATTCCAAGCTTTGCAAGAATCTGCTCCATTATTGTGCGAACAGGAATCTCGCAATCGGGAATCTGATTTTCCGCTCCGATAACCTTAACGCTCACATCACCCACAGAAACAAAATCACATACGTTTCTGCTTCTCATCGCCTTTTTCCACTCGTCGGCAATCTGCCTTGCGCTCTCCTCGCTGAAAGTTTCGTTTGCACCGGGGTTATAGGTAACCGCAAAGCGTACGTCTCCGACTCTTTCCCAATTGTTTTTCAGCGATTGAAATATTCTCAGCAAAATTGAACTGACAAACGGAAGTCCGCTCAAAACCGATGTTCCGTGCACCGTACCCGACTTTGGATTGAGCAAAGTTGCAAACACCAAATTTTGATATTTAACCGGCGCAATTTGCCCCATATCGTTTTTGCACACAACAAGGTCAAGCGGCGTTTTGTCTGCTCGGATTTCAACATCGTCAAGACTCGCATTATACAGTGCGGCAATGCCGTTTGCTCCTGCGTCGGGAACCATTTCGCCAACTGCCGCTCCATAGGTCAGCAGGCTGTCAAGGTAGCAGTAAACAAAATTCATCATACCGCCCGAAGAACCGTTTGTTTTTACATTTTTAACAAACTCGTCCGCAAGTTTCTGAGATGCGCTTCCGCTCGTTTCTATTCTGAAATTCCCTATAAGCCTGACAATTTTGTTAATTGCGGCGTCAATAACGGGAACCGACTCCCGCAAGCTCAGGTAAAGTTCTCTTTCGGCTTTGCTTTGAGCTTCATACCTTGAAAACAAAAGGCTTTCGCTTTGCACCTCCCCGGGCACGGTCTGAACCACAGACTTTATGCCGTGCTTTTTTCTTCCAAATTTCAAACTCGGTTTTCCTCCTGTCTTTCAGCGGCAAGTGCAAACGTTCTTGAACCGCCGCCTATTATAGTTGTAACAAAGTATCTTATTTCATCCATGGCGTGGTCGTTTTCCTTTATGGGACTGTCATCGCATTTTTTGTTGTCCCATCTGTAAAGCGCAAACTCACGTTTTGCCGCCCTGCAATTTTTACAGATTTTCACGCTTCCGTCCTTTAACATCTGAGATACCTTTCGTATCCCGTTTACAACGTTGTTTTGTGCAGGGATAACCCTGAATTTTCCGTGTCGGCGAATGGTCTCAATAAAACTTGCCGCCGACGGGTCAACCACAACGCTTTCAATATTTCTGTCGCCTGCAAGTGCACACAGGGCTTTGTAATGCTCCTCATCGGTTTTTTGAAAGCCCTCTGTTCGTGAGTTAAAGTAGTATTCTTCAACCCTGTACCATACTCCGTTATGCCTGCCCCACAAGCCAAACGAAGACGGATTTACCGTTCCGTAGTCACAGGAAATCGCATACCTTGAAAACTCATCACAGGGCACATCGCAATACATTTTCTCATCAATCATAAACGGATAAACTGCACCGTAAACCGCCGCCCACCTACCCTTGACAAAGCGTTCATAAAACACTCCCGTATACAGATTTTCGTATCTGCGCTTAACCTTTTCGCTGAGAGACGGATTATCGTCCATAGTAAAATGAAGATACAAAGCGTTTTTGTCATCAGCCTTTTTTATCCATTCAAGATAAAACCAGTGCTCGGGGTGTTCGGGATTGCAGTTAAACCAAAACCGTGAACCCGCAACAGAACACCTTGCCATAGCCTGTTCAACAAACGAACGAGGCATAAGAGCAACCTCGTCAAACAGCACTCCCGACAACGTCATTCCCTGAATCAGTGCCGCAGAGGACTCGTCCTTGCCTCCGAACAGGTAAAACCTGTTGACGACTCCGTTGCGGCGCACATTCAGGATATTCTGCGACAGCTTTTCTTCACATTCAAATCCGAGAGATTTCAAAATCGGTATTGCGGGAGTAACCATATTTCTCCTAAGCGAGCATATGGTCTTGCCGCAAAGAGCAAAATCCGAATTTTTAAATTCGTAAAAGCTCCAAATTACAAACGAAAGCACCATACAAAATGTCTTTCCGCTTCGCACCGCACCGTCACAAATAATAGCGTCCCGTCCCGAAAACCTTGAGTTTTTATGCCACCAGTTAAGCACAATGCGCTGTTTGGCGGAAAACGGTCTAATCCCCAATTTTCTCACCTGCATTTCGGGCACTGTCGCCTATCGCATCAAAAAATTCCATAGCAGTTGTTTCCTCCTCCGTCTTGGTTTCAAGATGTTCAAGAGCCTTGAGCCTGTCAAAAAATTTAATCTCCATAGTACCGTCCTTAGGTCGTTTTATTTCCGACACCAAAAACAAATCCATCTCGCCCAGCCTCTCCCTTGTCGGATTCTCTTCAAACAAAAGTGAAACGGCGTCCGCAATGTTTCCGAACGCAAGCCTGTAATACCCTGCTGTTGCCATATTGGCAAGGGTTTTTCTTCGCTGTGCAATCAGCCTTGAAATCTCATCGGTAATCTCTTTTTTACAAAGCAATTTCTCACCCGTCCGCTTTGCGTCATCAGAAAATCCTGCACATTTTGCCGCCAGTTCGGCATTGCCGAGAACTGCAAAGCAAGAGCAAAAGTTCTTTTCACGGTTACTCAGTTTTTTGTCTATATTCTGTCACCTCCGATTTTGAAAGGTCGGCACAACAATCTTTGCAAACATTTTGGTTTGCCGCAGCTCGGGTTCTAAGGTCTGAACGCGCATTATACCGAAACACTTGACCGAAACTCCTTTCAGCTACCCCTGTAAAAACAAAAAAGATTGCATAAAAATATGCAATCTCAGAAAAATCTTTAAAACAGAATATTAATTTAATCAATATAAGCAACGCAAAATCTAAAATCTTTTTACACCTTAAATAAAAGCCAAGACGTTTATTCAACAACATTGATTTTTATATCCTGATTTTCATCGGCAAGTTTAAAATCGTCGGCAATGTTTTTGGTTATATGCACCTCATTGTTCTTATCAAGAATTATAAAATCAAAATCTCCGCTGTTTTTCCAATATTCCTCCGCTTTGTCAATCCCCATTACAAACAAAGCAGTTGACAAAGCGTCGCTTTTAATTCCGCTTTTGGAAACAATCGTAACCGAACTGATTTCATTATCAATCGGATAACCTGTTTTTGGATTGATAATATGAATATATGTCTTGCCGTCATCGCCGACAAAATATCTTTCATATCCGCCCGAAGTTGCGGCAACACAATCCGAGCAACTTAGATAACCAAAGTAATCTGCGCTGTTTTTCGGGTTTGCAACTCCAATTTTCCAGCTCGAACCGTCAGGTTTTTTGCCCACCGCCGCAATAGTACCTCCTAAGTTAAGCAAAGCGGACGACGTATTATTGCTTTTGCAAATTTCAATTCCCTCATCTGCGGCATAACCCTTGGCAACTGCGCCAAGGTCAAGCTCCATATCGGGCAAAAGAGTAATTTTACCGTCTGAAACGCTCACCTTGGTGTAATCAACGCATTTCAAAAGCTCGTCAATTCTGCTTTTATCGGGAATTTTATAATTCTTGTCAATAAACCCCCATTCTCTTACAATCGGATAAACCGAAATATCAAGTGCTCCGTCAACACTTTTGCATATTTCAAGCGATTTTGAAACCGCATCAGCGGTCACGTCATCAACCTTAACCGAATCAGAAGTTCTCTTGTTTACCCTATAAATATCGCTGTCTGCATTTGTAGTTGAGAACAGCGAATCAAGCCGCAGAATTTTTTCCCGAATTTGTGACACAACCGAATCACTGTTTTCGCCGTAAGCCTTAAAACTCATAAAAGTGTCCATTGCTTCAAAAGAATCTTCGGCAGGCTTGCCTGACACATTACAGCCCACAAGTGCCGCAGTGCCTAACAACAAAGCCGTTACAATTAAAATGCAAATAAGTCTTTTCATTTATCTTGATAAATCCTTTTATAAATATAATCTCGGTCAAACAATGACCTTTGCAAACAATTATATACTATTGTTTGCCGTTGAGTCAATGACAGCATAAAAAAGGAGCAGCCGACCGACTGCTCCCCAAAATATTAGTCTGATTAATTAACTTACACAGCAAGGTTTCCGTCAACTTTAAAAACTTCACCTGTTATGTAATCACTCTCGCTGCCTGCCAAAAACAATACTGCATTTGTAACATCTTCAGTCTTTCCGATATATCTCGGCAAATATTGCGAACGCCAAACTCTTTAGCAATTGACTTAGTCAAGCCGATCAAACCATAGATTTTCCTTTTTCAAAGTAACAGAAGGCTTTGATTTAAAATGCTTACATAAGTTCGTTGTTTTCAACACATAGTTCGACAATATGTTACCTCAGTTGTTTCTGCTGTTTGCAAAAATCTGAATAATCAAATCAAGAATTTTCACATAGAGCCAAATAACCGTGAACGCCAAACCAAACGAAGCACGCCATTCATATTTTTTTGGATAACTCTCATTAACAACAGTATCAATCATTGCAAAATCGGAAATCAAAAACAAAGCTGCAATAATAATTGAAATTACAGTAAATGCAATCGAAACAGCAGGATTTGCCATAACTTCTGCGACAAGAGGTCTTGTGAAAGGAACGAAAAAACCTATTGTCATCAAAATTGAAATTCCGATAACGGTTGCAAACAACGTAACCATAACCATTTTAAACTTATGCGTTGCCCTTATTATCTGCTTTGCATAAAGCAAATTCATTATCGCAACAACCAGCACGGTAATCATAAGTGCAAGCAAGCCCAAATACTCGTAGCCTTTTAGGATTTTAAATATGGTAAATGAAATAAAAAATCCTTCGGAAACAGAAAACAACGAACCGGTAACAGGAATTGTAGGTGCAACAAAACAGGCAAGTAATTGGCAGATTATACCGAAAATGACAGCCGAGCCAAGCACTATTAATTCAACGATTGAAATCTGAAATTGCAACTCGCCGTAATTAAGCGTAAACACCTCACCCTGATAAGCGGTATTTGTAAACACAAGCCGGTTAAGCACAAGATAAATCATAATTCCGGCTACAACCATAAGCAGGAAGAACACCGTCTTTAGGGCAATTCCTCCGTATGAAGCCGACAAAGAGCCTTCCGAAGCACGTTCTTTAACCTTGCCGAGTCCGTTCATAACCGGATTTGAATTAAAGTATGAACTTCTCTTCTTTTTCTTGACGGTCTGATTGTTAAGATTGTTACTCATAAAAACATCTCCTTTTTTATTTATTTTCATTCATACGTTTCTCAAGCTCCGATAAAGTCATCTCATAGCCTGCTCTCTCGTATGAAATATGTTCGGCGTGGATTGCATTCGCATCTTTGACAACAAGTCCTGCCATATATTCAAGAAAACACGGATTTTTGATGAGCACAGGCCCTGTGAGATGCGTGCCGAAAAAGTTATTTTTGCGAACGCCCTCGTGCTTGTCTCCGCTCTTGTTGCCAAGCCCTATCTTTACCTCAAAAAGCGGATTTTCAACATTATTAATTTCACTGCACTTGTTAACAAATCCGACCGACGGCTTATCCAAAAAATCCGCCGAAAAAATCGCATCGGCAGTAACCCGCCTCTTGTTCTGTTCCGTTGTCGTAAATTCAAAAATTCCAAGTCCGTTAAAGCTGTTTTGTTCGGCGTCCGTAACGGTTTTTCCAAGCATTTCAAACGAATTGCCCGTCATAAGAATAACCTTGCCGCCGTCAATGAGCTTTTTAAGGTCATCGGCATACTTTTTAATATCTTTAAGCACGACGCGTTGATTTCTTTCCGTTCCCGAGCCGATATATATAAAGTCGTATGCACTCAAATCGGCATTGTCTCCGATTGATAATCTGTCAATCGTACATTCAAAACCGCTGTTGATTAAAATCCTCTGCATTGCAAGTACATTTGCGTATTCCCCGTAGAGATTCATAATATCGTGATACAGATGAAGAATTTTCATGTTTATTCCCCCTTGATTCTGCTGATAAATTTATATTTATCCGAGAAACAGGTGATAACATAAATGTATTCATTCCTGTCGTTTTCAAGATAATCAACAGCTTTGTTTATGTCCTCGATAATCGTTATTTTATCTTTTGGAATATCGGTATAAGAAAATCTGACTGCAAGGTCATTACAATATTTGCCTGCAAGCACAATGTTGTGGATATTTTGATTATTCAGCATTTCAAAATCAATGTCCCAAAGCCATGAAACATCGCTTGTAAAATACTTTCGGCTGACAGCGTCAACGATAAACATAACGTCACAGCCTCTTTTGTCTGCAACGGCAACACGTATTGACTGGTCGTACGAAATGCTGTTTTCGTGCTTTGAGGTAAGCAGTGTGCCTTTACGCTTGCCAAGTTCAAAGGTTATAACCCTGCCGTTTTTCAGCACATAGTTACTCATATCTGCGGCGATTTCATCACCGCCTATACCGACAATCGAAGCAACCGTAAATGCGGCAAGAATATTGTATATATTGTAAAGCGACTTAAGAGCCAGTGAGATATGATACTTACCGTTAATCACCGCCTCTCCCCTGTCAAGGTCAACAGAGGTAACCGTATAATCCGTGCTGTGACGTTTATATCCGCAGGTTCGGCACTCATAGTGACCGATGTGGTTATAGTGGTGCGTAGTGTAATTCATAGGTGACTTGCAGTGCGGGCAATATGCACCGTCATTATAAACACTGTCAAGACTTTCCGTATCCGTTGAAAGCTTGTCTGCACCAAACCAAATGACGTCCTTTTTGCCGTAACCAAACAACGATACAAGCGGGTCATCGGCATTGAGAATAAGCTTGGTTTCGGGGTGAATACTCTGCGAGATTGCATCATATACCCATTCCGGGTGACCGTTTCGGGTAAGCTGGTCACGATAAAGATTTGTAATGACATAATGGGTGGGAGTTATATACTTAAAAGTATATTTTGCAAATCTTTCATCGCTTTCAATCAGCAAAATATCGCTCTTTACCTTTCCAAAAAGGCTTGAATTGCTCAAAACAAGGGTTGTAACACCCTCAATTTGATTTGAACCCTCTTTATTCCAGGCAACCTTTTTGCCGTTCTTTAACAATATGTGGGCAATCATCTCAACGGTTGAAGTCTTTCCGTTACTGCCCGTTACCGCAATTATGTATTTCGGCATTTTTATTCTGCTCAAAATATCCGGACAAAGTTTTAATGCAACCTGACCCGGAAAGCTGCTGCCCTTGCCAAAAACTTTTGCAACAAGCCTAATCAGTTTGCAAACTATTATAGTAAATATCATTTTCATATATTAATTCTCCGATATATTTAATTTTATCACATCTATACTTTTATATCTGCACTTAGATTTAAATTCGAGCAAGGTCTGCTTTGCTTGCAAAGAGCAGAACTTGCGACAAATTGCAAACAGTGCAAAGAAGCGACAGCTTCTCGGGATTTCTGGGTGGGATTTATTCCACTCC
>CAVBYX010000042.1:0-10611 GCA_963599905.1 Acutalibacteraceae bacterium
ATTCTACCATAGGAGGTCTGTTTTTTCTATTGTCCATTTTTTACGGACTTGTTCATAAAAAGGCATACCGTTTATTTTTTCCATTTTTCCTCTGTGATATGCGACAAGCATTGCCCAATCAATATTTGCGGGCACTTCAATTTGTGCAAGATTATCCGTATTTACGGAAACAATGTAGAACTTAGATTTTTCATAGTCGCAAATCAAAGTAAGTGCCTGACCGGGATCGGTTCCCATATAAAAACCTTTGCCAAAATCACATTGCTTTCGGCTCTTTGGCTCAATAGTACCCTCAATGCCGGCTTTTGAACCGTGATAAAGAAGAATTCGATTTGGATCAAGTTTAATTGCGTTCGATTCATCTGCAATCTTTTTCAGAATCATATCATAAACAGGAACTTGCTTTTCCCTGCATAAATCAAACATCTTTGACTGTGCCAATTTGTTGGGCAGGGCACGACCGTTTTCCCAACGGTTCACGGTTTGGAAGGTAACATTAAGTTGCCCGGCAAACTCGGTTTGACTCATATTCAAATATGCTCTTATCTGTTTTATAAGTTTCTGCATAATGCCACCTCTTAAATATAACAATGTTTCTATAAAATATTATATCTAATGTTATACTCTGTGTCAATGAATTTTGCCCTAAAACAGCCTCTGATTCCATACAAACGAAGGGACAAAGCGAGGGTGCACACGGCGGTTATATTCTTTGTTATATGCAGAAAAAAGAGAGGAAAGTTTTACGATATGCACATTGTCATATTGACTGCTCAAAGCCCAAAAACTGTCGGGTACACGGTTTACGGTGCATAGGATATATTCGTTCTCGTAAAACGGTCTGTCTTTTGTGGTGCTGTTCTCAATTTCTTCCCACAGTTTTTTCGTCAATCTGCCACCCGGAGTTGTATCGTAATAGGCATATAACGCTCGCTTTTTCTTATAGGCAAAATCAAAGGTTACATTTCCGATTTTAACATTGTAATAACTTGAATCTTCGGCGTTAATGTAGTCTGTTGATAAAGAAATGAGATTTTCTTTCAGCCAATAGTTGCACATATCTTTATAAAATGAAGAAAGCACAACATTATTGAAATATTCCGTAAAACGCTCATAAACATCTTCGCCGAAACTGCCGTCTGTATTGGGTACGGCAGTCAGCAGAGTTTTATACCATATGGCTATATAACTGTTTGACGGATAATATTTTGTGTGACTGCTTTCTCCGGGCTCTTTTCGTACAATATCAAATTCGCACAGTGTTTTAATATACTTGTCGCATTTGTTTTTGGGATAACCCGAAAACGCAGACAGTTCATTGATTCGGTTATAACCGTTTGCCATTGCATACAGCAGAGTGTTGTAACTTTCAGGCATTCGGAAGCATTCACCCATTTTATCTTTCATTAAGCGGTAAAACGGAGAATTTATATTTAGCAACGCTTTTGCATTTTCTTCAAAAGAAATGCTTGTATCGTATAAGGATAAAAGCTCAGTAATACCTGCCGTCAGACAAAAAATTGCTGCCGATTCCTTGTCGCTTACGGACAGCGTTTCGGCAATTTCTTGCATAGAATACGGCATTAATGTTATCTCTTGGCAAGAAATTTCAATTTGTTCCCACGGTTTGCCGATTAAGATTACAAGTGCACCGCAACCATTGCTTTCATATATAAAATCCATCAATGCATCATAAAAATCATTTTTATCGTTTCGCTCACCCACATCGTCAAAAAAGACTGTTGGGTGTTTTCCTTTGCAGTAAATCCGTAAACAATCGAAAAACTCCTCCCAAGTTGTGCAGTCTTTGAACACATTTGGATAACGCTCGGTAAATGTTTTCAGTGCAAGGTCTGCACTGATGTTGCAAAAGGAAAAGTAAAGGCTATCCTTGCTTTCTGCACAGTAAGACAACGCTGCATAGGTTTTTCCCATTCCCGAATCTGCCGAGAAAAACAATGCTTTATTAGTATTTGTGCGATAAGAATGAAACTTCTTAATTTTCTTTTTTAATTCATCAGGTATTCTTTCTAAAATCATAATATCACCGTCATATCGTAAGTTGACCTTTTTGCCATTATAACAGATTTTTGCCCCTTTTTCTATCAATCACAAAAATATTTTAAAAATTTTTTCAGCCGGAAACCCTTGTAAATAAAGGGCTTTCGGCTGTTTTTTGTTTTTGAGTGAAAAAAATTTTTGAAAGTTGGGTGTACATTTTTCGGACCCCATTTATAAGTAGTGAAGGGGTAAATCCATAAAATATCCCAACATTCAAACAAAATAGGCACATGATGACGGAAAGAGTTTTGATTTTTGTGCCCCTCGTACATAGCTGTACGAACTGTGCAGCTTATTTTCTCACAAAGGAGGTTAATAAAGATGAGAAAATCTGAATTGAAAGAGCTTTATAAGATGATGTTCCCGGAGTATCCGGACATTGTGACTGTAGCTCAACTTCAAGAAATGCTCGGTGTAAGCCGACACTTGGCATACGACCTGATTAACGACGGATATATTCCGGGCGTTAAAATCGGAAACGCTTTTAAAATTCCGAAGGTCAATGTCATCAACTATGTTATGGAAGAAGGTGTAAAGAATGCAAGTTGAAAAACTGAAAACAATCGACGCCGACA
Organism: Acutalibacteraceae bacterium; assembly: GCA_963599905.1. Taxonomy (GTDB): domain Bacteria; phylum Bacillota; class Clostridia; order Oscillospirales; family Acutalibacteraceae; genus Ruminococcoides. The sequence continues at coordinate 2,637 of CAVBYX010000042.1, forward strand.
CTCTTTTGTCAACTCCGATGGACAGGACCTTGTTTGTAGTTGATGGATTGATACCGCAAGGATTGAGTGTGTTATCCGGCTCAAGTAAAATCGGCAAAAGTTGGCTTATGCTGTGGCTGAGTCTTCAGGTGGCAAGAGGACAACCTGTGTGGGAATTTGAAACACACAAAAGCGATGTGCTTTATCTTTGTCTTGAAGATACTTACGCTCGAATACAAAACCGACTGTACAAAATTACAGACGAAGCACCGAGTGAATTACGCATAGCGACTACGAGTTCTCAAATCGGAAATGGGTTGGAACAACAAATTGAACAGTATCTTTCTGACTTTCCAAATACAAAACTTGTGATTATCGACACATTTCAAAAGGTGCGAGATTCAAAAAAGCACAGGCGGAAAAAGTGGAATGTATGCAGGCGACTATGACGATGTATCGGCACTGAATAATATTTCGGACAAGTACGCCATTGCCGTTGTGGTTGTTCATCATGTCAGAAAACTGAAAGATGTCAGCGACCCGTTCAATGAGGTGTCAGGCTCAACGGGTATCACAGGTGCGGCAGACACAAATTTTGTTTTGAAACGCAGCCGTGCCAACGAAACAGGGACACTGCTTGCCACCGGTCGAGATATTGAGTATCAAGAACTGACATTGAAGTTTAACAGCAACAGTCACTTGTGGGAGTTGGTTGAGCGAAAAAATATAGAGGATATTCGCCATGAGGAAATTCCTAAGTTTATTTTGCGGCTGGTTGATTTTATATCCGAGATAAAAAAGTGGCAGGGTACGGCAACCGAGTTGATAACTCAGATGAATGAAATCGAAGTCACACCGAATGTTGAGACAAAAATGCTTGCCCGATTTTCGGCGGAAGTTTTACAGCCTCAAGGTGTTGAATACAAAACAAAACGCACCGGGACAAGTCGACTGATTCACTTGAAAAAGTGTGACAGCAATGACGAAAATGACAATGCAAATGCTATATAGAAAAAGCCGTCATAACCGTCACTATCGTCATTTTTGAAAAAAGATAAAGGGGGATATACAGGTAATGCCTTTGTTCTGACGCAGCGAGCATAGGTTTTGTAATGCCTACAAAACCGGCGGCGAATGCCGAAAGTGGCTGCCGCCCCTGTAACCCCGATTTTACAAAGAAAGGATTGAGAATTTATGAGACAAAGAACAACTGCAATCAATATCCGTGTGACCGAAACGGAGAAAAGAAAAATGGAATTTGCCGCTAAAAAATGCGGACTTTCACTATCTGCTTACCTTAGAAAATTAGGCTTGGGCAAGCAGATTCAAGCGAGTTTGCCGCAAGAATTTTATGAAGCGTACCGAAGGTTTAACTGCACTGCGTGACAACTTCAAATCACTTCCCGACGAAAGAATAAAAGACGGATTTGATTATGTAATCGACAAATTTTTGAAGGCTTATCACCAAAGTGACAAGACGGAAAGTGGGAATGAATCACCGTGGCAGTAACAAAAATATGGGCTGTTACCGACAGCGTCAGCCGAGTTTTAAGCTATGCGGCGAACCCTGACAAAACAATTTACAGTGACATATGCAAGGCACTTCACTATGCAAGCGATGAGAGAAAAACCGTAGTCGGTGAAGAAAAAGCAATGTTTGTCACAGGCGTAAACTGCTCTGCAAAGACTGTTTTTGATGAAATGATTTCGGTGCAGGAACGCTTTGATAAAACTACCGGCAATGTGGCTTACCACGCATATCAGAGTTTCAAAACAGGCGAGGTTACACCGCAGCTTGCACACAAACTCGGCGTTGAACTTGCAAAAAGAATGTGGGGCGATGAGTACCAAGTGCTGGTCGCCACCCACTTCAACACCGGCACTTATCACAACCATTTGGTCATCAATTCCGTGAATATGTGGAACTGTAAAAAGTTCAATTGCAACGAGGGTGTGTATTGGAAACTGCGTAGTATTTCCGACGAACTTTGCAAAGAAAACGGTTTGACGGTTATTAAAAATCCTAAAGGTAAGACACCACGCAAGCTGTACTTCGCCGAGAAAAACGGCGAGTCGACACAATACAATTTAATGCGTGAGGCGATTGATAAGGCTCTTGAGATGAGTACAAATCCAAAAGATTTTGCCTATGTTATGAAACAGCTCGGATATGTAATTGACCTGAACCCGTATCACAAATACGCCACTATCCGTTCGCAAAATAGCAATAAAGCAACCCGATTATATCGCTTGGGAGAGGCTTATGACCGTGATGCAATCTATGACCGAATGAGAGATAACTTGCGAAATAATCCGCAAAAAGTGTACCGCTTATACCGTGAATTTACCGCTAAAAAGAGTTATGGCGTCACAATTCAAAAGGCTTATTTTGTTAAAGGTAACTTGAATAGTACAAAGAAAATTACAGGTCTAAAAGCATTGTATTTCAAATACTTGTATCTGCTGGGCGTACTTCCTAAGACCAAAAAACACAAGCCATTATCGCCCGAAATGCGTGAGGCTTGCCGTCGGCTTGACCGTTACTCCGAGCAGGTACGGCTGATTTGTGATAACCGTTTAACCGACATTTTGTCGGTTGAAGCATTTATAAAAAATGCCGATTCTCAGATGAAACTTATATCGGACTATCGCAAAATGCTTTACCGAAAAATTAAATCCTGTCACGAACCGACGGAAAAAACAAAACTTGTTGCCAAGCGAGATGACTGCACTAAAGTCCTTGCAAAACTTCGTAAAGAGAAGAAAACGGCAACAAGAATTATAGATGACAACCCAAAAATCAAAGAGAATATTCTTATTGAAAAGAATATGCGAAACCGTTATTACGGACTAAATAAACAACGAAAGAGAGATTATGAAAGATGACAAAAAGAAATACAGATTTTACTTTACCTAAACCGGATGATTTATTCACCACACAGGAAATGCGGGACGACGCAAAGCCGGAGCGAGTGCAAAATATTCCGCTTTGCGAGTTGCACCCATTCAAAGACCACCCTTTTAAGGTACAAAACAACGAGGAGATGAGGTGAATGATTGAGAGCATTAAAAAAGTCGGAGCAATCACTCCGGCTGTGGCAAGACCGCTTGAAAACGGCGGTTATGAAATTATTTCCGGTCACAGGCGACTTGCGGCTTATCAAGAACTCGGACTTGAAACAATGCCGGTGATTGTTCGTAATATGACCGATGATGAGGCAATAATTGCAATGGTAGATGCTAATTTGCAGAGAGAAACGGTTTTACCGAGTGAAAAGGCGTTTGCTTATAAAATGAAACGAGACGCTTTGAACCATCAAGGTATAGCTTCTCCCCAAGTTGGGGAGAGGTTACTCACCGTAGAAAAAATCGGTGCTGACAGCGGCGACAGTAAAAATCAAGTTTTGAGATATATCCGCTTAACTTATTTAATACCAGAACTGCTTGCAATGGTAGATGAGGGCAAAATCGCATTTAACCCGGCGGTTGAAATTTCCTACGACGCTCGCTGATTCGTACAGAAGTGTACAGAGAGCGACTATCGCACAATGGAAAGAACTATGCCGACAAGATATAATTTGCTTGTCGGTGTAGGTCAATCCTGTGTAAAGCAAAGAAAGGAGATAAAAATGGTATCAGGACACCTACAAATTAAAAAAGGATATTATTATGTAGTAATAAGCTACAACGACAGCACCGGGAAACGCTGTGTAAAATATTATTCCACAGGGTTACCCGAAAAAGGGAACAGACGAAAGGCAGAAGCCGAACTTTCACGAATCAGAGGTGAGTTTGAATCGCCGGTATCAGACGAACTTGCCGCCGATATGCTGTTTGCAGACTACTTATTGCAATGGCTGGAGATTGTAAGGGTGCGTGTTAAGGCGACAACATTCGGTTCTTATGAACAAATGGTAAAATCGGCGATTGAGCCGTATTTCAGAAAGAAAGGCGTAACCCTGCAAAGTTTGGAAGCAAGGCACATTCAGCAATTCTATTGCGAAAAGTTGAAAACAGTTAAAGCGAACTCGGTTATACACTATCACGCCGTTATTCATCAGGCGTTGAAATATGCACTTAAAACCGACCTTGTTACACAGAATGTGGCAGAGAAAGTTGACAGACCGAAAAAGAATGATTACCAGCCTGTGTTTCTTGACGCAACCGAATTGCAACACGTATTTGAAGTAGTTAAAGGCACAAAACTGGAACTTCCGGTATTAGTCGCCGCTTTCTACGGACTTCGCCGAGGCGAGGTTGTTGGGCTTAAATGGGACGCTATCGACTTTGAAAGGGGAACAATTACCATTAAGCATACTGTTACTTCGGTGCAAATAGACGGTAAAACAAAAATGTACGCACAGGATTCTGCAAAAACAAAATCCAGTATGCGTACGCTTCCGTTGGTCGGCAGTTTTGCCGAATATTTCAAAGAGGTTAAAACGGCACAAGAGGTCAATAAAAAGGTTTGCGGTAACTGCTACAATTACGAATATGACGGTTATGTTTTTGTTGATGAGCTGGGCAATTTGATGAAACCCGATTATTTAACAAGCCAATTTCCGATATATATTCAAAAGCACGGCTGTAAAAGAATGCGTTTTCACGATTTAAGGCACAGTTGTGCAAGTCTGCTTCTTGTTAACGGAGTTCCGCTCAAACAAATTCAGGAATGGCTTGGACACAGCGATTTTTCCACTACCGCTAATATCTATGCTCACCTTGATTATTCGTCAAAGTTATCTTCGGCAAGTGCTATGGTACACGGAATGGCGTTTCCCGAAACAGTAAATTTCGGCAACAAATGGCAAACAATAGAAAAATAATTTTAAAAAAAGCCTGTAAACGGAGTTGATTATAAAAAAAATCGTCGCAAGCGATATGAAGCTTGCGACGACGATATGGCGGAGACGGAGGGATTCGAACCCTCGTCCCTCAAGGGGCATCATGATTTCGAGTCATGTCCGTTATGACCGCTTCGATACGTCTCCGTATATGTTAAACTCCAAAGGGAGTATTAACTCGAATATTCGATTGTTTTAATGTTGCGAATATTGCGTAAAAAACTACTTTAATTATTTTACTTGTTTTTTATAAAAATGTCAAGTAATTTTTTTGAATGTGTAACTAATCATTGACAAACCGACATTTTAATTATTATCGGCAGATTACTTGTCGATGGTACGGCGATATTTGCATTTTTGTATATAAAATCTTTTTGAAAAAACGGTATATGACTAATGATTTTATATCTTTTTTGCTTGATTTGACATTATATGTTAAGCAAAATATCGGTTTTTTGATTTTTTGTATTATAAAGTCTTGAAATTCGATAAATTCTTCTGTAAAATGTTCGTATAGTTTATTTGATATTCGTTTTGTTTTTTGTTAAATTTTTTTACGGCGGATTTTTTCGGATATACTTAGAATTTTTGTTTGTCAAGTTCTGTTTGTTTTACTGATTTTTATTATAGAACTTGCACACGGGAGGTTATAAAGTAAAATGAAAAAAGTTGTATTGTTAACGGTTTTTTGTTGTTTGCTATGTATTTCTGTATTTTCGGTTAATGCGGCGGCAACCGATGAAGTATCTCTTAAACCTGTAAACAGTTTAACGGTCGGTGACGCAACCACAACTCAAAAAATTGCTGCAGGATTAATTCAAACAACAGATGAATTAATTCAAGAATACGACTATAATTCTGACGGTGTTATATCGGTTTCCGATACCACAATCATCCAAAAATATATCGCGGGTTCTGATCCTGAAGCTCCAACCGAGCCTGTTGTAACTGAAATGGAGTTAAATACATATGAACTCATTTTGGGCATTGGTGAAGATTTTAAGCTGACCGTAAAATGTGATGTTGAAAATGCAAAAATCGAATTTGAATCCTTCTCGCAATGTGTTGCCGTAAATCAAGACGGTCTTATAACGGCAAATTCAAAGGGTAAGGCTGTTATAACCGTTAAAGCGAACGGCTTATCAAAGCAATGTAATGTGTCTGTATGGAATGCGCCGACAGGGGTCAGTCTCAATTATTCGGATATGACAATCGGAAGCAAAGAACAGGTAAAACTTAAAGAAGTAACAGATTACGGAACATATGCCAATTCGGAAAATCTAAAATGGACAAGCAATAATACCGATGTTGTAACAATAGAGAATAACAATGATAACGTTGCAACGGCAAAAGCTGTGGGCATCGGAGAAGCGACAGTTAAAGTTACGTTGTATAACGGTGTTCAGGCTGCATGTCATTTTACCGTTAAACAAATGTCTGATTCATTAACTTTGAATGCCGGAAGCGAATTGATTCTCGGGGTTGGCGAACAATATGATTTTGACAGCTATGTGGAGTCAAATACAGCGGCGTATTTCAGAGATTATTCATCTTCGGACGAAAGCGTTTTATCAATCAACACAGCCGGCGGATTGTGTACGGCTGAAAGCGTAGGTACTGCTACAGTATTCTGTACGTTACAAAACGGCGTATATGCTTCTTGCAAAGTCACTGTTATGGAAAGCCCGAGTCAAATAGATTTGAATGAAGAAGGATTAAATCTTAAAGTCGGTGATACATATGTGCTTAAAGAGCATACAAATTCCGGTTCTTGGGCAAGCCCCGACACTTTGATTTGGCAAAACAGTAATAATGATGTTATTAATATAATTACGACGTACGATAATAAGTGCATTGTTAAAGCAATGTCGGAAGGTTCGTCAATTGTTTCGGTAACAACCGGAAACGGCAAATCCGCAAGTTGTATAATAACGGTAAACGGTTCAAATGTCAGATGTATTGATGTTTCAACTTGGCAGGGAGATATTAATTTTAACAAGCTGAAAGAAAGCGGCTGCGAGTATGTTATTATTCGAGCGGGATTCGGAAGAGAGACATATCAAAAAGATGATATGTTTGAAACCAATTATCGAAAAGCAAAAGCGGCAAATCTCAAGGTTGGCGTATATTGGTTCAGTTACGCCACATCCGTCAATGAGGCGTTCGACGAAGCCAACGCATGTTTATATTGTCTCGGCGGAAAAGACTTGGATTTGCCGGTGTATTATGACTTGGAATATGCACCGGCAATATACAATATGAGCTCCTCAAGCTACACTCAAATGGCGGTGAACTTTTGTAAAACAATTGAAAACGCCTCTTATAAAGCAGGCATATATGCATCTGCTTCCGTATGGGGTGGCTATCCGCTTCAGCAAAAAACAATAAAAGACAGCGGATACAGCATTTGGAATGCCGAATGGAACGATTACTGTTCGATTGATTGCGATATATGGCAGTTTACCGACGGGTATTATGTTGACGGTATAAACGGAAATGTTGACTGCTCATATATTTTTAACCTCAATATCGTTGATTAAATAAGCATTTTTATTGTTTAATGAACTAATGAACTTTCCGAAAACAGTCCGATTCGATTAAGAGAAAATATCGCTTTTTTATTCTTCTTTTGAGAAAATCGGAAATGAAAATTATTGCACTTTAATTGTGATTTAATAGAAATTCAAATGGAGTAACGCTTTGTAATTAAGGCGTTGCTCCGTTTTGAATATAATTTTCAGTATTAAACAACAGTGTTTTATTTTGAATACAAATGCATTGAATTAATGGAGTTTACTGTGTTTATCTGCACGTAACAGGGTTGCTTGACAGTAGTTTGCAACTGTGATATACTAATTTGCGAAACAATCGCAAATTGGAGGCGGGTTGATGCCGAAATATATGACTAAGCAACGAAAAAATCTACTTTCGTTTTTGTCTGCACATGCGGATGAGGAATTTTCCGCAAGGCAGATTTCAGAAATGCTTGATGACAGTACGATAAGTATAAGCGCTGTTTACAGAAATCTTGCTGAGCTTGAAAAAGGAGGAAAAATCCGCAGAATTTCAAAAAACGGAAGCAGAGAGGTATTTTACAGATATATTGATGAAAAACGATGTAAAAATCACCTGCATCTATCCTGCGAAAAATG
>CAVBYX010000043.1:0-8764 GCA_963599905.1 Acutalibacteraceae bacterium
ATTTGGTACACCCCATATTCTGCATCTCCTAGTGTATGAATTAAAAATGGCCCCCAGAAAATATTTATTAAAATACTCGAAAGGCTATTGATATATGAAAACAACACAGCTGTTTTCTTTTCAGATCTCATCTTCAATTATGTTCTCCTTGTTTCCCATGATCTCCTTTGCTGCTTGTAAAATAGACTCTTTGTACATTGGAAGTTTAGCTGTATATATTTTCTGAACTGATTCCTCATTTTCTATCAAATATGCAAATGCTGATTTCAAATTTTTGGGTTCCTGAAGTTTATCAATATTCAAAACAAAATTTTCTGTTGTTCCAAATAAATCTGTCGCTATGCCATCTGCTTTTACTGAATATCCCAGTGCAATAGCTGGCACTTTAGTTGAATATGCTGCAATCATAGAATGAGTTCTTGCTCCCACAAAAAAACGGCAGCGTGAAATAATGTACTTCAACTGCACACAAGAAAGTTCTTCTTTAACCATGCAAATACGTAATTTCAAGTCATCTGGTATCCTATTGTAAAGCATTGTCGCATAGTATAGATCATCCTTATCATCCGCCCCTTTACCATATACATGCGGAATTAGGCACACCTTATAATCGGTAGACACCAAAAGATCCTGTAACCACAATAGAATAGATTCAAACGCCTTTCTAGTCTTATCACTACCACTTCCTGCTACAAGACTACTAATATTAAGTCCAACTGTATTTTTTTCATCAAATCCCTCAGGTAACTCTACTTTTTCCATAGGCAAATGAAAAGCAGGATCGCAAGTTTTTATTATTTTTTTTAATGATATGCCATTACTTAAAAGCGCATGGCAGGTAATTGCTTCACGAACAACAATGTAATCATAGTTATTAAGATGTCCAATTAAACGAGTTGACATTGCTGACGGTTCAATAGAAGTTGCCCATAAAATAGACTTTGCTCCTGTTTTTTTTATGTGGTCAAGACATACTTCCAAGTACTCTGGATATGTATAACAGTATGTATCTCCACCAATACACAAAGCAACATCATTACTATGAATATTCTTCAAAAACTCTTTATACAACTTCTTCATACCCATTTTGCTATTCTTAGTTATTTTTCGCATTACATAATAAAAAATGTGTTGAGGAAGATTCTTCCATACAGCTGCCGGAATAATATCCGTCAAATCATCCAAATGGAACTGTCTATCTTGTTCAATATTACTACTTGCCAAAAATTTATTTTGACTACCACATGTTTCATCCAATATCTTACAAGTAGATCGAACGATTGCTTCACAGCCATGATTTGCACTGCCTGTATTCAGATATAAGTAAAATGCCATTTTTTCTCCTTCTTGTAAATCAATATCATTTAATGTAATTAAACCAATCATTTTGTATAATTTGAGCCTTACTACAAGGCCCATCCTTAAACAGATTCACTACATTTTTGTGTTCACCAATATTTTGGGCAAGCATCAGCAAACGTTCTGCTGCATTTTCTGCATTCCATGTGTCTGCGATAGTCCTATATGCCTTTTTTCCAATTTTTTTCCTATATTCTGCATCATCTAAAAGTTTGCATACTTGCTCTTCAAGATGCTTTTGATTCCCATTTTGATAAATAAGACCATTTTCACCATTTTTAATCAAAAAAGACACCGAACCTATTGCATGACTTGCGACAACAGCGCATCCGCTGTTCATGGACTCATTTAAAACAGCTCCCCATCCTTCATTAAAGTCACTTGTGAATAAATAGATATCTGCTTTTTCCATGTGCTTACGGACTTCTTCCGGTGTCATTGCACCTAACATTTCCACGCAATCAGACACATTTCTATCGATAATCATTTTCTGAAGTTGATTTTCCATTTCTCCATTACCGATAATGCTCATTTTAAAAGAATATCCTTTTTCTTTTAATGATGCAGCCAACTGGATGGAAGCATCTGGATGCTTCCATCCTATAAGCCTACCGGCCCATAGGATTGAAGCACATGGACGCTTCCATCCAGTTGACGTAACGGACAACTTTTTCTTCATAAGTTCATCAACATCATACTGTTTCACTCTTGGAAAATATCCCCACTTATACGTCTTGTTTAGATAACTTCCCGTTTTTGCATAATCCTGCGCTGTATATGCACTTGCACACAACATATACATAGCCGCATATCGTCCTCCGGCAAGCCACAGTTTTGCTGCCTGAATTGGAAGACGATACCTTTTAATCCCCATTTTATATATACGTTCTGAGTATCGGAATGTAAGTTTATTTTGTTTTAATCTTCGCTGAACTAGTTGAAAATTCTTCCATCCACTTAATCCTAATATGGCTATATCAGCATCATCAATTAGTCGACTCGCTCTGCCTAACTCTTCACTACTTTCAAAAGCCTTAACTACATAATCTGGAAGACTTTCTCTTCCCCACCCCATATTTTTCCGTTCATCAGACATTTCCTCTGTTGCAATAAACCAATACTGACCTTCAGTCAAATGGTCCATTGCCTCCGAAAAAGGCGCTTGATGATGATTATAATAGTTCGAGATAAATACCACTTTCATCGTTATTTACCATTGCCTTTCATACACTTTTTATAAAGGTCAACATATTTCTCATATGCATCTTCTCGTCTATAATACTGAGCTGTGTCAATACACGCCTGTACCATAGACTTTTTCGCATATTTCATTTCAAGTATAGTTTCTTTCAACGTCGCGTAATCTCTATATGGCACTACTTTTCCACATAATTCTGTTATGCTTTCAGGACTTCCACCCGTTCGGTAGGTAATAACTGGTGTACCACAGGCCAACGCTTCTAAATTTACCGTTGGAAAATTATCCTCTAATGTTGGATTTATAAAAAGATCTGCTGCTGAATAAATTTCTGCCAATTCTTCCTGATTCTGTGTACAAGCAATTGAAATAATATTTTTCGGCAAATCTTTCGCCATTACTTCTGAAACACCAACTAATACAATTACATATTCTTCTGGTAATTCCAACGCTAATCTTTTAAAATCTTCAATTCCTTTTTTGACTGTCCAATCAAAAGCAACCCCAAGCAAGATAACCTTATCCTTCAAATTATATTTTTTTCTAAACTCACTTGTTCTAGGCTTAAATTTTGTCAAGTCAATCCCATTATTAATCACAACTATATTATAGTTTTTCAAATATGACTGTCTTACCAAATCAGATAGCCATTGAGATGGAGTTACTATAGTTAAATTAGGAACTCCTGTAAAACATTGCTTTTTTAGTTTGTACTGTTTCTTTGAATCATCAAACAGACATCCTGGATATAACTTATATAAAGAACATTTATCGCAACCCGATTTCCATTTCTCACATCCAATAGCCATAAAATGAGGACAGTGACCAGTAAAAGACCAACAATCATGAAGAGTCCATACTACAGGAATTCCTGCCCGTTTCAAATAGTTAAACAACATTCTCCAATTCAAATACCAACCATGGATATTATGTAAGTGAATGACATCTGGCTTTACTTGTTTTATTTTTCTTATCAATCTGTATGTTGCAATATGAGAATAACAGCCATGTCTACCAGTTAATTTGGCCAAAATAATATGCTCTGTCTTTCCAACAACTCCACCAATTCTATAATATGTATCCGGGAAATGTTCTCCTCTTGATTTAGTAAAAGATGCCGATGTATATGCCACACCATCCATAGCTTTTACTGTATCAGCAATTTGAAACATAATCCTCCCCGTGCTTCCGTATGGAACTGAGTTAATTTCAAATATTATCATCACTTTTTCCTTATCTTAACAATACGATATTATTAAATATTCTGGCACTGATACCCTTAACACAAATATCAAGCCTATAAAAATGCATAAAATAGATACCTTCTGTTGGTTTTCATTTTGTATTTGATCTCTACCATACATATAATACAAAACTGGTGTTGACATTACTCCCAAAGTATACAATGGACGAAGTATAATTTGTGAATAACCTATATTGAACAGAGCATTCATCAACATCATTATAATAAACTTTTCAATTTCCATTGTTTCATTGTTTTTCTCTTCTTTCCTCTTCAACAATAAAGATATAATTAGCGCAAAAAGTACAAAACCAACCCCAATCACATAAAAATCAATCTCAAAATTACGTTCTCCAGTATATATTAAAAAACTGCTTACCATTTTTCTCAATATTTCATACGAAGTATTTCTAATCATTCTAACTGCTAAAGGCATAACATTAGTCCAAACAAACAATATTATTACAGCAATTTTAGTACGACAAACTTTAGTCAACAAATATACAATTATCACATATACCATTGAATAGTGAATTGTAAAGGCTATAAAAAAGAGAAAAACAAGCTCAATAATTCGATGTCTTTTATATAAATTATTATAAATAGCTAATGCTCCTATCGCCGCTGCGGTTGTATTTCGCAAACCAGAATTAACAAAAATAAATGGCATTAATACACTAGACAATAGCATTGACATAATAACATCATTTCCTGACATTTGATGTTCTTTAATCCAGTCAATTGTAATATAGCTCCAAATCATATACGTAATAAATGTCATTAGGAAGGGTAAAAGTCTATTATTACCAACTTTAACCACGAGATATCGAATTAAATTATAAGTGAATAACGATACATAATCTGCCCCGCCAATTCTTAATTTATTATTAAACAAAAAATCATTTAATTCAATTCCACTAGTACGAATATCATCTAAAAATTTATATTGTCTATATATATCCCAATATTTAGTAGGATTGACACACATTGTGATTATAGCTAACGAAACAGCAATAATAATTAAAGATCTTTTATGTACCATATCTGGGTATTTTAAATGTATAACAACACCTATTACTATAAGCTCTGTCGATAGCATAAATGCCCCATTTAGCATCAGCGTTCCAAGCACTTTTTAGTTTTCCTCCTTCAAATTTTTTCACAAAGCTCAACTATATTTTTTGCCACTGCTACACTCGATTTGGTTTCAGTCAAATACTTGATCATCGCGCTTAACCGTTCTCCTTCAATATTTTTATTGTCCAAAGCCCTTTTTATTCCTTTCGAAAGGCTTTCAACACTATTAGAATCTGGAATCACAAAGAAATCTCTATATATTTCAGGAATTCCATCCAGCATATAAGCCACAACCAAATTCCCGGTCATCAAATACTCAATATTTTTTGAAGGAAAAGAATACTTGGTATACTCATCATCATTCTGTCGAGGATTCACTAGTACATCTGCACCTTGTAAAATTTCATTTGCCTTTTCCGCTGAAACAACACCATAGTAGTGAATTCGTGGATCTTTTCGACACATCTCCTCAACATATGCTTTCAGCTCACCACCACCGCAAATATGCAAAGAAGCTTCTGGATCATCAATCAGTTCAAAAGCATCAATCAACCGTTTTGCTCCGAATGCCTCAACCAACTTACCTGCATAAGCTACTTGCTTTCCATGCATTTTCTTTCGGTCAGTTGGTATATTCTTAACATCCGTAATTCCCTCGACCACAATATAAGGACGGTTTCCCACGTTTAACTTATCTGCCATATATTTAGTCAATAACATAAAAGAATCTACCTGAGCAATAAACTTCTCCATTTTTTGAATATCAATTTTCTTAAAAAAGTCATAAATTGGATGGGCTTTTTTACTCAAATTCATATACTGTGGAAGATCTGGCACTATCATATGGATATGAATAGACTTGTCTAACTTTTTACCATAAGCTGCCGCTTCCAAAAATGGAGTATGCGGACAATAGACAATGATAGCCCTCTTTTCAGCTTTTGAATTCTGAATAAAGTTCTTAACACACTTCTTTAATACTGCTGTTCGACTGACATTCCGATAACCCCATATATTATTGAAATGCACATATTGAATATCTTCTGCATTCTCACCTGCCTCAAACCCTCTAAACATCTTATCTTCATAAGCAGTAGGCCACGGTCCAATAAATGGTGCCGATATTACTTTCAAATTGATATGTTGCTCTTTTAGACCAGCAATTAATCTCTGTTGAAAGGTATTAGCGGCATTTTCAACCCAAGTTTTTGTCTTTTGCGAAATTTCTTCCTGATACTTTGGTTCAAAGTATCCACAAAGAAATAATATATCCATAACTTTCTCCCTAAATTACAAATAATACTTAAAATATCATTCACAGCATAGATTCTTCCAGCAAAACTATTCTGTATTCCTTCCACTCTTAGAAATTTTCAAATTTGTATATTTAATAACATTCTTTATCATATACCATCCTTCGTAATAAGCTGCTTCTACTAGGTTTAATCCGACATAGCGATATGTATTCCAATTCATCATTGCAGCCCTTACTTTATTACCAGATTTTGATGATTTCGCAACTCTATAGATAAGTAACGGTTCATCCACGCCATAAGCTTTTCTTCCTTCTTTTAAAATACCAAGCCAAATTGCAAAATCCTCATGCATTCCATCGCCGACTGCGTAATACCTTGTATACAACTCTTTGCGTACCAATGCCGAAGAATTTGACAGAACATTCTGCTTCAGTAACTGTCGATAAGTAACCTCTCCTGGAGCATGAAGATACCAATCAATTGGATCACCATCATAACTCATAAAAGTAGAACCTGTAAAAAGTAGATCAGCATTCACTTTTTTTTGCAGGTTAATCTGCTTTTCTAATTTTCTCGGTGCCCACGCATCATCACTATCAAGAATTGCAATCCATGAACCTTTTGCTTCTTCTAGACCATGTTTGCGAGTATAAGACACACCACTGTTCTTTACATTAGATATAAGACGCACACGACTGTCTCTTGCGGCAATATTTTTGACTAGTTCCACTGTTCGATCCTTCGAGCAATCATTAACCACAAGGAGTTCAAAATCTGGATAGGTTTGACTTAACACAGAATTAATAGCTTGCTCTATCGTTTTTTCCGCATTATAGGCTGCCATGATAATACTTATCAATCCAAAATTTTTATCTATCATTGTCCTGTGTCCTTTTTTCTTTCTCCATCTTCATCTTACTTGCCGCAGCCTCAGCTTCTCCCTGCCCCATCGCAGTGGTACTACCCTCGGCAACGCCCTCGGTACTCTCCGGTAAGAACAGAATCTTTACCGTTGCCAGCATAATCTTCAAATCCTCACCAATACCCGGACGTGCTATGTACATCAAATCCATCATCAACTTATCATATGGGGTTGAATTATATTTACCATACACCTGCGCATAACCAGTCAGACCAGCCTTTGCCTGCAATCTCAATGCAAACTCTGGCATTTCCTCGCAATACTGTGCTGCAATCTCTGGTCTCTCCGGTCTCGGTCCGACAATACTAAGTTCACCCTTTAAGATATTGATCAGCTGTGGAAGCTCATCTACTCTGCAAGCACGAATCACCTTACCAACTGGTGTGATACGGTCATCCTTATCACCTGTAGAAAGTCTTGCAACACCATCCTTCTCAGCATCTACACGCATACTTCTAAACTTCAGAATCTTAAATTCCTTGCCATCTTTTGTCAAACGCACCTGCTTATAAAATACCGGGCCATGGTCGGTTACCTTGATTGCAATCGCTGTTACCCAGAAAATCGGACTCAAGATCACAAGCGCAATCAATGAAATAACAATATCTCCGACTCTCTTTAAAAACAGATACTCAGGCTGTGCCATATATCTGCCTACACGAAGCATTGGAAGATGGAACATATGCATATGGTAAGCACCACTCATGATCACATCACCGATACGCGGAATTACAAACACATTAATTCCCTTATTCACACAATATTTCAAAATAATATTTCTGTCATGGCTGCAAATACCACTTAAGAATACTGTCTGAACCTTATCCAGCATTCCTAAATTCTGAATACACTCCTCTGCACTTGCGGTTAACGAAACATGATACTTTGTATCCAATCCATACTGATTGATCAACATCTCCATTCCCTGACGCATATCATAAATAATCGCGGTTTCCTGCGCCGGAAATGTATTAAAATACCATCTATGTGCACCTAATGCCCACACAGCTGACAACGCAATCTGACCTGCCAATGCTGCAATACCTGGCAACAGATTTGGAAATCTCTTACTCAGCAAACAGATGACAATATACATAATCAGATCCGTGACGCCAGCTGCCAAAAACTGCGCATAAACAATCTCCGATATCCGCTGCGTTGACATTAAAAAAGCACCATAAATTCGTCCAAAGACAATAAAAAGGACGAAGAATAGTGCTACCATCATCAGATTCCCTCGCGAATAAAAAGGTGACACCACATCTCTGCCATAATACAAATACCAGCATAACGCAAACGGTACCGTGATCATAGCAGTTCCCAGCGTCTTCACAATTCTCAATAACAGATCATGTTTTCCTTTTGTCATTTCATACTCCTCTCAACCAACTCATTCATTGCTTAGCACTCATCATCCTTATTTTGTATACAGTTCCTCTTTCTCATTCATACATTCATGTATTATGCATTATTCCCCGGCTCTTTTGACATCAAAGAAGAACCATCAGATCGGTTCTACCCCCCCCTCAAAAAAATGACTTAATCTCCTAATGTCTTATTATCTTATTTTTTATTTTAGGGTAAGCTTCGCCATTTCGCCTTCACTCAGACGAACTGCTGTTTTTCTCTGACATCAGCTTGGGGAAAACGCGACAACGCGACGATTTTCTGTATACTGAATTTTTATGCTGTCACACTATTATATCTGT
>CAVBYX010000044.1:0-18505 GCA_963599905.1 Acutalibacteraceae bacterium
TCACCTTAACATTAAGTCCGTCCTCAGCAGGTGCTGTTGTTGCGGCTTCTGTTGTAGGAGCTTCTGTTGTGGGAGCTTCCGTTGTTGGAGCTTCTGTTGTTGGAGCTTCTGTTGTTGGAGCTTCTGTTGTTGGAGCTTCTGTTGTTTTAGTTACTAAAGTCGTTGGGTCAAAACTAGTTGCAAGGTCACCGAATGTGCCCTTTTCCTGAGCTTCTTCCTTAGTTGGGTAAGTACCGTATGTACCGTCACCATAGTAGAAGTACCAGTTACCGTAGTAAATAACCTTACCACTGATTGATGTATCTGCATGAGTAAGGTCAGGAACCCAAATCATATTATCCATTGTGAAAGCAATACCGTATTCGCTCTCAAAGAAGTTATCTGCAAAATCACCGAGAGCAGACTGATCACCGTTGTAGCTGTCTTCCATCTCTTCCCAGAAGCCATCCTGGTTATCATAAAGCTCAACATCACCCTCTGACATGTATTCACAAGCAGAATCCACACACTGTGTAGCTGCTGCATACTGCGGAGCGGACTCATCCATACCACCGTCAACGTAGTTATTCCAAACTACTGTCGGAACATCAGTAGGAATGTCAAGATAATAAAGTGTTTTTACACCCTGCTCTTCAAGACTTGCATCATATTTAGCCTTGTAACCCGGCCAAGCAAGACTTCCGCCGCTACCGTCAACAGCACCGCAAGGGTCTGTACCTGCCCACCAATAACAACCGGCTGTATCTGTGAAAGAATTTTTCCAGCTGTCAGGCATTGTAAAATAAACTCTCTTTGTTTCAACACCATCTCCGGGAGTATAAGAACCATCCTGCTCAACAACAGAAGAAGTGCTTGTTGAGGAAACTGACGACTTGCCCCTTTCGCCATTTTCTGTCGCAACCGCAAAAACATTAAGGGGTAATATAGATAATAACATACATACTACAAGTGCAGTTGCTATAACTTTGTTAAATGTCTTTTTCATATTCAAAGCTCCTCCTCAAATAAAATTGGTGCATATAGTAAATTTCGTGAAGTGTGGATGTTAAATTATCTTGCGTAGAACTAACACTTCAAGAACAAATTCAAAAACATTCCGATATTTTCAATGGTTTTCTAATTTTCAGACCATAAATTTAACCACTATAAAATTGCGTTATGCTCTTTTAACCTGTTGCATTTTTAAATTCTATAAAAAAATAAGCATCACTAAAATGTGAACTGCCCCAATATTTCGCTCTAATATTTTATATACACTCTCACTTCAATACACTTTTTTACAAATGTATGCCGCACAACGTGACAGTTAATATTCTTTAATCCTATTGAATCTTTAATCCTACGAAAGCAAGAGTTTTGCAAAGCTTTTTTTGCTTTTTGTTTTTGAGATCATTTTTACTCCTCCTGTTTGTGCGGTATTTCCGCTGGTTTGATTATATATTAGCAGAATTTCGACAAATTTCGCCCAAAGCCGACAGACAACCGATTTTTCGGACAAACAGCACTATTCTGCAAAAATACCTGATACTCAATCGGGATTATTATGTGAAAATAAGTTTTTAAAAGGAATATCCGGAAACAACTCCATATTAATTGTCATTGCTTCGTTAATGATAAAATCCTCTTTACCGCTAAGCTTATTGTTTATAATCACAACATCCTCACCAACAAGTTTTGCAATGTCATCAACGGTGATATTTCCTTCCTCGATAGATTTTTTTATTAACGGAAAAACGCAATTCACTTTACCACCGCCCGAATTTTCGTTTGTTACTACTTTATTTTATACGATTTCGTGTTTATTGTCAATATCAAACAAAAAAATCGCCGTTCGATTTCAATTTTGTAACTGTTTGTAATTGATTATAGACTGACAAACGGCTATAATTAAGAAAAAAAGGAGCCGGTGCCATGAACACAACTGATTACGCACAGATTTCTTCTTCAAATATCAGATTCCTTTTGGCAGAAAACAATTTGTCAATTCGCCAACTTGCAGAAAGAATCGGAATTGCAGCCACAACTCTTAACGACTCATTAAAAAGCAAAAAAGGAGTATCTGTCGATTCACTTATAAAAATAGCCGATTATTTTAATCTTACCGTTAACGACCTTTGCAATATTTCTCTCGACCGAAAATCAGCACAAGATGAAAGGGAGTATGATATAATCTACAACAAGTTTAAAAAACTTGACTCCCACGGAAAAGAACTTGTCACATTGATAATCGACAAGGAGCTTGACAGAATTCAAAACCACTAATACTGATTTTTTACCGATTAACCAAGCCGTTGTTATTTTGACGGCTTGGTTTGTTTTTTCACTGTTACAACCCTCAAAAGTTTTCTCTCCCTCAGATACAATTGATATAATCAAAAATATTTTAGCATATAAAATTTTATATTCTCAATATGTGCAACTTTGTGTGCAGGAAATAAAGACATATTTTTCTTGTTTTTTGCATTCTTTTTTGTACACAAGTTGTGTGTTTGACAGATTATTTGTTTTATATTAGAATAATTATTGCTTTTTTACAATAAACGCACATATTATTTTAATCGTAACAACGCTCTGCTTTACTTGCAAGGACAACGCCTGCAACGGATTGCAATTGTAAATGGCACAACTACTTAGAATTTCGTTGTAAAATACAACTTATTGGTGATGAATATGACTTTTAGTGAAAAATTCAAGGAAGCTGTCGGTGATACAACTATATACAGATTAAGCAAATCAACCGGTATTGAAAGAACAAAACTGCAACGCATCAAAAGCGGTCAAAAGTTGCCTACCAAAGAAGAACTTGAGCTTATTTGTATTTCGCTCGCTCTGTCTCCCACAAAAAAATCCGATTTAACAAAAGAATACGAGATTGCACTTATAGGCGAAGACAGATACAAAAGCAGAATTCTCACCGCAAATTTTATAGAAAATCTGTATAATATTTTCGAGAGTAAACAATCTTCCATCATTAAACAAAAATTTGTAGAATCGCTTGATATAAAATGTCCGTCTGTTATTAACGACAAATCCGCCACATACAGCACGATAAAAACAATTTTGCAATGTGAGGCTGTTGCGAATAACACAATATATATGTACGGCAATATTTTCGACAACATTTTACTTGATAACATAAAAAATATATCAGGATTGTCGGTTCAACATATTTTTCAGCTTTCCCCCCATGACGAAAGCTATTCCAATTACTATTCAAACATAAATATGATAAACAAGATCTATCCGATTTTCCTCAGCCAAACGGATTACCATGCTTATTACTACTATGATAATAATAAAGACAATTCCGTTCTTCCGTACTTTATTGTCACAAACAACTATCTGGTCACAATTTCATATGACCAAAAAAGTGCGGTCATAAGTCAAGATGAAAATATAATTAAACTCCACAAGTACCTCTTTGAACAAAAAATCAACAACTCCTACGCCCTTATTACCGACATTAACACAATTATGGAGTACTCCGGTTTTTACCTTAAACACTACGAAGGTCTTTCAAACAGCATGTGCACAAAATTAGTAACCCTTGAATATGAACCTTGCTTAACACCGTTTTTCGGCAACGAAATAATTGAAATGTGTATGAGAAAAAACATTCCGGATTATCCCGTTATACTTGAACGTGCCAAAAACCTTCTTACCTGCGTTTACAATTATAAGCAGAAAGTCTCGATTTTCACCGAAAAAGGGCTTGACAATTTTATTGCAACAGGAAGAATAACAGAAATTCCCGAATTTGTGTACGATCCGATTCCTCCAAAGGCTCGTATACAAATATTGAACAAGCTTTGCAAATCATCCACAGACACGCAAGAAATCGAACTGCATCTTATTTGCGATGATAAACTGCGTCTTCCGAAAAATCTTCGCTACTGCGGAATGGGTCAGGTCAATGACTTTTTATTGCTTTTATCCGATGAAAAAAACAGCAATTCTTTTTTTGAGCTGAATGAATGTGGATTTGCGAAGCCCTTTTACGATTTTGCCTCGAGTCTCGTCGATTCAGATGCGGTTTATTCAAATGAAGAAACGGTAAGAATTATACAGAATAAGACGAAACAATTTTCACAATCTCTTTAACTCCAAACCCGTGTGTTTTATCTGTACACACGGGTTTGCGTTAAATACTCCGCAAGGCAAACCCGTATTTCTGAGCTTGCCTTTTATTTTACGTCGCTATGTTAATCAATCGGTTAATAATTGCTCAAAAACATAACAAACACAGAAACACCCCACACAAGCCGAGATGACCTGTATGGGGTGTTTGTTGTGTTTTATTAAACGAACTCATAATTTGTTTTAAGTTTTTATTTTGTTTGGGTAAATTCAGCTTACAAAGTTCCGAAGATTCTGTCGCCTGCGTCACCCAAACCGGGACAAATATATGCTTCCTTGTTCAGACCTCTGTCAAGACAACCGACATATAGCTGAATATCGGGATGCGCTTTCATAAGCTTGCTTACTCCCTCGGGGGCTGCAATAATTGACATAAACTTAATTCTTTTTCCGCCGTGCTGTTTTATGTAATCAACTGCCGCAACAGCAGATCCGCCCGTTGCAAGCATTGGGTCAACAACCACAATCAGGCGTTGGTCGATTTTCTCGGGAAGTTTGCAATAATACTCATGAGGCTCATGGGTTGAGGGATCACGATACAGACCGACGTGCCCCACCTTGGCGGTCGGAACAAGAGCCAAAATTCCGTTTACCATTCCGAGTCCGGCTCTCAAAATCGGAACAACAGCAAGCTTTTTACCGGCAATTACAGGCTGAACCGTTTCTTCTATCGGAGTTTTTACGGATATTTCTTCGGTGGGCAAATCCGAAAGGGCTTCATATCCCATTAACATTGCAATTTCTTCGATTACCTTGCGAAATTCTCCGGTTGTGGTGGTTTCTTTACGCAAAACGGTAATTTTGTGTTTTATCAGCGGATGCGTCATATATAAAACCGACATCTCTGTTCCTACCCTTCTTTTTGTTTTAATTCACATTTGTTTTATTCACGTAATTATTTTCGGTTTGTTGAGTTATTTTCCGTATTGACATACGATTAAAAATTCGCTTTTAAAAATTCAACTATTTTTTCAAATCGCATTGAGTGCGAAGCCTTGACAAGCACGGTATCGCCGTCTTTTGTCTGTGACAAAATCTCAGGTTTTGCCGAATCGATATCAGCAAACCATTTTCCGTTTGCGCCCTTTGCCAACTCTTTTGACAACTCGCCTATTGATATTACAACATCCGATTTTGACTTTGCGTACAACCCCGTGTCAAAGTGGAGCTTTAATTCCTCCTTGCCCAGCTCTTTCATATCTCCGAGAACGGCAATTTTTCTTCCGTCAAAGTTTGACAGTGTGTCAAGAGAAGCCTTAACCGACGTCGGATTGGCATTGTAACAGTCGTCAATAATTCTGATTCTTCCCGTATTAATCACGTGCGCACGGCTTCCGACCGTCTTGTACGCTTCAACTCCGTTTTTGAGCTGCTCGTTACTCAAGCCCAAAATTCTGCCGACCGCAACAGCCGCAAGAGCATTGAAAACCATATAGTTACCGATTGCGGGAATCACAACGTCAAGTTTGTCGCCGTCGGCACAAAGCGTACAACTTACGCCTCCCTCACCGTTGTTTTTTATATTCTCTGCATAATATCCGTTACGGTTTTTTATTCCGAAGAAAATAGGTTTTTTTCCGTTCACATTCGTAATTTGTGCAAGCTTGTCATCATCGCCGTTCAGCACAAATTCGGCATTGTCTGCGGCAAATTTAAACATTTCCGTCTTTGCTTTGCATACGCCGTCACGGTCTCTCAAATTTTCAAGGTGACAACAACCGATAATCGTCAAAACGCAAACGGTAGGTCTGACAATCCGAGCAAGTCTTGACATTTCGCCAAAATCGGAAATTCCCATTTCGATTACAGCGGCTTCGGCATCCTTGGGCATCGAAAGAATTGTAAGCGGCACACCGAGTTCGTTGTTTAGGTTTCCCTCTGTTTTATGGGTTTTGAATTTTTGAGAAAGTACGGCATAAAGCATTTCTTTTGTTGAAGTTTTGCCGACACTGCCCGACACGCCGACTATCGGAATATTAAATTTTTTACGGTAAACCTTGGCAATTTCTTTAACCGCTTCAAGTGTGGAATTGACTAAAATATACGGCTTTTTAGCATTTGTCGGGGTTTTTTCGCAAACGGCACAGCAAGCTCCGCTTTCAAAACATTTTTCGATATAATCGTGACCGTCAACACGTTCTCCTTTTATCGCAAGGAAAAGCGAACCGTCTTTTATGCAACGGCTGTCACGCTCAACCGACGTGATACACAACTGCTTTTTTTCTGCGTCTCCGACATATTTTCCGCCGCACGCCGCAGCGACTTCTTCAAGTGTAAATGGTTTCATTTTTTACTCCGAAACAACCAAAATGTGATTGTCAAATCATCTGATTAAAGAATTTATTTTTTGTTAAGTGAGATTTCAATGATTTTCTCGCACAAATCGGCGTAGCTCAAGCCCTCAACCGCAGCCTCTTGAGGAAGCAGACTTGTCGGGGTCATTCCCGGCAGAGTGTTGGCTTCAAGGCAGTATGCATCGCCGTTTTTGTCAAGAATAAAGTCAATTCTGGCATAACTTTCAAGATAGAGAGCCTTATATGCGGCTTCGGCAGACATGCGCAACCTTTTATCGGTTGCCTCGTCAATATCAGCCGGACAAATCTCCACTGTTGCGCCCGCCTGATACTTTGCGGCATAATCATAAAATCCGGATTTCGGGATAATCTCAATCGGAGGCAACGCCCTTCCGCCGAGCAAACCGACGGAAAATTCTCTTCCTTTAACAAACTGCTCGACAACAATCTCGTTTTCGCCGTATCCGAAGGCTTCTTTTACCGCCTTAACATATTCTTCCTTGTCGGCGGCGGCGGTTATTCCGACGCTTGAGCCGCCTGAACACGGCTTTACAACACAGGGGAAAGTATTCCATTTTTCAGCCTCCTGAGCCGACTTAAACACTTCGCCTTTTGGCGTAAGAACCTTATTCTGCACAAGTACGCTCTTGGTAATTCCTTTGTGCATACCGAGTGCGGAACCGAGATAGCCGGAGCCCGTGTATTTTATGCCGAGCAAGTCAAATGCAGCCTGAATCTGACCGTTTTCGCCCGCACCGCCGTGAAGCGCAAGGAAAGTAATATCGGCATAGCTGCAAATCTCAATGACGTTGCTGCCGATAAATCTGTCCGACTTATCAAGACGATTCTCCTTGACTTCGCTTATATCGGAAATTTTTTCTCCGACGTTTATCTTATCGACAAAACTGTAATTGTTTTTGAACAATGCGTCTATATCGCAGATGTTTTCTTCATAACCCGTAAACACGTCAAGCAAAACAACCTCGTGTCCCTTTTCTCTGAGTGCGCCCGCAACCAAAATTCCCGATGAAATCGAAACGTCACGCTCGGTGCTGAGTCCGCCTGCAAGAACAACAATTCTCATAAAAATACCCCTGTTTCATATTACAAATTTTCTTCTTATATTTTAAATTTTCTCTTATACATTATAATATTATATCACGTCTATTGCAAGCATTTTTTGACATTGTAAGGATGTCGAAACGTACCGAATGATTTTGTAAATCATCCGAATATATTTTTATAATGCGGTGCGTTGCTCCCGTTTAAACAAAACTAAAGCCCCGCAAAGCGGAGCTTTAAAATTTAAATATCAACCGATTAGACGTTTGCGATTTTTCCGACAAGCCCTGTATTTGCATAACCGCCGGCAATATATTTTTGAATCATAGTTACATCCGATACGGTAACTTTGCCGTCTCCGTCCACATCGGCAAGAACTCTTTGATCGGCATCAAGAGTTGCAACACCGACAACAGCCTTTCGGATTAATGTAGCGTCATCGACCGTGATTTTGCCGTCACCGTCTGCGTCGCCGAAAAATTTGTTACCCGATACGGCAAAAGGAATGCCGTGCCCGTCAGCGTATTCTTGAGCATATGAGTTTTCCTGCCCGTAAATCGTTAAATTGCCGCAACCGATAAAAGCGTGCTTTCCTATGCTTGTCACGTTGCTCGGAATTGTTATTCCCGTTAATCCCGTACAGCCGTAAAAAGTATAATCCTCAATACTTGTAACGCCGTTGGGAACTTTTATGCTTGTTAAGCTTGTACAATTATAAAAAGCGCCTTTTCCGACGCTTGTGACGCTGTCGGGAATTATGATGCCCGTTAAGCCTGTGCAACCGTTAAAAGCCGCCATATCAATGCTTGTGACGCTGTCGGGGATTGTTATGTCGGTCAAGCTTGTGCAGCCGTCAAAAGTCGCACAACCGATACTTGTAATACTTTCGGGAATTGTTATTCCCGTTAAGCCCGTGCAGCCGTAAAAAGCCCTCTCGTTAATTCTTGTAACACTTTCGGGAATTATTATGCTTTTTAAATAGACGCAATTATGAAACGCCAATTTGCCAACACCCGTAACACCGTCGGGAATCCGATAATCACCTGTTTTTCCGATTGGGCAGGTTATAAGAATATCCTGCGTTTTATCAAACAAAACTCCGTCTGCGCTTGAATAAACGCTGTTGTTTTTATCAACCGTTATACACGTTAAATCAGTACATCCTCCGAAAGCATCATCGCCGATACTTGTAACGCTGTCGGGAATTGTGATGCCTGTTAAGCCTGTGCAACCGTAAAACGCAAAATCACTTATAATTTCAACGCTGTCGGGGATTGTTACGCTTATTAGGCTTGTGCAACTGTCAAAAGTGCTGCTGCCTATACTTGTAACATTGTCGGGTATCGTTATGTTTTTTAAGCCTGAACAACCGACAAAAACCGCATTTCCGATACTTGTAACGCCGTTGGGAACAGTAAAGTCCGTTAAACCCGTGCAACCGCAAAATCCCCAATCGCCGATATTTGTAACGCTGTCGGGAATTATTACGCTTGTTAAGTTTTTGCAATTATAAAAAGCCAACTCTTCAATATCCGTAACGCCGTCGGGAATCCGATAATCACCTGTTTTTCCGATTGGGCAGGTTATAAGAATGTCCTGCGTTTTATCAAACAAAACTCCGTCCGCACTTGAATACACACTGTTATTTTTATCAACCGTTATACTTGTTAAATTTTCACAAATGATAAAGACCTCATTCCCGATACCCGTAACGCTGTCGGGAACAGTTATGCTTGTTAAGTCCGCATAATCTTCAAAAGTGCTGTTATCTATTGCGGTAACCTTATGACCCTGAAGCTCGGACGGAATCGAAAGGTTTGAATCCGAACCGTTGTATTTGGTTATTGCACACGTATTATCATCATTCACGGAATACTCAAAGTCACCGTAAGTTTCCGCCGCAGATACGCCGAACGGTGCACACATTATCACACCTAGCAACATTATAACGACTGATATCACCGAAAGTGATTTTATTAAATCGATTTCTTTCTTCATTCAGTTTCCTCCCAAAATAAAGGTGTACAATCTAAGTCATTCACGAAACGCCCGACTCAGATTAAATCAGCGCACACAATTCAGATTTTTTCTTTTAACGAATTGCGAACCGCTTTGTCTTCGTTATCGTCACCGTTAAGAACAACATCTTTGACAAACAAATATGATACATATATATAAATTGCGACATATACAATTGCGGTGAATTTCATGCTGATGTCATAATTAAACATATAGTGACAATAACCTCTGAGCGAAACCAGGTTGCATGCCGCCGCCAGCCAATAATGCTTTCTGTTTGAAATCACATAAACTATCAGTAATACATCAAGCAAATATCCGTATCTCTCGTGCATTGACGAAAGGAACATCAAGCAAGTGAACGCTGTCCAAATTGACGTAAGCATAAACTTGTTTTTATCTGCAAGATTCACCTTTTTGTGCATCAGCATACACAAACCTATTCCGAGAATCACAACCGCGATAGCCACAGATAAATTTTTCAGCAAATAATAATTTGACGTATCGCTTGTGTCACAAATCAAGGAGTATATGTTCGGACAATTCATTTGAATATACTTGCCGTAATCGGTCTGTTCGATATATATTTTGATGATATCCGCAGGACTTCTTCCGAGAAAAACGACCGGCAGACACATAACAACATCTACGGCAGGCGCAATAAGAAAATGAAGAATCGAAACCTTGCGTGTCGTAATATAATAACACAAAAAAACAGGAAGAATAAATATTGTCTGAAGTTTAAACGCAAGTGAAACACCCAGCAAAACAAACGCCGCAATGTTTTTGTTTTTCATCAAAAACCAAATCGAAAGCAAAATAAACGAAACATAGATTGAGTCGCACTGTGCCCAAAAAGCAGAGTTAAAACAAACGGTAATTGAGCAAAAAACAAGCGAGTATGTAAGCGCAAAAACAAAGCTTGACTTTTTACCGCTCACTTCATTTACAAGTAAGCCCGCACTGATTGCAAGCACAACATCAAAGACAATTGATACTAATTTATACGCATACAATGACTTTAACGGAAACAAAGTAAGAATATAAATAATTATCTGATACGGTATGTTGTAATTTCCGACTTGGGTTTTAAGCCCCTCTAATCCGCCGGCTTCGATTTGAGACCACCACGGATTAAGAAAAGATATAAAATCACCGCTCTGATAGCTTTTTCCGCAATAACGAATTACCATTCCGAGTATTGTTGCCGCCGCAATCAAAAAAATCGGCAGATATTTTTGAACAAAATCAAAAAATTTGCTTTCTATTTTTGTCATAAACTATCCTTTCACATCTAAAACATTAAAAAATAAATCCAACTTTTTTCATTGCCTTAGAGAGCGTTCTGCCGCTTATTTTAAGTGCGATTTCATCCGCCTTGCGATAACACTCTTCAAGGTAAGCTTTATCCTTGATAAGCTGTTCGTAACGTTCACGAATCGGTCTTAATTCCTCAACAACAGCCTCTCCTACCGCAGTCTTAAAGTCGCCGTATCCCTTGCCGTCAAAGTCGTGTTCAATCTGTTCATAGCCGAGTCCCGTTATTGCGCTGTAAATCGCCATAAGGTTGTTTACACCGTCTTTTCCCTCTCCGTAGCGAACATAAGCCTCGCTGTCTGTGATAGCGCGCTTGAATTTCTTCATAATAACTTCCGGAGCGTCAAGCATATGTACACAACCGTTTACGTTTTCGTCAGACTTGCTCATTTTTCTTGTCGGATCCTGAAGGCTCATAATTCTTGCGCCGTTCTTCGGAATAAATCCGTCGGGAATTTTGAACACATTTCCGTAAAGTCCGTTAAAACGCTCGGCAATGTTTCTTGTAATCTCAATATGCTGCTTCTGGTCTGCGCCTACCGGAACCTTGTCAGCCTGATACAGCAGAATATCACAAGCCATAAGAACGGGATATGTAAACAGTCCTGCATTTATATTGTCGGCATGCTTTGCGGACTTGTCCTTAAACTGAGTCATTCTTGAAAGCTCGCCAAACTGAGTGTAACAGCTCAGCACCCAAGACAACTCGGCGTGAGTGTGAACATGACTCTGAATAAAGAAAAGGCTCTTTTCAATATCTATTCCGCAAGCAATAACGGACGCATACGCCTCAATTATATTCTTTCTCATCTGAGCGGGATTCTGTCTTACGGTAATGGTATGCAAATCCGCAAGAGAATAAATGCAGTCATACTCATCCTGCATTGTTACCCAATTGCGCAAAGCGCCCAAATAGTTGCCCAATGTAATTGTACCGCTGGGCTGAATTGCGCTGAATACGATTTCTTTCTTCTTCGGGGTTTCGATAGTTTTGTTTTCCATAATTGTTACCTCTCGTTAATTCCGATTGTTGGCAAGCTTGCCGAGAATTTTTATTCCCTTTTCAAGCTGTTCGTCAGTCGGAGTGGAAAAATTAATTCTAAAGCTGTTGCACGGGTCGCTTTCGTCGGTCAAAAACGCATTGCCGGGAACCACGCAAACCTTGTGCTCAACAGCTCTTTTGCAAAACTCCTGCATATTAATGCTTTGCGGCAAATCACACCAAATAAACAATCCGCCGTCTATTCGGTTATACGTAATTGCAGGCTTGCAGTATTTGTCGAGCAAAGCCATGCAAAAATCAGCTTTTTTGGTATAAATACTTCTCAGCTTTGCAAGGTGAGAATTAAAATCATACTTTGTAATGAACTCATCGCAAACATACTGCGACCATATATTCGTATGCACATCATTTCCCTGCTTGCACACCACAAGCTTTTGAAACACAGGCTTTGGAGCAATGCTGTAAGCAACACGTATACCCGGTGAAATAACCTTTGAGAACGAACCTGCATAAATTACAATTCCGTCTGTATCAAGCGACTTGATGTTCGGAATGTTTTCACCGCTGTATCTCAAATCTCCGTACGGATTGTCTTCAAGAATCAAAACTCCGTATTTCTTTGCAAGCTCATAGATTTTTTTTCGCTTTTCAAGGCAGGTTGTAACGCCTGACGGATTTTGAAAATTCGGAATGGTATATATAATCTTTGCGTTTGGGTTTGACTTGAGTGCATTTTCAAGCTCCTCAATATTCATACCGTCGCTTTCAACCGTTACGCCGACAAGCTTTGCGTTGTAGCTCCTGAAGGTGTTGAGTGAACCGATAAACGACGGAGCCTCACAAATTACAACATCGCCCTCATTCAAAATAGCCTTTGAGCACAAATCCATTATTTGCTGTGCTCCCGTTGTTATAATAATATCGTCATTTTCGTTTCCCGTGCTATGTTCACGCTTCATATAATCCCTTAAATGCTCTCTGAGCGGCGTGTATCCCTCGGACACACTGTATTGCAATACGGAAATTGGGTTATTCTTAAGCACGTTCTCGGAAATTTCGGCAATTTCCTTAACGGGAAACGCATCCGGTGACGGATTTCCCGCCGAAAGCGAAACCACTTCCGGGTCTGCGGCATATTTAAAAATTTCCCTGATTGCACTCGGTTTAAGATTAGATACTCTGTCAGAAAATTTATACTCCATAAAATACCTCTTAATCAAAAATTTTGTTTGGGAAAGAAATCAAACAAATTCTGTCGCAAATATACATTAAATATACATTATATATATTATCACTAACGCCGATAACATTCAAGAACTTTTTGTGCCGTAATCGGCATTTTGAAACGATAACAGGTCGGTATTTGAGCAATTTTAAACTTTTTTCGGTATGTGCTGTTTGCAGTATGTATAAAAAATTGGGAATTTATATTGTTTTTAGTCGGTTTATGTAGTATAATTAAAGTATATTTTTTGAGTCCAAGTTTAACCGCTTGCTACCAAAAGGAGCAACTATAATGAGCAATCGCAACGATTACGATTACTATGATTTTGATACAACAGATGACGGCTACGACAGCAGGGAATACCGCAGACGCCGCCCCGAAAGACGACAGGGCAGTTACAACAGGCGTCCTTCGTACAATTCCCGCAACTCCCGTTCATCATATAATTCAAGGTCGGTGCGCAAAAGAAGGCGCAGCCCGCAATCTTTGTATAATAATTACAATTCATATATGCGTCCGCGCTCTGCATACAACAGACGCAAAAGTTTTAACAAGAGACGATTTAAAAATCGCATAACAATTGTCGGCGGCGGAATATTTATTCTTATCTTGGTAATTCTGATGATTGTGTCAATGTTCCGAGGATGCGGAACTTCGCAGAAAGACCCGTCAAGCGTTTCAAAAGACATAATTTCAAAACAGGAAACCACGGTTGACACAACTCAGTCGGATTCATCGAAAAATTCAGCCGGAGGAGATCTTTCGCCAACTTATTTCAAGACGCCGGAAATAAAAGACGACAATTCCAACGGCGAAATGGTTTATAACATATATGTGTGGAATAAAACGGGTTACGAACTGTTTGGAAGCACGGATGACAAAGCAAACACCTATGCCGAAACAATCAACGGATTTGCCGACAAACTCTCGGGTATTACGGTTTATGATATGGTAATCCCAAATCATACGGAATTCGGGCTTCCGCAACGCTTAAAGGACGGCGACGCTCCGTCAACATCTCAGGCGGACAATATAAAAGCTATATATTCAAAGCTGTCCGACAAGGTAACGCCTGTTAACGCTTACAATTACCTTGCCGACCACAACAGCGAATACACATACTTTAAATCAGACCATCACTGGACAGGATTGGGAGCGTACTATGCTTACAAAGCCTTTGCGGACACAAACAAGCTGACTGCATTGTCACTTGACAGCTGTACCGAAAAAACCATTGACGGTTTTACGGGAACATTTTCAAATACGGCATCCGGACTTGACAGCGACTCTGTACATTATTGGGAATTTCCGTATTCGGTAACCATGGAGATTACCTCGGAAAGCGGCACCTCAACCACATACGACAGCCCGTATTACAGCGGCGCAACCTCCGGTTCATTGACATACGGTGCGTTTATTATGGGAGACAATCCGCTGACGGTTCTTAAATCGAGTTCGGAAAATGCCGAAAAAGGCAAGAAGATTGCGGTTGTCAAAGAAAGCTACGGAAATGCGTTTGTTCCGTATCTTACGAACAACTATGAAGAAGTACACGTAATTGATTTCAGAACATTCCGTAACGTTGAGACAGATTTAAGCTCTTACTGCAAACAAAACGGAATAAACGAGGTGTTGTTCTTAAACGGCGTTATGAGTGCCAATACTCAGATTCAGCTTGACAGTATGAGCGGACTCTTTAGTTGATATAATATCAATATATTTATTAAAGATTTTAAATTGCGGAAGCGTCATATCAAAAGACCTGAATTTTAATTTTAAAAGAAAAGATTTAGGAAAGGAGGCAACAGAATGATTGCAGAGCGTGTGCAGGCAACATTGTTCGGAAAAATCAGCGAGCAGCTTTATTCGGCGTTCATAAACTCACCGAAGATTAATAACAAAAGCGCCTATGCAATCTCTCACAACGAATTACCGGAAGTTTTTGACGCCGTTGTGGTAGCTGTTGCCGAATTTGACGGACTTGACGAAAAACGTGCAATTGTCGCTCCTTGCGGAGAGATATTTTACGAACCCGAAATACGCAACCTGCTTGCAAGACTCAAAAACGTAAAACTTATAAATGTATCTTGTCTTTATGAAAAATCCTGCGGTGCGGTTATATTTTATAAAACCAGACAGGATACAAAAATTCTGTTGGTAAAAAATAATAACGGAAGATATTGGAGCTTTCCGAAAGGACACATTGAAGACGGCGAAAACGAGCATCAAACAGCCATCCGAGAAATCAAAGAGGAAACAGGGCTTGATGTTACAATACTAAACGGATTTCGAGAAGTCAGCGAGTATTGTCCGTTCGGCAAGATACGCAAAAGGGTTGTCTTTTTCTTGGCAAGAGCATTTACCGATAATGTGAAAATTCAAGAGGAAGAAATAGACAGCTATATTTGGGTTGATTTGCAACAGGCAAGAAAAATGTGTTCTTATGATAATGATTTAAGAATTATTGACAAAGCCGAAACAGCAATTCACCTTATGCGAAACTAAACCGACTATTTGAATTGATTCCAATCGTTATTCAACAGTACTTTTTAAAATAAAAGGCAACACCCGATGATTTTCGGTGTTGCCTTTTCGCATTATTTATCTCACGTAAAAAAATACTTAAACTTTAAATCACATTTCAATGATAATATCATCAACTGTTTTTCCCGGAGGAATCATCGGAAGAACGTTTTCATCCGGACTTATGTGACAGTCAACGACAACAGGTCTGTTGAGGTCAAAAGCCTTTTTAAGCACAGGTTTGATTTCTTCGGGCTTGGTTATCCTCATTCCATCAACGCCAAAAGCATTTGCAAGGGCAACAAAATCAGTTGCACGATGCGGGTCGGTCTGAGAAAAACGACTTCCGTAAAACAGCTTTTGCCACTGGCGAACCATACCGAGAACCGTATTGTTCATAACAAGCACAATAACGGGCAAGTCATATGACTTGAGCGTTACAAGCTCGTTGAGATTCATATGAAAGCTTCCGTCACCCGTTACAAGGAACACACGCTTGTCAAGGTGAGAAACCTGTGCGCCGATTGCGGCACCCATTCCAAATCCCATTGTTCCCATTCCGCCGGAAGTAAGAAGCGTTTTCTTGCTCTCAAAACGGCAATACTGAGCTACCCACATTTGGTGCTGTCCGACATCCGTTGCGATAATGTCTTCATCGGACTTTATCTCGTTTACGGCTTCGAGAATCTCACAAGGCTGCGGATAAACATCATCGACAGGCTCCTGAGCACCGAACGAATCTTTCCACTCTTCGATTTGACCGAGCCATTCCGGATGGCTTTGCTGTTCAAGGCCGACCGTAAGAGCAATTAAAATGTTCTTTATGTCGCCGAGTATGTATTTATCAACCTTAACGTTTTTGTTGATTTCTTTCTCATCAATTTCAAGCTGAACAATCTTTGACTGCTCACCGAATCTTTCTCGGTCGCCTGCCACACGGTCGGAAAACCTTGCGCCGCACACAATCATAAGATCACATTCGGCAGTGATTTTTCCGGTTTCATATCCGCCGTGCATACCGATATTTCCTATGAACAGCGGATGACTTGCGGGAATACAGCCAAGGCTCATAAGAGAACAGCATACCGGAGCGTCGATAAGCTCGGCAAACTTTCTGAATTCATCGCTTGAATTTGCACTGAGTATGCCGCCGCCTGCGTAAATCATCGGACGTTTTGCATTCTTAATCATATCCTGAACAACACGGATATTTTCTGGATTTTTTATTTCAAAAATTTCGGTCTTTTTGGGTTCTGACGGCTTAAATTCAGCCTTGTCGGATGTGATGTTTTTTGGAATGTCAACCAAAACAGCGCCTTTTCTTCCTTCGTTGGCAAGCTCAAACGCCTTGCGAAGAGTAGGAGCAAGGTCTTTGACATCTTCAACAAGAAAACTGCCTTTGGTAATAGGCTTTACAATTTCCACAATATTGACTTCCTGAAAGCTGTCGCGTCCAAGCTGGTCGGTTGTGACGTTTGCGGTTATGGCAACAACGGGTATACTGTCGATATTCGCCGTTGCAAGACCGGTTACAATGTTTGTTGCACCCGGACCGGAAGTGGTAATAACCACGCCCGTCTTACCGGTTGAGCGTGCATAACCGTCAGCCGCATGTGAAGCTCCCTGTTCGTGAGCTGTCAAAATATGATTGATTCTGTCGCTGTACTTGTACAGTGCATCATATGTGTTAAGAGCAGCGCCGCCGGGATAACCGAAAACCGTATCAACGCCTTGTTCAAGCAGGCACTCGCAAATTATTTCTGCACCTGTAAGTTCCATTTTACCTAACTCCTTATAAAATCCGCAATTTCAGTGAATGCGAATTAATGTACTCTAACAATTTATTTTAATAATTTAAAGCGTTATTGTCAATAGTTAATCAAAACTCTCTGACAAATTCGGTTACGGCATAAACAGTTTTTTTGCTTGCAAGTTCGCAAAATTTAACAAAATCCATACCCTTGTTCTCGTCAAGGTCATCGGAAATCGCACGAATAATTCCGTACGGTACACCAAAACAATAACAAACGTGACCGATTGCAGCACCCTCCATTTCACATGCAAGTGCACCAAACTGGTCGTTGATACGCAATCTCTTGCGACGGTTCGATACAAATATATCTCCGCTTGCAATAATCCCCTGCGCAAGCTTTGTGTCGGGAATCTTCTTACAAACCGAAGCAAGCCTTGTTGAAGCTTCTTTGTCACATTCAAAATATGTAACCTTGCCGTTTGAAAACGAAACTTCGCCCTGCTTGTCACCGAGAACAGTTGTGTTCATATCGTGTTCAAGTGACTTTGTTGCAACAACTATATCACCTATGCCGACTATCGGAGACAAGGCTCCTGCAACTCCGCTGTTTATTATCACATCGGGAGAATAACGCTGAATAAGAGTTGAAGCACACATTGCGGCATTCACCTTGCCTACACCGCACACCACAATAACAACATCCTTTTCGCAAAGTTTTGCCGAAATAAACTTCATTCCGGCAATTTCTTCGGCATTTGCCTGTTCTGAACGTGCAATAATTCCGTCAGCCTCAATCTGCATTGCGCAAATTATTCCTATCATTTCAATCTTCCTTTTTATCAGTTATGTTTTTTATAATCTTCTGTTAAGTGTTATTATTAATTTTATCATTACAAGATGATTTACCAAGTAAATTTTCGACGCCGACAAATAACTTATAGGAGTTACGATTAATCCATTCGTATATGTACTGTTTTATAATCCGCAATTTTGTTTACTGTTGACCCAAAAGTGAGGGTCAACGGTAATAGTGAGGACGTGTTCCAAGCTGTCCTATAATCTGTAAACTTCTACGCTGCAGACTAAAAAAGTAAGAGTCAGCGGTAATAGTAAGGATGTGCTCAAAACTATCCTATAATCTGTAAGTTTCTTCGCTGCTGACAAAAAAAGTG
>CAVBYX010000045.1:0-75133 GCA_963599905.1 Acutalibacteraceae bacterium
GGCAGAGACCAGCAGGATCAGCGCATACACCTTGTTCGCAATCCGCAAAGGCTGATATGGGAATTTAAAAAAAGCGAAACGGAAGTTAGGGCGGAGCCACCCGACCCGCTGCTTGAAAAAATATCGACTGTTCTTTTTTCGGACAGTAGCCGTTGGGACGGGACGGCTTCTGAATTGAGCGAGATTATCGGATTGAATATTAAACCGAATGTTCTGTCTTTAAGACTTAGTATCAACGCCGGTCGATTGCTCAAAGATTACGGCATTCACTACAAAGCGAGCCGCACGCATAGCGGGCGAAAAATATCTCTTTGGAAAGAAAGCGCGTCAATGCGTGACGACCGTGACAAACTTTCCGAGAACGGTGATGTGGGCTAAAACATTGACACCATCGTCACGGTTTGTCACAGCAAAAGTTTAGCGGAGTGTGCAGAGAGTGCCTTTTCAAAGGCGGCTCTTTGCTCCTCGAAGAGCGCAAAACCTGCTTGCAGGTTGCATTTTTGATGGGCTTGCCTGTCAAAAGTGCTTTTGCGTTACTTTTGACAAAAGTAACAAAACTTTTTTTAGAGGAAGGAAGTGATAAATAATGGAGAGAACGATAAGTATAGAGGTCGGTAAAGGCTCACAAGCACACAATAGCCGTAAGTTCAAGGCTTTAAATGTAGACACTGAACGTACACAAAACAATGTCTGTTATTGTAATGAAAATATCCGTAAGGTATATCACGAACTCTTTGATGAAGCCGTGAAAAGATACAATGATAAGCAGACGAGAGCCGACCGAAAAATAGATGATTATTATGAAAAAATACGCACGGGCAAGCAAGAAAAATTGTTCCACGAGATTGTTGTGCAGATTGGAAACAAGGATGATACCAATGTTCAAGGGGAGCATTGCGAACTCGCAGGAAAAGTTTTAGATGAATATTACAGTGGATTTATAGAGAGAAATCCTCAACTTCGAGTGTTCTCGTCACACTTGCATTTGGATGAAGAAACACCCCATCTGCATATAGATTTTGTCCCCTTTATGACAGGCAGTAAGCGTGGATTGGATACAAGGGTAACGCTGAAACAAGCGTTGGCTATGCAAGGTTTCAAGGGTGGTAGCCGTGAAGAAACCGAGTGGAGTCAGTGGGTACAATCCGAAAAAGAAGTCCTTGCAGACGTAATGAAGCGGCACGGGATTGAGTGGCTTCAGCTTGGAACAAAGCGTGAACACTTGTCTGTTCTTGATTATAAAAAGCGGGAACGAGAGAAAGAAATCAGCGCTCTTGAAGATAAACTTGCCGAGAAAAAAGACGAGTTTCGTGTTATGGCTGACCGTATTGAAAATTTCGATAACGGCGAAAGAGCCTTGCAAAAGCTTGATGAAAGCATAATGAATGAGCCTGAATATCAACTTCCAGAGCCGCCCGCAATGATGTCGGCGAGGAGTTATAAGGCAAAGTTTGTTGAGCCGCTTGTGGCTCGACTAAAGTCCCTAATTAGCACCTTATTCACACGATATTTTAAGGCGATAGACAGTTACAACAGGCTGAATGTTACGAACGCAAATCTTTACCGAGAAAATGAAAAACTCTCTAAAATTAACGGTAAACTCACCGAAGAAAACACAAGGCTGAGAGCCGAAAACAAAGATTATTCATTGCTCCGCAAGTTATTCGGTCATAAACAAATTGACAATTTGCTTGAACGGGCAAGGAATATCAAAGGTCGCAAGCGTGATAATTCATGCTCAAGATAAATAAATTTTTTGGAGGAAAACAAAATGACAAAGACAATTTTTGAACAAATGGGCGGTACTTACACAAGGGTAGGAGATTATTTTCTCCCTAACTTGAAACTGCCCGAAGAAGAAACGAAAGCAAATATCGGCGTATGGGGTATGCGCCACAAACGATTTTTGAAAGAAAATCACCGGGTGCTGTATGCCAACCTGATGACTTCGGGAAAGCTTGTCACATACCTCGACGAAATCGAGCAACAGGCAACCTCTATGTTTCTTCGGCTGGTAAAAGAATTTGCCGAAAAAGAAAATGTAACCGAACAACTCAAAGCAACTGACCAAATGCTATGGGTGCAGAAGATGAACAATATCCGCAACCGTGCAACGGAAATTGTAAATGCAGAATTGATTTACACGGTATAAGCACAACGGCGGTAGGGAGAAATCTCTGCCGCCTTTTTCTGATTGTTGCTTAAAAACAGTTGACTTATTTACGGATTTAATATATACTTAGAATGTAAAATTGTAAACTGAGATATTTATACTTTGATAGAGGTTGCAATATGATTACAGTTAAAATCGGCAATAGAATACGTGAACTGAGAACCCAAACGGGATTAAGCCAAGAAAAATTCGCTCAAAAAATAGGTATGGACAGAACATATTTTGCAAGTGTTGAACTTGGCAAACGCAATATTTCTATTGTTAACATCGAAAAAATAGCAAACGGTTTGGAAATATCTCTTTCTGAATTGTTTAAAGATATTTAATCTGAGTCCGGTTTATCGGACAGAATGTTTTGTATAGTAAAGTTAGAATGATTGTCGGAGGAGTTGCAATGAATGTAGCCGAAAAGACATATAAAACCTCGTTGATTAATAATAGACGTTACTTAGGTAACAAATATAAGCTACTTTCATTTATTACCGGTGTTGTAAACGAAGAATGTGCTGACATCGAAACAGTTGCTGATATTTTTGCAGGAACCGGTGCTGTTTCCTCTGCTTTTGCAGATAAGGTGCTTATTACTAATGACTTGATGTATAGTAATTATATTTGCAATTATGCCTGGTTTGGCGCTGAAAGCTATGACCAACAAAAAATAATTGATTATGTTGTTAAGTACAATGCTAAAACAAATTGCGGTGAAAATTATATGACACGCAATTTTGCTGATACTTATTTTAGCAAAAAAGATTGTGCGAAAATCGGATATATTCGAGAGGATATAGAACGAAACTATAAAAAAGGCAATTTAAATAATCGTGAAAGAGCAATCTTAATAACATCATTGCTTTATGCAATGGATAAAATCGCCGTAACTTGCGGACATTATGATGCATACAGAAAGGGTGCAAAATTTGAGGGTTCATTAGAGCTATATGTCCCGTTGGCAGAAGTTAATAATAATCAAAAAAATCAATGCTTTAATGAGGATGCCAATAACCTTATTAAGAGGATTGAGGCTGACCTTGTTTACATAGATCCACCGTATAATTCAAGACAATATTGCGATTCGTATCATTTGCTTGAAAATGTTGCTCGCTGGGAAAAACCCGAGGTTTTCGGTGTTGCCAAAAAGATGGATAGAAGCGGTATGAAGAGTAAATATTGTACAATCGGGGCAACAAAAGCATTTGAAACACTGATAAATGATATAAAAGCTAAATACATTTTGCTTTCTTATAACAATATGGCTGAGAAAGGCAACTGCCGTTCCAATGCAAAAATTTCTGATGATGATATTATGAGAATATTGAGCCGGAAAGGAACGGTAAAGGTTTTTGAGGAAAGCTACAAAGCGTTTACAACAGGGAAATCAGACATTTCGGAAAATGCCGAGAGATTATTTTTGTGTATTTGCTTTGATGAGGAGTAAATCAATATGATACAATCACCGCTTAATTATACCGGTGGCAAGTACAAGTTGTTACCTCAAATATTGCCGCTGTTTCCTAAAGATATAGATGTATTTGTAGATTTATTTTGCGGTGGCTGTAATGTCGGTATCAATGTTGACTGTAACCGAGTTATTTATAATGACTTAAATGAAAATCTGCTTTATTTATACAATACCTTCAAAAATCTTGATAAGGAATCTGTTTTGGAGTGGATTTATGAAATTATAGAAAAGTACGGTTTGTCCCTTGTCAGCAAAAACGGATATGATTATTACGGTTGCGAGAGTAGCAAAGGTCTTGGCAATTAT
Organism: Acutalibacteraceae bacterium; assembly: GCA_963599905.1. Classification (GTDB taxonomy): domain Bacteria; phylum Bacillota; class Clostridia; order Oscillospirales; family Acutalibacteraceae; genus Ruminococcoides. The sequence continues at coordinate 3,939 of CAVBYX010000045.1, forward strand.
AACAGGGAAGGATATTTAAAACTGCGTGCGGATTTTAATCAAAAACACGCAAACGGGAACTTTGATTATTATTACTATGTTATGCTTTATGTAATAATCGTATATGCTTTTAATAATCAAATTCGTTTTAATTCAAACGGCGAATTTAATTTGCCGGTGGGAAAAAGGGATTTCAATAAAAAAATGGAGCAAAAACTCATTGATTTTATCGACAGAATCCAAGAGCAAAACTGTGTTTTTACCTGCCGTGATTTTAGAGAGTTCGACACATCAGCATTAACACCGCAGGATTTTGTATATGTTGATCCGCCGTATTTGATTACTTGTGCCACATACAATGAGCAAGGCGGTTGGAACGAAACCGACGAAAGAGATTTACTTGCTTTTTTGGATGAATTAAATGGCAGAAACATTCGATTTGCTTTGTCTAATGTTTTAAGAAGTAAGGGTAAGGAAAACAATATATTGATTGAATGGCTTGAAAAAAACGCAGATAAATATAAGACTGTAAGGCTCAATTATAATTATTCGAATTCAAATTATCAGACAAAAGATAAAACTTCTTCTTCCGAAGAAGTTTTGATAATAAATTATTGAGGGGAATGCGGCTATGCCAAATTTAATTCCATATAAAAGTTTTTGTTGGAGCTTGGGGACTACCAGTTTCAGAACGAAAAACTTCAATAAAACCATTGAAGAACAACTTGCTCTGTTAGACGAGTTTTGGTCTCTTGAAGAAAATAAAAATGAGACTTGGTCGGGAAATAAAGATTTACAAACCCGTTATTATGATTTTATGCAGTCTAAAGGGTTTGTGGAGGGCAATGCCGGAAATAAACCCAAAGACGCACGTGAAAAAACATCGGGTTTGGTTGATATCGGCTTAATTGATGACGGAAGAAAATTGAGTAATGCAGGAAAAGCATTGCTTAAAATCAGCTTTGAAAATGATTTTTCTTCCGATAATCAATTTCAAATAGCCAAGGATAGTTTTATCTATTTTAAGCAGTTGTTAAAAACATATTACAATGTAGACGGACATACTGTGCGTCCGTTTATGGTATTGATTCATTTATTGGATAAATTCGATTATTTAACACTTGATGAATATACATATTTATTACCTTTGTGCATTGGAGAAAAAGAAACTGCTGAAATCGTCGAAGGCATTTCAAAGTTACGCTCTGGCAGTACATCTATTGAACAAATCATCATAGATCGTTTAATGGATATGCCTAATTATAAAATGGCATTAGACTATCTTCTCGAAAATGAAGTTAGCGAAGATTTGATATGTGAAATAGGACTTAATAGAAAAAGCCGACAATACGATAAAGCGTATTTTAAGTTATATCAGGGATTACGCCGAGTTTTTGTATTAAACGATATGGATAGCTTGATATCTGTTTATGGTGCGACAAGAGATATAAAAATAGGAAAATGGTGGCGCAATTATTTATTTGATACCACTTCTGAAAAGGCAATTAGCAACCATCCTGTGGCGCATTTAAAAGCAACATCATTTAATGAAGTTGAAGATGAAAGTACCTTCAAAATTGCTTTCTTTAAAATAATGCACTTATTTAAGGCCAAAGCCACGCTTTCAGACTATCTTGACCTTAATCGTAGGTATATTAAAACAACGGATGTAGTGTTATTTGAGGATGATACAATTAAACTTGATATTGTTCCTAAGCATTTTTTCAAAGCTGTTGCGGAAAATTTGCATTTAGATACATTCACTTCATCTGAATTGTTGTTTGAAGATTGCGATATGTCAGAGATATCTGCGTGCCTTGTAGTAAGTGACGAAACTATTGTTGCCGGAATTAATGAAGAACTCGGCATAAATGTTTCTGATATGCAGTCAGCACGAGAAGCTTTGGATGATACACGTTATCAGAGATTGCAACATCTTATTGACACTAAATTTACTGATGATAAATTACTGTCGCTTCTTGATTGCTTTGAAACCAGAAATGATGATGAAATCAGAAGTATGGTTACCGATAATGCCGATGTACCTACGATTTTCGAATATGTGCTTGGTATTTTGTGGTACAAAGCAAGTGAAAGACACGGTAAGATTCTTGATTATATGAAGCTCTCGCTGGACGCTGATTTATTGCCTAAAACTCATGCGGCTGGTGGCGAGGCAGATATAGTTTATGAATATGAGTCAACCGAGTACTATCCTGAACACACACTTTTGCTCGAAGCAACACTTGCTGACAGTACGAACCAACGTAGAATGGAAATGGAGCCTGTTTCAAGGCATTTGGGTATGTATTTAATACGTACCGGTAATATGAATTCTTACTGCGTTTTTGCTACAAATTATCTTAACATAAATGTTATTTCTGATTTCCGTAGCAGAAAGACAACTCCGTTTTATGATCCGCAAGACTATTCAAAGTCTGTAGCGGGAATGAAAATTATTCCTTTGCAGACATCGGAATTGAAAAAGATTGTTTCTAACGGAAAAACATACAAGGATTTGTATCCAATATTTGAAACAGCGTTTAATTCGACATTACCACCACACGAGTGGTATAACCAAAATATATGTGAGATTTTTTAGAAGCGATTTGCAGTAAAAAACTATTTTTATCAAGGAGAAAAATTATGGCAACGTCTGAACAATTATTATCTTTAATAAGAGCTCATTATGAAAATGACAATGAGCACTTTAAAACGGTTGCATTGCAAATTGCTGCACACGAATCGAAAATTGGGCATACTGTTCTTGCACAATCATTAAAAGATATGGTTATGAAACAGAAAGCAAATCAAATTGTGCGTTCAATAAAGCCTATGGACAATAGTTTAATCACACAGAGAATTTCCAAAAGCAGAAAAAGCGATTTGATTGTTTCTGAAAAGTTAGATCGACAAATTAATAATATTATTTTGGAATTTACGCAACGTTCAAAACTTAGTAGAAACGGTTATACAAATCGACGTAAAATCCTATTAGAAGGATTACCTGGAACAGGGAAAACTCTAACCGCTTCGGTTTTAGCAACTGAATTGAAATTGCCATTATATATAGTACAAACTGATAAACTCATTAGTAAATATATGGGAGAAACTGGGACAAAATTGCGCCAAATTTTTGATGCAATCTCACAGGATATTGGAATATATTTTTTCGATGAATTTGATTCTATAGGTGCGGAACGTTCTTCAGACAATGATGTTAAAGAAATGCACCGTGTGTTAAATTTATTTTTACAATTCATAGAACAAGATACATCAGATAGTATTATTATTGCGGCAACAAACAGCGGAAACCTTTTAGATCAAGCGTTATTTAGACGTTTTGATGATGTTTTACGTTTTGATTTGCCTTCAAGCATTGAAATTGAGAAGCTTTTTGCATTAAAGCTCAATAAGTTTATCTCCTCAAAAACAATCAACCAAGAAATAATAGATTTAGCAGTCGGCTTATGTCACGCCGACATTGCTAAAGCTTGTGAAAACGCGATTAAACAAGCAATATTAAATGATAAAAAATATGTTTCTCAGGATAACATTAAAGAAATGCTCATAGAAAGGAAAGTTGTATATCAATCAAAGGAGGCTAAATAATGGATAGGTATAATAATGTGTTTCTTTCAGATACTGCTGAAACATACGATTTTAGTTCCACTCCAAAACCAGCTGGAGAATTACAAATACCTTTTCGTGAAAATCGTCAGTCTCATAGTGACAAATTGGTAGCGCAGTTTCGCGAAGCTCAAAATCACTTTAATTCTTATACGCCAGAACAAGTTGCAGCTATTTCTTATAACACAGGTACCTATGTAGAGTTTGTAGGCGCTGAAAATTGTGATTTGGTGACAAAAAGTCTTGAAGACAGTCGACAAGGAATAAAGCTTTTAAATGTACGTGATGTTGTTTCCGAATGTGATGAAAATCATAATCCTAAAATAACAACAAAAGCTACTGTTTTTATTCCTGCTGGTAAAGAAGATGTCTTTATAAAAAAGATTACGGATTTTGCTACAAAGCAAACTAAAAGCGGAAAGCCTAAAAACAACGATCTTGTTAGTAGTATAGAATATATTTCAGATGCGATAAAAATAAGTTCTTTTTGGGTTGGACGTCCTAACGAAATGCCGAATGAAACTAAGCGGTGGTATGAATTATGGGTAGATGTTGACGAAAAACATTTTGATGAAATTATGAAAAACACTTTTAGCGTGTTAAATGAACTAAATTTAGAGCATAGGCAAGAAACAGAGTATATTAGATTTCCTGAAAGATTAGTGCTCCCCGTTTTTGCTAATCGTTCAGAGTTATTAAGTTTGATAAGACAAGGAGTAACCATTGCCGAAATACGTAAACCTGCAGAACCTAATGCATTCTTTCTTGATTCGTCTGTATCAGAACAAACTGACTGGGCAGATGATTTGTTGGCAAGAACAAAGTTTAATGATTCTGGAGTAACAGTATGTATTTTAGACACAGGCGTTAATAATCATCATAAATTAATATCGCCATATATGCCGATATCTGGAACAACTGTTAATAATTCTTGGGGAACACAGGACAAGAATGGACACGGCACCAATATGGCTGGTGTGATTTTGTATAATGATTTAAAACGATATTTAATTACTAATGACCCTTTTGAATTGAATCACACTATTGAATCGGTGAAGATCTTAGAACCAAATTCATCAGAACCAACAAATGTAACACTTTATGGTTCTATAACTGAACAGGCGGCACTATTGCCTGAAATTTCCAATCCAACAGCAAAGCGTATTTATTGCATGGCAGTCACAGATTCAACGAGTGGTTTTAATAATGGTCAACCGTCATCTTGGTCTGCTGCAATTGACAAGATATCAGCAGAAGGTCAAAAAAGTCTATTCATTGTTTCGGGAGGTAATGTTGAAGAAGATGAATTGAAAGCTACTGGGTATCCAAATGCTTGCATAAATAAATCAATAGAGGATCCAGCTCAAGCCTGGAATGCTTTAACGGTAGGTGCTTATTCCGTAGATTCGACTATCGAGCCACGCAGAGAAACAGAAGGATATTCTCCGATTGCTCAATGTGGTGAATTGTCTCCGTATAGTTCGACCTCTAATGAGTGGAAAACTCAATGGCCCATCAAACCTGAGGTAGTATGTGACGGCGGTAATGTAGCAAGTGATGGAACAAATTTTATACAGGGTATGGATGAACTGTCAAAACTAACACTATCTAAAGATATAAATCGAAGACTATTTGATACGATTTGGGCCACAAGTGCATCTGCGGCACAATGTTCATACATAGCAGCTGAGCTAATGGCTGCATATCCATCAATGAGACCGGAAACATTACGTGCATTAATTGTCCATTCAGCTCGTTGGACTACTCAAATGATAAACCAATTTGGGTTACCTGATACAAAATCTCAAGGACGTAAAAAATTGCTTAGGACTTGTGGCTACGGAGTCCCTAATCTTGAAATAGCAAAAGACACGCTTAATAATCGAGTAAATATGATTGTTGAAGGGGAACTTCAGCCATACGAGAAAAAGCAGAGTTCTGCTCCGAAAATGAAAGAGATGCACTTACATACCCTACCTTGGCCAGAAAGTGTACTGCAAACCTTAGAAAATAAAATGGTTAAAGTAAGAATTACTTTATCATATTTTATAGAGCCTGGTCCAGGACAAAAGGGTTGGAAAAACAAGTACAGATATTCATCTTGTGGTCTTCGTTTTGATATGAAACGCCCAAATGAAACATTGGAACAATTTCAACAGCGAATCAATAATCTTATGCGTGATGATGATTATCAAAATACGAGCACCACAGATAATAATTGGTTCTTAGGTTCAAAAAATAGAGATGTAGGTTCTATTCATTCCGATGTTTGGGAAGATACAGCAATTAACTTAGCGCAAAGTGGCGTTATTGCAGTATATCCTGTTGTGGGTTGGTGGAGAGAACGAACAGCATTGAAGAAATACAATTCTAAGATTCCATATTCTTTAGTTGTAACAATAGAAACACCAGAAGAAAATGTCGATCTATATACTCCAATTATGACTAAGATAGCTAGTAGAGTTACTGTTCCGATTGCAACAAGTAGCAACACATAAAATTATGTCACCCTAGCTAAAAGTATTGCTACAAATAAAAGCGTTAAAAGCGCTAAATCGATACAACATAATGCGTTTGATTTTTTCAAGAATATATCTGATATACTTGTTGCCGTGGCAACGATATGGCAACAAAAAATCGGATAGCGTATGCTTTACCGATAATACAAATAATGTAGGTACTCTCTGCTAAATCTCATAAACAAATGCGTTTAAGATTGATTTACAGGGAGCGAGTGGGAATAATACCAAGAGTGCTGTAAACCCGCATAAGCACTGGGTTTTAGGCTCTTAAATTCCCGATTTGATAGCAAAATGATAGCAAACTGAAAAATGACTTTATTCTAAGTGTTCTATCGGTTTGCAGGTACAATTATCTTAATACTATAAAAGGCATTACTGACTTTTGCAGTCGGTAATGCCTTTTTTGTGTCTTCTATTATGTTCCGTTTTACTTACGAGAATTAAAAGCTACGCTTTCGGGGTAGTTATATCTCCAGTTATCGTATTCCTCTTTTGTGATTTCTCCGTTCTTAAACTTTTCGGCTTGTTCCTGCCAAGCGGAAAACATATCAAACATTTTAAGATAGTTTGTTCCCATACCCTTATCAAGGCGTATGCAAAGCTCATCATCAAGTTTATCAATACGGAAACCGTATAAATCCTCAAGAGTAAACAGCGTGTGCATTAAGCCGTTGTAGCTGTCAATGTCGGGCACAGTTAAAGCACTTGTTGATACGCCAAACACATTTGCAAGATTGTTTGTTAAATCAGCCTTAGGCGTTCTTGATCCTGATTCATACTGTGCCATACGAATGTCAGCGGTTTTCTCCGGAAAGCCCACCTGCATACCGAGATATTTTTGAGTCATACCTTTTAAATTTCTGAAAAATCTTATTCTTTCTCCGATAGCCATAATATAGCCCCTCTCATTTTACTGTTAAATATCATAGCATAACAAGTTAAGTGATGTCAAGACACATAAAGCAAAAAAGTTTAATATTTTTATGAAAACCACTTGACATAACGGAATATGCTTAGTATAATTATTAAGCAAATAGCGTTAAGTCATTTGCCAAAATTGAATATCCGTCATATATCACGGTAATGGTGTATCCGCTCGGGCAAATCGGAATGCGGTCAGAAAGTATCCGACACTAAATAATTATAAAAATATAAAACGAAAGGATGATGTTAATGTCAAATAAAATGTTTATGCGTGTTGAAGATGTAGCAGAAGAAATGGGCGTTTCCGTTTCTTACGCCTACAAACTCATACGCAAATTAAATAAAGAATTGCAGTCAACCGGGTGTATTACAATCCCCGGCAGAATTGACCGTAAATTCTTTCACGAAAAATTTTACTCAACAAAAACAATTGAAAGGAGCGATTAAAATGGGAGCATTCAAAAATGAAAAGAACGGAACTTGGTATGTGCAGTTCCGTTATACAGATTGGCAAGGCTTGCGACAGCAAAAATTAAAGCGTGGCTTTGCCACCAAACGAGAGGCACAGGAGTGGGAACGAGCATTTCTGACCGAAAAGAAAGCTGACGTCACTATGCCATTTAAGACTTTTACGGAATTGTACGAAAAAGATGTGCGACCGAAGTTAAAGGAAAACACTTGGCTTACCAAAGAACATATTATTAAAACTAAAATATTGCCGTATTTTGAGCATAAGCGATTATGCGATATATCGGCAAAAGATGTTATTGCTTGGCAAAACGAGATTAGAAAGCAGACAAATTCAAGCGGTGAGCCGCTTTCCCAGGGGTATTTAAAGACGATTCACAATCAGTTGAGTGCATTGTTTAATCATGCAATCAAGATTTACGGATTAAGATTAAATCCCGCCTCTACGGTCGGAAATATGGGTAAAGAGGAACGCAAAGAGATGAATTATTGGACTGTGGAGGAGTACAGCAAGTTCTCCGATGAAATGATGGACAAACCTATTTCATATTATGCGTTTCAAATGCTTTATTGGACAGGTATTCGTGTAGGCGAGTTACTTGCATTAACTGCCGGCGATTTTGATTTTAAGAGCGGCACAGTTACAATCAATAAATCATACCAAAGGCTGCACCGAGAAGATGTTGTTACTCCACCGAAAACGGAGAAAAGCAATCGAACAATAAAAATGCCTCAGTTTTTATGTGATGAAATGCAAGAGTATTTGAAAATGTTTTATTCACCGAATGACGGCGACAGAATATTCCCTGTTTCAAAAAGCTATCTTCATCACGAAATGGACAGGGGCTCAAAAGCCGCAGGTGTAAAACGTATTCGTATTCACGATTTGAGGCATTCGCATGTTTCACTTTTAATAAACCAAGGCTACCAAGCCGCCGCTATTGCTGACAGGGTCGGTCACGAAACCGTAGAAATTACCGACAGATATACACACATATATCCGTCAAAACAAAATGAAATGGCAAATACACTTGATGAATTATGGAAGGAGAGAAAGTAATATGTCACTGAAAAACAGAGATGAACACAACCGTTGGAGAAATAAGACTGTGGCTTTTAGAGTTTCGCCTGAGGAATGGGAACAAATTGAACGCTATGTTCAGCTTTCGGGTCTAACAAAACAAGACTATATCACAAGGCGACTTACTGTCAAAGATGTTGTTGTGCAAGGCAATCCGAGAGTATATAAGGCTTTGCGTAATAATCTTGCAGATGTACTTATTGAATTGCAAAGAATTGAGAACGGCGGTGCAGTCAATGACGAATTGCTTGACTTAATTGGAATGATAGCCGATATTCTCGGCGGATTAAAGGAGGTGTCAGAATGACAGAAAAAGAAAAGACCGCTCCGGTTGTATCTGTTGGCGCAGATACGGAGCAGTCAATCCTAAAACATATCGATAACAGTATAACCGAATTTAAAAACAAAATCAAGGCTTATGGCAGAAACGGAGGTGATTGCGGTGGCTGAACTTAAAATTATAAGCATGGACGAAGTTGAACCCACCGAGGTTAAATGGCTTTGGTATCCGTATATTCCGTTTGGAAAAATAACCATTGTTCATGGCGACCCGGGCGATGGAAAAACTATGATGATTTTGCAGTTGGCTTCGCTTTTATCACGAGGAGAAAAACTTCCGTGCGATGATACGGAGCGTGAGCCGATAAAAATAATTTATCAAACAGCCGAGGACGGATTGAGCGACACAATCAAGCCTCGCTTGCTTGCAGGCAATGCGGACTGTTCGCAAATAAAAGTAATTGACGAGTCTGAAGCCGCTCTTTCGCTTCTTGATGAAAGAGTGGAGCAAGCGATAATTGAAACAGGCGCAAAGGTAATAATCCTTGACCCTGTTCAGGCATATATCGGCGCCAAGGTTGATATGAATAAAGCTAACGAAGTCCGAAGTGTTTTGGCACGGCTTGGACGACTTGCGGAGCAATACGGTTGTGCCGTAATTCTTGTAGGACACTTGAATAAAGCAAAGGGCAACAAGGCAAATTATCGTGGGCTTGGCTCGATAGATTTTCAGGCAGCCGCAAGGAGCGTGCTTGTTGTCGGAAGATTAAAGGACAAGCAAAACATTCGAGTGATGGCGCATGAAAAATCTTCGCTTGCCCCCGAGGGCGAGCCGATTGCGTTTGAGCTTGATAAAGAAAACGGATTTGCTTGGAAAGGTCATTACGATATTTCTATTGACGATTTGCTCAACGGATTCTCAAAAGAAACAAAAACGCAACAGGCGGAAAATTTAATAAAAGATTGTTTGTCGGATGGTAAGCAGGCTAATAAAGTTATCTCGAAAAAAGCCGAGAACATCGGCATATCAAAACGAGTGCTTGATGAAGCGAAAAAATCTCTCGGCGTAATATCTACCAAGGCAAACAATCAATGGTATTGGCAACTGCCCGGCTAAGCGACCAAGGTTGCAACATTGCAAAGGTATGGGAGAACTGCAATGTTGCAATCTTCCTTTTCGGCAGGTAGTAACAATAGCGAAAAGTTTAGACAGGGTGTAGGGTGTCCTTTACAAAGGACAGCCCTACCGCAAAACCTGTTTGCAGGTTGCATTTTTGATGGGCTTGCCTGTCAAAAGTGCTTTTGCGTTACTCTTGACAAGAGTAACAGAACCGAGGACGGTCAAATTTATTAGATTGGAGGTATAACTTATGCAACGAACGATAAGTGCAATGGTGGGTAAAGGCTCAGTAAATCATAACAGCCGCAAGTTCAAAGCAGAAAATATTGATGGCAGCAGAACGCACCTGAACATAGATTACTGCAACGAGCCGATAAAGGAAATCTATCACGAATTGTTTGACGAAGCATTAAAAAGATACAACGAAAAGCAGACACGAGCCGACCGCCGAATAGAAAATTACTATGAGAAAATCAGAAATTCCAAGCAGGAAAAGCCCTTTCACGAATTGATTTTGCAGATTGGCGATAAGGAAAATATGAGTGCCGAAAGCGAAAACGGACAGCTTGCAAGACAGATTTTAGATGAGTATTACCGTAGTTTTCAAGAGAGAAATTCTAACCTAAAAGTGTTCTCCGCCCATCTGCATATGGACGAGGCAACGCTCCATTTGCACATTGATTTTGTTCCGTTCACCACCGGAAGTAAGCGTGGACTTGATACGAGAGTAAGCCTGAAACAAGCGTTAGCCGCACAAGGTTTCAAAGGCGGAACTCGTGGCGATACTGAGTGGAATCAATGGGTAGGCGCAGAAAAATCAGCACTTGCATTTGTAATGGAATGCCACGGAGTTGAGTGGGAACATAAAGGTACGCACGAAAAACATCTGTCTGTTCTTGATTATAAAAAGCAAGAGCGTGAAAAGGAACTTGATATTTTGGAAGATAAACTTGCCGAGAAAAAAGATGAGTTTCGTGTTATGGCTGACCGCATTGAAAACTTTGACAATGGCGAAAGAGCACTGCAAAATCTTGATGAAAGCATAATGAATGAGCCTGAATATCAGATGCCTGAACCGCCAGCAATGATGTCGGCGAGAACATATAAGGCAAAGTTCGCAGAACCGCTTGTGGCTCGATTCAAGTCGCTAATCAGCACCTTATTTGCACGATATTTCAAGGCGGTGGACAGCTACCACAGGTTAAACATTACAAACGGCAATCTCTATCGTGAGAACGAAATATTGTCGAAAATCAACAGCAAGCTGAAAAGCGAAAACGAAAATCTGCGCTCGGAGGTCAAAGACTACAAACTCTTGCGTAAGGTTTTCGGAAATAAACAAATTGATAATTTGCTTGAACAGGCAAGAAATATCAAAGGTCATAAGCGTGAAAATCCACGCTCAAGATAAATAAATTTTTGGAGGTAAAACAAAATGGTAAACACAATTTTTGAAAAAGCAGGCGGTACTTATACGCAGGCGGGCGACTATATGTTGCCGGATTTATTATCGGCGGAAGAAGCAAATATCGGCGTTTGGGCAATGCGACACAAACGATATTTGAAGCAGAATCATAAAGTGCTTTACTACAATTTGCTGACAAGCGGTAAACTCAATTCATATCTTGCAGATATTGAACAACAAGCAAGTAATATGTTTTCTCGGCTGGTAAATGACTTAGCCGAAAAAGAAAATGCAACCGAAGGACTCAAAGCAATCGATATGATGTTGTGGGTGCGGAGAATAAATAATATTCAGAATAGGGCGACGGAAATTGTAAATGTAGATTTAATCTACGCATAAAAAATTGCGCCGAGTGTGGCTCTGAAAATGAGTTATGCTCGGCGATTTCCCTTTGTTTTGATTACGAATAACTAAGTGTTGTTATCTGTATTTAATTCCATTTTCGTGCAATTTGTTCTTGCTTTTCTTAAGTAAAAGTGATATACTAAACGAGTATAAGAACTTATTTATTTGTGTTTTATGAGGTGTAGTATGGCTGTTAGTTACAATAAGTTATGGAAACTTCTAATTGATAAAAATATGAAAAAGAAAGAACTTGGAGAAGCCGCTGGTATAAGCAATTCTCTAATCGCAAAGCTTGGTAAAAATGAAAATGTTACAGTTGAAGTATTGGTAAGAATCTGTACTGCTCTTGATTGTCAAATAGATGATATTGTAGAGTTAATTCCCGATTCAGAACAAGTTGTGAAAGGTTAAGGTAAATAACGATGAAAATGAACAAACCAACTTACATCAGCTTGTTTAGTAGTGCAGGTGTAGGTTGTTACGGATTTAAATTAGAAGATTTTGATTGTGTTGCAACAAACGAACTAATTACAAGAAGATTAGATATTCAGAGATATAATCACAAATGCAAATATGAAAGCGGATACATCTGCGGAGATATTACCGACAATTCCATTAAGGATATTTTGTATTCGCAGATTAATTTATGGAAGAAAAAAGAAAATGTATCAAGAATTGATGTTATAGTTGCAACCCCTCCTTGTCAGGGAATGTCCGTTGCAAACCATAAAAAAAGCACAAATGAAATTGTGCGAAATTCTTTAGTAATTGAATCAATAAAAATCATAAAGCAGGTTAACCCTCGATTTTTCATTTTTGAAAATGTTGCCGCTTTTATGAAAACAATATGCACTGATATAGACGGAGAAAACAAAACAATTGCTGCTGCTATTGAAAGCGATTTGGGACAAAATTACTCTTATACTTCTCGTATTATAAACTTCAAGAATTACGGAGCTTGCTCCAGCAGACAAAGAACTGTTGTCATCGGCGTTTCTAAGGATTATGCTGATGAGGTATCTCCTTTAGAATTATATCCTGACCTTGTTGAAGAACGCACACTGAGAGAAGTTATAGGCAATTTAAAGCCGTTAAAAGAATTCGGCGAAATTGACAAAGATGATATTTATCATTCATTTAGGACATATCCCGAACATATGAGAGCGTGGATTTCTGATATAAAAGAGGGCGAATCTGCGTTTGATAATGTTGACGATAGCAAAAAACCTCATAGAATTGTTGAGGGTAAAATTGTAATCAATCAGCAAAAAAACGGTGATAAATACAAAAGACAATTTTGGGACAAAGTCGGTCCTTGTATACACACAAGGAATGACCAAATGGCAAGTCAGAATACTGTTCATCCAAGCGATGACAGAGTGTTCAGCATAAGAGAACTTATGCTTATGATGACAGTCCCGCACTCTTTCAAATGGGTTGAAACAGATTTCTCAGATTTAAATGCTCTTTCGTTTGAGAAAAAACGAATGTTTTTAAAAAAAGAAGAAATCAAAATCAGACAATCATTAGGAGAAGCTGTACCTACTGTTATTTTCCAATCAATAGCGAGAAAAATAAAAGGGGCGTTAAAGCATACGCCTCTCAATACAGCAATGATTAACAAATTGGTGTTATCTAATAAATTGAGTGATATTGATGCTTTAAAAAAATTCATTTCGGCTAATCCTATGAATTTATCATCTGCAACATTAGGACATATTGCAGAATTAGCAAATACCAACAGAACAGATAATGCAGCTTTTTTCACAAGCAAAACGCTGATTACTGAAATGATGAAAGCACTGCCTGATACTGACAAAGAAACAGTCAGAATCCTTGAACCATCTGTCGGAGTCGGTAACTTCATACCGCTAATCATTAAAAAATTCGAGGGTAAAAACATTATTCTTGATGTAGTAGACATTGATAAGCATAGTTTAGAACTTGCAAAGCTGATTTTAAAGAATTACAACATTCCAAATAACTGCACTATCAATTTTATCAATGCAGACTTTTTGCTGTACAATTTTTCGGAAAAGTATGACTACATAATTGGCAATCCGCCTTTTTATAAAATGAAAGCAAGCAATTCTCTTTTGAATATTTACCGTAAAAATGCAGTTAATACTGCAACAACAAATATTTGTTCTTTCTTTTTGGACAAAGCAGTTCGCATAGGGAATTATGTTGCATTGGTATTTCCTAAATTTTTGCTTAACACACCTGAGTTTTCGCAAACAAGAAAATACTTATCCGACAAAGCGGTAGAATGTATTATCGATTTTGGCGAGAAAGGTTTTCCAGGTGTGCTTGTAGAAACATTGGCGATTTTCATTAACAATTTGAGTCGTCCTTCAAATACTCGCATTGCTTCAATCACTCGCGGAAAATTCATGATACAGTCACAGAAATATATTTTTGATGACAAACTGCCGTATTGGATTATTTACCGTGACAATGAATTCGACTCTGTGTGTAAGAAACTCGATTTTAATGTTTTTAAAGTATTCAGAGATAGGCAAATAACTAACAAAATGCTCTCTTCAAGTGGAGATATTCGTGTGCTAAAATCTCGAAACATTAGCGATGACGGAAAAAATGTAATGGATATTGACGGGTATGATTCATACATCTCATATTATGATGCCAAGAGTTTATCGGTTTACAGTTATTTAGACTGTGATAATGTATATCTTACACCTAATATGACATACAAACCTCGTATGATTGAAAAACCGAAAGAGTGCCTTGTAAATGGTTCTTTAGCAGTTTTAATTCCTAAAAAAGGGATAATTCCAACCAAGGAGCAATTGGCATTTTTCTCAACGCAAGAATATCGAAATTTTTATCAAATCGCAAGAAATTTTCAAACAAGATCATTAAATGTTGATGCTTGTTCGGTATTCTTCTATGGGTTATTGAGAGATAAAACGAAAAAAGCTCCTATAACCGAAAAACTTGATGAAAATGAAAATATTCAAATTACAATTTTTGATTATATGAAATGAGGATTTGTTATGTTAACACAGCAAGATATTATAGATTTTTGTAATCAGCGCAATTATGATATACGGGAAAGTCATAACGGCAGATGGATTGACCAAAAGTGCACACCAGATGTTATTTGGTCGATATCTGACTTTGTATTAGATTATGTTGATACCGTCAACGAGCGTTTTACTGTTAAAGATATTTGGCAAAGTGAATACGCAAAGCAAACAATAGCCGAAACATATTCCAAACCGGGTACTGATGAAAGAACTGCGGAAAACGAATATGATAAGGTCTTTTCACAACCGCTTAATATGCTCTGTTATGCGGGCATACTCAAAGATGTTTCAGAAACCTCGAGGCATTTATATATTGTTGAAAATAGAGAGGTTCTTGAATATATTGCCCGAAATGATGTATATGCACTGCGGTTTTTACAGTGCTATATTGAAAAAGTGCTAACAGATAGTGGACTTATTGATGTTTTCAACGACTTCTTTGAAAATCAAGACTCTGCACACTTCAATGCTATGAAACAAGCTTTTATTGATTTCTATCATACCTATACTCCAGTAAAAAAGGATTACGAACCGAAACGAATATTTACAAAGGTAGTAAATCCTCTTGCTTTCAGCAGAGATAAGTTAGGCTCTGAAAAAGGTCGAATGTCAAAGCATAAAGTAAATCGTTCTGATATGATGTATAATCAAGACAATTTTAGAGATGTTTATCGTGATAAGCCGAAAGATGTAACAAGGCAAGAATGGCTTGCTACTCATCCTGATATTGATAGAAGAGACGGATATTTCGAACAGATGATGTCCCGCTCCAAGAGACTGTTACGTGATTTCACAAATCAATATAGAGAGAATATTTCTGAATTGACTATGTTTGTTGATGGTCAGGATGATAATACTGCTCCGACACAGTCGCACCATATTTTCCCTAAAAATGAATTTCCTGAAATTATGCATTATATAGAAAATTTAATAATGTTAACACCGAATCAGCATTATGGATATGCTCACCCTAATAACAACACTCATATAATTGATTTAGCAGCTCAAAAAGTTTTACTAATTGCAAAGACATATAGTATTCGTCAAAATCTAACAAGTGAGGTTGAAGAACATATTTTTGAGTTCTGCAAATTCTTACAGGTGTTAAGTGTAGGTTGGGATGATGAAAGTGTTTTAGAAATTGCGGAGAATGACTACAATGATATAATTCACGCCATAAATTATCATTATGTAGCGTAGAGGGAGATGTTTAATGTTGATTTTTGACTTTTACCATTAGCGAGTTTTTGAATTAATTAATAGACCATATTATCGAAATGCTTATGGTATAAAACAAGTTTAAAGGAGAATTTATATGAGTAAACAAGTATATATTAGTGCTGACTATGATCAACATAATGGTGACCAAGATGTTGTTAATGAATTGAATAAATGGGGAAGCGATAATCTTCATAAAGTTGAATTTATTGATATGTCCAAGGTGTCGTCTGGCAGTGTTGCTAATGGCTATGATTGTCGCATTTGTGATTTAAAGTCTGAATTCAATCGCCAAATTAACGCATCTTCTGCGGTCATTTTTGTGGTAGGAGACATGACTGCTTATCGCACAGCAGGAAGCGGATGCGAACGTATGTCCAAAGAAAAGTGGCAATGCTCCTGCACACCATATAAACAAAACACTAATGGTGCTAAAATATGTAAAGTGTCCACTGTTTCTACTCCTGGGGATAATGACGATTATGGTAATATAAACTCTCATTCTTATCTTCGGCACGAATTTGAACAGGCAAAAAAGAAGAAAAAATCAATTATTATTGTATATAATTCAACGAGAAAAGAATCAGATTGGTTGCCTTCATACATGAGAGATTATCAAAACGACGCAAGGCCTTTTTGGAAAATTGATGCCAATGGAAGAAAGATTGGAGATTATACATATATAAAAGAGGCACTTGGATTTTGAAAAAATTTATAACAAAGAGTAGTGGTTGGGCATTCGCCATTACTACAGGAATTTTTGCTTTTGTTCCAGAGCCCTTTTTTGGGCAAAAAGAGTGGTTAACCCAAAAGTTTGTTGCACAATGCAAATTTTTATCCACTATAGATGTCTATAATACAAACATTGCGATTTCTCGTTTAATTAGTTTTTTTGTTGTCTTGATAATAACATCCTTTTTATATGCTGTTTTTCTAAAAGCACGCACACGAATTACTATAAAAGGACAGAATTATTGTATTTGTGTTGAGTACGGGGATATATTAAAAAAGAAAAAATGCAAACGAGTAATCAACTTTGATGAATGTTTTTCAACCAAGGTTGGTAACTCAACAGCAGATATAAATCCCAATTCAATATGCGGGCAATATTTGATATTGAATCCAAATTTAAATATGCAAGGATTAATTGAATCCGCTCAAATTAGCCCTGCTCAGAGTAAATCGAAATACCAGCATAAAGTGCGATATGATTCTGGTACTGTAATTCCCAATGGTAATGATTTGTTGATGGCTTTTGCAAAATTGGATGAAAAAGGTAAAGGCAGATTCTTTTCACGTGATGAATATCTTAAGTGCTTAGATTTGTTGTGGAGAGAGATAGAGAATTACTATTCTGAAATGGATGTATGTGTGCCAATATTAGGGGCTGGAACAACATCATTTGATGGCGGAGCTGGTGCTTCAATTTCACAGCAAGATTTGCTTGACATGATGATTTGGTCATATAAGTTAAGTTCTCATAAAATAAAAGCTCCACATAAATTGTGTATCGTCTGTAAAAGGAATACAAACTTTTCACTAAACAGCATAGACAAATCATAACGATTTCCTAACAAAGTATATTTAAATAATAGATCTATTATCAATTTCTGAGTTTATTTGCCAATATTCTTTAAAAGAATGCTATTTGTCAATTGTTTGTTTTTTAATATCGGCTATGGCAACAAAATGGCAACAAAAAATCGGATAGCGTATGCTTTACCGATAATTCAAATAATATAGATACTCTTTGTTAAATCTCATAAACAAAAGTGTTTAAGATTGATTTACGGGGAGCGAGTGGGAATGACGGATTAAAATGCCGAAAGCCTGCATTTATGCGGGTTTCCGGTATTTGTTTTATCAAATGGCTCTATTTGTTGGCGGAGTAATGGAAGGAGATAAAATGTGGAAAAGTAATAAAATTGCAATATTATATTCTGTGATTACTTTATTTGCAACTTTTATCTTAGGGCAAATATTATTAATTTTATATCCTGATGGTAATACAACTGGCTCATCAGTATTGTTATTTTGATGAATCTGATTCCAATGATTGTTGCTATATTTTTTCTAAATATGAGAAAAGAAAAAATGTATTAAAGGACATGTTTTTACATCGTGAAAAATTGACACCATATCTTTTAGCAATTGGTAGTGTTATTTTATACTATACCGTTTCCATAATATTAAGAAATATAGCCAGATCCTAATTTTTTATTCTTTGAAATTCGACGTCTTTGACTCCTGTTTTGTTATGTTTTTTTACCCTCAATCAATTCACTGCATTTTTCTTTTTTAGACTTGACTTTTAATAGTTAGTCTTTCTGTGATGCACCTATTGTAAACCTACAAAATTTCAAAATAAAATTTTAATTTAACTATTGAAAATTTCTTCTAAGTGTTGTATAATTAATTTAGTTTTGGTTTAATATTCGCTGAAGTGGCGCAGTTGGTAGCGCAACTGATTCGTAATCAGTAGGTCGTGGGTTCAAGTCCCATCTTCAGCTCCAAATCAGAATCCGCATTATTAAGCTGTTTTAGTTTTTAATGCGGATTTTTTTAATTTCAAAAATATATTGACAAAAAATATAAATTTGCATATAATATTCATATCATTTAACCGAATGGTTAAATGATATGTGGAGGTAATTTAATTGGGTTTACAAGAAACGATGAAAGCACTTTCAGATGAAACTCGGCGGGAAATCATTCAGTTGTTAAAGAAAACAGAAATGACAGCAGGTGACATTTCAAAACATTTTAAAATATCAAATGCAGCTATATCAAAACATTTGTCAATATTGAAAAATGCCGATTTAATACGAGATAGGAGAGAGGGAAAATTTATAATTTATGAGCTTAACACTTCGGTTCTTGAGGATGTGTTATTGTGGATTTCTGAACTTAAAGGAGAATAATTATGAAATTAAAATATTATCTTATAAACGCATTTATGTTTCTGACTTTGGTTTATACAATTATATTTATGATGATTTCGCCTGATTCCATACCTATGCATTATAATATGCTGGGTGAAATTGACAGATATGGCAACAAGCTTGAAATGATTATATTTCTGTTCTTCGTGTACATTTGCGGTATAATTTCTTTGCTTTTTGCTAAGTATTTTAAATCAAAGAGCGAAAAATCATCTGAGAAATTATCACTAAATGTGGGTATTATTTTAGTTTTAACGTTTATCGTATTGTATTTAATTTTTTCTGTTATGGCTTTAAATCCAAATATAAGATACGGAACTGATATTGGTAATGTTGTTCTAATTGTAATAGGAATATTTTTTACAGTGTTATGCAATTTGATGCCAAAAACAAGATTAAATTCTTTGTTCGGAATTCGCACCTGTTGGAGTATTGCAAATGAAAAAATATGGCAAAAGTCTCAGCGTTTTGGCGGATACTCCGGAGTTATATGCGGAATAATTCTCGTTATTTCAGGTTTTGTTTTCTCTTTTGAAATCAGTATAATAATCACAATATTATCAGTTACTCTTTGGGCTGTTTTGTCTTCTGTTATGTCCTATATATTTTATAAAATATATGAAAAAAATAATTAATTTGACTTTGTTCTTATTTTGTGTTATATTACAAATAAACTGCCACCGGGTAGAAAATGCAAAAGCATTCGTCTGCACATCGTTAGGTCTTTGAAGATGTGTAAACGGATGCTTTTTTTGTGAGGATATTATGAAAATAATTAAAGCAATTACAGACTATTTTTCAAAATTTGAGGTTACGCTGTGGCTTACTTCCGTTACGATAATCGCATCATCATTTGTAATTTTTGACCGAGTAAATTACATAACACTTGTTTCTTCGATAATAGGTGTAACTTCACTGATTTTAAACGCCAAAGGAAATCCTTTCGGACAGGTTTTAATGATAATTTTTGGTGTTCTTTACGGTATAATTTCCTTTTCGTATTTATATTACGGTGAAATGATAACTTATCTCGGAATGACTGTACCAATGGCGTTCGTCGCTCTCGTTTCATGGCTTAAAAATCCTTATAACGATAAACGATCAGAGGTAAAAATCAATCATATTTCTTATAAGGAATTAATATTTATGGCTGTTCTAACGCTTATTGTAACAATTGTATTTTACTGTATTCTCAAATTCTTTAACACAGCTAATCTTATACCAAGCACAATTTCGGTTACAACAAGTTTTTCGGCGGTATATTTAACGTTCAGACGAAGTCCGTATTTTGCAATCGCATATGCATTAAACGATATTGTTTTAATTGTTCTGTGGTCACTTGCATCAATTTATGATATTTCGTACGTATCTGTAATAATTTGTTTTTTCGTTTTTTTGGTAAACGATATTTACGGTTTTATAAATTGGCTCAAAATAGGGCAAAGGCAATCGTCATAATTTTATGCATCAAGACCTGCTGAATTAAGTTCGGTTTGACTCAGATGAGTGATTCTTCTTACGCTGTTGGGTTTGTTGTTGTGTTCTCCTATTAATTTTTCCATCCAAATCATATCGTACCATTTTTCAAATTTGTAACCGCATTTATGAAATACTCCCACCGCTTCAAATCCGAAATGTTTGTGAAATTTTGTACTGTCGGCAGGTAAGTGCTTTTCTTCTGTTTCCAAATATGCAATGCACGCATTCGTGTTTAATATTCCCTGAGTTTTAAGTAACTTTTCAAGGCAGTCATAAAGCTTAGAGCCAATGCCGGAATGTCGTACCTCCGACTTAATATAAATACTTGTTTCAACTGCCCAATCATATGCCGATCTGTTTTTGAATATTGAGGCATATGCATAACCGAGTATCTTATTGTTTCTTACTGCTACGATATACGGGTATATTTTTAAAGTATCAACAATTCTTTGAGCAAATTCAACGTTGTCGGGAACTTCATATTCAAATGTTATGGCAGTATTTTCAACATACGGTTTATATATTTGTAACAGCTCTTCGGCGTCATCAACAGTTGCCATACGCAATTTAATATTATCCAATTTAATCACCTTATCAGTTAATTAATGCAAACAAAAAACCGAACAATCCAATTGAATGTTCGGTTCTGTTTACGGTATGTAAAAATGTAACAGTTTTTAAATTTTTGTAAATCTTTTAACCGTCTGACCGTCGCTGCCGATTGTTTCGGTGAACATATCGTACGGTCTTGCCCAAACTTCATCGGGATTTTCAACAGATCTGTATATTACAAGTTTCTCACCGGTTTCACTGTGTTTTGCAAATCCCAAAACATCATATACATTTCCTTTGAAATTACGATACTTTCCAAGAGTAATTTCTTCGATTTCTTCGCCATCAAATTCATCATTTTGCGTGTTTTTGTTGCTTTCAATCGGTTTTGCAACATTTTCAAAATTTAAATCCAATTTAAAGCTTCCGTCGTTAACAACAAGAATTCTCGATGAATAAGGCGGCATGTCGATTTCCGTCCATCCGTTTGTATCAAAAATTTGATTGTCGTTCAAAACATCCGTAACTTTGCCGCTGTAATGAGTGTCAAATCCGATTTTCTCGTCATGATTTGTGAGGTTAAATGCTACAAACACAGTCTGGTTATCGGTAAATCTTTTATATACCAAAGTTTCATTTTTAATATTTGCATTTTCAAATTTTCCGTATTTTAACGCTTCAAGAGCTAACCTTGCTTTGCCTAATTTTATAATATGATTGAATAAATCGTAGTTTGCGTTAGGAATATTATTAAGGTCAATACACGGTCTCAAATCATAATCATTGTGTTCGTTTCTTGTTCCTTCAATACCGAATTCGCTGCCGTAATAAATCGAGGGAACACCCGGCATAGTATACAGCATTGTATATACATCGCAAAGATGATTTTTATCTTTTAATGTACTTGCAATTCGGTTTACATCATGGTTATCGACAAAGTTGTAAGTGTAAATATTTTGATATATACCGCCGTTTGCAAATTGACGATTTAACGAGTGGGCAATTTCAAAATAATTATGGTCATTATGACTTGAATAAATTCCTTTATAACATTCATAATTGGTAACGGAATCAAGTGTTTCGCTGTTTGCCCAACGGTTGTAGTCACCGTGAATAATTTCACCGTAAAGCCAAAAATCCGATTTTTTTGCTTTGCAGTTGTTTCTTAATTTTTTAAAAAATTCAAGATCTATACAATCCGCTGCGTCAAGTCTCAGACCGTCTATGTCAAATTCATCAATCCAGAAATTAACCGAACCAAGCAAATAATCAACAACTTCGGAATTTTGCAAATTGAGCTTAACCAAGTCGTAGTGTCCTGCCCAACCCTCGTACCAAAATTTGTCGCCGAAAGGACTGTTTCCGTCAAAATTCAGATTTTGAAACCAGCCGCAATAACGTGAGTCCCAAAGATGTTCCTGAACGTCTTTAAAAGCAAAAAAGTCTCTGCCGACATGGTTAAAAACTCCGTCAAGCATAATCCTTATTCCGTTTTCGTGCAGAGTTTGACAAAGCTTTTTGAAAGATTCATTATCTCCGAGTCTGCAGTCTACTTTTCGGTAATCAATTGTATCATATCCGTGTTTTGAACTTTCAAAAAGAGGATTAAACACTATAACGTTTACAGACATTTTTTTCAGATTATCTATTATATCATAAATTTTATCGAGTCTGTACTCAAGTATGCCGTCATTCTCTTTCGGAGCGCCGCAAAACCCAAGCGGATATATGTTATAAATTATAGATTCGTTGATGTAGCTCATATTATTCAACTCCTTTGTTTAATTCTTAAATTATATCACGAATTTGCTTATTGTGCAACGGAGCATTTTGTGATACAATGTAAATTAATAAAAATATAAAAAATATCGGAGGTAACCAATGCTTAAATTACCTGAAAATAAAACAAGAAAGAGGCTCAGAATAACCCAATGCGTTTTGTATTTGTTACAAATTTTTCTTTGCACAATGACATATGTGACAATACCTAATCCAAGCGATCCGACTGACAATTTTTATGCAACGGTGTTTGATATGCTGAGTTATCTCGGGGGTTCCGGAGAAAGTGTTGCAGAATCACAGTTTTCGGCATTTCAATCGTACATACCTTACTACTTTATTTTTATATTAATTCCTGTAATCGGTTTTTGTTTTTGCGCATTTGACAAGGAACGCAATCTAAAAAATATAGTATCGCTTGTTTGTTGCCTTGTCGGTGTGCTTGCAATACTTTTAATTATAACAATTAATTATATTGACATCGGTTCAACACTTGCATTGCTTTTATATATTGCCATTTCATTCATTACGACAATAGCGATGATGTCAAGACTTACAAAAGATGACGAAAATGAACAAAAAAAGCCTAAAAAGAAAAAAATCAGTAAGTATGACAGAGAATATTAATTGATTCGTAAGAAATCAGGCGGTAGCTTAAATAACTACCGCCTGATTATTTATTTTATTGTTTTTAACTGTTAAACTATTATTAAAATACAAAAGTAAAGTTAGTTAATAATCATATTTTTATTCTTTAGCGAGAACGGAAAGCAGTCGATTGTAAAAATCCGGGTATTTTTTTTTAATGGAAATAGGTTTAAAGTTTTCACCGACAAAACAATGTGCGGTATGACCCGTAGCAGCGACAGTATCATTGCAGAGAAATCTTATTGTGTAATTGTATTCCATTAATACACCGTTGAATTTTATAAGTTTCACCTCAATATAGATATCATCATCAAATCTAATCGGTTTTATATATTTTGCATAAGCATCAACGTTGGGGATAATAACACCGTCATTTTCTAATTTCATTATATCGCAGTCGATTTTTTTCATAAAATCAATTCTTGCTTCTTCAAAATATCGTATATGGTTAGAGTGATGAACAATTCCCATTCTGTCAGTCTCATAATAGTTTGCTTTGCGCACAAAGTATTTATTATCCAAAATTTCTCCCTTACTTTCTTGTTAAAAGTCCGTCGGCAAGATCCTGCTTTGCTTGTTTTTTTATTATATAATGTTGTTTTTTGCCTGTTGCGGTGTGTGGAAGTTCGTTTACGAAGCGATAATATTTCGGTATCTGATACTTTGACAAATTCGGAGAAGAGGAACAGTAATCATGAAGTTCGTCAACAGTCAGATTTTCATCAGCTTTAATCACATAAGCTGCAATTGATTCTCCTCGTGTTTTGTCCGGTACACCTGTAACTATACATTCGCTGACTTTTTCGTTACAGTTTATTACCTCTTCGATTCGTGCGGGATAAATATTTTCGCCTTTGCAAATAATCATATCATCTTTTCTGCCGGCAATAGTAATATACTGCTTTGAATCCCATGTTCCGATATCGCCTGTATACATCCAACCTTTATAGAATTTTTCTTTGGTTGATTTTTGATTGCCTACATAGCAATATGTTGACTTACCTGGGCTTTTTATAATAATTTCACCCTCAACATTATTGTCTGTCGGAACAACTTCATCAGGTTCGGCTTTTTTATCCTCATATACTTTTACTACTCTTACTTCGTCGTCAGTACATGAACGACCGGCTGTACCGGACATTTCGGGTAAATCAAACGGTCGCAAAAAAGTATTCCAGAATGTTTCGGTAGTTCCGTAACCGTTGAAAATATTCGGTGTAAGCAC
Organism: Acutalibacteraceae bacterium; assembly: GCA_963599905.1. GTDB lineage: Bacteria > Bacillota > Clostridia > Oscillospirales > Acutalibacteraceae > Ruminococcoides. Next base: position 28,645 of record CAVBYX010000045.1, read on the forward strand.
TTTTTGAAAACGAATACAAGCTTCCTTTTCAAGAGGACTGCCCATTGTTACAATTCCTTTAAGCGAAGACAAATCCTTAGGATGCTTTTCTTGTCTTGTGGCAAGCAAAGTCAGAATTGACGGAACGCCTGTCATAAAGGTAATTTTGTGTTTTTCGGCATATTCCATACAAACTTTCGGATTAAATGTGCGCATTATAACCAATGAAGCACCGGCATATAATGTCGGTGTTGGACCTCCGGAATGAAGTCCGCCGCGATGAAACCACGGAGTCATATTCATTGTGACATCAGTAGGATTTATTGGGAAATGCATAATAACGTCATGTGCCGACAAAACTTCATTAACATTATTAAGCGGCACGCCTTTGGGAGTACCCGTAGTTCCGGAAGTTTGAAGTCTTACAACTTCATCATATATGTGCGGCGCAAAATCAATCCTAGGATTATCTTCACTGCCGTTTTTTACAAAATCATCATACAGAATGTGTCCTTCGGGAGGATTAAATTCTTTATTGGAATTATTTACGGCAACAATTACTGACGGCTTGTGTTTGCACAATTCTATTGCTTTAACAGCGGTCTGTACAACCTCAGAATCATACATATAAACTTTCGGCTTGTTGTGTTCCATTATTTCAGCGGTTTCACCCGGTGAGAGGTTAAAATTAATCGGATTGGATATAGCACCTATTTTTTGCGACGCTATATAGCCAAAAAGAAATTCAGGCGAGTTAAAAAGTTGCATCAGAACAATATCGCTTTTATTTACACCGCTTATTTTCAATGTGTTGGCAAGCTTATTGCTTTCGGCGTTGAGCTGTTCATATGTCCAACTTTTGTTATTTGTCGGAAAAACAGCTGCATTTTTATATCCAAAACGTCTTACGTTACGCATAAACCCGTTAAGCCAGGTGAATTCACTTTCAAATGTCTGTTTAAACATTGTGCCGTCATACGTTAAACTCATATAATGTTCCTCCCGATATCAATATTTTCCAACAATTATACTTGAATTTTGACCGCCAAAACCGAAAGCATTTGACATAGCATAGTTAATTTCAGCTTTTTTGGCAGTGTTTGCCACTAGATCAACTCCGGAACAGCCCGGATCAACTTCGTTAAGATTTATGGTAGGCGGAATTACTCCTGTTTCAATAGCCTTTATACAAGCTATTGTTTCTGTGATTCCGCCGGCGCCCATCATATGTCCCGTGGCACCCTTTGTAGAACTCACAAACGGTAATTTATCCGCAAAAATATTTTTAATCGCTTCAATTTCAACTGTGTCGCCCTTATTTGTAGCTGTACCGTGTGCATTTACATATCCGATGTCAGACGGATTAAGTTTTGCTTCTGATAACGCTTGCTTCATACAAGCAATTGCACCTCTGCCTTCCGGGTGCGGTGCGGTAACGTGATAAGCGTCGCTTGTGTTGCCGCAAGACTTTATTTCGGCGTATATCTTAGCTCCGCGGGCAAGTGCGTGTGATTCTGTTTCAATCACAAGTGCTCCGCCGCCTTCGCCGATTACGAATCCGTCACGGGTTATATCAAACGGTCTGCTTGCGGTTTTTGGTGTATCGTTTCTTCTTGAAAGAGCTTTTGCATTCGCAAGAGAGTAGATTACGAGAGGGCAAAGTACCGATTCCGCACCGACTGCAAGCATAACATCGGCTTTTCCCGATTGAATACACATACATGCCATATTAATTGCGTCTCCGCCGGACGAGCACGCCGTACTGACCGTGAAGCTCGGACCTTGTATATTGTAGTTTATAGATATGTTTGCTGCGGAAATATTACCAAGAATTTTCGGAATAAATCTCGGGCCTACTTTTTTATGAGAAGCACCCGAAAGTGCGTCCTGTGTAAACGCAGTTGTTGCAATGCCGCTCATTGCGGTTCCCATAGTTATTCCCGTTCGTTGCGGAACTATCTCAATGTTACTTTGCTTAATTGCTTCTTCTGCCGAAATGTACGCATATTGCATAAAAGGGTCTGTTTTTCTTATTAAATCCTTAGGTAAGTAATCCGACGGAACAAAGTTTTTGATTTCACCTGCAATTTGAACAGCAAGGTCTGACGCATCAAAGGACTTGATGGTGTCGATTCCCGACACACCGGAAGTGATATTATTCCAATAAGTATCAACTCCGATTCCAACGGGTGTTACCGCACCCATACCTGTAACTACAATCTTTTCCATAAAATACAGAATCTCCTTATTACTTAAATTTAAATAGCTATTTGCATTTTGCATATTGTTATGCTATATTTAGATTATAACAGATGAAATTAAAGATTTCAACATACACTGTAATGCAAAAAAAGCCGTAAATTAAGTGGTTTTACCATTTTCTGCATAGTATAACGTTGTTCGGATGTCAACCTCGTCTTTCGGGCGACAGATTTTGTAAGGTTTTTCGGCTTGTGTTTTAATCTTCTGCCGAATTTTCAAGGAGCTAACGTTCATTTTCAACCTTTTGGCAGATTCAAATAACCTCCAAGTTAAAATGAAAGAAGCGTATTTATGGATATTAATCAACTTGTATACTTTATTTCAGTAGCACAGACTCTTAATTTTTCGGAAGCCGCACGTCGAAATTATGTTTCGCAATCAACGGTAAGTCGTTATGTCAGTGACCTCGAAAGAGAATTCGGAGTTAAACTTTTTACTCGTTCTCACCGTGATGTGGTGATTACCAATGAAGGGAAAACATTGTTACCGTATGCCGTTGAAACGGTTGAAACCTTAAATAAGGCGAAAAATGTAATCAAACAAATGCGTGACGGCGGAAACGGAAAATTAACAGTTGCTAATGATGTCACTTCCCTGAGCTTTCCGTCCAAATGTGTTGCGGAATTCAGTCATAAATATTCCGGTGTCACCATTGACTTTTGTCAGCTTGACGTTAATAATATTACACAAAATATAATCGGCGAAGAATATGACTTTTGTTTTATGCCGCGTGATATGTTACCTGAAAACACAGAAATAGATTCTGTATTGACACACGTCGAACCGTTAGCGGTTATCGCTTCAAAGGACGGAAAGTTCGGAAAGCGTAACCGCATCAGTTTCAGCGAGCTTGCGGATGAAAAACTGTTGCTTTTATCTGAGTCGATAGCTCCGATATTGTATATGGAAATAATGGATTTGTTACGTACATTCCATATTTCACCTGCAATTGAGAGTACGTATAACGACCTCGTATCGTTATATATCGGTGTAAATGCAGATATCGGTGTTACTATTCTTCCAAAATCATTCGCCGAATATTCAACCAACGAGCACACAAAAACCATTTTAATAGAAGACACCGATACGGGCGTTCCTTATGTTATGGCTTGGTCAAAAAACATTTCAAATTCGGTTGCAAGATTATTCTTAAATGTTGCAAAACACTTTGCAAAAGGTGATGAAGACATATTCGGTTTATAGAATTAGTAATCAATTATTTTTATTTTAACAATGCTTTGATTTGTTTTTTATTAACACGGTATTATGCAGTATACCGTGTTAATTATTTGTGCTTAACTTTATATAAACACAATTTAGCAAAATATCCCTTGTTTTCCTTTACAAAACGCACAATATATTGTATTATATAGATACTTATAATATAGTGGGGTGTTGTACTATGAAACCAAAATATAAAAGAGTATTATTAAAACTTTCCGGTGAGTCGCTTGCGGGTAATTTAAAACACGGAATCGATTTTGATACGGTTATTAAGATTTGTGAACCGATAAAAAAATGTGTCGATGCAGGTGTTGAAGTGGCAATAGTTGTTGGCGGCGGCAATTTTTGGCGCGGCAGAAGTTCCGGAGAAATGGACAGAACAAGAGCAGATCATATGGGAATGCTTGCAACCGCTATCAATGCTTTGGGTGTTGCCGATGCTTTGGAGCAACTTGATGTTGTTGTAAGAGTTCAAACCGCTATTTCCATGCATCAGGTTGCCGAGCCGTATATAAGAAACAAGGCCATACGCCACCTTGAAAAGGGAAGAGTTGTGATCTTTGGTTGCGGAACAGGAAACCCGTTTTTCAGCACAGATACCGCTGCAGCTTTAAGAGCAGCCGAAATGGAAGCCGATATTATTATGAAAGCAACAATGGTTGACGGCGTTTATGACAGCGACCCGAAAACTAACCCTGATGCAAAAAAATATGATACCGTTTCGTATCACGAGGTTTTGAATAAAGACCTTGCCGTAATGGACAGTACGGCGGCTTCGCTTTGCAAGGATAACAACATTCCGATTTTGGTTTTCAGCATTGAAAACCCTGAAAATATTTATAAGGCAGTATGCGGTGAAAACATCGGTACTGTCGTAAACAGTGAAGATTAATTAACGCACATATCGCTTTAAATTCAGAAATCAGGAGGCATAAAGCATGCAGGAACAATTAAAAAAAGCAGAAGAAAGAATGAACAGAAGACTTGACCATATGTGTCAGGATTTTTCGGAAATAAGAGCGGGAAGAGCAAATCCGGCGGTTCTTGACAAAATTAAAGTTGATTATTACGGCACCCCTACACCTGTAAATCAGCTTGCTGCCGTTTCGGTAACAGAAGCACGCACCCTTACAATTCAGCCGTGGGACGTTTCGGTACTCAAACAGGTTGAAAAAGCCATTCAGACTTCTGATATCGGCATTAATCCACAAAATGACGGAAAAATTATCAGACTTATTTTCCCGCCGCTTACCGAAGACAGACGTAAGGAAATCGTTAAGGATGTACAGAAAATTGCCGAGGAAACAAAGATTCAAATCAGAAATGTCAGACGTGATACGATTGAAAAATTAAAAGCCTTGAAAAAAACAGGCGATTTAACAGAAGATGATTTGAAGCTCGGCGAGAAGAAAACTCAGGATTTGACAGATAAATTTGTCAAAAATGTTGATAAAATTTCGGCAGACAAACAAAAAGAAATCTTGGAGATGTAATATGGCTTTCTTTTCAAGAAATAAAGATAAAAATCATAATGCGGATTTGTCGGATATACAAATTCCCGTCCACGTCGGAATTATTATGGACGGCAACGGGCGTTGGGCAAAAAAACGCGGTCTTCCGCGAAAGGCAGGACACTCCGAGGGAGCTAAGACTTTCCGAAAGATTACCCGTTATTGTTCCGAGGTAGGCATAAAGTATCTGACTGTTTATGCTTTTTCGACAGAAAACTGGAAACGACCGCAGGATGAAGTAAATTCTTTGATGAAGCTGTTTAAGTCATATTTGGAAGAAGCTCTGAGTGACTTTAAAGATGACGACATTGTTGTAAAATTCATCGGAGATAAATCTCATTTTACCGAAGATTTGCAACAGCTTATGATTGAAAACGAAGAGAGTTCAAAGAACCGTAGCGGAATGGTTTTGAATATTGCAATGAATTACGGCAGCCGAGATGAAATTGTCAGAGCCGTAAAAAATATTTGTTCGGATGTAAATCAACACAAAATCTCAAATTCGGATATTGATGAAAATCTAATTTCAAATTATTTATACACAGCGGGTCAACCCGACCCGGATCTGATTATCAGACCCAGCGGCGAATACAGAATATCCAATTTTATGTTGTGGCAAGCCGCTTATACCGAGTTCGTTATTATGAATAAGCTTTGGCCGGATTTTCAAAAATCCGATTTGGACGAAGCACTGAGGATTTATTCTCACCGAAGCAGGCGTTACGGTGGAGTATAGCGAGTGCGGATTTAAATTTGCTTTTTCTTTTAAAAATAAATACGTGTATTTTAAAGAAAGTTGATGTGTATGAAATCATTGAAACCACGGTTGCTGACTGCAACAGTAGGCATATCGGCAATGTTAATTATAATGTTTGCATCGGTATATTTGAGTCCGATTATTGTAACAATAGTAATCGGATTTTGTTCGGCATTTATGGTCGGAGAATATCTGTATGCTAAAAATTTGCTGAAAAATTATCCGTTTTCGATTCCTTGTATGGCTTTTGCTTTTGTTCTTCCGCTTGTAATTACCACTCAATATCTGCATTTGATTTTATATGCGGTAATGATAATCGAATTTTTTGTTATAATTATCAGCCATAAAAAGCTAACGTATCACGACCTTTCGTATTCTTTGTTCGGTACGCTTCTCATATCATTCGGTATGTCTTCCGTTGCTGTTATGTGTAATGATAAAAGAACTGTAATTTTCTACTTTGTTCTTGCCTTTTTGTTGCCGTGGATGGCAGACGCAGGCGGATTTTTTATCGGAGCCGCTTTTGGCTCACACAAACTTTGCCCGAACATCAGTCCCAAAAAAACAATAGAAGGCGCAATAGGCGGTGTGATTTTCTGCATCTTATCCGCCGTATCAATGGGAATTGTGTTTCAATATATCATTATGCCTGATATCACAATAAATCTGTGGGCACTTGCAATTCTCGGTTTTATTGACGCTCCGCTGTCTATACTCGGTGACCTGAGCTTTTCTCTTATTAAACGAAGTCTTGATATAAAGGATTACGGTTCTGTTTTTCCGGGGCACGGCGGTATGCTTGACAGATGTGACAGTATAATTTTCACGGCACCCGCTGTTGTTTTGGTGGGTCAATTTATACCTTTTATAACATTGGGGTAATTATGATTAATAATATTTCTATTTTAGGTTCTACAGGTTCAATCGGCACACAAACTCTTGATGTTGTCGATAAGCTCGGTTTAAAGGTTTCCGCACTGGCTGCCTTTGGCAACATTAAAAAGCTTGAAGAACAGGTGCGAAAATACAAACCTTTGCTTGCCGTTGTTTTTGATGAAGAAAAAGCAAAAGAGTTTAAGGTCTATGTCAGCGATACCGATACCGAGGTGCTGAGCGGAATGGACGGACTTATTGCCGCTTCTCAAATAAATCAGGCGCAGCTGATTGTTAATTCGGTTGTCGGAATGGTTGGTTTGCAGCCGACGATTGCTGCTGCCCAAGCAAAAAAAGATATTGCTCTCGCAAATAAAGAAACATTGGTTGCAGGCGGTGCACTTGTTACCGATGCAATAAAAGATAACGGTGTTAAATTGTTACCTGTTGACAGCGAACATTCTGCTGTTTTTCAGTGTATTCAGGGAATGTCGGATAAAAAATTCCTCAAAAAACTGATTTTAACCGCTTCCGGTGGGCCGTTCTTCGGTAAGACAGAAGAAGATTTAAAGAATGTTACGGTTGAGCAAGCCTTAAATCATCCAAACTGGAGTATGGGTGCAAAAATCACAATTGATTCTGCAACAATGATGAATAAAGGACTTGAGATAATAGAGGCAAGGTGGTTGTTTGATGTCCCTGCAAAGGATATTGACGTCGTTGTCCACCGTGAAAGCATTATACATTCTATGATAGAATATAATGATAATTCGGTAATTGCTCAGCTTGGTCTTCCTGATATGAGAATCCCGATTCAGTATGCAATTACATATCCAAAAAGATATGAATCGCCTGTAGGCGAACTTAATTTGGCTCAGATTGGCAAGCTTACATTCTTCGAACCGGATTACAACACATTTAAATGCCTGCGTGCTTGCAAAAAGGCAATTGATGCGGGAGGAGTTGCTACTGCAATTGCAAACGGAGCAAATGAGGTGGCAAATTTGCTTTTCAGAGAAGGAAAAGTTTCTTTCCTTGAGATAGGCGACTTGGTTATGGGTGCGGTTGATAATATTACAAACTTTGAACCAAAGTGCGTCAATGATGTTTTAAAAGCCGATGCGCTTGCAAGACAGTATGTTATTGACATTGTAAAGTGATTTTGCGGTAATTTATTTTGGAGTTGAATTGTTTTAATGCAGGTATTAATTATCATAGCCTTAATAATAATCGGCGTATTCCTTTTTGAACTGATTATTTTTTCACATGAACTAGGTCATTTTATTACCGCAAAGCTTTCAGGCGTAAAGGTCAATGAGTTTGCACTCGGTATGGGCCCGAGACTTTTTGGATTTACAAAGGGTGAAACCAAGTATTCTTTTCGGTTGTTTCCGATCGGCGGTTACTGTGCAATGGAAGGCGAGGACGAAGAAAGCGACAATCCCCGTGCTTTTAATAATGCAAAAATATGGAAGAGGATGATTATAATCATAGCAGGTGCTGTTATGAACATTATTCTCGGATTTCTTCTGATGTTTATATATACAGTTCAGTCAGACAGTTACGCCTCAACCACAATTCAGGAGTTTGTGCCGAACTCCTTTTCTGCTAATTGCGGTTTGAAAGCAGGCGATAAAATTGTCGATGTTAACGGCTATTCAATTTGGAATTCAAGAGATTTGCAGTTTAGTCTTGCAACTTTAAAATGTCAGGAAGTTGACGGACATTCTGTCGAAATATATAAACAGGACTGTGCAATTGAAGCGTGCAACGCCTATAAAAAGGTCGTAGCCGACGAAAATCCCGATAAATATACACTAAAGGATTTTTACAAAGTTTTGCAGGATTCATGCAACAAAATAAACGGGTCAGAAACAAAGAACGAGGCATATGATTATTTGCTTGAGGGCTTAAAAAATATTTACGGATATTTTGAGAACTCAAACTATGATTACGATAATCCACAAATTATCGAACAAGACACTCGCAAGAGGTTCTCTGCTGATTTTACGGTGATTCGCAACGGAGAAAAAGTAAATATCAGTGATGTTCAGATGTATACTTACTATGCAAATGAAGAATCAAAAGAGAATGATACTCCGTCTTTGGCTTTTGATTTTTATCTTAAAAGTATAGATAAAAATTTCGGTTCTGTAATCGAGCAAACTTTTACCGGAACCTGTTCCATGGCTAAAACCGTTTGGACATCTCTGGTATGGCTTGTTCAGGGACGATTTGCTTTTACTGATTTATCAGGCCCTGTCGGCATTGCAACAGCAGTTACCACAGTGGCTTCAAAGGGACTTGAAACAGGGTTTTTGAGTGCTGTAAACAACATTCTGTTTGTAATGATTCTGATTACCGTCAATCTCGGTATTGTTAATATGTTACCGTTTCCGGCACTTGACGGCGGAAGATTTTTATTCTTGCTTATCGAAGGAATATTCCGCAAACCGATTCCGCGTAAGGTTGAGCAGATTGTAAACGCAGCAGGCTTAATAATTTTAATTTTATTTATGATTGTAATATCATTTAAAGATGTATGGCAGCTTATAACCGGAACAATGCCGGGAATGAGTTGACGGAGGAAATATGAGCAGTAAAATTCAGGTAAATGCAGGAAATGTAAAAATCGGCGGCGGGGCAGATGTTTCAATTCAGTCAATGCTGAACATTCCGTCAACAGATATAGAAGGTTCTGTTAATCAGGCTAAAAGACTGGAAGCCGCAGGATGTCAGATTATCAGAGCGGCAATCCCGAATATGGACGCGGTTAAATTGATTCCGTCTTTAAAAGAAGCGGTAAGCGTTCCGATTGTTGCGGATATACACTTTAATTACAAGCTGGCACTTGAAGCATGTGCAGCCGGAATTGATAAAATACGCATTAACCCTGGCAATATCGGTTCAGACGATAGGGTTAAGGCGGTAGCGCAGGCATGCAAGGCAAAAAACATTCCTATTCGCATCGGTGTTAATTCGGGTTCACTCGAAAAGGATATCCTTGCAAAATACGGTCATCCTACTCCGCAAGCATTGTGCGACAGCGCACTGTACCATGCTTCGCTTTTAGAAAAATTTGATTTTCATGATATAGTTTTATCCATGAAAAGCTCGACGGTTTCGACTATGATAGAGGCGTATGAGCTTGCTTCTCTGCAGTGCGATTATCCGCTTCATCTCGGTGTTACCGAAGCGGGAACCGAACGCATGGGACTAATTAAATCCTCAGCCGGCATAGGTTCGCTTTTGTTGCACGGAATCGGCGATACTATTCGTGTATCGCTTACTGCCGACCCTGTGCGTGAAGTTTATGCCGCAAAAGATATATTAAAAGCACTTGATATTGATAAAAGCGGAGTACAGTTTGTTTCATGCCCAACCTGCGGCAGAACAAGAATAAATCTCGTAAAAATTGCAGACGAAGTGGAAGAGAAACTGAGAGACTGCAATAAAAATATAAAGGTTGCCGTTATGGGTTGTGTAGTAAACGGGCCTGGAGAGGCTCGAGAAGCCGATATCGGAATTGCCGGCGGTGACGGATGCGGTCTTATTTTCAAAAAAGGAGAAATCCTTTACAAAGTTCCTGAAGACAAACTTGTAGACGCACTTATTGACGAGATAAATAAACTTTAATATATTTGAATATACTGTATTTTGAAAAGTTATAAGGAAGAGTATGAAAACTTTAGGCGAAATCTATCTCTCTGTTTGTCAATCTTCTTTGTCTGATTGTATCTCAAACGGAAATATAACAAAAGTGAATATATCAAACGAAGCAAGATCGGTAAAAATTAAGGTCGATTTTTCCACCCTGATTGATGCAAACGATTTGTTTGCAGTTGAAAAAGATCTGTCAACTGCTTTAAACGCTTACGTGCAGATTAAACCTCATTATAAATCTGAAATGTTTAATTCGGAGTATTTCCCTCAGCTTTATTTATCTGTCAAAAGAGAAATACCGAGCATTAACGGTACTTTGACAAATGCAAATGTAAGCTTCAGCGATAATACACTCACAATTGAATTACAAAACGGCGGCAAATCGTTACTTGATGCCAAAGGCTTTGACAAAGCGTTGGTAAACCTTATTGCAGAAGAATTTGATTTACATTTAAGTATCAATTATACAGGTACACTTGAAGTGAATGCTGACAGTGCTGAATATAAAGAAGTTATTAAGAGTGCCGAACAGCAAATGCAACGCGAACAACTTGCAAAAGCTGCCGATTTTTACAAAGAGGAAGAGGAAACATCTAAAAAAGTCCAAAAACAACACTTTGAAAATATTACCGAAGAAGTTGAAATTCGGGAAGGAAAATTTGCTTCCCCTCAACTCATACAATCGTCTGTTCGTCCTTTGTACGGAAGCTCAATCAGAGGAAAAATGGTTCCTATAAGCTCGATAGCCGAAGATTCAGGCAGAGTTGTTGTATGGGGAGATGTTTTTGATACAGATAAAAGAGTCACAAAGTCGGGTGACAAAAATATATTCAACTTTGATATTACCGATTACACAGGTTCTACAACAGTTAAAGTATTTAACTCAATTAAAGATTGTGCTCCTTTGGATACTCTGAAAAAAGGAAGTACTGTTGTAGCTATGGGCGATATAGAATATGATAAGTATGCAGGAGAAATAGTGCTAAACGCAAGGTCGATCGGAACGGCAAAAAAGGTTCAGGTATGCGACAAAGCGGAAGAAAAGCGTGTTGAACTTCATATGCATACAAATATGTCGCAGATGGATGCGGTTACTCCTGCCGGTGATCTTGTAAAGAGAGCCTACCAATGGGGACACAAAGCTGTTGCAATAACGGATCACGGTGTTGCCCAGGCATTTCCCGATGCTATGAAAGCCGCAGATAAAATTAACGGCGATGAAGAGAAAATAAAGGTTTTGTACGGCGTTGAAGCATACTTTATGGATGATCTTGTGGAATCCGTTGACGGAACTCAAAACACACCGTTTGACGGAACATTTATATGCTTTGATATCGAAACCACAGGCTTATCTGCTGCACGTGACAAAATTACCGAAATCGGCGCCATTAAAGTAATTAACGGTGAAATAACAGATACATTTTCTACTTTTGCAAATCCCGAAATGCCGATTCCCGCCAAAATAACTCAACTGACCGGCATTACCGATAATATGGTTAAAGACGCCCCGTCACAGAGCGAGGCTGTTTCAGCCTTTCTTGAGTTTGCGGGAGATAACGTTTTGGTTGCACACAATGCGCCGTTTGATACTTCCTTTATACGAAAAGCCTGTGAAAATATGGGCAGAGAATATAACTATACATCAATTGACACGGTTGCAATTTCCCGTGCCATTTTATCGGATATAAAAAATTGCAAACTTGATACTGTTGCCAAGTATCTCAGATTGGGTGATTTTAATCATCACCGTGCAACTGATGATGCGGAAATACTTGCGAGAATTTTTATTGCTTTATGCACTCGTTTAAAAGACGATTATGCAATTACAACAACCGCCGAGATTAATACTAAAATTGCAGGCGGTGATTTTAAAAAACTCAGAACGTATCATCAGATAATTATTGCAAAAAACAAGGTTGGATTGAAAAATCTTTACAAATTAATTTCTTTCAGTCATCTTAATTATTTTTATAAAAAACCGAGAATTCCGAAAAGTGAGCTTGTTAAGCACAGAGAGGGTTTGATTATCGGTTCTGCCTGTTGTGCGGGCGAATTGTACGACAGTATTCTAAAAGGAAAACCTTGGGCAGAACTTAAAAGAATCGCATCTTTCTATGATTATCTTGAAATACAGCCGTCGGGTAATAACTCATTTATGATTCGCGAGGGTACCTTTAATAACTTAGATGAGTTGCGCGAAATTGACAGAACCATTATTAAACTCGGCAAAGAGCTCGGAAAGCCTGTTTGCGCTACTTGTGACGTACACTTTATGGATCCTACCGATGGAGATTATCGTAAAATTTTGCTTGCGGGTCAGGGCTTTAAGGATGCGGAAGATCAGGCTCCGCTCTACTTCAGAACCACTGCCGAAATGCTAAAAGAATTTGAATGGCTCGGCGAGAATAAGGCGTATGAAGTAGTCGTTGAAAACCCAAACAAAATAGCCGATATGTGCGAATATATCCGACCTATTCCAAAGGGAACTTTCCCTCCTAATATTGAGGGAGCGCAGGAACAGCTCATTGATATTACGTGGAAAAGAGCAAAAGAAAAATACGGTGATCCTTTACCCGAAATCGTAAAAGCAAGACTTGATAAAGAACTTAATGCAATTACCAAATACGGATTTTCAGTCCTTTATATGACCGCTCAAAAGCTTGTTGCCGACAGCGAGGCACACGGATATCTTGTCGGCTCAAGAGGTTCGGTTGGTTCTTCGTTTGTTGCAACAATGTCGGGTATCTCTGAGGTCAATCCGCTTTGTCCTCATTATATATGTCCAAAATGCAAGCACAGCGAGTTTATAACGGACGGCAGCTACGGTTCGGGATTTGATTTGCCGCCTAAGGATTGTCCCGAATGCGGCACAAAGATGGATCAGGACGGTCACGAAATACCGTTTGAAACATTCCTTGGTTTCAAAGGCGACAAGGTACCTGATATTGACCTTAACTTCAGCGGTGAATATCAGTCGAAATCTCACCGTTATACGGAAGAATTGTTCGGTAAGAACAACGTATTTAAAGCCGGAACTATTGCAACCGTTGCGGAAAAAACCGCAATCGGATTTGTAAAAAAATACGAGCAGGAAAGAGGCGTCAGCTTTCATAAATCCGAATTAAAACGACTTGCAATCGGTTGTACCGGCGTTAAGCGTACCACAGGTCAACATCCGGGCGGTATGGTTGTTGTACCGAGAACAAACGAGGTTTATGATTTTTGTCCGGTTCAGCATCCAGCAAACGATGTCAACTCGGATAACATAACCACGCACTTCGATTTCCATTCTATTCATGACACAATTACCAAGCTTGATGAGCTCGGACACGATGTACCGACAATTTATCATTATCTTGAAATGTTTACCGGTATTCCTGTTATGAAAGTTTCTATGAGCGACAAAGCCGTTATGTCTTTGTTTACTTCCACAAAAGCACTTGGAGTTGCTCCTGAAGACATTGATTCAAAAACAGGTACATTCAGTATTCCCGAATGTGGCACACCTTTTGTAAGAGGTATGCTTATGGAAGCCCAACCCAAAACCTTTACCGATCTTTTGCAGATATCAGGACTTTCTCACGGTACTGATGTTTGGCTGGGGAATGCTCAGGAGCTTATTAAAAACGGTACTTGCGATATCTCGGAAGTTATCGGTACGCGTGACTCAATTATGACTTACCTTATGCACAAAGGTCTTGATCCGTCTATGGCTTTTAAAATTATGGAAATTGTGCGTAAGGGTAACGCCACAAAACTGCTTACAGAGGAACATTTTAATGCAATGAAAGAACATAACGTTCCCGGGTGGTATATTGATTCTTGTATGAAAATCAAATATATGTTTCCAAAGGCCCACGCAGCCGCATATATGATTGCCGCTTTAAGACTCGGCTGGTATAAAGTTCACAAACCTGTTGAATACTACGCAGCATATTTTACGGTACGAAGTGAAGACCTTGACGGTGCACTTGTAATGCAGGGACAAAAAGCGGTCAGAGAGAAAATGAATCAAATCAAACATAAGCAAAGCGTACATGAAGCAACTGTAAAAGACAATGCGGAATTTTCAACCTTACAAATTGTAAACGAAATGATGGCAAGAGGAATCGAAGTTCTTCCGATTGACATATACAAATCCGAAGCAAAGATGTTTAAAGTTGAGGACGAAAAAATACGTCTGCCGTTTTCATCACTTCCGGGTGTTGGAGAAGCAGCTGCCATAGCGCTTGCCGAATCCGGCAAACATAACGAATATCTTTCAATCGAAGATATGCAGGTAAAAACTAAGGTTTCAAAATCAGTCACAGAAACACTTAGAACCGTCGGTGTTTTGGGCAATTTGCCTGAAAGTTCACAGATGTCACTATTTTAAGGAGTGGTGAATTTGAAGAAATTTCTGTCAATGAAGAATGTAATCATTGCAATATCATTTACGGTAGCTTTATTGCTTGTAAAAGACAATATGAATATTGTGTGGCAAATATCATCTACAATAGTATCAATATTGTCTCCGTTTTTAATCGGTTTTTTGTTTGCATATATTTTAAATTTTCCGTATAAGTTTTTTTATACAAAAGCATTCGGCAAAATCGGTGCAAAAAGGCAATCGTTTCAAAAGCTGAAAAAACCGCTTTCACTTGTTTGCACATACTTAATAGTTGTTGCGTTAATTGTCTTAATCATTGAGATTGTGGTTCCTCAAATAGCTACGAATGTAGTAAATCTTATTGATAATATGCCTGCATATTTTAAAAATGCAACCCAATATATCAATGAGTTTTTTGATTGGATAAACGGTACATTCCATACCGATTTCAGCCTAAACGAAGCAATGAACCAATTATTTAATGAAATGACGGAATTGCTTACGTTCAGTAATATTACAAGCACAGCCGGCGGAGCAACAGAGTTCATATTCAATATGCTTTCTAACACTACTTCGGGAGTTTACAATTTTATTATGGGAGTAGTTATTTCGGCATATTTTCTTGCCGAAAAAGAAAGACTGTGCCGCCAGATTAAGCAAATTACAGTAGCCTTCATTCCGATAAAATGGCTTCCGAAAGTGTATGAAGTGGTTGATATTACAGATACAAAATGCGGACGTTTTCTGGTAGGAGATATTCTTGATGCCGCATTTATCGGACTTCTGACCTTTCTGACAATGTCAATTTTTCAACTTCCTTATGCAGCTTTAATCGGAGTTCTTATCGGCGTAAGTAACATTATTCCTTTTTTTGGTCCTTTTATCGGAGGCATTCCGAGTGCATTTATTCTCTTGCTTGTAAGTCCGAAAGATATGATTATTTTTGTAATTATATTGGTTATCTTACAACAACTTGACGGAAATCTTTTCAAGCCGAAGATTATAGGAAATCAGGTGGGACTTTCAAGTTTTTGGGTTTTGTTCTCAGTTATTGTCGGTGGCGCGTTGTTCGGATTGATAGGTTTTATACTCGGTACACCGATATATGCGGTTATTTACTCACTTGTCGGCAAGAGAGTAAATAACTCGATACGTAAAAAAGGAAAAATCGCTCAGGAAGCTCTTGATTTTGAAGTTCTTAATTATGCTAAAATAGCAGAAGAACAAAAGAAAATCAGGGAGGAAAAGGAAAAACAGCAAAAAGCTAAATTTATGAAGTTCATAAAGGGTGAAAAAACTGTTGAAAATGAAGAAAATAAGAATCATAATTTAGATAAAGAAAACAAATCCGACGATGATTCCAATTCTAAAAACAGCAATAATACTGAAAATTAATATGTGATTTGACATAAACATTTTAATGTGTTACCATATTAACACATTACTACAATAAAGTGGATTTGCGAGGAATATATGAAAAAATATTTAAGAATAACACCGGAAGGCACAAAGGATTTTTTGTTTGCGGAAGCATCCGCAATGGATGATATTTGCGGAAAAATCGAAAATGTATTTGTTTCCGGAGGATTTCAAAAAGTTATCACTCCCGGGATTGAATTTTATGATGTGTTTTCTGTTCCGTGCAGCGGAATTTCACAGGAGTCGATGTTTAAAACGGTTGACAATAAGGGCAGACTGCTTGTGGCACGTCCCGATTCAACTTTGCCAATCGCCAGAATGGTATCATCAAGACTTAAAAACAGTGTCCTTCCTGTGCGGTTATATTATAAACAGGCGGTCTATCGCAACAATCCTACTTTAACAGGCAGACGCAATGAACTGATGCAAATGGGTGTTGAGCTTCTTGGCGTAAAAGGACTCAGAGCCGACATTGAGATTCTTTCAACTGCCGTTAAAGCCATTTCATCGGTTGCAGACGATTTTAGAATAGAACTCGGACACGCAGAAGTATTTGACGCATTGTCAAAAGAACTGGATATTGATGACGATTATAAAGAGAAAATTCGCATGTCAATTGAAGGAAAAAATTATTCGGCACTGAACAACCTCCTTGATAAACTTGAGCCTTGTAAAACTGTTTCGGCAATTCGCAGTTTGCCGTCCCTTTTCGGCGGAGAAGAAGTGTTTGAAAAAGCTTTTGAAATTTGTGACGGGACAAATGCGGTTGAAGCACTTGATTATTTGCACAAAATTTATGACATTCTTACTCCGCTCGGATTGGGTGACAAGCTTATTATTGACTTGGGGCTCGTTCAAAGAAACGATTATTATACGGGAATTGTATTTACCGGATATATAAACGGAATCGGTGATGCGGTGCTTTCGGGCGGAAGATACGATGATTTGCTTTCGGTTTTTGACGCTCCCATGGGTGCAGCCGGTTTTGCCATTGATACCGATGCCGTTACAATTAAACAACTTGCTGATTCTGATGTCAGTTATTCCGATAAACCCGACGTGCTTGTTTTTGCACGGGACGGTTGTGAAATTGAAGGAATAAACCTTGTTGCACAGCTTATTGAAAGCGGCACAAAGGCTGAATTTTCGACATTACCTACTCTTGAAGAAACCAAAGAATTTGCTGCCAAACGAGGTATAGCGGAAGTTAAGGTTGTAGGATAATATTCTTGAAAGGATTACATATATGAACCCATTGCGGATTGCCTTGACAAAGGGCAGACTTGAAAAGACAACAATAGAATTATTTGAAAAAATCGGATATAACTGTGATGAAGTTAAAAATAAAGGCAGACGTTTGATTTTACCTGTCGGGAACAATGATTTTGAAGTAGTGCTCGCAAAAGCGGCTGATGTTATTACATATGTTGAACACGGAGTTTGTGATTTGGGAGTTGTCGGAAAAGATACAATTCTTGAGAACGGAACATCGTTCTATGAGCTTCTAGACTTGGGGTTTGGCAAATGTAAATTTGCCCTTGCAACCAAAAAGAATCATGAATTTTACGGCGGATACAATACAAAAACCATTGCAACAAAGTACCCTAACGTAACCAGAGCATTTTTTGATGATAAAAATATGGATGTAAGAATCATTAAAATTGAAGGTTCCGTTGAGCTGGCTCCGCTTGTCGGACTGTCAGACGGAATTGTCGATATAGTTGAAACCGGTTCTACCTTAAAAGCCAACGGTCTTGAGGTTATCGAATGGGTAACTGATATTTCTGCAAGATTGATTGCCAATACGGCAAGCCTTAAATTAAGAAAAAATGAAATTGAAACATTGCAAAACAAATTGGAGGCTGTAACAAAATGATAGCGACAGTAACGGCAGACGGTAAAAAAGAATACGAGTTTATCAATTCATTAAAAGCTCGATCTCAAAATTCCGACAAGAATGTTATTCCGACGGTTTCGGAAATAATTGAGAATGTCAGAACAAACGGAGACAAAGCCGTTAAAAATTACACTGTCAAGTTTGACGGCAAGGCTCCCGAAAAAACAGAAATTTTAAAAGAAGATATTGATAATATTATTGCAAAGTGTGACTCAAAGTATATTGAAACGGTAAAAAAAGCTGCGTCAAATATTTCTGACTTTCACCGTCGTCAGCTTCAGCAAAGCTGGTTGAC
The DNA here is from genome assembly GCA_963599905.1 of Acutalibacteraceae bacterium. Taxonomy (GTDB): domain Bacteria; phylum Bacillota; class Clostridia; order Oscillospirales; family Acutalibacteraceae; genus Ruminococcoides. The sequence continues at coordinate 46,894 of CAVBYX010000045.1, forward strand.
CACAAAAAGCAACGGCGTAATAATGGGGCAGAGAATACGCGGATTGAAACGTGTGGGCTTGTATGTGCCCGGCGGCACAGCCGCATATCCGTCGTCGGTACTTATGAATGCAATTCCCGCAAAGATTGCGGGAGTTGAGGAGTTGATAATGTGTACTCCCCCTCAAAAAGACGGTACTCCAAATCCGAATATTATAGCAGCCGCAAAAATTGCGGGAGTTGACCGAATTTTCCTTATGGGCGGTGCACAGGCTGTTGCAGCACTTGCTTTTGGTACGGAAACCGTGCCAAAAGTCGATAAAATAGTCGGTCCGGGAAATATCTTTGTTGCTACTGCCAAAAAACTTTTGTACGGTACGGTAGATATCGATATGATAGCCGGACCGAGTGAAATACTTATAGTAGCCGATAAAAGTGCAAATCCTCAGTTTCTCGCCGCAGACCTTATGAGTCAAGCAGAGCATGACAAATTGGCTTCGGCAATTCTTCTTACAGACTCACAGGATATTGCAGATAAAACAAAGCAAGAGCTTGACAGGCAAATCAAAGAGCTTTCGAGAAATAAAATTATTAATTCTTCACTTGAAAACTTCGGTGCAATCATTGTTTGTTCCGATTTGAATCAAGCGATAGAATTTGCAAACGAGCTTGCTCCCGAACACCTTGAAGTTTGTTGTGAAAATCCAATGGAATATATAGGAAAACTTGATAATGCGGGTTCTGTTTTTCTTGGAAATTACAGTCCGGAACCGCTCGGCGACTATTTTGCGGGGCCTAACCATGTTTTGCCTACCAGCGGAACAGCGAGATTTTTCTCACCGCTGTCGGTCGATAGTTTTATAAAAAAATCAAGCTTTATTTATTACACTGAAGACGCCCTAAAAAATGATGCCGATGATATCGTTCGCTTTGCAGATACCGAGGGACTTACAGCGCACGCAAATTCAATAAAAGTACGCTTTAATAATAAAGAATAAAACGGAAGTATTGTTATGAATTATAAGTTAAACAAAAAAATTGTTGAATTAGAGCCATATGAACCAATCAGCGGCACATATGATGTTAGGCTTGACGCTAACGAATGTCCTTATAATTACCCTGATGAAATAAAGCAGGAGATAAAGGACGTCTTGGATAATATTGATTTTAATCGTTATCCGGATCCGCTTGCAACAGATGTTGTAAATGCTTTTGCGGAATTTTACGGCTTGAATCCTGATTTTGTTACAGCCGGAAACGGTTCTGACGAATTAATTTTTTTAATCGAATCCGCTTTTCTTGAAAAGGGCGACAAGATGCTCGTTGTGTCACCGGACTTTTCAATGTACCGTTTTTATTCATCAATATGTGAAGTTGAATGTGATACTTTTTATAAAGACGATGAATTCAATATCGATGTAGATAGGCTCATTGACAAAGTTAATTCAGACAATATAAAATTGCTGATTTTTTCTAATCCTTGCAATCCTACGGGCAAAGGAATCACTGCCGACCGGGCACGCAAACTTGTAAGTTCAGTAAATGCGCTTGTTATTTTAGACGAAGCATATATGGACTTTTGGACAGAGGGGCTATTAAATGAAGCCGAACAGTATTCAAATCTGATAGTTTTCAGAACTGCTTCTAAAGCAATCGGCTCTGCCGCACTTCGTCTTGGGTTTGCGGTAGCTAACACGGTAATTTCACGTGCAATCAAAGCGGTTAAGTCGCCTTATAATATAAACAGCTTTTCGCAGGCAGTCGGAAAGATTATATACAGTCATAAACAATTTTTGCTTGATCGTAAAAAAGATATTGTAAAAAATCGAGAAAAGCTGTATAATGGACTACTGGATATATCAAAAAGCAGTTCGGATTTTAAAGTATTCGAGAGCTGTGCAAATTTTATATTTATAAAAACATCATTCGGTAAAGAACTTTGGGAGTTCTTAAAACAAAATTCTATTGTAATAAGATATATGGGCGATTATATTCGCATTTCAGTCGGAACAGCCGATGAGGTTGACAGAACGCTTAAAGCAATTAAGGCATATTTTGAGAGGTAGTATGATGAGAACAGCTAAAATACAGCGTAAAACCAAAGAAACCGACATTGAGCTTGAACTTGGCCTCGACGGAGGAGAAATCTCGATTGATACAGGAATAGGATTCTTTGACCATATGTTGAATTCCTTTGCGACTCACGGAGGATTCGGTTTAATTCTCAGAGTGCGCGGTGATTTAAACGTTGATACTCACCATACCGTTGAAGATACCGGAATTGTGCTCGGTCAGGCATTTGCAAATGCCTTGAAAGATAAAAGCTCGATTGACAGATTCGGAAGTTTCTATGTTCCGATGGATGAAGCACTTGCATTTTCATCAGTTGATATCAGCGGAAGACCGTTTCTTGTGTTTGACGCCGACTTTCCCCAAGCTGTTTGCGGTCAATACGACTGTTCAATGACAGTTGAGTTTATGAGGGCGCTTGCCTATAATTCACAGATCACTCTGCATATTAAATCTTTTTACGGAGGCAATTCACATCACATTACAGAAGCAATATATAAAGCTGTTGCTCATTCTCTGAGAATTGCCGTAAAGCCTAATAATTCAAATAAACCGCTTTCAACAAAAGGAGTGCTTTGATGATTATTTTACCTGCAATTGATATAAAAGGCGGAGAATGTGTACGTCTTGTAAAAGGTGATTATTCAACTGCTCAAAAGGTTATCGAATCGCCATACCTTGCCGCTCAACGTTTTGCCGATGCGGGAGCCGATTGGATGCATATGGTTGACCTTGACGGAGCAAAAGACGCCAGACTTGTCAACGCCGATTTAATTGCCGACGTTGCAAAGTCTTCGGGACTTTCGGTAGAAGTAGGCGGAGGAATACGTGATATGAAAGCGGTTGAGTACTATCTTTTGCATGGTATTAACCGTGTAATTCTTGGTTCGGCTGCTGTAAAAGACCAACAGTTTGTAATTGATGCGGTAAATACATTCGGAGACCGAATAGTAATCGGCATCGACGCCAAAGACGGGATGGTACGTGCCGAGGGTTGGTTGGACAACTCGGATATTAATTATATTGAACTTGCCAAAAGGATGGAAGATGTCGGAGTTAAAACCATTGTGTTTACCGATATTGAGCAGGACGGAACGCTTGCAGGGCCGAATCTTAAGCAACTTGATTCTCTTATAAAAAGCGTAAGTTGTAATATAATTGCAAGCGGCGGAGTTGCGGTTCTAAAAGATATTAAAAATTTGATTGAATTAAATGCATACGGTGCAATATGCGGAAAGTCGTTATATTCAGGCAGCCTTGATTTACACCGTGCTATTGAAACAACAAGGAACAGTTAATTATGGATTTAGATAAATATTTTGTTAAGGCAGAGCTTATTCCTGCAATCATACAGGAAAAATCAACAGGTGAAGTTTTAATGCTTGCATATATGAATCGTGAAAGCATGCAAAAAACTTTTGAAACCGGATACACATGGTTTTGGTCGAGAAGCAGACAAGAGTTGTGGAATAAAGGGGCAACGTCAGGCCATCTGCAAAAAGTTATTGATATTTATTCTGATTGTGATGACGATACATTGCTGATAAGTGTTGAGCAAATCGGTGCTGCTTGCCATACGGGCAACCATTCTTGTTTCTTTAAAAAGCTAAAATAGAGAGGTAAAAAATATGAATGACAAAGAAGTTCTTGCGGCTTTGTACGCAACAGTTGAAAACAGAAGAGATAATCCAAAAGAGGGTTCATATACCTGTTATCTTCTTGATAAAGGAATTGATAAGATTCTTAAAAAGGTCGGAGAAGAATGCAGCGAAACAATTATTGCTGCGAAAAACGGCGTAAACAGTGAAACCGTTTACGAAACTGCCGATTTGATTTATCATCTTACGGTTATGCTTGTACAGCAGGGAATTCCGCTAGATGATGTACTTGCCGAGCTTGAACGAAGAAGTGAAAAAACGGGGAATTTAAAGAAATTTCACGTTGTAGATAAAAATTCTTGACGTAATAACTTAAAGCCCTATGACAAAAGTCATAGGGCTTAATAAAACTATGTATCTGCTTACTAATATTATGCAGTTGCAAGTACAAATTTTGAAACCGCCTCTTTAAATTCATCACTTGGTTCATTGTTAAGCAATAATTCAAACGGCTTGTTGATGTCAAGTGAAAATACACCGATAAGTGAATGTGCATCAACAGTATATTCACCGCTTTTAATCATCATCATGATATTCGGAAAGTGTGACAACGTTTCAAAAATATCAATAAGACTGTTTTTGTTTTCTGCAGCTATGTGCATTTTGTACACTCAATCACCCCATAAAGTTAAATAATCTTCTCTTAATATATCTTAACATTAATTATTTACATAAGCAATATGATTTTTTGAATTTCAAAAATTTCAACTATTTGAATAAAAAAGGATGACAATAATAATGGATTTTAATATTCTTACCTTAGGTTGCAAGGTTAATCAATACGAATCACAGGCAATGCGTGAAGATATGCTTAATCACGGTTATATTCTGTCTGACGACAAAAACAAGGCAGACATCACCATTATAAACAGTTGCACGGTAACCTCGGTAAGTGATGCTAAAAATCGTAAGCTTATTAACAAAATACGCCGAGCAAATCCGGACGGCATAATAATACTTACGGGATGTATGCCACAGGCTTTTCCCGAAGAAACCGCCAATTTTAAAAATTGTGACATAGTTTTGGGTAATGCAAAACGAGCTGAACTTATTCCTACTTTAGAGAATTACCTCAAAAACAAACACATCCTTGTTCAAATAAGTGAACATAACGGAAATAACGAAGTTTATGAAAACTTGCACATAACATCATTCGGAGAACATACAAGAGCATTTATTAAGATTGAGGACGGATGCAATCGTTTTTGTTCTTATTGCATTATACCGTATGCCAGGGGAAGAGTGCGTTCAAAATCTCTTACAGATTTGAAGACTGAGGTACAGAGGGTTGCCGACGGCGGTTATAAAGAAGTTGTCCTTGTCGGAATAAACCTTTCAGCTTATGGACTTGATGAAAATTATAATCTTGCGGACGCTGTTGAATGTGCTTGTTCTGTCGATGGAATTGAGCGTGTGCGACTCGGTTCTATTGAGCCGGAACGTATGGACGAAGATATGGTCAGGCGACTTGCAGCCCAGCCCAAATTCTGTCCTCAGTTTCATCTGTCTTTACAAAGCGGTTGCGACAAAACTCTAAAGGCTATGAATCGTCATTATGATACAAAAGAATATGCTGAAATTGTCACAAGACTGAGAAAAACGTTTGATAATTCGTCAATCACAACCGATGTTATGGTTGGGTTTGCAGGGGAAGACGATTGCGATTTTGAGCAGTCAATGCAGTTTGTAAAAAGCATCGGATTTGCCAAGGTGCATGTTTTTCCTTATTCACGAAGAAAAGGTACGGTTGCAGACAAAGCAGACGAGCAGGTATCTCTCGAAATTAAAGAACATCGTGCCAAACTGATGGGTAATCTTGTTGAAGAATCAAGAGCAAAGTTTTTGCAATCACAGGTTGGAACTGTTGAAGACGTATTATTTGAACGTATCAGACACGGCTATCTTGAAGGATATACCAAAAACTATACTCCCGTTCACATCTGTACAGATAAGAATACTCTTTGCGGAACTATTCATAAAGTGAAAATCACAGAGGCAGATATAGATTTTTGCGTAGGTGAAATTGTTTAATCATTTGTTAAAACAAAGCAAGCTCTTAATGAGATTCGTTCCAGAACCTGCAATGCCTACACTGTAGTTATAACCTTTCTCAGCGTTTCTGCTTCTTCTGCCGCATCATCTTCAAAAAGACTTGAGTAGCTGTATAGCATAAAACCGCTTACTTTATCGCATCTTTGAATAATTTTATATTCTGTTGCAAGTATGTCATTGCTGTTGAGCCATGTACCATCATCTTTGTCGCTTCCGGCTTTATATCCGGCAAGCCCTACATATATTGTTACATTATCGGCAAAATCTAGATTTAGCCAACTTTCGAGCGAGTCTTCAAATTTTAACTTCGGATTGTCAATACTGAAGTATATTTGCGGACAAATATAGTCAATGTACCCTCCACAGGTACACCAGCTTCTGACATCTGCATATAATCCGTCGTTATTATCAATATTACCTTGCGGAGATATACCGAATACAACATTTTCCTTTGTTTTATGTACGGTTCGGTATACCTCGCTTATCAGCAAATTAATATTTACCTTTCTCCAGTCGTCAACGCTCATACAATTATTACCGAATTTTTCCCTGTATTTTTCGTATGATTGGTTATCACAATCGCTTATATCGTTCGGGTAAAAATAATCGTCAAACTGAATGCCGTCAACGTCATAATTTCTGACGATTTCTTCTATGCCGTTAATAATCAACTGCCTTGCTTTTACATTTGATGGGTCAAGATATATTCCCCCCTCTGTTTCAAAGCCAAGACTGTTGTCAATAATATACGGATTATTATCGCTTAGTTCTGACGGTGTTTTACTAACCGCAACACGGTATGGGTTTATCCAAGCATGAATTTTCAAATCATAGCTTTTGCAAATTTCACACATAATTTTAAGTGCATCGTAACCCGGATTTTTACCTTGTAAGCCTGTTAATATATGTGAATACGGAAAAAATTCCGATTCGTATAATGCGTCACAAAAAGGTCTGACTTGTACAATTAGTGTATTAAATCCCGATTTCACGGAGTTTTCGGCTATTTCGGTAAATTTTTCTTTGAAACTTTTTTCGGACTTATCTGCATCGTTTTCCATACTAAGTTCCATATATGTTACCCATACGCCCTTCATTTCTTCAATTTTGAGATTTGCATTGTCATTGGTTGCCGAATGGTTATTGGCAGAGCTTGAGTCGTCAATTACCGAATTTCCCATAAAGGTCATCGGAGCTTTTGAATTGCTTATTGCACTGAATAAAATTGTGCTTATAAGAACTGCAGCGGTAACGGTCAATGGCAAATATTTTTTTATTTTCAAATTTATCATCCTTTGAGGTTATTATGAATTTATTGTATATTCTCCCGATATACTTGATTTTGATTAATATTTTCGCAGTGTATATCACAATTTATGATAAGTCACACGCCATTCACCATAAATGGCGCGTCAAGGAAAGCACTTTACTGCTTGTTTCTGCACTTGGCGGAAGCATGGGAATGTATTTTACAATGCTTTTAATTCATCACAAAACGAAACACTTGAAGTTTATGATTGGAATTCCTACAATTCTGATTTTAGAATTGTTCGCAGTATTTTTTATATGGAGATTAATTTATGTCTGAACAGCTCAAGTTTACAGTGCCTGATGAATGTGACAAAATGATTGCCAAAAATTTTTTGAGAAAAAGCTGTTATCTTTCAGCAAGAATGATAACACAATTGGTTCGCAAAAAAGACGGAATTATGATGAACGGAAAAATTTTAAGGACTATTGATTTTGTTGAGAGTGGGGCAGAGGTGATAATCAACTTACCCGAGGATAAGCAATCTCAGATAATTCCTGTTAAAGGTAAACCGGATATATGTTATGAAGACAGCAATTTGCTTATTGTAAACAAGCCGCCGTTTATGCCCGTTCATCCTGTAAAACAACACCAAGAAGACACATTAGCAAATCTTGTTGCGTATTATGCGACAGAAAAATCCGAAAATTATACATTCAGAGCGATTAATCGTTTAGACAGGGATACCTCAGGTTTGGTACTGATTGCAAAAGACAGATATTCGGCAAACAAATTAAAAAACTCAGTTAAAAAAACTTACTATGCAATTTGTCACGGAAAAATTGATAATGACGGCATAATTAAAGCACCTATCGGTCTGCTTCCCGAATCAAAGATGGTACGTCATATCTTAAAAGAGGGCTCGGCAGCCATTACACATTATCACACAATATATTCATCAAAAGAATTATCTTTTATTGAACTAAATCTTGAAACAGGAAAAACACATCAAATCAGATGTCATATGGCATCTGTCGGGCATCCTCTGCTCGGTGATGATTTATACGGAGGAAGTCTCGAGAAAATACCCCGACAGGCGTTGCATTGCGGAAAAATGAAAATAAAGCATCCTATCACAGAAGAAGAGTTTATTGTTAAAACAAAAATTCCGAATGATATGATGCGGATAATAAATCAAATAAGATAATTTCAAAATGAAAAATCCCCTAAACAAGTTCTGAAAACTTTGTCTTGGGGATTAAGATTTTGATAATAATTAAGTTATCGGATTTTATTGTTATTCACAATTTGACTCAATGTTTTAATACCTTCATCAATATTTTCAATCGGTATTCCCGAAAAACTTAAACAAAATTCATTATCTTCTGTTTTATAAGGCATTAAACAAATTGATTTTTCATAAACTTGTTCATCAATTTTTTGTCGGTTAATCATAAAGTTTAATTTTAATGTAATATATAATGATGTTTCATTAAAAATAACGTCAAAATTATCAAAATACTTATCGATGCAGTTTAATATCACCTTGCTTTTTTCAAGGTAAGTTCTTCTTGCTTTCCTAAGATGAACATATATTTTTCCGCTGTTTATATATTTTGAAAGTGCCAATTGTTCTGTTTTTGAGGCTGTCTGATTTATTGCGCCTTTAATTTTATTATAACGTTTTATATATTTATCAGGCAGTACCATATAGCTGATACGCACCGACGGTAAAAGCACCTTGGAAAAGGAACCCAAATAAACGGTATTTTCTATTCCGTAGTTTTGAACACAGGGCATGGGGTGAGTGCTGTATCTAAGTTCTCCGTTATAATCATCCTCTATTATTAAGGCATTGTTCTGTTTTGCCCAAGCGATAATTTCAAGACGTCTTGCAACAGGAGTGTTTGCTCCCTTTTTATTTGTAAAATTGGGATTAATAAGTATAATATCCGGCTTTATTCTTTCAAGTGAGTCTATCGTAACTCCCAATTCGTCGCTCTCAGAGTAATTAATTTGATAATCGTAGCTCTTAAATACATATTCCGACTGAATAAAACTTGAATCAGCCATTACAACCTTTTTTCTGCATCCCAATAGAGAACACAGTAAGCATAAAAGGGGTTGTATGCCTGCACCTACAATTATATTTTCAGAACTTGTACTTACGCTTCTTGTTCCAAGCGCATAGTTTTGCAGAGCTGTTCTCAGTGCTTCTTCACCCTGAACATTTCCGTAAGAAGTAAGAAGATAATTACTGTTTATTACTTCCTTTATATCTTTTTTCCATTCGGCAATGTTTATGATTTTTTCATCAATACTCTTTCCACTGAAATCAAAGCGATAAATTATATTTGAATCTCGAGATTTATTTTCGTCTGCGTCAACACTCTTGGGCTTATTTTCAAATTGTGCTTCAACATAGTACCCGCTTTGCGGCTTGTTCTTAATATAACCTTCAGCACATAATTGCTCATATGCGCCCGTAACAGTGGTTTTTGAAACCCCAAGATTTTCACTCAGCTTTCGGATAGAGGGGAGTTTGGTATCTTTTTTCAGACTGCCGTTTTCTATTGAATTTCTTACAGATAAATATATTTGCCTGTATTTAGGGATTTTTGAGTTGCCGTCGGCAATTATAAAATCGTAAAACATAAAACATCACCGTTGTATTTTTGTATTTCTTACAATTCTTAAAATATATTTTTTAGTGCTGTGTCATCTGATTAAATCACAGATTATTGTGTTTGAAACGAGAAAACCTTTTGGTGTAAAAAACGCCCTTTGACTGTCGATTTCCATAAAATCGGTATCTGCATACCTGTGTATTTTTCTAGATAAAGGCAATGGAACCGAGTGTCCGAATTTTTCTTTATATTCCTCAAAAACAAGCCCGCTTTTGAGCCGCAACGAAAGCATTATAAATTCTTCTTCATTACCTCCGTCACAATCAAAAGCAGTGATATTTTTATCAAAATCACTAAAGCTTCTTCCGTAAAAAAATCTTTTCCCATTAAAAAAAGAATGGGCAGACGGGCCGATTCCTATATACTCTCCGCACTTCCAATAATTGATATTATGTTTACTTTCAAAACCACTTCTTGCAAAATTGGAAATTTCGTACTGCTCATATCCGAGTGATTTTAAATAATCTACGGCAAATAAATAAAGCTCTGCTTGCATATCTTCATCGGGTAGTTCAAGCCTGTTTCTTGCAGCATAGAATCTTGTACCTTTTTCAATCTTAAGAATATAAGATGATATATGTGTAACCCCACATTCGGCACAAAAATCAATTGATTCTTTTAAGCTGTTTAACGTTTGATGCGGAATCCCCATCATTAAATCTAATGATATATTATTTATGCCGGTTTCTTTGGCTCTGATAACGGTTATTTTTGCATCATTGGCACTGTGGATTCTTCCCAGTTCGTCGAGTTCATTTTGAACGGCACTCTGCATACCTATTGAAATTCTGTTAAAACCGGCTTCTTTTAATAATTTGAAATCTATGGTTTTTCCGGTATCAGGATTAATTTCAACAGTGATTTCAGCATTTGGTTCAACTGTAAAATTATTTTTTACTTCAAACAATATTTTTGTCAGCAGTTCTGAGCCCAGTACACTTGGAGTGCCACCCCCGAAGTAAACACTCTTTACTTTGATTTCAACTTGTTGACCCCAATACCTTATTTTATCAATTAAGGTTTCGGTATAACTTCTGTATTTTTCGTCATTACCTTTTCCGCTGTAAAAATCACAATAGGGGCACTTGCTCTTGCAAAAAGGAATATGTATATACAGTCCGATTGAATCCATAAAAACCTCTTAAATTATATTAAGGCAGAAAACAAAATTTCTGCCTAAACATTTAAAATATTAAATCTTTCCAATAAATATCTTACATTTATTTAATATCATTGTCAAGGGCTAGAAAATGTTATATTAATAAATAAAAAAATCAGCAAATTCAAAAGGAGTTAGTAATTATGAAAAAAATATTCTCATTGATTTTATCAATAATTTTCATTTGTCTATTCAGCTTATTTGGCTGTAATTCCGCTCAAGATGAAGACACAAACATCAATTCGAAAAATCCGACTCAATCCGCAACCGACAAAAGCGATCCTTATGCAGCTGCAAATAAATATGACGTAGATGAAGAAATGTTTGAAAAACGCAATAACGTTGACTATGGTACAGTGTTAAAAAATGTAACTTATTATTCACAAGCTGCCGAAGACAACAAACAATGCAATATTCTTTTGCCTGCGGGTTACAATAAAAATAATCAATATCCTGTTATGTACATTTTTCACGGTTTTGGTGGCAGTCACAGCGATCAGATTGACGATGATTCGTATGTAACACTTCTTTACGGAAATATGTTACATGACAATTTAACCGTACCGCAAATTCTCGTTAATGTTGATATGTATACCGACAAACAAAGTGAAAAAGCCGAAAAATCAGATGAAGAATTGCGCTATATTTACGATAAGGCAATCGATGACGTTGCACAAGACCTTATGCCGTTCATCGAAAAAAATTATTCTGTTAAAACAGGTAGGGAAAACACAGCGGTTGCAGGTATGTCGGAAGGCGGAGCAAAGTCACTTTGTACAGGTTTTAAATGGCTTGATAAATTCGGCTTTATTGCTTCGTTTGCGCCTGACCCGGGCGTAATTCCGACAGAGTTTTACAAAGGGACATACTGGAACACACCGTATCTTGAGGGATTTCCTCAACCGACGGATAAAAATACTCCGTTATATTTATATCTTGCCGTCGGCAGTGAAGACCCATGGAATACAGAGTGCACATTATATTACAAGCAAGTGTTTGACGAAGCGGGTATTAAAAATCAAACGGATTATGTGGATGGATATGAACATAATCATATATTTTGGAGACAATGTTTTTATAATTTCTTGAGTAAAACATTCAATTAAGCACAATGTAACGCTCAGTTAATCTTCTTGATACGATAAAACCTTCTGTGACGGTAAAATTCCGTTACAGAAGGTCGATTTTTTATTATATAATTTATTTATCGTTTTTTACTACAATATGCGGATACGGTATGGTTATTTCATTTTTGTCAAAAGCAAGTTTAACATTTTCCTGCATATAATAATAAACATCAAAATAATTTTCGGGATTAACCCAAAATTTTACTATTATTTCAATTCCGCTGTCAAGATGATTTCCGACACACACAGCAGGTTCCGGATCTTTTAGAATGAGTTCGTAATCATTTATAATTTCCGTTATAACCTCTCTTACTTTTAACAAATCATCCTCATAGCTTACGGTATATTTTAAAAACATCCTTCTTTTATCATCAATAGTGCAATTAACAACATTATTAGATGTCAGCTTGGAATTTGGAATACGCACAATTTTATCATCGGATGACCTTAACGTAGTAAAAAATACATTTATTGCTTCAACACTGCCTGTTAAATTTTCAAACTCCAAAACGTTACCGGCAACAAACGGTTTATTTATCAAAATCACCATTCCGCTTACAAAATTTTTAAGATTATCCTGAAGTGCAAGTCCTGCGGTAAGAGCTGCAGCTCCAAGAGCGGTAAGCAGAGATGAAACATCAATTCCGATTGTGGAAAGCGCTGTTATCGCAACAATAAAATACAATATTATTTTAGTAAAAGAAAATATAAATGTTTTTGTCGTATGTTCGATTTTTGATTTTTTAAGTAACTTTTTAAAAAGCGTCATAATAAGTTTTACAATTAAACATCCTATGACAGCCACAAGTGCCAGCAAAAACAGCTTAGAAGCCGCCACTGACAAAAATTCGTTAAATTTATTAATAGATTCTTCAGTCATTGTTTCCTCCGTCAATAATTTTTTCCGAAATTAGTTCTCCGTCAGTCCAAAAACCGATTACTATATCTCCGTTTTCGTTAAGTGATATGCTTTTTCCGTTTCTGATACCGTCAATATATTGACATACATCAAGGAAATTACCTTTTTTATCAAAACGTGCTCCGTATTCTTCAGGTAAATTAGATTTCCATTTTCCGATATGCATAATGCCGTCGCTTTGTCTGTATCCAACGCCGCAACCCGTTCTTACGCCGTTATTCCACTCGCCGACATAGTTTACCGAGCCGTTCTTATAATAACATATTCCAAAGCCTTGACGCTTATCATCAACATAATTTCCTTCATAAGAAGTAAATCCCTCAGGAGTTTCGGTACGACCCCGGCCTGTTCTTAATTTATCGGCATCAAGCTCTCCGTAGTACAAATATTCACCTGTTTCGGTAACAATAGAAGTATCCGGTTCGGCTTTGCTTGCCTGTATTAATTTTAAATTATTATCATCCGCTGTGTCTTCATTATCTTTTGTTTTTGAATTATCATTATCGGGAATTTCGGAAAGACGAGAATCATCAGAATTGTCTTGATTTTCGTTGTTTTCAACACCGAACAGGTTTTTGTTTGTCTTATGTGCTTCAACAAGTATCCGCTCTATTTTATCATAAGCAGAATAATTATTGTCACTCGAAGCCGTGTATAAAATATCTCCTGCATTATCTGTATTTTCAACAGGTTTTAAATATTCAGCGTTATCTAAATCCTGTGCATTTACAATATTTAACGAAGTTGAAAAATTCTTTGTACTAAAATTAAAGCCGCTTTTTTTTATTCCCTGCAAATCGTCAAGCACAGAATCATTTGGTCTGAATTTTTCATCAAGCCACAGCATTCCGAAATTTGTATACATCAAACCAACACATCTTGCGTTGCTTTGCTTGTTAACCGACGGAAATAAATATGAAGTTAATTTTTTGCCATCAGGATAAAATCTGTCGTACTTTATCGAAAAATATTCAAAAATAAACATCGGCTCTGTAACAGCCGACAACACATTCTCAAATTTATCATCGTAGTATTCGGTTCTTATCCAAATATGTTTGGAATCAAAAAACTGTCTTTTATTGATTATCCCATTCTGCTTATATGATATAACGGAATACAAACCGCCGGTTTCTTTTTTTACAGTTTGATAGGGAATATTATTGTTGACTATTTTCCAAGATAAAGGTTCATTTTCAGATAAAAAATACGAAAGCTTATATTCTTTACCGTCAATTTCAATATTGGTTTTTTCATTCTGACTCGAATGATTGGAGTTAAAATAGTTAGCTCTGACTCCGGCTAAGGCGTCATTTTTAAAATCTAGTTTTTCAAAATTTGAGATCAAAGCAGAAAAGACAATCAAGTTATTATAATTTGAAATCATATCATAATTCCTTTCAGGAAAATAAACAATCTAAAAAGCCAAATCATAAAAAACAAGGGCGAACAAAGTCCGCCCTGAAATTTATAAAAATATTATCAAATAGAAATTGTCATTGCAATTTTGTACAGTTCAAGGTCAAATACACGTTCCATATCAAGAGCTTCATTAATATCAAGATCGGTAATTTTACCGTTACGCATAACAACAACACGATTACCGATATTTTTTTCAAGAAGCTGAACAGCCTTATATCCCATCTCACTTGCAACAACTCTGTCACGAAGCGTCGGCGAACCTCCGCGCTGTACATGACCGAGAACAGTTGCTCTTGTTTCGATTCCGAGACGTTGCTCAATATATTTGGCAAGATCGTTAACTCCGCCGACACCTTCCGCAACAACAACGATAAAATGCTTTTTGCCTGTTTTTTGGGTATTAATAATTCTTGTAATTACATCACGTTCAATATTATATTCGATTTCAGGAACAAGAATTGCGGTTGCACCGGCTGCAATACCGGTCTGAAGCGCAATATCACCGCAACGTCTGCCCATAACTTCAACGATTGAGCAACGATCGTGTGATTGAGCTGTGTCTCTGATTCTGTCAACCATCTGAATAGCAGTATTCATTGCAGTATCAAATCCTACCGTATACTCGGAACAGGCAATATCATTATCAATTGTTCCGGGAACACCGATACAATTGATTCCCGCATTAGTAAGAGCGCGTGCACCTCTGAATGAACCGTCACCGCCAATAACAACAACACCGCCGATTCCTATACTTCTGCAAAAGTCAGCAGCTTTTTTAATTCCGGCAGGTGTCGCAAACTCTTCACTGCGAGCCGTATAAAGCATTGTTCCGCCGTTTCCGATTATGTCGGAAACGCTGCGAAGATTCATCTCCTGAATATCGCCGTTCAAAAGTCCGTTATATCCACGGTAAACACCGTATACTTTCATACCTTTATTTATACCTGCACGAACAACAGACCTTACAGCCGCATTCATACCGGGAGCATCGCCACCGCTTGTTAAAACTGCAATAGATTTTTCAGACATAGTACTACCTCCGTTAGGTTATTAACATTGTTATTATAATACAAATATTTTTTGTTTACAAGGGGATTTTTAAAATTTGGCGAATTTTCATTACATTATGTTACAAAAGCAAATAAATCTTGACTTTTTAATTTGTGAGTATTAATATATATAGTATATGTAAAGCTATTATTTGTTCTACTTGAATTTTGATTAATTATTTATAAGGAGACTATTATGACGAAATTGTATTTAGCAATTCCTTGTTATAATGAAGAGGAAGTTTTAAGAGATTCTGCTGAAAAACTCAATAATAAATATAACGAAATGATGGCAGAGGGAAAAATTTCTTCTGACAGCAAAATTGTTTTTATTGATGACGGATCCAAAGACAAAACTTGGAATATAATTTCCGAGCTTCACAAAGAAAATCCGATTTTTCAAGGAATAAAGCTTACTCGCAACAGAGGTCATCAAAATGCACTGCTTTGCGGTCTTATGACATTAAAAGACAAAGCTGACGCAGTAATATCAATCGATGCGGATTTGCAGGATGACATAAACGTTTTTGATGAAATGGTTAAAAAATATGAAGACGGATGCGATGTGGTATACGGTGTGCGTTCAAAGCGTACAACCGATACTTTCTTTAAACGTTTCACCGCCGAAGCTTTCTATAAAATCCTAAATAAAATGGGCGCAAAGGTGATTTTTAACCACGCCGATTTCAGACTTATGAGCAAACGTGCTCTTGAAGCTTTTTCAATGTACAAAGAAACCAATATATTCCTGAGAGGAATGGTTCCGCTTGTAGGTTATAAATCCGATGTTGTAAAATACGAACGTGCCGAACGCTTGGCGGGTGAAAGTAAATATCCGCTTAAAAAGATGCTTGCACTTGCCTGGGAGGGAATCACGTCACTGAGTATCCAACCGATACGAATGATTACTTGGCTTGGCGCCATAATATTTGCAATCAGCCTTGTCATTATAATCTACTCACTTGTAAGATTCTTCATTGGAGCTACCGTAAGCGGATGGGCAAGTACTCTTTGCTCCATTTGGGCATTAGGAGGTCTTCAGCTTCTTGCAATCGGTGTAATAGGCGAATATATCGGAAAAATATATCTTGAAACCAAGCGTCGCCCGAGATACATTGTTGAAGAATTTCTTGAGGATTAATTCACAATATATAATCTAAAAAATCATCAAATAAGTGTTCGTATTATCGAGCACTTATTTTTTTGGATAAATATAGTTGTTTTTGTTGTAAAATTTCTGATTTTATGTTAATCTTAATTAAGTATTATTAAAAGTTTTGAAGAATAGGATGGTACAAATGACAGCTAACAAAAATGTTAAGGCTAACAAATTGAAGCCTACACAAAAAGAAAGAGACGGTTCGCTGGATATAATTCGTATCGTTGCGGTAGCAACTGTCCTTTCTGTACATTTTTTTCTGCATAACGGATTTTACAGTCAGACCGTTCAGGGTGCACCTATGTATATCATGGTGCTTATGCGCACCTTTTTCACGGTTTGTGTTCCGATGTTTATGTTACTCACCGGCTATCTTATGTGCCATAAAACATTAAGTAAGAAGTATTATAAAGGTATTGTAAATACCCTCATAATATATGTTTTGTCGGCACTTGCCTGTATGATATTCAAAGCGATTCATGACGGTGCTGAGTTTACGTTTAAATCCGTTATTTTAGGCATATTCGACTTTACCGGAGCAAATTACTCATGGTACATTGAGATGTACATAGGTTTATTTTTAATTGCTCCTTTCTTAAATCTTGCTTATAACAAACTGACTAGCCAAAAGCAAAAGCAAGTTTTGGTTTTAACTTTTGTATTTTTAACAATTATACCATCGGCGTTTAATATTTTTAATTTCGGTTCTCTTAATTGGTGGGTCAATCCTACAAGTTCGGATGAATTTCAAAAACTTATTCCGAGTTGGTGGATTGGATTTTATCCGGTTGCATATTATTTTACCGGTTGTTATTTGCGTGAATACGGCATTAAATTCAGAACACGTACATTATTTGCGCTTTTGGCTGCTTCCGTATTAATATTCGGAACATTTAACTACTACAGAAGTTACGGAACAACTTTTAAATCAGGTATGTACCTGTATTGGTACGGTATAGAATCTTATATTCTTGCTGTACTGTTTTTTGCTCTGCTTAAAAGAATTAAAACTGACAACATAAAAAAAGCAACAAAAAAATTTCTTTGGAAGTTATCAGACCTGGCTTTGGGAATATATTTACTCTCATTTATTTTTGATTCAATCGTTTATCCGATTTTATGTCGGAAAGTTCCGTTAATGACTGACAGACTTCCATACTACTTTGTTACGGTACCGATTGTATTTGTTTGTTCCGCAATGAGTTCCGCGGTTTTAAAATTACTTACAAATTGGATAATACTTGCTTATAATAAAATATCCGTATTTGTCAAAGAACAACGTCAAAGAAAAGATAAATACAGATGGCAGGATTGCCTGTTTATAGTTTTGCTTGTAGGCGGAATTTTGTTCGCATTTTGGAAATGCAAATACGGTTTTGGCGGGAGCGATGAGGCGTTTTATCTTACTATTCCGCACAGATTAATCCATGGAGACGCTCTGTTTACCGACGAATGGCATTTATCTCAGCTTTCGGGATTGCTCTTAGTACCTTTTGTATGGGTATATGAAACTGTTACTCAATCCACCGAAGGCATTATCCTTGCCGCAAGATTTACTTATGTAGTATTCCATGCGATAATTTCAATTGTGATTTATACAAGGTTTAGAAAATTCGGATACATTTCAGTATTTGCAAGTGTTTTATTCTTTATTTACACACCTTATAATATCATGGCAATGAATTATGACTCAATGGGCGTTGACTTTATTGCCGTAACCGGTGCGATGATGGGAACAACGGATTATAAAAAGAAATTGCCGTTGATTATAAGCGGACTTACCTTTGCGGCTTCTGTTTTATGTTGTCCGTATCTTATGATAGCTTACGCACTGTATGCACTTTGTGTTTTAGTTCATATAATAATTAAAAAGAAAGACTGCAAATTTATACTTAAATCCGAACTTTTCTCATTAAAGACATTCTTGTTTTTTACAATCGGCGCAGCCGTACTTGCATTGATATTTGTAATTTTTGTACTTTCAAAAGCAAGTCTTGGCGATATACTGAGAAACTTTCCTTATCTTATGACAGATCCTGAGCATCCGTCAATTTCAATATTTACCAAATTTACAACATACTTTGATACCACTGTAAATTCAATTGCACTGTTTAAAGTATGCGTTTATTCATACTTGGCAATGTTTGCGGTAATGCTGATTGACAGAAAAAGAAATCTCCACAGAGCGCCGTATCTTATAATTACGGCATCAATTGTTATATTCAGCTATGTTTTAATAGTACCTAATATGGTATCGTCAACATATAATGCTATTATGTACCCTCTGATATTCATCGGAATCACTTCATATACATTATGCAAAAACAAGCCCAAAGAATTATTTGCGGCGCTGTTTATATTGGGATTTATTTATTCATTCTGTATTCACTGCACTTCAAACCAGTATTTCTATGTCATTTCAATGGCTATGGCTTCCGCAAACCTTGCAAGTTATATCTTCCTTACTCGGCTGATAAAAGAAATGCAGGAAGCTCCGGATAATATAACATATGCGCTTTGGGTAAAACGTATCGCATTTGTATCGGTCGGATTTATGATATTCCTTCAAGGCGCACTTCAAATTTCTATAAAGGCAAATCATTGCTTCTGGGAGTTTGGGAATCCGTCAACTCTCACAAGCAAAATTAATGACGGCCCGGCAAAAGGAATTTACACCAATCCAACAAACTGTGATAATTACGAAAAAATATATAAAGACATTAGTTCTTATTACAGCAATAAGGAACCCGATAAAATACTGTTTTTAAGTAACAAGACTTGGACTTATCTTGCTGTAAAGGATTACCCGTTTGGCACATTATCCGCATGGATGTCCGAAAATATTCCGAGTTTTAACAGACTTCTTACTTATTATGAAGTAAATCCCGAGAATACACCGAAATATGTTTATATTCCAAAGGATTCCGACTGGGACTTAACAAAAGTTCAGAGTAAAGCTGCTGAATACGGTTATCAGCTTACCGAAGACTCTGTAAGCTATAAGCTTGAAAAAGTTAATTGATAAATTAGTATAATTTGGCAATTAACGGTTATATTATATCTGCAAATTACTTGTTTTTTTTCAAGAAATGTGATATAGTAATCTTGATTTGGCTAAAATATTTAATATATTTTGTCAATTTATGTAAACTTACCGAATTTATTTATTGGGAGTAGTGTTATATGGATATTATGAAGTTGTATAATGATTGGTGTTCAAATGCAAACGAGGACAAAGATCTAATAACCGAACTAAAAGCAATTGAAAACAATGAAAACGAAATTAACGAACGTTTTTATACTTCGCTAAAATTCGGTACAGCCGGACTCAGAGGTGTTATCGGTGCGGGCACTAACAGAATGAATATTTATGTTGTCCGTCAGGCTACACAGGGCTTGGCTAATTACATTTTAAAAAAATACGGCAAGGGCTCGGTAGCAATATCACACGACAGCAGAATCAAAGCAGATCTTTTTATGATTGAAGCGGCAAGAGTTCTCGCAGCGAACGGTATTAAGGTTTATATAACCAAAGAGCTTGAACCTACTCCGGTTCTTTCGTATCTTGTACGCTACTTTAAATGCCAAGCGGGAATTATGGTTACAGCAAGTCACAATCCTGCAAAATACAACGGTTACAAAGCATACGGTGAAGACGGATGTCAGATGACCGACGCTGTTGCCACTGCTGTATATGATGAAATCAGCAAGCTTGATATTTTCAACGATGTTAAAATTGCAGATTTTGAAGAATCGGTAAAATCAGGTATTATCGAATACGTTGATGACAAAGTATATGATTCTTATCTTGAAAAAGTTATGGAACAACAGGTAAACCCCGGTATTTGCAAAGGCTCCGGATTAAAGGTGGTTTATACTCCTCTTAACGGAACAGGTAACAAACTTGTACGTAAGATTTTAAATAAAATCGGAGTTGAGGAAGTTGACATTGTAAAGGAACAGGAGCTTCCCGACGGTAATTTTACAACATGTCCGTATCCAAACCCTGAAATCAAAGAAGCTCTTCAAAAAGGACTTGAACTTTGTGAAAAAGTACAGCCCGATTTGTTATTGGCAACCGATCCTGACGCAGACAGAGTCGGTATAGCTGTAAAAGACTATGACGGAAGCTATCGCTTAATTTCAGGTAACGAAAACGGTGTAATGCTTACTGACTATATTCTTTCATGCAAGAAAGAAAACGGAACTCTTCCCGAAAAGCCGGTTGTTGTAAAAACAATTGTAACGACAAAGCTCATTAATAAGCTTTGCGAAAAATATGATTGCGAACTAAAAAATGTTTTAACGGGTTTTAAATACATCGGTGAAGTTATACTTAACCTTGAAAAGAATCACGAAGAAAACCGTTATTTGTTCGGCTTTGAAGAAAGCTACGGTTATTTGTCGGGAACCTATGTAAGGGACAAAGACGCAGTAGTTGCATCCATGCTCGTTTGCGAAATGGCTGCTTATTATAAAAAGCAAGGCAAATCACTTGCTCAGGTAATCGACGATCTTTATAAAGAATTCGGTTACTATATCAATCAAACATACGCATTTGAATTTGACGGTGCTGCCGGAATGCAAAAAATGGCTGATATTATGTCTGAAATAAGAAATAATTCACCTAAGACAATCGATAAATATAACGTCACAAAGGTGTTTGACTATCAGCTCAAGAAGGAAACCGATATTGTAACCGGTAAAGTGAATGATATCAATCTTCCTACTTCAAATGTAATTGCATTTAATCTTGAAGGCGACAATGCAGTTATTATTCGTCCAAGCGGAACAGAACCAAAGATTAAATTATATATAACCGCTGTCGGAAAAACTCATGAGGATGCAGTTAATATATGCGAACAACTTGTAAAGTCTGCCAAGGCTTTGATCGGTTGTTAATTTAAATATCATATAAAATAAAAAAATGAACTGCCTCAGATTGTGCAGACAGTACAAAAAAACAGACTACAATGGCAGAAAATTAAATTTTAAGCAACGAACTGATTTCGCTTTTCAAGCGGAGTCAGTTTTTTATTTGATTATATTTTTAGCGTATTAATACAAATATTTGCTGCTTTCTTAACAAAAGTATTCTTAAACTGTTGACATTTACCGATAAATAATAGTAGAATAATAAGTTGTAACTATCTTGATTTTTAGTTCCGAAAGGATTGAACTTATGGCTTCTTTAAAAGATGAAATTGCAAAACGCAGAACTTTTGCAATAATTTCCCACCCTGATGCGGGTAAAACAACACTTACCGAAAAGCTTTTGCTCTACGGAGGAGCAATTAATCTTGCCGGATCGGTAAAGGGAAAAAGAACCGCAAAACACGCAGTATCGGACTGGATGGAAATTGAAAAACAGCGTGGTATTTCTGTTACATCATCTGTTTTGCAGTTTAAGTATAACGGTTATTGCATAAATATTCTTGACACACCGGGACACGAAGATTTTTCCGAAGATACTTACCGTACTCTTATGGCAGCGGATTCTGCCGTAATGGTTATCGACGGTTCCAAGGGTGTTGAAAAGCAAACTATAAAACTTTTCAAAGTCTGTGTTATGCGCAATATTCCAATAATTACATTTATCAATAAAATGGACAGAGACGCCAAAAATCCATTTGATTTGCTTGAAGACATTGAAAATGTATTGGGAATCAATACCTATCCTATAAACTGGCCGATTGGCTCTGGCAAAGAATTTAAGGGTGTATTTGACAGAAACACAAGAACTATTCTTTCATTTACAGCAAATAACGGTCAAAAAGAGGTTGAAAAAGAAGTTTTATCTCTTGATGATCCTGCCCTTGACGATAAAATCGGAATGTATCAAAAACAAGATTTATTTGACGATATAGAATTACTTGACGGTGCCGGTGATGAATTTGACCTTGACGCGGTAAGAAACGGAAAATTAACGCCTGTATTCTTCGGTTCCGCATTGACAAACTTTGGCGTTGAGCCGTTTCTTGAACAATTCTTAAAGTTGACTACTTCTCCGTTACCTCGAGAAACCGTTGACGAAGAAGTAGACCCGATGTCAGGTTACTTTTCAGCCTTTGTATTTAAAATACAGGCAAATATGAACAAAGCTCATCGTGACAGGGTGGCATTTATCAGAATTTGCAGCGGCAAATTTGAAAAAAATCTTGAAGTGTATCATGTCCAGGGAAACAAAAAAATGCGCCTGTCGCAACCACAGCAAATTATGGCTCAGGAACGTGAAATTGTTGATGAAGCATATGCAGGCGATATAATAGGTGTTTTTGACCCGGGTATTTTTTCAATCGGAGATACACTTTGTTCTCCTCAACACAAGGTTAAATTTAAAGGTATCCCTACATTTGCTCCCGAACATTTTGCACTTGTGCGACAGAAAGACACCATGAAACGCAAGCAGTTTATCAAAGGAACAAGTCAGATTGCACAAGAGGGTGCAATTCAGATTTTTCAGGAACTTGATGCGGGTATGGAAGAAGTAATTGTCGGCGTCGTTGGCGTGCTTCAATTTGACGTACTTAAATACCGCCTTGAAAATGAATACAATGTTGATATTGTGCTTGAAAGTTTGCCTTTTGAGTATATTCGCTGGATTGTTAATGAAGATATTGACCCAAAAACTCTTGATCTTGCATCTGATACTAAGCGTATTCAGGATTTAAAAGGTAATCATTTGTTATTATTTACAAGTTACTGGAGCATAAATTGGGCTCTTGAGCACAATAAGGGACTTGAACTCAGAGAATTCGGAAATAATTAAATACAACAGAGGGGAATATATGCTTTTTGATAAACTGAAGAAATATACCAAAAGCGGCATATATCCTTTCCATATGCCCGGACATAAGCGTAACAGTATAGATGAAGACGGCGTTATTCCTTATAACATTGATCTGACTGAAATTGAGGGGTTTGATAATCTCCATTCTCCGAATGCCTGCATTAAAAATATTGAAGAAAAAGCAGAAAAGCTGTATTCGGTCAACAAGGCATTTTTACTGGTTAACGGTGCAACTTGCGGAATATTATCTTCAATAAGGGCTATGACGCATACAGGTGATAATGTAATCGTTGCGAGAAATTGCCATATATCAGTATATAACGCTATTGAAATTTGCTCACTTGAACCAATCTGTATAATGCCTGATTTATTAGATGATTTTGGTATCAACAATTCAATATCACCGCTACAAATCGAAAATGCCCTTAAAGATAATCCCGATACAAGCCTTGTAATAATTACCTCACCTACATATGAGGGGATAGTGTCTGACATTAAGTCAATTTCAGATATATGCCATAAATACGGCGCAAAATTATTTGTTGATGAAGCACACGGCGCACATTTTCCTTTTTCCGACAGATTTCCGAGCGAAGCTGTTCAAAGCGGCGCAGACGTTGCGGTTGTCAGTCTACACAAGACATTGCCCTCGCTTACTCAAACTGCTCTGCTTTTAACAAATGATAACAGTATTTGCAATGCTTTACAGGAAAACCTATCAATTTTTGAAAGTAGCAGCCCGTCATATATTCTGATGGCTTCAATTGAGAAATGCTTAGACTATATAATTGAAAACAGCTTTGAGTTTAATAATTATACTGATAATTTAGATTTGTTTTATTGCAAAACTAAAAATTTAAGAAAACTAAAAGTGCTTTATAATCAGAAAGATGTTTGTTCATCGTGCTTTGATTATGATTTTGGCAAAATTTTAATTTCTACTTCAGGTACTGAAATCAACGGCAAGAAACTGGCTGAAATTCTAAGAGAGAATTATAAAATTGAAACCGAAATGTCTTATACTAACTACGTACTTGCGATGACATCTGTTTGTGATACAGCAGAAGGATTTGCAAGGCTTGCCGATTCGTTAATAAAAATCGACAAAGAGCTCCGTATGAATACGCAGTCGGAATGTTATGCAATTACAGAATTACCCTGTAAGAAATTCAAAACCTCTCTAAGATTTGATTGTACTTCTCAGATTATTCCGTTAAAAAACGCCGAAAACAAAATTTCGCTTGAATATATATGGGCTTACCCTCCGGGAATACCAATTATTGTTCCGGGAGAAATTATCTCAAATCGGATAATTGACACTATTTTTGCATTAAAGAAAAATAATATAGATATATATTCAAGTGAGAAAATGATTCCAAACCTTATAACTGTTGCCAAAACCGATTGACAAAAGTAACCGATTGTGGTAGAATTTTAATATAAAATCTTCAAGGAGAATGATTTATTATGAAAAGAATCAAAACTATTCAAACTCGCGATCTTAATAAAAGCGTAAAGACAGGCGGTTGCGGCGAATGTCAGACTTCTTGTCAGTCAGCTTGCAAAACTTCATGCGGCGTTGCTAATCAGCAGTGTGAGAAGTGCCTTAGCGAGAAATAATTTTCATTATTAGAAAACAATAAGGATTTACTGCCGTTTTCCTTTTAGAAAACGGCTTTCCTTTTGCCTATAGGAGATAAATATGGTGCATCAATATAAATTAAACGGATACAATATCGTAATTGATACATTTAGCGGCAGCGTACATTGCGTTGATGACCTTGCCTACGATGTTATTGAGATGTATGATAATAACAGCAAGGATAAAATCATCACGGAAATGCTCAAAAAATACGCCGATTTTTCTGAGATAACAAAGCAGGAAATTTGTGATTGCATTGATGACGTTGAAGCGTTAAAAAATGACGGCAAACTTTTTACCGAGGACAAATATAAAAACCTTGCTTTTGATTTTAAAAAGAGAAATACCGTTATTAAAGCTTTGTGTCTTCATATTGCTCACACCTGCAATCTCAATTGCGAATATTGCTTTGCAAGTCAGGGAAAATATCACGGAGACAGAGCGTTGATGTCATTTGAAGTAGGCAGGAGGGCGATTGATTTTCTTGTTGAAAATTCAGGTTCAAGAACAAATCTCGAAGTAGACTTCTTTGGCGGCGAACCGCTTATGAACTTTGACGTTGTAAAACAAATTGTTGCTTATGCCAGAAGCATTGAGAAAGAAAAAAACAAGAACTTCAGATTTACACTCACTACTAACGGAATGTTAATTAACGATGACGTAATAGAATTCGCGAACAAAGAATGTCATAACGTGGTGCTTAGCCTTGACGGCAGAAAAGAGGTTCACGATTATCTTCGTAAAACCGTTAACGGAAAAGGCAGCTATGATATAATTGTTCCAAAATTTCAGAAATTTGTAAAGAAAAGAGGAAATAAAGGCTACTACGTCAGAGGTACATATACTCACAATAACACCGATTTTACAAATGATATTTTCCATATGGCTGACCTAGGCTTCACGGAGCTTTCTATGGAACCCGTAGTATGTTCTCCAAACGATCCGTATGCTCTTACATACGATGATCTTCCGATTTTATACGAACAATATGAAATTCTTGCAAAAGATATGCTCAGACGTGAAAAAGAGAGAAAACCGATTACTTTCTATCACTATATGATTGACTTAACAGGCGGACCGTGCATTTACAAGCGAATATCCGGTTGCGGCTCCGGAACTGAATATATGGCGGTTACGCCTTGGGGAGAGCTTTTCCCTTGTCATCAGTTTGTCGGAGACCCAAAATACAGTCTTGGAAATATCTATGACGGAGTAACAAATACTAAAATTCAGGATGAATTTAAATTATGCAATGCATATGCACGCCCCGACTGCAAGGATTGTTGGGCTAAGCTGTATTGCAGCGGCGGATGTGCTGCAAATGCCTATCACGCAACCGGTTCAATAAGCGGAACATACGAATACGGCTGCAAGCTATTTAAAAAACGCATTGAATGTGCGATTATGATGAAAGTTGCACAAGCTGATTTATAAAATTCGGGCTGTGTTTGCAACCGACATACACAGAAATATACCTATCACGGTAGGAATTATCATAGAGAGCAGGGTGGTTTTTAAACTCCCTGTCTCTTTTTTTACAGTCAGGCACGTTGTAGAGCACGGATAATGCAGAACACACATTATCATCATACAAATAGCTGTTACACAGTTCCAACCGTTCACAGAAAACAATTCAAAGAGCTCTTTATAGCTTGAAAAATCAATAAGAGTGCCGTTTGCCATATATGACATTATAACTATAGGTATAACCGTTTCGTTCGCAGGAAATCCCAATATAAATGCCATAAGTATAACACCGTCAAGTCCTATAAATCTTCCGAATGGGTCAAGAATTTCGGTACAATGTTTCAGAATTGTCGTATCACCAATATAAATATTTGCGGTTAACCAAATTATCGCTCCTGCCGGTGCCGCAACAGCCACCGCTCTGGCAAGCACAAAAAGCGTTCTGTCAATAAAAGAACGTTCCAATGTTTTTATTATTTGCGGTATGCGATACGGCGGAAGTTCAAGTGCAAAGCTTGACGGTTCTCCTTTTGCAAAGGTTTTTGATAAGAATTTTGATATTAGCAGTGTAAGCAGAACACATATAACAATTATCAAAAGCAGAATACCTGCAACTTTAATTGACGCAACAAGACCAAATGAGCTACCTGCAAAAAACATCATAATAATTGCAATCAGAGTAGGAAAGCGTCCGTTGCACGGCATAAAGTTGTTTGTTAATACAGCTATTTTTCTTTCCTGAGGCGACTCAATGATTCTGCACCCTGTTACTCCGCATGCATTGCACCCCAGTCCCATTGCCATGGTGAGACTCTGTTTACCGTGAGCACCGCATTTAGAAAAGAATTTATCAAGATTAAATGCAATTCTCGGCAAATATCCGGAATCTTCAATAAGAGAAAACAAAGGGAAAAATATTGCCATAGGCGGCAACATAACCGAAACTACCCAAGCAAGAGTTGTGTAAACGCCGTCAATTAAAATACCTGAAACAAACGGCGTAATACTTAAAAAATCAAACAGTTTTGTCAACTGTTCTTTTAAAATTTCAAATAAACAACTTAGCCACCGACTCGGATAATTAGCTCCGATTGCAGTTATCCAAAACAGTATTGCAAACAACAGCAGCATAATCGGAATACCTGTTGATTTTGAGGTTAATATTTTGTCAAGTTTGCTCGATTTTTCTTTTAAGCTTTTACAAACACATTGACTACAAATTCTTCTACTTATAGATGCAAACTTATAGATTGCGCCTTTATAATCGTTAATATTAAGCACATCTGTGTTTTCAAAATTCCTTTCTACTCTGAAACACTTGAGATTACCAATGCAAACATCAAAAATTTTATTTTTAAGTTCTGCAAGTCCTCGTCTTTTTGTTGCGCAGGTACACACTACCGGTATACCTAAATTAAGTGATAATTCATCGGTATCAATACTTATTCCGTTTTTCTCAGCCTCATCACATAGATTAAGACACAAAATTGCATTTTTTTGCAACGATAATACCTGCAATGCAAAAGAAAGATTTCGTTCAATTACATTTGAATCAATCACAATAACTGTACAATCTATATTATTATTAGCGAGAAAGTTTTTTGCAACATTTTCTTCTTCAGAGAATGATACCATGGAATAAGCTCCCGGCAAATCCGTTATTTTAAAATTTTTATCCTTTATTTTTATTTTACCGGACGCACATTCCACTGTTTTTCCGGTCCAATTGCCTGTATGCTGCTTAAGCCCTGTAAGAGCGTTAAAAATTGTACTTTTACCAACGTTTGGGTTACCTGCAAGAGCTATATTATAGTC
>CAVBYX010000046.1:0-42525 GCA_963599905.1 Acutalibacteraceae bacterium
ATATAAAGTCGGTGCCGGTCGAAGAGACGGTTTTACCCGAGACGTCTGAAACCAAGGATAAAGCGTCGGATACCGAATCAAACGACGATGTAAAAGCGTCACCCCGCCACGGCAAATTCAGCCAATTGAAATTCGGCGATAACTATGACATTTCTGCCGAATAAGCTGATTTTTATACTTTATGCCGTATGTGATTGTTACAGCATAAATTAATAGCATAAATTATTGATATTGGAGCGATAAAAATGTCCCGGGATTATAATTCAACACTTAATCTTCCGAAGACCGATTTTCCTATGCGTGCAGGATTGCCGAAGAGTGAGCCTGTCACTCTTAAAAATTGGGAAGACGAAAAAGTATATGACAAACTTATGGAGCTTAACGAGGGCAAACCTTTGTTTGTTCTTCACGACGGACCTCCGTATGCTAACGGCAGTATTCATCTTGGAACGGCTTTAAATAAAATTTTAAAAGATTTTATTGTAAGATATAAAAATATGTCAGGTTTCAAAGCCCCTTATGTTCCCGGTTGGGATACTCACGGACTTCCGACTGAGCTTAAGGCAAGAAAAGAAGCCGGCGTCGGCAGTTCTGCCGATATTTCGGTGCTTGAACTCAGAAAGATGTGCCAGAAGTTTGTCGAACAGTCATTAGACGAACAAAGAACACAGTTCAAAAGACTTGGCGTAATCGGTGAGTGGGACAATCCGTACATCACTCTCACGCATGAATTTGAAGAAGAACAAATTAAAATATTTGCCGAAATGGCTTGTAAGGGCTATATATATAAGGGCTTAAAGCCTGTTTACTGGTGCCCTGAATGTAAAACAGCTCTTGCTGAAGCAGAAATTGAATACGCAGAAGATCCGTGTCATTCAATTTATGTTAAATTCAAGGTAACCGATGATCTCGGTAAGCTTTCTGCATTAGGAGCAGACCTTGACAAAACATATTTTGTAATTTGGACAACCACAACATGGACATTGCCTGCTAACGTTGCAATTTGTGTAGGTCCATCGTTTGATTATGTTGTTGTTAAAGCTAACGGCGAATTTTACGTAATGGCTGAAGAACTTTACAGGAAAGCTTTTGAAGACGCCGATATTTCGGAATATGAAGTTGTCGGTACAATAAAGGGCTCCGAGCTTGAATATATGAAGACGGCGCATCCGTTTATTGACAGAACTTCACTCGTAATTGTCGGCGATCATGTTACACTTGAAAGCGGTACAGGCTGTGTACATACTGCTCCCGGACACGGTATCGACGACTATAACGTTTGTCTTAATTATCCTGAAATTCCGATAATTGTCCCCGTTGACGAAAACGGTGTTTTAACCGAAGAAGCAGGTGAATTTGCCGGATTGAAAACTGCCGACGCAAACAAACCTATCGCCGAACATCTTGAAAAAACAGGCTCATTGTTCGCTATCAAGAAAATTGTCCACCAGTATCCGCATTGTTGGAGATGCAAGCAGCCTGTATTGTTCCGTGCAACCGACCAGTGGTTCTGCTCGGTTGATGACTTTAAGGATGAAGCTGTAAAGGCAATTAATGATGTTGAGTGGATTCCGTCTTGGGGCAAAGACAGAATTACATCAATGGTAAGAGAAAGAAAAGACTGGTGTATTTCCCGTCAGAGAAAATGGGGCGTGCCGATTCCGATTTTCTACTGCAAGGAATGCGGCGAACCGTTGATTGACAAAGACGCTATGCTTGCAGTTGCGGATTTGTTTGGCAAAGAAGGCTCAAATGCTTGGTTTACACACAAAGCAGAGAAAATTTTGCCTGAAGGCACAAAATGTAAAAAGTGCGGTTGCCATTCGTTTGAAAAAGAAAAAGATATTATGGATGTTTGGTTTGACAGCGGCTCGTCGCATACTGCCGTTCTTAAAAAACGTCCGTATTTAAAGTGGCCTGCCGACCTTTATCTTGAAGGTGCAGACCAGTACAGAGGCTGGTTTCAGTCTTCTCTTTTGACTTCTGTTGCTACTCAGGGCACAGCTCCGTACAAGGCTGTTCTTACACACGGTTGGGTTGTTGACGGCAAGGGAAGAGTAATGCATAAATCTCTCGGAAACGGTATTGACCCTCAGGATGTCATCAAGCAATACGGTGCCGATGTTCTCAGACTTTGGGTTGCTTCTTCCGACTACCACGCCGATATAAGAATTTCTCAGGATATTCTTAAACAGCTTTCGGAAGCATACAGAAAAATCAGAAACACAGCAAGATATATTCTCGGCAATTTGTCTGATTTTAATCCCGATACCGATATGGTAAGTACCGACGAGCTTATGTCAATAGACAAATGGGCTTTGGCAAAACTCAATGAGCTTACGGATAAGGTTAAGGAATCTTACGATAAGTACGAATTCCATATAGTTTATCACAGTATTCATAACTTCTGCGTTGTTGATATGTCAAACTTCTATCTCGATGTACTCAAAGACAGATTATATACAGAAAAAGCTGACAGTAAAGCACGCAGAGCTGCTCAGACAACAATTTATATCATTCTTGACGCTATGACAAGAATGATTGCTCCTATTCTTGCATATACTTCTGATGAAATCTGGAAATATATGCCTCACTCCAAGAATGATATTCCCGAGCATATTGTTTTCAACTCTATGTCGGAAAAAATCGACATAGCAATTGACAGTAACTTTATGACCTATTGGGATAAAATTCATGAGCTGAGAGACGAGGTTAAAAAATCTCTCGAAACTTATATAAAGGATAAGACTGTTAAGAGTTCGCTTGAAGCAAAGATTATACTTTCCGCAAGCGGTGAAAATCTTGAGTTCCTTAAAAAGGCAAAGGATGAACTTGCAGCAGCATTTATTGTTTCAGAAGTGGAAATTACCGAGGGTGGCTCTGAACTCGAAATCAAGGTTGAAAAAGCCGAGGGAGAAAAGTGTGAACGTTGTTGGACTATCAGCAAGACTGTCGGTGAAAACAGCGAACACCCGACGCTTTGCGCACGTTGTTGCGAAATCTTAAAATAAAATACAATCAATGTGCTCTTTTATACATTGATTTTGGCAGCACCGCATGGAGTGCATTAATTGTTTTTTTTGCGGTGTTGCCTTTATTTATTTGGAGGATAATATGCCTTTTGTTGCATTGATAATCGGTGCTGTGATTGTGGTTGCCGATCAGATTATAAAATATTTTGTTTCGTCAAATCTTCAGTCGATCGGTTCGATTAGCGTGATTGATAATTTTCTAAAATTTACATACGTAGAAAATAACGGCGTTGCTTTCGGAATGTTTGCGGATATGAGATGGGTTTTTGTTGCTCTTACGTCTGCGCTGTTAGTTGCCATTATAATTATTATGTTTGTGAAGCATCCGAAAGGAAAAATGTTTTATATTTCCGCAGGACTGATCATCGGAGGAGGTATCGGCAACCTTATCGACAGAGTATTTTATGGATATGTCATTGATTATATCAGCCTGTCATTTTTTTCTCCCGTATGCAATTTTGCCGATTATGCAATAACAATCGGAACGATCCTGCTTATTATATATGTGCTGTTTTTTTCTAACGCTTTTGACAATTCTGAAAAGGTTGCGAAAAAATGACCGAGCATAAAATAATTTGTGATGAAGACAACATAAGAATTGACAAGTTTGTTTCCGACAGTAACATCGGGCTTTCAAGAAATGCGACAGTCAACCTTATTGATAAAGGCTTGATTGTCGTAGACGGAAAAGAAGTAAACAAAAAGTATAAACTAAAGACAGGACAGACTGTCTCGGTCAATATTCCCGAGCCGGTACCCTACGAGGCAAAGCCCGAGAATATTCCGCTTGATATTGTGTATGAAGACAACGATGTTTTGGTTGTAAATAAGCCAAAAGGAATGGTTGTTCATCCGGCTGTGGGAAACTATGACGGAACTCTCGTGAATGCATTAATGTATCACTGCGGAGACAGCTTATCGGGAATAAACGGAGTTATGCGCCCCGGAATTGTACATAGAATAGATAAAGACACAAGCGGATTACTGATTGTTGCAAAGAATGACTTTGCTCATGCTTCTCTCGCCAAACAAATTAAAGAGCATTCTTTCACAAGGGAATACGAAGCGGTGGTTTTCGGCAAAATAAAGGATGAAGACGGAACGGTTGACGCACCGATCGGACGAAATCCGAATGACCGAAAAAAGATGTGCGTAATTGCAAAAAACAGCAAAAATGCTGTTACACACTACGCTGTAATCAAAAGATATAAGGGATATACTCACATAAGATGTAAGCTTGAAACAGGGCGCACTCATCAAATCAGAGTTCATATGGCTTATATCGGCCATCCGGTAGCGGGTGACCCTGTGTACGGTGTAAAAAATGAAAAGGTTGATTTTGTCGGGCAGTGCCTGCACGCAAGAAAAATCGGTTTTGTCCATCCCACAACCAATGAATATTTAGAGTTTTACTCTGATTTGCCTGACTATTTTATCCGATTTTTGAATAAACTTGATAAAATAAGTAAATAATTGATGTATATATACCTTTTTTTGAAAAAAGACTTGAATTGTACTTGCTTTTATGATATTATATAAAAGTATTTGAAACTGTCGTCACTCTCGACACGGTCAAATAGCGGCAAATGTCGTATTTTGAAGCTGATAGTCCGCTGCTGAATGCAAGAATATCGGGAAAATTAGGAGGATATAAATGGACGCATTAAAAACAATTGTTGCCGACTCGGTAAAAGATACAACTCCTGAGTTTGGTATCGGTGATACTGTAAGAGTATCGGTAAACATTCGCGAAGGCGAAAGAGAAAGAATCCAGATGTTTGAGGGCACTGTAATTGCCAAAAGAGGCAGCGGTGTTGCAGAAACATTTACTGTAAGACGTGTAGCCTACGGCGTTGGTGTAGAAAGAGTGTTCCCGATTCATTCACCTAACGTACAGGACGTAAAGGTAGTTCGTTACGGTAAAGTTCGCAGAAGCAAGCTTTATTATCTCCGTGACAGAGTAGGTAAGGCTGCTAAGGTTAAAGAGCAGATTCGTAAATAATTCTCTAATAATTAAAAGGGGACTTTAATTAGTCCCTTTTTTATTAGTTTCAGCAGGTGAAGAAATTGAGCGATATTAACACAAATGAACACACTTCACAATCCGATAATGATTTGTCAGAAAAAGTGATTGAAGAAAAAACCAATGATAAGGCAACTGAAAACAGTGTCGGCAGCAAAATCAAGGTTCCTGATTTTAAGGTTGTAAGTTCAAACGGAATTGCTTCAAATATTTTTGATTTTATGCGTTGTTTGCTTTTTGCAATTTCAATTGTTGTAATTTGTTTAACATTTATTTTCAGGCTTGTGGGTGTTGAAGGCTCGTCAATGGAGGATACCTTATCAACCAACGATAAGGTTATTGTCACTAATCTTTTCTATACTCCGACTAACAATGACATTGTTGTTATTTCACACGGTGCGGAATATGAAAAACCTATTATCAAGCGTGTAATTGCGACTGAGGGTCAAACAATAAAACTTGATTACGAAAATGAAAGAATCATTGTTGACGGTGTTGTGCTTGACGAACCGTATATCAAGGGTACAACATTCTCTGAAAACTACGGCAACTATGACATTCCCGAAGTTGTGCCAAAGGGCAAAGTTTTTGTAATGGGCGACAACAGAAAAGTTTCTCTTGACAGCCGCAACACAGAGATCGGTATGATTGACATTGACAATGTAATCGGTAAAGCTCAGTTTGTGGCTTTCCCGTTTAACAATTTCGGCTATCTCTATTAATTTTCAGTGTTGTATAAAGCTTATTTCTGTTTTATAATAGAAATAAGCTTTTATTTTTTATTATTTTGAGGTAACTTTTATGAGTGAAATGCAAACTATACAATGGTTTCCCGGTCATATGACAAAAACCAAAAGGCAAATTCAATCAAGCTTAAAGCTTGTTGACGCCGTGGCGGAAATAATAGATGCAAGAATCCCAATCAGCAGCAGAAATCCCGATTTAAACAAACTTATTCAAAATAAGCCGAGAATAATTTTGCTTAACAAGTGCGATATGGCAAATCAGACCGCAACAAAGATGTGGATTGATTTTTATAAAAAGCAGGGGATAACCGCAATAGCGGTTGATTGTAAAAGCGGCAGGGGATTGAATAAATTTCCAATGGCGGTAAACACGGTTTTGAGCGAAAGAACCGCGAGACTTAAATCCAAAGGAATGGTAAATCCGATAATGAGGATTATGATTGTCGGAATACCAAACGTCGGCAAATCTTCGTTTATCAACAGAATAGCAAAGCAAAATCGAGCCAAGGTTGAGGACAGACCGGGGGTAACGAGGGGGAATCAGTGGTTTACAATAAGCAAAAACCTTGAAATGCTTGATACCCCGGGGGTTTTATGGCCGAAATTTGAAGATAAGGTTGTCGGCGAACATCTTGCATTTACGGGTGCGGTCAAAGATCGGGTGCTTGACATTGAATCTCTTGCCGTAAGACTGCTTGATTTTTTAAAAGTTTTAAAGCCCGCGGAGTTTATTTCCAGATTTAAACTTGAAAGTGTTGATTTGGAATCACTTGAATCGTATGAACTTTTAAAATTAATCGGGAAAAAACGAGGTATGCTTGTTTCCGGCGGAGAAATTGATACTGAACGTGCGGCGATAATGTTGCTTGATGAATTCAGGTCTGCAAAGCTTGGCAGAATAACGGTTGAAATGCCTGCAAAGGATGGAGAATGATGTTGAATTGGCTTGAATATGAGATTGAAGCAAGTTCCAAAGGATATAAAGCTGTTTGCGGCGTTGACGAAGCAGGCAGAGGCCCGTTGGCGGGGCCTGTATGCGCCGCTGCTGTAATTTTGCCTGAGAATACAATAATTGACGGCGTTAACGATTCTAAAAAACTCAGCGAAAAAAAGCGTGAGGCACTCTTTGATGTAATAAAATCTTCGGCGCGTTCATATTGTATAGCATATGCAACGGTTGAAGAAATTGAGAGTATGAATATATTAAATGCAACTATGCTTGCAATGAAAAGAGCCGTTGAAGGTCTTGACGTAAAGGCTGATTATGCAATGATTGACGGCAACCGTTTGCCTGATTTGAATATTGACAGCGAATTTATAGTCAAGGGCGATGCAAAGTCCATGTCAATTGCTGCGGCTTCAATACTTGCAAAGGTGTCAAGGGACAGGCTTTTGCATGAATACGCAAAGGAATATCCCGAATATCAGTTTGACAAACACAAGGGATACGGGACAAAAGTTCACACAG
This sequence comes from Acutalibacteraceae bacterium, assembly GCA_963599905.1. Lineage (GTDB taxonomy): Bacteria > Bacillota > Clostridia > Oscillospirales > Acutalibacteraceae > Ruminococcoides. The sequence continues at coordinate 7,270 of CAVBYX010000046.1, forward strand.
AGGCATTGAAAAAATACGGCCCTTGCCCGTATCACAGAATGAGCTTTTTGGGAAAAATATTGGGAAATGATTAAGCATAAAACCAAAGAAATCGGTGACATCGGCGAAGAATATGCGGTGAAGTATCTTAAAAAGGAAAGGTACAGAATAGTTGCCCGTAACTTCCGTAAAAAGTACGGCGAAATAGATATTATTGCGGAAAACAAAAATTATCTTGTTTTTGTTGAGGTTAAGACACGTCACTCAAATTCCGTGACAACCGCTTGCGAGGCCGTTGATAAGCGAAAACAGCTTAGAATAATTAAGACTGCGTCGGCTTATCTTCTTGAAAACGATACCGAAAAATACTGTCGTTTTGATGTTTGCGAAGTTTATGTGGACAAATACAGTTTAAAGCTTGAATCTGTTAATTACATTGAAAACGCTTTTGAGTCGGAGGATGGTTATGCAGGTTGTTGATATGCATTGTGATTCGTTATATAAGTCGGTGACTCAAAATATCGGGTTAGATTCCGATAAGCTTGAAGTTAAGCTGAACCTCAATAACGGTGACAGAAGATTGCAGTGTTACGCAATCTGGCTGCCCGATAATTTAAGCGGAGAAGAAGCTGAGAACTTGTTTTTAAAAGCTCACAAAAAATTAAATGATGAATGCAAAAGATGTCAAATTAATCTTTTAAAAAAAGGCGATAATATCCGAGCTTTATTTAAGGAGAATAAATATTGTGCTTATTTTACAGTTGAAAACGGCAGTGCTGTCAACGGCAAGCTTGAAAATATAAATAAATTTGCTCAAATGGGCGTAAAGATGATTACGTTAACTTGGAATGATTCAAACATTATCGGTGACGGAGCCGAGGTTATTAATCCAAAAGGACTTACCGTCTTTGGCAAGTCGGTAATCGGTGAAATGGAAAAATGCGGAATAGCAGTTGATGTTTCTCATGCCTCCGAAAAATTATTTTACGACGTTGCCGAATTATCAAAGCTGCCTTTTGTTGCCTCTCATTCCGATTCGGCTAAAATCACGCCGCATAAGCGAAATCTGACGGATGAACAATTCAAAATTATTGTAAAAAGCGGAGGGTTGGTTGGCATTAATTTTCATAGGGACTTTTTGTCACAATATCCTCAAAAATCGAATAAGTATGATATCATAAGGCATACAGACCGCTTCTTGTCGCTGGGAGGAGAAAATACAATTTGTCTCGGAAGTGATTTTGACGGCTGTGATTTGCCCGATGATATAAGCGGAAGCGACTTTTTCAGCGAATTATACGAACTTTTGCTCAGGCATAATTATAAAGAATGTCAGATTAAAAAGATTTTTTATGATAATGCTCTTAATTTCTTTGAAAACTTTGACAATCAGCGAATTATGTAGTAAAATATTTGATGTTTAAAGTCATTTGAAAGGAAGATTTCAATGTTATATAACAGTACCCAAAATAATAATGAAGCAGTTTCTTCTGCACAGGCTATCGCACAGGGAATTTCAAAGGACGGCGGTTTGTTTGTACCTCAGGAATTTCCTCACTATGACGAAGCTGCGCTAAGGTCGTTTTTGAATACCGATTATAAGGGCAGAGCAAAGAAAATTTTTGCTGATTTTCTTTCTGATTTTTCCGAGGAAGAAATTAACGATTGCGTAGAAAAGGCATACACGGCTCAGAAATTCGGCGGCGAAAATCCTGCACCTTTGGTCTTTTGTAATCTTGACGACAAGGCTCTTAATATTTTGGAATTATGGCACGGCCCCACTTGTGCTTTTAAAGATATGGCTCTTCAAATTTTGCCCCACTTGCTTACAAAGTCATTAAAAAAGACTTATGACGGCAAAGATGCGGTTATTCTTGTTGCAACTTCCGGCGATACAGGCAAGGCTGCGCTTGAAGGCTTTAAGGATGTTGACCATACAAAAATCATTGTTTTCTATCCCGTAAATGGCGTAAGCCCAATGCAAAAACATCAAATGGATTCACAGGAAGGTCAGAACGTTAAGGTTTGCGCAATCGAAGGCAACTTTGACGATGCTCAGACTGGCGTAAAGAGAATATTCACAACTCCCGAAATTGCCAAGAAGCTTGAAGATAACAATATGCTTTTTTCTTCGGCAAACTCAATCAACTGGGGCAGACTTCTTCCTCAGATTGTATATTATGTGTCTGCATACTGCGATATGGTTAACGAGGGCAAAATCAACTTTGGTGACAAAATCAATGTTGTTGTTCCGACAGGTAATTTCGGTAATATACTTGCTTCTTATTATGCAAGTCTTATGGGACTTCCGATTAACAAATTTATTTGCGCTTCCAATTCAAACAATGTATTGACTGATTTTATCAGAACAGGCGTTTACGATAAAAACCGTCATTTCTATACAACTATGTCTCCGTCAATGGATATCCTTGTTTCAAGTAACCTTGAACGTTTGTTGTACAAGCTTTCCGGAAACAGCGATGCTTTCACCAAGGAATGGATGACTTCACTAAAGACAACAGGTAAGTACGAAGTAACGGATGAAGTTAAGGCTGTTATTAAAGATAAATTTTTCGGCGGATTCTGCGACGATAAGCAAACTCAGGCTACAATAAACAAATTGTTTAAAGAGAACGGCTATTTGTGTGACACACATACGGCTGTCGCAGTTAATGTTTATGAGCAGTATGTCGATGAAACAGGTGATAAAACTCCTGCCGTTATTGCTTCAACGGCAAGTCCTTATAAATTCTCAGGATCGGTTCTTCAGGCGATTGCTCCCGAAACCGAATTGCCAAGTACTGAATTTGACACGGTTGACAAGCTTAACGAGATTACAAAAATGTCTGTTCCTGCTCCGTTGGCAGGACTCAAAGACAAAAAAGTTCGTTTTACAGACGTAACAGAAGTTGATAAAATGCAGAATTATGTCCTTTCTGCACTCGGAATCGAATAATGTCTCTGTTTGCAATTGCCGACTTGCATTTGTCACTCGGCGAAGACAAACCAATGGATATTTTTGCCGGTTGGAGTAATTATGTTGAACGGCTTGAGGATAACTGGAGAAAATTAATAACCGATAATGATACCGTTGTTATCGGCGGCGACATTTCTTGGGCAATGAAGCTTGAGGAAGCTTTTGTTGATTTTAGCTTTATTGACAAGCTTCCGGGTAAGAAGTTGTTACTTAAAGGAAACCACGATTATTGGTGGGGAACAAAAAGCAAAATTGATTCGTTTTTGAGTAAAAACGGCTTTGATTCAATTTCAATCATTTTTAATAATTCTTATGTTTATGATGATTACGCCGTCTGCGGAACACGCGGTTGGTTTCTTGAAAACGATACCGAGCAAGATATAAAAGTGTTAAACCGTGAGGTCGGACGTTTGATAATGTCAATTGAATCAGCGCTTAAAACCGAAAAAGAACCGGTTGTATTTCTTCACTATCCGCCATATTATAATGGTATTGAATGTAAAGATATTATGGATGTGCTGTTAAAATATAATATAACGAAGTGTTATTACGGTCACATTCATGGGCGTAACAATTTTAAATATGCTTTTGAAGGAGAATACAAGGGAGTTAATCTTAGACTCATTTCCTGCGACAAGGTCGGTTTTATGCCGGTTTTGGTGAGATGAAACAAAATAATTATTGTTTCCTATTGGCAAATCAATTTAATTATGATATAATTAACTGATATATTCTCAAAATAAAACTTTTGGAGGAATTTTAAATGGCATTAAAGGAAAGTACTAAAAAAGAACAGGCTAATTCTTACGAATTGGTAGTGTCGGTTGACGCTGAAACCTTTGAAAAGGCAGTTAACGCCGTATATAAAAGACAGGTAAAGAAAATCAATATTCCCGGATTCAGAAAGGGTAAAGCTCCCCGTCATATGATTGAGAAGATGTACGGTTCTGAGGTCTTCTATGAGGATGCTATGCAGGATTGTTACCCTGAGGCTCTTTATGACGCTGCAAAAGAAGCAAATCTCAAGATAGTTGCCGTTGAGTCTCTTGAGGCTGTTGAAGCAGGCAAAGACGGTTTCACTTTTAAAACATCCATAATCGTAGAGCCTGAGATGGAAATCAAGGATTATCTCGGCATTGAAATTGAAAAGAAGTCAACAGAAGTTACAGATGAACTTGTTGACGAGGAGATTGAAAAGGTTAGAGACCGTAACTCAAGAATGGTTACTGTTGAAGACAGACCTGCCCAGGACGGCGATACCGTTGTTATCGACTTTGAAGGTTTTGTTGACGGTGCGGCATTTGACGGCGGCAAGGCGGAAAACTATAATCTTGCACTTGGTTCGGGAAATTTCATTCCCGGATTTGAAGAGCAGATTGTAGGTCATAATACCGATGAGGAATTTTCAATTAATGTTAAATTCCCTGAGGATTACCAGGCAGAGGAGCTCAAGGGTAAAGACGCCGAGTTCAAGATTAAGCTCCATGAAATTAAAGCCAAGGAGCTTCCTGAGGTTGACGACGAGTTTGTGAAGGATGTTTCCGATAAAGAAACTCTTGATGAATATAAAGAAGAATTAAAAGAAACTCTTGCAAAACGTCTTGAGGACGAAGCCGAAAAGGACGTTGACGATCAGATTGCCAACAAGCTTATGGAGCTTGTTGAGGGAGAAATTCCGGAAGCAATGTATGATAATCAGGCTAACGAAATGATCAGAGATTTTGATATGCGTTTGCGTTCACAGGGTATGAGCATTGAAACTTATATGCAGTATATGGGAGCAGACCAAAACGCACTCAGAGAAATGTATAAAGAGGAAGCTAAGAAAAGAGTTAAACTCAGACTTGCCCTTGAAACCGTTGCAAAAAAAGAAAACATTGAGGTAACCGAGGACGATCTTAACGCCGAGTATGATAAGATGGCTGAAAATTACAAGATGGAAGTTGAAAAGGTAAAGGCTGCCGTTCCTGCCGAGTCTCTTTCGGAAGATCTCAAGGTTCAAAAAGCTCTTGAGCTTGTTAAGGAAAAAACAGTAATCAAATAATTTGATTGTATAATATTTGAAATTTTGCCAACTATTATTAAGAAAGGTTTTGATATTATGGCATTGGTACCTTACGTAGTAGAGCAAACTAACCGTGGCGAACGCTCATATGATATTTATTCACGTTTGCTCAATGATAGGATTATTATGTTAACCGAAGAGGTAAATAGTGCCAGCGCAAGCGTTGTTGTTGCACAGCTGTTGTATCTTGAAAGTCAGGATCCGACAAAGGACATCAGTCTTTATATCAACAGCCCCGGCGGAAGTGTAACAGACGGCTTTGCAATTTATGACACAATGAATTACATCAAGTGCGATGTTTCGACTATTTGTATGGGTATGGCTGCGAGTATGGGAGCTTTCTTGCTTGCTGCCGGTACAAAGGGGAAACGTCTCGCTTTGCCTAACAGTGATATTATGATTCATCAGCCGTCAGGCGGCGCACAGGGACAGGCAACCGATATGGAAATTCATACAAGACATATTCTCGATATTAAAAAGCGTCTTAATCAAATCTTGTCTGACAATACGGGACAGCCGCTTGATGTTATTGCAAAAGACACAAACCGTGATAATTTTATGACCGCACAGCAGGCGCTTGAATACGGTCTGATTGATAAGGTAATTGAAAAAAGATAAGGTGAGGATTGGCTGATGGCTAATAAAAACAACGACAAGGATATTTATTGTTCCTTTTGCGGCAAACCGCAGGAGATGGTCGGCAGACTTATTGCCGGAAACGGTGTTTATATCTGTGACCAGTGCATTGAATTATGTATGAATATTCTTGAGCAGTCCGGAGAGCTTGAGCACGAATGTGAAAGAAAAAATAATGTACACTCGAATGATCCGGCTGCCTCAATTGCCGAGCTTTTAAAACCAAAAGAAATTAAAGCCATTCTTGATGAGTATGTAATCGGTCAGGATTCTGCAAAAATAACATTAAGCGTAGCTGTATACAATCACTACAAAAGGGCTTTTTCACGTGACGACAGTGTTGATTTTGCCAAGAGCAATGTGCTTTTGCTCGGCCCTACCGGCGTTGGCAAAACCTTGCTTGCTCAGACCCTTGCAAAGGCGCTTGACGTTCCCTTTGCAATTGCGGATGCCACTACTCTTACAGAAGCGGGCTATGTCGGCGAAGACGTAGAAAATATCTTGTTAAAGCTGATTCAAGCTGCCGATTTTGACATTGCAAAGGCTGAATGCGGTATCATTTATATTGATGAAATTGACAAGATTGCAAGAAAGTCCGAAAATCCTTCAATAACACGAGATGTCAGCGGTGAAGGTGTACAGCAGGCTTTACTTAAAATTGTCGAGGGTACGGTTGCAAATGTTCCGCCTCAGGGAGGCAGAAAGCATCCTCAGCAGGAATTTTTACAAATTGATACAAAAAATATTCTTTTCATCTGCGGCGGTGCCTTTGACGGTCTTGAAAAGATTGTTGAAAAGAGAAAGGGTTCGTCTGTAATCGGATTTGAATCTCTTGTTACATCAAAGGTTGAACTTGATGAATCCGATTGGATGAAAGAAGTAACAGCACATGACCTTGTTAAATACGGCATAATCCCCGAGTTGATTGGAAGACTGCCTGTAATTACAGCACTGAGTGGGCTTGATACAGAAGCTCTTGTTAAGATTTTGACTGTTCCCAAAAATTCTATTGTTCAGCAATACAAAAAGCTCTTTGAGCTTGATGATGTAGAGCTTTACTTTGAGGATGAAGCCCTTGAGGCAATTGCTCGCAAAGCACAGGAACAGCATACGGGAGCACGTGGACTCAGAGGTATAATGGAAGATATTCTTACAGACCTTATGTTTGAAACGCCTTCTGACAACACTATTGAGAAAATTATTGTTACAAAAGAAACAGTAACCGATAATGCCAAGCCGCAGATAATTCGCAGGAAAGAGAAAAAATCTTTGCCACTTAATTTAACAAAAAAAGATGCAACGAAGCGTCCAAAACGTAACACAGCATCTTAATAATCTAAAATGAAGCTGTATTGCAAAATCAATACAGCTTTTACTTGTTATGTTGGCATTTGAAAGGAAAACATATGGATATTGAAGCTAATAATATTTTGACAGTACCGGTTCTGCCTTTGCGAGGACTTGTGGTATTTCCAAAAACTCTTATCCACTTTGATGTAGGCAGAAAAAAGAGCATCACTGCAATTAATACTGCAATGAAAGATAATCAGACGATTTTTCTTGCTGCACAAAAGGACGCTGCAAAAAATGAACCGTCAATAATAGATTTATATAGAGTAGGAGTTATTGCAAAGGTTGTTCAGGTGCTTAAACAACCCGAGAATACTACCCGAATTGTAATTGAGGGAATAAAAAGAGCGAGAGTAATTTCTCCTGTGTTTGATGAAAATTGTCTTATGGCAAGCGTTGAACCTATTGAAGAAATAACAGAGCCTGCTTCCGCAAGAGATTCTGCTGTTATAAGAACAGTTAAAAGTGAATTTGAAAAATATCTTGAGTTGTCTCCAAAAATGCCTCCGGATATTATTTTTAAGGTTGCTTTGTGCAAATCTTCGGGTGAACTCGCAGATTTTATTGCATCAAACTTAGTGATTGATTACCGGCAAAAGCAATCTGTACTTGAAATTCTTGACCCTACCGAGCGTTTGTCCTCGTTGCTTGATGTCCTTGTAAATGAAAATTACATACTAAAACTTGAAAATGAGATAACACGCAAGGCAAAAATGCATGTTGACGACGGACAGCGTGAATATTTTCTAAGAGAGCAGAAGCGTGTAATTGAGGAAGAACTCGGCGAGGATGACAGTCCGTCGGATGAGGCGGATTCATATGCACAGAGAATTGAAGAACTTCACCTTGATGAAAAATCTCAAGAGACACTTTTTAAAGAGTGCCGCAAACTTATGAAGATGCCGTATGGCAGTCAGGAATCGTCGGTCATCAGAACATATCTTGATAATGTTCTTGATTTGCCATGGAATAAAAGTTCAAAGGAAAAGATTGTAATATCTAAAATTCGAAAGGAACTTGACAAAAGTCACTTCGGACTTGAAAAAATCAAAAAAAGAATTGTTGAACAACTTGCAGTTAAAAAGCTGAGCGAGAAGCAGAAAGGTCAAATAATTTGCCTTGTAGGACCTCCCGGTGTCGGTAAAACTTCCATTGCCCAATCAATTTCAAATGCAATCGGAAGAAAAAGTCAAAGAATTGCCTTGGGCGGCGTTAAGGACGAAGCGGAAATAAGAGGTCACAGGAGAACCTATATCGGCTCAATGCCCGGCAGAATTATGGCTGCAATTCAAAATGCCGGCACTAATAATCCGCTTTTAATTCTTGATGAAATTGACAAACTTTCAAGCGATTATAAGGGTGATCCGACTTCTGCGCTTCTTGAGGTGCTTGACAGCGAACAGAACAATAAATATGTTGACCATTTTATTGATATTCCGTTTGATTTATCAAATGTTATGTTTATTACAACAGCAAATGATTTGTCTGCAATCCCTGCTCCGTTGCGTGACAGAATGGAAGTTATTCAACTTAACAGCTACACACGCGAAGAAAAATATAATATCGCCAAAAAGCATCTTATTCCTAAGCAGCTTGATTTATGTGGATTTTCTTCTAAAGAAATAAAATTTACTCAAAAAGGAATATATTCAATAATTGACTACTACACAAGGGAAGCGGGAGTACGTACGCTTGAACGCACAATAGCTTCAATCTTCCGCAAATGTGCCGTGCAGAAACTTGAAGACGGTGTTGAATCATTTAAGATTGATGAAAAGGCGGTTGAAAAGCTACTCGGCAATAAAAAGTATTTGCCTGAAGCTTTTCTTAAAACCGATGAAGTCGGCGTAGTAAACGGTTTGGCGTGGACTCAGGTAGGCGGCGAATTGCTTCCTATTGAAGTTGCGGTTATGGATGGCAACGGAAAGTTGGTTCTCACAGGATCTCTCGGAGATGTTATGCAGGAATCTGCAAAAATTGCAATAACTTGTATAAGAAGTCACGCAGATGTGCTCGGAATTAATCCCGACTTCTACAAAACCAAGGATATTCATATTCACGCTCCTGAAGGCGCTGTACCAAAAGACGGCCCGTCTGCCGGTGTTACAATGGCTACGGCAATCTATTCCGCATTGTCAAATAAGCCTGTCAGACATGATGTCGCAATGACCGGTGAGATAACGTTAAGAGGCAAGGTTTTGCCAATCGGCGGTCTTAAAGAAAAAAGTATGGCTGCATACAGGCATAAAATTTCAACCGTAATAATTCCCGAACAGAATAAAACCGACTTGTCGGAAATTGACAATGCCGTAAAAGAAAACGTTAATTTTATTACTGCCGATAATATAAAAGATATTATTTCAATCGCAACATTGGATTCCAAAATAATATCAAACGTCAAGCGTAACAGCAGAATTAAAGTCGCGTTCGAGAACCAAGAAAATACGCCGATTGTAAGGCAATAGGAGATATATTATGAATTTTAACGAAGTATCTTTTGAGTTTGCCGCCGGTCAGGTTGCTCAGCTTCCAAAATCCGACTTACCCGAAATTGTTTTTTCAGGTCATTCAAATGTTGGAAAATCATCGCTGATAAACAAACTTGTACAGCGCAAAGCCCTTGCAAGAGTCAGCGCACAGCCCGGAAAAACCGCAACAATTAATTTTTACAGACTTAAAGAATTCAGAATGGTTGATTTGCCGGGATACGGATACGCCAAAGTTTCAAAAGCAGAAAAAGAACGTTGGGCAAAGCTTGTCGAGGGTTATTTTGCTCAGGACAGAAAGTGTGCTCTTATAATTCAGATTCTTGATTTGCGGCATCCGCCGACCGACGATGACTTGCATATGATAGATTTTCTTTACAGAAGCGGTTTTAACTTTGCCGCTGTTCTTACCAAAAGCGATAAACTCAAAAAGACGCAGTTTGAGGAACAAACGGAGTATTACAAGGATATTTTCGGCACAATCGAAGATATTAAGCTTATTCCGTTTTCCGCAAAAACAGGTCTCGGAAATGATGAAATAAGAAAACTTATAGAAGTTTCAATAAATGATTTAGTACAATCGGAGGTATGAAAAAATGTTTGTAAATGATTGTCTTAATACAAACGAGAAGGGGCATCTTACAATCGGCGGATGCGACACCGCAGAGCTTGCAAAGGAATACGGCACACCGCTTTATGTTCTTGATGAAACAACAATCAGAAATACGATTCGTTCGTATGTGAGTTCATTCAAGAAATTTTACGACGGTAACGGAATGCCTCTTTATGCGAGCAAGGCTTTATCCTGCAAAGAGCTTTGTAGGATTGCAAAAGAGGAAAACATCGGTCTTGACGTTGTTTCGGGCGGTGAAATTTACACAGCTTTACAGGCAGGCTTCCCTATGGCAAAAGTCCATTTTCACGGTAATAACAAAACCGAGGATGAGATCAGATTTGCTTTAAAATCAAAGGTTGGAAAGTTTGTTGTTGACAATCTTTACGAGCTTGAACTTCTAAATGAAATTGCCGGTGAGATGAATATAAAGGCTGACATTTCATTCAGAATTAAGCCCGGTGTTGACGCACATACTCACAATTTTATCAGAACAGGTCAGATTGATTCCAAGTTTGGTTTTGCACTTGAAACGGGCGAGGCTTTTGAGGCTGTAAAAGAAGCTTTGAAGCTTAACAACGTTTGCCTAAAAGAATTGCATTGCCATATCGGTTCACAGATTTTCGATATTGAACCGTTTGTAACTGCGGCTGAAATTATGATTGACTTTATGGCTAAAATAAAGTCCGAGCTTGGTGCCGTTATTTCTGAGCTTAACCTTGGCGGCGGCTTTGGAATTATGTATACAAGCGATGATGAGCCTGTACCGTATGAAAACTATATGGATAAGGTTTCGGTTGCGGTAAAAGCAAAGTGTGCCGAACACGGACTTCCTGTTCCGTTTATTTACATTGAGCCGGGTCGTTCTGTTGTCGGAGAAGCCGGAATCACACTTTATACCGTCGGCGGCAAGAAAGAAATTCCGAATATCAGAACCTATGTTTCAATTGACGGCGGAATGACAGATAATATCAGATATGCTCTTTATCAGTCCGCATACACGGTTGTGAATGCTTCCAAGGCAGATAAGCATGCCGACGAGGTTGTTACAATTGCCGGCAAGTGCTGTGAAAGCGGAGATTTGGTTCAGGAACATACAAAAGTAGCAGATGTTCAGGTTGGAGATATTATTGCAGTACTTTCAACAGGTGCATACAATTACTCAATGGCTTCTAATTATAACAGAATCCCAAGACCTGCCATAGTTATGGTAAAGGACGGAAAGTCAAGAGTTATCGTTAAGCGTGAAAGCTACGAAGATATTGTCAGAAATGATGTTTAAAATCTGACATTTTATATAATGCAAGTTAGATAATACAAAACAATGGCTGCCGCAAATCTTTTGATTTGCGGCAGCCGTTAATTATAAGAAGTAAATTATGATTTGTTATTCATTCTGTAACACAAGGTCATCAGATTATCGCTTAAATGAACATTTTCAACAACAGTATCGTTGTATCTTGCGTTTATATCGTAGTGACTGAAATTCCAGTAATTTTTAATTCCGAGTCCGTATAACGTATCAAGCACGTTCTCAACTGCGGTTCTCGGAATACATAAAAATGCTGTATCAACATGATTTTGACTGCAAAAGCTTTCAATCTCAGAGTCGTGCTTTATGCTGATATTGTTCAGTTGTTTACCGACTTTTTCTTTGTTTTTGTCAAAGCAGGCAACAAGCTCGAATCCGAGTTTTTCAAAGTTCATATGCATTGCAACAGCTTTTCCAAAGTTGCCAACGCCAATTAAAATAGCTTTATAGTTGTTGTTAAGTCCCAGAATATTCTTAATTTCATCCTTTAGCTGGCTTACGCTGTATCCGTAGCCCTGTTGACCGAATCCGCCAAAACAGTTTAAATCCTGCCTAACTTGCGATGCGGTCACATTCATTATTTGCGCTAACTTGGTTGAAGAAATTCTGTCCACGTTTTGTTCATTAAGTTCTGACAAAAAGCGGTAATATCTTGGCAAACGCCTGATAACCGACATTGAAATGCTGTCACTCTTAGACATTACACACTAATCTCCTTTAGCAAAAAGATTAAAGGGTAGCTTTCAGACGCTCGTCAATTGCCTTGAGAAAGTCTTCTGTGTTGACCTTTTTCTTGTTTTCAAGCGAAGAAATAGCATACAGGTCACCGGTCATAATTCCGTCCTCAATTGTTTTGATTGTAGCCTTTTCAAGCTTATCGGCAAATTCCATAAGTTCGGGAAGCTTATCAAGTTCGCCGCGCTTTCTGAGAGCTCCTGTCCACGCAAACAATGTGGCAACCGAGTTTGTTGACGTTTCTTCACCTTTGAGATACTTGTAATAATGACGCTGTACAGTACCGTGGGCTGCTTCGTATTCATAAATTCCGTCAGGAGATACAAGCACGCTTGTCATCATGGCAAGAGAACCGAATGCGGTGGCAATCATATCACTCATAACGTCGCCGTCATAGTTTTTGCAAGCCCACATATATCCGCCTTCGCTGCGGATAACTCTGGCAACGGCGTCGTCAATAAGTGTATAGAAATATTCGATTCCTGCTTCGGCAAATTTGTCTTTGTATTCATTCTCAAATATTTCAGCAAATATGTCCTTGAATCTGTGGTCATAAGTTTTGCTGATGGTGTCTTTTGTCGCAAACCATACGTCAAGCTTTTGGTCAAGTGCATAGTTAAAGCAAGAACGGGCAAATGAAGAAATACTCTTGTCAATGTTATGCATACCCTGAATTACGCCGTCTGACTTAAAGTCAAAAATCAGGCTTCTTTCTTCACTTCCGTCGGGCTTTGTAACGCAAAGCTCGGCTTTGCTGCCACCTTCAACACGCATTTCTGTGTTCTTATATACGTCTCCGTAAGCGTGACGGGCAATGCAAATCGGTTTTTTCCATGTAGGAATATAAGGAGTAATACCCTTTACAAGAATCGGACTTCTGAATACTGTTCCGTCAAGAATCGCACGAATTGTTCCGTTAGGTGACTTCCACATACTTTTAAGGTGATATTCATCCATTCTTGCGGCATTAGGGGTAATTGTTGCACACTTTACGGCTACGCCGTATTTTTTTGTTGCGTTTGCGCTGTCAACAGTTACCCGGTCATCGGTTTCATTTCTTTGTTTAAGACCAAGATCATAATATTCAGTCTTCAGGTCAACGTACGGAAGAATAAGAATGTCCTTTATCTGTTGCCAGATAACTCTTGTCATTTCGTCTCCGTCCATCTCAACGAGAGGAGTTGTCATTTTAATTTTATTCATTAGCTGTTCTCCTTTGTGTAATCAAGCAGTCCGCCTGCAAGAATTATTGCTCTTGTTCTGTCAGAAAGGTCGCAGTTTGCCTTAACGGTTTCACCGTTTGTCTTGTTAATTACGGTAATGTCGGAACTGTTTGAAATTTCTTCTTTAACATTCGGAAGCTCAAGCATATCTCCGAGTTTAATCTTGTCATAATCTGCCGTATCCTTAAATGTAAGCGGCAGTATACCTGCGTTGATGAGGTTGCTCTTGTGAATACGTGCAAAGCTCTTTACCAGCACAGCTTTAACTCCGAGGAAGAGAGGAGCAAGTGCTGCGTGCTCACGGGATGAACCCTGACCGTAGTTTTCTCCGCCTACAATAATGCTCTTGCCAAGCGTTTTGGCACGTGTCGGAAATTCCTTATCACATACTGTAAAGCAGTGTTCCGAAATTTTCGGAATATTAGATCTCAACGGAAGAATTTTAGCTCCGGCAGGCATAATATGGTCGGTAGTAATATTGTCGCCGACTTTGAGTGAACATGAAGCCTCAATGCTGTCGGTAAGAGGTGAAGTCTTTGGATATGACTTAATGTTAGGGCCTCTGAGAATTTCAATTTTATCCATCTCTTCAACAGGAGCGGGCTCGATAACCATATTATCGTTGATAAGAAATTTCTTCGGAAGTTCAATTTCTACTGCATCGCCGAGTATTCTCGGGTCGGTAAATACGCCGTTGATTGCCGAAACGGCAGCTGTTTCGGGTGATACAAGATATATCTGACCGTCTGCCGTACCGCTTCTTCCTTCAAAGTTACGGTTAAATGTTCTCAGCGAAATGCCTTTGCTGTTTGGGGATTGTCCCATACCGATACAAGGACCGCAAGCACTTTCAAGAATTCTTGCGCCTGCCGCAATAAGGTCGCCTAACGCTCCGTTGAGTGCAAGCATATTAAATACCTGTTTACTGCCCGGTGCAATTGCAAGCGAAACGTTGTCTGCAACCTTTTTACCCTTGAGAATATGGGCAACACGCATAAGGTCAAGATAACTTGAGTTTGTGCATGAACCGATGCATACCTGATCAATCTTTTTACCTTCAAGCTCTCTGATAGGTTTAACGTTATCGGGAGAGTGCGGACAGGCTGCAAGAGGCTCAAGTTCCGACAGGTTGATTTCGATTACTTCGTCATAAACCGCATCTTCGTCTGCGCTGAGCTCACGATAATCTTCTTCGCGATCCTGAGCCTTTAAAAATTCTTTTGTAATTTCGTCAGACGGAAATACGGAAGTGGTTGCGCCAAGCTCCGCACCCATATTTGTGATTGTCGCTCTTTCGGGAACGGTAAGAGTTTTTACGCCTTCTCCGCCGTATTCAACGATTTTTCCTACGCCGCCCTTAACGCTCATAACTCTGAGAACGGCAAGAATAATGTCCTTTGCCGAAACCCACGGATTGAGCTTTCCTGTCAGGTTTACTCTGACCATTTTCGGCATAGTAATATAATAAGCGCCGCCGCCCATTGCAACGGCAACGTCAAGTCCGCCCGCACCGATTGCAAGCATACCGATTCCGCCGCCTGTCGGGGTGTGACTGTCCGAACCGATCAATGTTTTTCCCGGCTTGCCGAATCTTTCAAGGTGCACCTGGTGGCAAATGCCGTTGCCCGGTCTTGAGAAATATATTCCGTGCTTTTTGCATACAGACTGAATAAATCTGTGATCGTCCGCATTTTCAAAACCTGTCTGTAATGTGTTATGGTCGATATAAGCTACGCTTTTTTCGGTTTTAACACGTGGAATACCCATAGCCTCATATTCAATGTAAGCCATTGTACCTGTTGCATCCTGAGTAAGCGTTTGGTCAATCTTGATTCCTATGTCGTTGCCGACAACCATTTCGCCGCTCAGAAGATGTTCTTTAATGATTTTCTGCGCAATTGTGTATCCCATAAAATACCTCCAAATTTTAATGGATTTTGTTTTCATTTAATTATAACAAAAACAACTGTGTTAATTATATAACAATCCTTAGTGGATGTAAAGAAAAAATTATGCATAAAAGCACAAAATATTGAAATTCAGACTGTTAAATAGCCATATCGGAAAATTGTTCAAAATATATCGTATATTGTCATAAAAGGTGTTGAAATTTACAAATTGAAATTAAAATTTTATAATGATATAATTATAACGTATGTAAAACAAATTGATTTTTAGGGGACGTAAATTTTATGGACGTAAGAGAAGACTTAAGAAATATTGCGATTATTGCCCACGTTGACCACGGCAAGACCACTCTTGTTGACCAGCTTTTAAAGCAAAGCGGTGTTTTCAGAAGCAATGAAACGGTAGAAGACAGAGTAATGGACTCCAATGACCTTGAGCGTGAACGCGGAATTACAATTCTTTCAAAACCGACAGCCGTAATGTATAACGGTATTAAAATAAATATCGTTGATACTCCGGGACACGCCGACTTCGGCGGTGAAGTTGAACGTATACTTCAGATGGTTGACGGCGTTGTACTTCTTGTTGACGCTTTTGAGGGATGTATGCCGCAGACCCGTTTCGTATTAAAGAAAGCTCTCGGTTTGGGCAAAAAGCCTCTTGTTGTACTTAACAAAATCGACCGTCCGGGTGCCCGTCCCGAAGAAGTGGTTGACGAGGTTCTCGACTTGTTTATTGAGCTTGGTGCCGATGAAGATCAGCTCGAATTTCCTGTAATATATGCATCCGCACGCGACGGATATGCAAGCACGGATTACAACAATCCGGGTACTGATATGAAGCCGCTGTTTGATGCGATTGTAAATGAAATTCCCGCTCCTCAGGGAGAGCTCAATGCAGGTTTGCAGATACTTATTTCTAACATTGATTCCGATAAATTCGTCGGAAGAATCGGAGTCGGCAGAGTTGAAAGAGGTATTGCAAAGAACGGTCAGACAGCCGTACTGTGTCATACCGACGGTACAACGCAAAATGTAAGAATCGCAAAGCTGTATCAGTTTGAGGGACTTAAAAGAATTGAGTGCGACGAAGCAAAGCTTGGCGACTTGGTTTGCGTAAGCGGCGTCCAGGACATCAATATAGGTGAAACCATTTGTTCAACAGATTGTGTAGAGCCGCTTCCGTTTGTTAAAATTGACGAACCTACCGTATCAATGAACTTTATTGTTAACAATTCTCCGTTTGCCGGAAGAGAGGGAAAATACGTAACCTCAAGAAATCTGCGTGACAGACTTTTTAAAGAAACAGAGACAAACATTGCGTTGCGTGTCGAAGAAACAGACAGTGCCGACACATTCAAGGTTTCGGGCAGAGGTGAGCTTCACCTTTCAATACTTATCGAAACAATGAGACGTCAGAATTATGAATTTCAGGTTTCCCGTCCTCAGGTAATTACCAAAACAATTGACGGAAAATTGTGCGAACCGATGGAATTTCTTATTATTGAAGTGCCTGATTCGTACGTAGGTGCCGTAATGGAAAAACTCGGTTCACGTAAAGGTGAGCTTGTCAATATGGGAACGCGCGACGGCGGAGTTACACACATTGAGTTCAGAATTCCCGCAAGGGGACTTATGGGTTACAGACCCGAATTCCTTACTGATACAAA
Source organism: Acutalibacteraceae bacterium (assembly GCA_963599905.1). Taxonomy (GTDB): domain Bacteria; phylum Bacillota; class Clostridia; order Oscillospirales; family Acutalibacteraceae; genus Ruminococcoides. Next base: position 24,223 of record CAVBYX010000046.1, read on the forward strand.
CGGCAACGGAATAATGAATCACGTGTTTGACGGTTATGAACCGTTTAAGGGCGAAATTATCACCCGCCATCAGGGATCTTTGATTGCGTTTGAAACCGGCGAAACGGTAACTTACGGTTTGTATGCGGCTCAGGAAAGAGGAAGATTGTTTATCGGACCCGGTGTGCCGGTTTACGAGGGCATGATTGTGGGTGCAAGTCCCAAAGCAGAAGATATAACAGTTAACGTCTGCAAGAAAAAGCATATCACAAATACACGTGCTTCCGGTTCCGACGACGCTCTTAAGCTCACGCCTCCGACTCAAATGTCACTTGAACAATGCCTTGAATTTATTGCCGATGACGAACTTGTTGAGGTAACTCCCGAGAGCATAAGAATGAGAAAGCGCATACTTTCTAAGGAGCAGAGAATGAAGCAGGCTTTCCGTAAAAAATGAACTATATAATACTTGATTTGGAATGGAACGGCTCATACAGCAAGTCCGAACGAAAATTTATAAATGAAATAATTGAGTTTGGTGCGGTTAAGGTTGACGATGATTTTAATATAATTGATACATTTTCAACCTTGATTATACCTCAGATAGGTAAAAAAATTTGTAACCGTGTCAGTGAACTTACAAAGATTACCAATGAAGAACTCAAAGATAACGGTATCACATTTACGGAAGCATCCGAAGTATTTACCGAATTTTCCTCAGATTGCGTAATTATGACTTGGGGAAATTCGGATATTCATGCTTTAATTGACAATTATGCGTATTATTACAAGGATTATCATGTGCCGTTTTTGAAAAAATACTGTGACATTCAAAAATATTGCGAAAAATCAATGGGTATATACAATGCTTCTCGGCAGATCGGTCTCTCAACCTGTGCCGAAGAGCTGAAAGTGACTTTTTCGGAAGAAGAACATCACAGGGCAACCGCCGATGCGGTGTTAAGTCTCAAATGCGTTAAAAAGCTGATTGGCAGGTATTCTGTACAGGATTATATTGAAGATGCGGATAATGATGATTTTTATCACAGGATTAAATTTAAGACTCATTTTATCACGGATTTAAACTCTCCCGAAATAGATAAAAGCCAACTTGAGTTTGATTGCGAGCTGTGCGGAGGTGCAGCCAAACGCACTTCAAAGTGGAAAAGCAGAAATAAAGGTTTTACGGCAAATTTTGAATGCAAGGATTGCAAAAAAGCCTTTATAGGCAGAGTGCACTTTAAAAAGAAATATGACGGTATAACGGTAAATAAAAAGGTGTATTATAAACCGGAGTCCGATGAAAATACCGCTTGTAAATAAAAGAAGATAAGTCGGGCAATATTTAAACAGATTGTTTGAGACTTACGCATACTTTGTTTTTTTCAAGCAAAGCAGGTTTTTGTTGCGATTTGAACAATATTCATAATCATTTCAATGTGAGTTCATATAATTTTCACTTTGCGGCTTTATTATTTAGTCATCATAAAGAACAATAAGTTCTGTTCAGAATGGAGAATTAACTATGGCAGATTTTTATGAATTTGATAAAAACTTAAACGACGAAAATACTGAACCCAACAGTGAACCGAACAATCGGACAGATAATTTTGACGATATCAAAAGTTCATCGGCTGATACACAGAAACAATCTTCCGAGCAGGATAATAATTCTGGAGAAAGTTCGTATGAATGGAATTCCGATTCCGCACCGAAAAACAACTCAGGCAATGAATACCACTATTCATACGTAAACGGAAATAACGAAAACGCTTCACATAACCCGAATAACTATGATAATGCGTATTCGTCAACGGGTTACAATCCTTATTCGTCAACCGATGCTTCTTCAAGCCAAAATTCTTCATACGGAGACTCGTATAATTACAATGGTCGTCAGAGCACATACAACGGGTATTCTTCCAATCCGAATTACGGAGGAGCGGCATACTCTCAGTACTATGCTCAGTCGGTTTCCGCAGAAAAGGGCAAGTCGAAAAAAAATAAGGTAAAAAAGCCCAAAAAACCTATTTCAAGAGGTTTTATAGCCGCAATGCTTGCTGTAACGGTTGTTGCTTCGGGTGCGGTTGGATTTGGCGGAGGATACCTTGCAAACCGACTCGGCAACGGAAGCGCGGGTTTGACGGTAAATCAGGTGTCCGCAAGCAATACATCATCAAATTCCACCGGTTCGACTTCTACAACATCCGATGTTGTAAAAAAGGTTGCCGACAGTGTAGTTGAAATTGCTACCGAGTCAGTTGTTACCGGAAATTTTGCTCAGCAATATGTACAGCAGGGTGCCGGTTCGGGTGTGATTATCTCTGAAGACGGTTATATTATTACCAATTACCATGTAATTGAAGATGCTAACAATATAACCGTTACGCTAAGGGACGGTACAACAAATTATACGGCTACTCTTGTCGGAGGTGACCAAGACAACGATATTGCATTGTTAAAGATTGACGCAACAGGTCTTTCACCGGCAACATTCGGTGACAGTTCAAACCTTGAGGTCGGTGATTATGTTGTTGCAATCGGAAATCCGCTCGGTGAACTCGGCGGAACGGTTACCGACGGTATTATCAGTGCTCTTGCACGTGAAGTAAAGATTGATGATAACAATATGACTCTTCTTCAAACAAATGCCCAGATTAGCCCCGGTAACTCGGGCGGCGGTCTTTTCAATTCAAACGGTGAGTTGATTGGCATTACAAACGCCAAGGACAGCGCAACGGAAGTTGAGGGTATTTCATTTGCAATCCCGATTAACAATGTTCTTGATATAATTAATGACCTGAAATCATACGGGTACGTTACAGGTAAGATTGACCTTGGTATGCAGCTTACCGATGTTAATTCAAACACCGCTTTTTATTACGGTATGAGTCAGACAGGATGCTATATTTCGTCGGTAACCAAAGGTTCAAATGCCGAGCAGGCAGGCTTTAAGGCTGCTGATTTGATTACTAAGGTTAATGATACCGAGGTTTCGTCGACGAGCGACGTTGATAAAGCTCTTAAGGAATGTAAGGTGGGGGATAAGGTTAAGTTTACGGTAAGCAGAAACGGTAAGACTGCCGAGCTTACGCTGACACTCGCCGAATATGTCCCCACATCAAGCGATAACAAGAGTTCGTCAAAAACCACACAAAACAGTAATAGCGGCTCGGACAGTTCCGGTTCAAACAATGACTTTTGGTCGCAAATGTTCGGTTGGCAATAAATTTTATATGATATGCATCTCTGAAGGAGTACGGCTTTAGGGATGCATATTGTTTTATGTATGTGCTTTTTGTTGTATAAGGAAAAGCCGTTCAGTCGTTTTGGGACATTAATGCGATTGCTTGTCGAAAGCATTTATGCTATTTTAATCTCACGCTGAGAAGCTGATTTTTTGTAATCTGTTGCGGCTTTGATTTAAAATAATAAAAAAATTGTGCATCCGCCGACATACAGCGGATGCACAATTTTTATGACGTTATTATTTATCTGATTCTGTTTTAGAGGTCGAGGCGTTCTGTTCTTCGCTTTTTTTGCGATTAAATAAACCGAAACTTTTTTTCTCTTTTGAATCGGCGGGTTTTTCTTTAACGGTGTCAACGGTAGAAATACACCATTTTTTAAATTTCATTTTAACTCTGTCTGATCCTGTTTCAATTATGATGGCGTCTTCGTCATCTTTGATTGCGACAACTCTGCCCATAATTCCGCCGATAGTGGTGATTTCATCACCGATTTCAAGTGAATTTCTCATCTCGGCTTCTTCTTTTTTCTTCTTTGAGTTGGGTCTTATTAAGAAGAAATACATAAAGGCAATAATAACAACCCAAATTAAAATCATAGGAAGCATACTGCCTAAACCTGTTGCGGTACTCGCCTGATTATCGGCTAAAATCGGTAAAATATTTGTCATTTTTTTCATTCCTTTCATACAATATATTGATTATATCAGTTTTATACATCAGTTGCAAGAATTTTTTGAAATTTTATTAATTTAAAATTCATTATTGTCCCGACTGATTTTATCATAGCGTTTGCCGCCAAAGAATTACACTGTCTGCTATGATATTTATATTCTTACTCCCAAAATATTACGCTGTTTTTCGTAAAATTGAGTAAAAGTATCGTTATCAAGCTCTTTCCTGATTATTTTCGTAAGGTTATTATAGAAATACAGGTTGTGTATAACCGCCAGTCTCATACCAAGCATTTCTCCGCTTTTTAGAAGATGTCTTATATAAGCTCTCGAAAAGTTTTTACAGGTCGGGCAGTCGCAATGTTCGTCAATCGGTCTGTCGTCTGTTTCGTATTTTGCATTGTTAATGTTTCTTATGCCTTCCCAAGTGAAAAGCTGACCGTGCCTTGCGTTTCTGCTCGGCATAACACAGTCAAAAAGATCTACGCCTCTTGCAACCGCTTCAAGAATATTAACAGGCGTTCCTACTCCCATAAGGTATCTGATTTTGTTCTTTGGCGCATAAGGCTCGACGCTTTCAATGATTTCATACATTTTTTCGGTAGGCTCACCGACCGCAAGTCCTCCTATTGCATATCCGTCAAGATTAAGATCTGCGATTTCTTTCATATGTTCCACACGCAAATCATTGTATACTCCGCCCTGGTTAATGCCAAACAGCATTTGTTCTTTATTTAAGGTAGTCTCAAGACCGTTAAGGCGCTTCATTTCCGTGATGCACCTTTTTAACCAACGTGTTGTCCTCTCAATGCTCTTTTTCGTGTAATCGTACGGAGACGGATTTTTTACACACTCATCAAACGCCATTGCGATTGTTGAACCGAGATTGGACTGAATTTGCATACTTTCTTCAGGCCCCATAAAAATTTTTCTGCCGTCAATATGCGAGTTAAAATAAACTCCCTCCTCTTTTATGTTTCTCAGATTGGCAAGAGAAAAGACCTGAAAACCGCCGCTGTCGGTAAGAAGAGGCCCGTCCCAACGGGTAAATTTATGAAGTCCCCCAAGTTCTTTTACCTTTGTGTCTCCGGGTCTTATGTGAAGATGATAAGTGTTGCACAGCTGAATCTGACATTTTAAGTTTTTTAAGTCGAGTGCGGAAACTCCGCCCTTGATAGCTCCGCCGGTTGCAACGTTCATAAATGCGGGAGTTTGAAAGGTTCCGTGCGGAGTAACAAATTCCGCTCTTCGGGCATTGCCCTCGGTTTTGATAAGTTTATACATAATTTTCCTCCTAATATATAAACATTGCATCGCCAAAGGAAAAGAATCTGTACTTTTCCCGAACTGCAACTTTGTATGCGTTCATAATTTTATCGTATCCCGCAAAAGCACTGACAAGCATTATGAGAGTGCTTTCCGGAAGATGAAAATTGGTTATAAGTCCGTCAAGCACCTTGAATTTATATCCCGGGTAAATGAATATGTCGGTAAATCCGTCACAAGCCTTGATTTCACCGTATTGTGTTGCTACGCTTTCAAGGGTTCTGCATGATGTTGTTCCAACGGCAATAACCCGTCCGCCGTTTTTCTTTGTTTTGTTAATAAGCTCTGCGGTTTCCTCGGGAATTTCATAATGTTCGCTGTGCATTTTGTGCTTTGTCACATCGTCAACCTTAACCGGTCTGAATGTTCCCAAGCCGACATGCAGCGTAACATATGCAATATTAACTCCCTTTGCCTTTATTTTGTCCATTAATTCGGTTGTAAAATGAAGTCCGGCAGTCGGAGCGGCAGCCGAACCGAGCTCGTGGCTGTAAACGGTTTGGTATCTTTCCTTGTCTTTCAGTTCTTCGGTTATATAAGGGGGAAGAGGCATTTGACCGATTTTATCAAGAGCGGCAAAGAAGTTTTCGTCACACTCAAAGTCAACCACTCGGTTACCGTCATCTTTAACCTCCGAAACTTTTCCCTTTAAAATACCGTTGCCAAAGGAAAACTCAACACCCTCGCGTGCTTTTTTTCCCGGTTTGCAAAGAGTTTCCCACTTGTTTCCGCTTATTTGTTTCAGCAGCAAAAACTCTACTCTTGCACCTGTTTCGGCTTTGGTTCCGTAAATTCTTGCAGGCAAAACCCTTGAGTCGTTGCATACAAGCAGATCACCCTCGTTTAAACTGTCTGTGATGTCACAAAAGTGCTTGTGCGATAATTCTCCGTTTTCTCTGTCAAGCAGCAACAGCCTTGAGCTGTCACGCGGTTCAACGGGAGTTTGAGCAATGAGTTCCTTGGGTAAATCATAATAAAAGTCGCTTGTTTTCATTTTTAATCCTCTCAACCTTGAAAAATTTACATAAAATATCAGAAATCATATCGGTAAAATAATTGACAATGATAATGTAAAATGTTATATTATAAATTAATAATGGGCAGTGAATGTTAGTTTGAAACAGCATTTACAACACACTGTTTCTATAATATAATATTTAGTCGAATAAGGCAACTGCTTTTTTAAAATTGTTTAATTCGGAGGTATCATTGTGAAAAATTATAAGGTAGGTATTATCGGAGCAACAGGAATGGTTGGCCAGCGTTTTGCGCTTTTGCTTGAAAATCATCCGTGGTTCGAGGTAACTGCTCTTGCGGCAAGTGCAAGAAGTGCAGGCAGAAAATACAGTGAGGCTGTTGACGGAAGATGGCATATGGCTGCTCCGTTGCCTGAAAAGTTCAAAGATATGGTACTTATTGACGCAGAAAATGTTGAAGAAGTTGCTTCAAAAGTTGACTTCTGCTTCTGCGCCGTAAATATGAAAAAAGATGAAATAAAGGCTCTCGAAGAGAAATACGCAAAGGCTGAATGCCCGATTGTTTCCAATAACTCGGCTCACCGTTTTACGCCTGATGTACCTATGGTTATTCCCGAGATTAACGCAGACCACATAAAGATTATTGAAGCCCAGAGGGAGCGTCTCGGAACAAAACGCGGATTCGTTGCGGTAAAATCAAACTGCTCGCTTCAGAGCTATGTGCCTGCAATTAATCCTTTGAAGGAACTCGGTGTTAATAAGGTTCTTGCCTGCACATATCAGGCAATTTCAGGCGCAGGCAAAACTTTTAAAACATGGCCTGAAATGATTGATAATGTAATTCCGTATATCGGAGGAGAAGAAGAAAAATCCGAGAAAGAGCCTCTCAAAATCTGGGGCAAAATCGAAGGCGACAAGATTGTTACCGCTGATGATATTTCAATTACATCACAGTGTATTCGTGTTCCTGTTTCCGACGGTCACACAGCGGCAGTATTTATGTCATTTAAGGACGGTGTAAAGAAACCTTCTGTTGACGAAATTATCAAAGTTTGGGAAAATTACAGCGGCAGAGCACAGGAATTAAAGCTTCCGAGTGCGCCGAAGCAGTTTTTGCATTACTTTACAGAGCCCGACCGTCCGCAGATTAAGTCTGAGAGAAACCTTGAAAACGGTATGGCGGTTTCTGTCGGCAGACTCAGAGAAGATACTCAGTATGATTATAAGTTTGTTTGTATGTCACACAACACTTTAAGAGGAGCAGCCGGAGGCGCAGTTTTGCTTGCAGAGCTTCTTTGCGCCGAGGGTTATATGGATTAATTCGGAGGTTTATTTATGTCAAACCATATTTTTACAGGTTCGGGTGTTGCTATAATAACACCGATGAACTCTGACGGTTCGGTTAATTACGATGAATTCGGAAGAATTCTTGAATTTCACGTTCAAAACGGCACAGACGCAATTATAGCTTGCGGTACAACAGGCGAATCGGCAACTCTTTCCGAGAAAGAACACTGCGAAGTTTTGTCCTTTGTTGCCGAAAAAATTAACGGCAGAATCCCTGTTGTTGCCGGAACGGGCAGCAATGATACTTCAACTGCCGTTATGCTTTCAAAATCGGCTCAGAAAACCGGTGCAGACGCACTTTTGTGTGTTACACCGTATTATAATAAGACTTCTCAGGCAGGTCTTATCAAGCATTACAATGTAATTGCGGATGCAGTTGATTTGCCTATAATTCTTTATAACGTGCCGTCACGCACAGGATGTAATATCAACCCGAAAACATATCAGGAGCTTTGCAAACATCCGAACATTGTTGCCGCCAAAGAGGCAAGCGGCAATATTTCTCAGGTTGCGCTCATTCGTTCGCTTTGCGGTGATAATCTTGATATTTATTCCGGAAACGACGACCAAACGGTACCGTTTATGTCGCTTGGCGCACTCGGTGTAATTTCGGTATTTGCAAACATTTGTCCTGCGGAAATGCACAAGATTTGTCAGCTGTGTCTTGATAATGATTTTGCTGAAGCTCAAAAACTCAACTTCCACTATCTTGAGCTTATGAATGTGCTTTTCAGCGATGTAAATCCAATCCCGATAAAAACAGCTATGAATCTTTTTGGATTTGATGCAGGCGAATGCAGACTTCCGCTTGTTCCGATGAGTGTTGCGGGTTATCACGACCTCAAGGATTGTCTTGCAAAGTATGATTTGCTTGGCAAAGCGCCTAAATAATAACATTAAGTTGGGGCGATTTTTCGCCTCAATTTTTTAAGTATTAATCTCAGATATAAAATTCTCGGAATTAACTCAATTCTGCAAAGGGGAATAAAAATGGTTAATGTAGCAATAGTCGGCTGTAACGGTAAAATGGGCGGTTTTGTTGCCGCAGCGGTTGCCGAAAACAAAGAGACTGAAACAATGTTTGGAATTGACGCTTTCGGTGAAAAGAACTTTGACTTTCCCGTTTACAAAAGTTTTCTTGATGTAACTGAAAAACCTGACGTTATAATAGATTTTTCAAATCCGTCTGTTCTTGACGATATGCTTGAATTTGCTGTTAAAAATTCCGTTCCGTGCGTAATTTGCACTACCGGATATTCAAAAGAACAGGTTCAAAAGGTAAAAAATGCTTCTAATAAAGTTGCTGTTTTTTACTCGGGAAATATGTCGCTTGGAATCAATGTTTTGATAGAGCTTGCCAAAAGCGCCGCTAAGGTACTCGGCAGTCAGTTTGATATTGAAATTATTGAGAAGCATCATAATCAAAAACTTGATGCACCGAGCGGAACCGCTCTTATGATAGCGGACGGAATCTCATCTGAGCTTTCAGAAGAACCTCAATATGTGTTCGACAGGCACGCCTACCGCAAGAAGCGTGATAAAAACGAAATCGGAATTTCATCAATCCGCGGAGGAACCATTGTCGGTGAACATGAAGTAATATTTGCAGGTCATGATGAAGTGGTGACAATTTCGCACCAAGCTCAGTCAAAAGAAGTATTCGCAGTAGGTTCGGTTAATGCCGCTGTATTTTTGGCTGTTCAAAAACCCGGAATGTACGATATGGGCAATCTTCTTTCATCAAAAATCAAATAAACGGTTTAAAAATATTAAACTGTATTTTAAGTTTACTGTTGTTGATAAATGACGATGTACATTTGTTTCATTTTAAATTCAACGGCACAGAAAAATTTTGCAACAAATTAATTGCTATCATTTTTATATTGAAAGGAGTTTTGTTATGAGCACTGTATTAAAAACGTACAATCTTAACAAAAAATACGGTAACAAATTAGTTTCAAATAATATCAGCCTTACAATTAACAAAGGTGATATTTACGGTTTCGTGGGTAAAAACGGTGCGGGAAAAACCACGCTTATGCGCCAGGTTTTAGGAATGGCTTTCCCGACGGACGGTACCATTCAGCTGTTTGACGGAGAACCTCTGGATTTGGCGCGCAGAAAAATCGGTTCTCTTATCGAAGCACCGGCTGTATACAAAAAATGCTCCGCATACGAAAATATGAAACGCTTTGCATTTCTTAGCGACAGTTCCGATAAAGAAATTAAAGAGATTCTTGATTATGTCGGTTTGGGTGACACACAAAATAAGGCTGCCGGACAGTTTTCGCTCGGTATGCGTCAGAGACTCGGCATCGCAATCGCATTACTCGGAAATCCCGAATTTTTGATATTGGACGAGCCGATTAACGGACTTGACCCGACAGGTATTATTGAAGTTAGAGATTTGATTTTAAAACTTAACCGTGATAAAGGAATTACTTTTATGGTTTCAAGCCACCTTCTTGAGGAACTTTCAAAGATTGCCACATGCTACGGATTTATTTCGGACGGAAAGCTTATAGAAGAGATTACAGCAAAAGAACTTGCCGTAAAATGCAGCGATAGGGTTAAAATCGAGTCGGATAATCCCGAGAAAGCAATATCTCTTCTTTCAAATTCCGTTCCCAAGGAAATGATTCACTTGTATGAGGGTTATATCTATCTTGATACAGGTCTTGACCGAACCGGCGAATTTAACAAGCTGCTTGTTGAAAACGGTGTTACGGTTAAACAAATATGTCTCCATTCAATTAAACTTGAGGATTATTTCTTACGTAAGGTAGGTGCCTGATATGAATAAAGTGTTTTCTTTTGAACTTCATAAACTTTTCAGATCGAAGAGCTTTTATATTTGGACTGCAATCTCAATTGTTTTGAGTGTGGCATTCTTGGTTGCTTCATTTATTGTATATAAAAAAGTCAGTGCGGAAGCATTAATGGCAGCTACTCAGGGAACCGACGTTACGGCAAGTGATTTAACTATGTCACCCGAAAGCGGCATAATCAGTATGGTTCAGTTTTTTGCACAAAGCCCGATAGCATTTTGCATTATGATATTTGTGTGCAATTTTGTTTGTGAGGATTTTGAAAACGGAATTTTGAAAAATGTAATTTCAAAGGGTTACACCAGAACAGCCGTATTTGGCGCAAAATACATTACTTTGTTAATTGCTTCTTTTATAATGACAGCATTGAATGCAATAATCATTTTTGCCGTTTCAAGTATTTTATACGGTGATGTGGGAGAAGGATATTTGGCTTTGATTCCACAAATGTTTCTCTTGTTCTTTGGCATCCTGACATTTACCGGACTGTTTTTTATGCTTTGTACTATCTTAAAAAAGAACGCTCCTGCCGTTACATTATCAATTCTTGCTTTGATACTTATGCCGCAAGCTCTCAATCTCATAACCGCCGGATTGAAACTCAAAGATTTCAACCTTGGCGTTTTATGGTTCGGAAGCCAGTTGGATTACATAGCCAAAGTAAACGTATCTACGGAAACGCTTTTGGGAGCCGCACTTTGCATTGCTATCTATTTTGTATTAACTTCTCTTGTTTGGATTTTATCAGTTAAAAAAATGGAAGTTTAAATCGGATTGTTTCGATACAAAAATATTCAGTATATTTAAGCACGGTGTAAAAGCCGTGCTTTTTGTGTACCTATTTATTTTCCGACATAATATGTTATTAATAACAGAACAGCTGTATAAGTAAAATTATGTGCGGAATAAAATAAGAAAAGGTGAAAGATATGGAAAATAATCTGATAATATTCGATTCATTAACGCCTGTTATGAAAAGCAGAGATTTGCTTAAAAATCACAGGATACCGTCAAGGATTGTAAGAACTCCCGCCAAGCTTCGCAAAAAGTCATGCGGATACAGTCTTTATGTCAAAAACAATTTCAGTTTTGCATTAAAAGTTATCACGGACAATAAAGTGCGGTATATCGGTACTTCAGCCGTTGATTATATATGATTTATTTTGATAACGGAGCAACAACGTTTCCAAAGCCCGAATGTGTTGTCAGAGCGGTAAACGGGGCACTGAAATATTACGGTGCAAACCCCGGAAGAAGCGGACATAATATGTCCCTGAAAGCATCTGAAATAATCTATGATTGCAGGGTGAACTGCGCCAAACTTTTTGGTGTGGATAAGCCGGAAAATATTATATTTACTTCCAATTGCACGTCTGCTCTCAACACGGTAATAAAAGGCTTGCTTAAAAGCGGAGACCATGTTATTATTTCGTCGCTTGAACATAATGCCGTGGTTCGTCCGCTTGAATTTATGAAGAAATCGGGCGTTGAATATTCGATTGCCGATTATGTGCCGTGTGATGATGAAAAAACAATAGATAATTTCAGAAAAAAGATTAAGTCCAATACAAAGCTTGTAATATGTACGCATGCGTCTAATGTTTTTGGTGTAAAGTTGCCCGTTGAACGCATAGCGGCATTGTGCAGAATTTACGGAATACTTTTTTGTGTCGATGCGGCGCAAAGTGCGGGCGTCGTTCCGATTTCATTAAAAGATACCTGCATTGATTTTTTGTGTACCGCAGGTCATAAGGGACTTTACGGGCCGATGGGTACGGGAATATTGGTTATAAATTCCGATGAAACTCCCGAAAGCACGGTACAGGGCGGTACAGGCAGTATGTCTTCGTGTAGCCGTCAGCCCGAAATTCTGCCTGATAAGTATGAAAGCGGAACGCCGAATTTACCCGGGATTGCCGGACTTAATGCAGGTGTGAAGTTCGTTTTACAAAGACGTCCCGAACAGATTGAAAAAAATGAGATGACGCTTGCACGGCATATGTATGACAGATTAAGTAATATAAAAAAGGTTAAGCTTTACACAAAGAAACCCGATTCAAAGTCATTTGTTCCCGTTATATCCTTTAATATCGACGGTTATGACAGTGAACGGATCGCGGTGATTTTGAATGATCGGTTTAATATTGCGGTAAGAGCGGGACTTCATTGTGCTCCTTTGGCACACGGTTTTTTTCACACCGAAGAAACAGGAACCGTCAGGGCTGTAATGTCTGTGTTTTCAACACAAAGTCAGGTTGAATATTTCGCCAACGCCGTACACCGAATATCTCATTATAAAAATCCGTCAAAAAAGGTTGCAATTGACATTTAGTGTGTGTTAAAATAAAATAAGAGTTTAAAACAGATGACTTTACAGAAAGGAGAACGAGATTATGGAATTTTTGCACTATTTATTGTCGCTGATTAAGACGATTCAAATCAGAGATATAATTGATATTATTGCAATTGCATTGATTATATTTGCATTGTTCAAATTTATTCGCGAAACACGCGCAGTTCAGCTTTTAAAAGGATTTTTCGTTCTCCTTGTCATTTACAGTGTATCATCTATATTCGGGTTTGTAATGCTTTCGTCATTGCTTCGGGCGTTTTTTGAAGCTTCGGTTGTTATTGTTGCTATAATATTTCAGCCCGAAATCAGAAAAGCACTCGAACAAATGGGACGAAATGATACATGGAGTAAATATATAAAATTTTTTTCCAGACACAGAAAGTCCGACGAGTGGAAAAAAGCCGTCAGAAAATCCATTACGGATTGTGCCGACACAGCTGCGTTGTTTTCCCATTCCAAAACGGGCGCTTTGATTGTTTTTGAGCGTGAAACAATGCTTTCCGATATAGCTTCAACAGGTACTGTTATTGAGGCTGAAACTTCTGTCGCACTGCTCGGAAACATCTTTTTTAACAAAGCTCCTCTTCATGACGGTGCAAGCATAATACGTGACGGAAAGCTTTTTGCTGCCGGATGTATTCTCCCTTTGACAGACAATAAAAATGTTGATATAAACCTCGGTACCCGTCACAGAGCCGCTTTGGGAATCAGCGAGCAAAGCGATGCCGTTATTCTTGTGGTCAGTGAAGAAACCGGCACAATCTCGCTTGCTATAGACGGAATTTTACTTCGTGATTTTTCTCGTGATTCCCTTGTTGCAAAGCTTGAAGAACTTTTGCTTGACGAATACGAAGGTGAGGACAATAATTCTAAACATTCTCGTATAAAAAAAGGGAGGTCTGAGTCTTGAAAAAGAAAAAATTCTCCCTCAATACTCTTATGATGAACAACAAATTTCTATTGGTTTCGTCATTGATTATTTCGTTGGTAATATGGATTTATATGAGCATGGGTACAACGGGAGATACAACACTGTCATTAAGCAATATTCCGATTCAAATTGAATTGTCTGACGAAGCGAGAAATTCGGGACTTCAGATTTTTTCCGGAGCCGAGCAAACAGCTTCGGTTACCGTTACGGGAAGCAGAGCCACCCTCGGAACAATATCCGACTCTGATGTAACCGTTACGGCGGCGGCAAATACAATCAATTCATCAGGCAGCTATTCTCTTCCTGTTTCGGCTACAAAAACGAATCCGTCAAGTAACTTTCAGATAACGTCTGCTGTAACGCCGTCTAACATCAATGTTGTTGTTGATTATTTGCGTGAGAGCTCTTTCCAAATTCAGGAAAATGTAGTATATAAGGTAGCCGACGGTTATTATGCTTCGACTTCTTTAGCCACAAAATCAATTGTTATTTCCGGACCGCAAACCGAAATTTCTAAGATTGACAAAGTGTCTGCAACAGCCGAAATAAACGGCACGCTTTCGGATTCGTCAACCACCGACGCCGAAATCATACTTTATGACAGCAGCGGTAATGAGCTTTCAACCGATTTGCTTACAATGGATTTTAATAAGGTGAAAGCAACCGTTTCTGTTTTGCCTGAAAAGACCGTATCCGTAAAACCGACTTTCACAAACAAGCCGAGCGGTCTTGAAATTACAGATGATATGATTTCCGTTGAACCTTCTACAATTTTACTTGCAGGCAGCAAGGACATTCTTGAAAAAACGAATTCCGTAAATTTGGAAGCTATTGATTTTGCCAATTTGAAAAATGAAGCAATTACCTTTGATGCACGCGGAATAGATATCCCTACCGACTGCAAAAATATCAGCAATTCAACAACTGCAAAGGTTACTTTGGATTTGAGCGGCTTTACAACCAAAGAAATTACAGTAGATAAATTTACTGTAAAGGGACTGTCGGATAAATATAAGTCGGATATAACGCAGAAAAATATTTCCGTTACCGTTATCGGACCTTCTTCACAAATTGATGATTTGAGTGCCGATTCAATAACCGGTGTTATTGACATTTCATCTTCAAACGGAACAACGGGTTCTGTACAAATGCCTTTGGTGTTTACATTTAAGGATGCGGACAGCTGTTGGGTTTACGGAAACTACAAAGCGAATCTGACTATATCGGAAAAGTAACAAAAAAACAACAAGAAAAAACAACAAGCCTTGATTTTCAAGACTTGTTGTTTTTTACATTCTTATTCTGTTTTGACTTCCGCGACGTATACTTGCTTTTTCCATATCGCTGTCGTTGTTATACATCACACTTTGCACAAACCCCAAACATATCAGTGTGCTTAATGCTGATGTTCCTCCCGAACTGAATAACGGAAGCGTTATTCCGACCACAGGGAAAAAACCTAGCACCATACCGATGTTAATTATTGTCTGAGAAGCAACGGTTGCAAAAACTCCGAAGCAAATATACTTTCCGATATAATCATTGGACTTTTTTGCAGTCAGTATTACTTTAATGATGATTGCAAGCAAAATTCCCATCAAAATTATACAACCGATAAATCCGAGTTCTTCACCCGCAACCGTAAAAATAAAATCGTTTTCTTGTTCCGGAACAATATCATATTCTACTCTTGAACCGTGATAAAGTCCGCTTCCGAATAATTCACCGCCGGCAACAGATACTTTTCCCTGATACTGTTGCCATCCGTAGTTGGTCATGGCGTTACCGTCTAAATCAAACAGCGCAATAATTCTGTTGCGGTGTTCATCGTTCATTAAGAGATTCCAAACAATCGGAGCACCGATAAGCAAAATTCCGAGTAAAATTAAAAAATATCTTGTCTGAACTCCGGCTGCAAACGCCATTATCAAAAATATCATCGCAAAGATAAGTACCGTTCCGTCATCTCCCTGAAAATGTATTACAGCCATTGGTAACGCCGCATGAATTACAAGAGTTGACACACCGAGCAATGAGTGTAAAAATCCGTTTTCTTTCAGATACGACAGGTGTTTTGAAAAGGTTATTATCAAACAAATTTTTATCAGTTCGGAAGGTTGAACGGTAAATCCGCCGGGAAGTGACAGCCACGCCATATCGTCTGTCCCCTCGACACGTATACCGAATATGAATACAAGCAAAGCAAGCACAAAAGCCGCTGCTGCCGACAGATACCATTTTCGTACAAAAAATCTGTAATCCGCAACCGATATAATTACAGCAAGTCCAAAACCGATTATAATTGCCGCAATTTGGGTTTTCATATAATTGTAATTACCCGCTCTTTGCATACTCGAAATTAACAATAAACTGTATGCGACGGCGGCGATTGTCAGACCCCACAGTACGGTATCTGTCTTTTTAAAATAGTTTTTTACCGAAGTGAAAAAAACATTCAAATGCAACGCCTCTCAAATATTATTTCAGAATTATTCAGTTCGGAACAATTCCGAACTTAGAATAGGCAGAGTGCGAACTCCCACAACTAAATTATATTAAATTATTATCACAATATCAAGTATATTTTCAATTTAGAATAATACAAATATAATATTTTGATATAATAAATTAAATATATTGTATAAAAAACACGGAGGTACCCGAATTATGTTGTCTGACATTGAAATTGCTCAGCAGGCAAAGCTTTTGCCGATAACTGAAGTTGCGTCAAAGCTTAATATTGATGCCGATGAATTGGAATTATACGGTAAATATAAGGCAAAACTTTCTGATGAGCTTTCTGAAAGAATTGGCGGTAACCCTGACGGTAAACTTGTACTTGTTACGGCTATCAATCCAACCCCCGCAGGTGAGGGCAAAACAACAATAACTACCGGTCTCGGACAAGCAATGGCTAAAATAGGAAAAAAAGCTGTAATCGCTTTGCGTGAACCCTCTTTAGGCCCTGTTTTCGGAATAAAGGGAGGAGCTGCAGGCGGCGGATATTCTCAGGTTTTACCGATGGAAGATATAAACCTGCATTTTACAGGTGATATGCATGCTATTACTGCCGCAAACAATTTGTGCTGCGCTATGCTTGACAATCATATTCAGCAGGGCAATGCACTTATGATTGACCCCCGCAGGGTACTGATAAAACGTTGCCTTGATATGAACGACCGTGCACTCAGAAATGTTGTTATCGGTCTTGGAGGCAAAGTAAACGGCGTTCCTCGTGAAGACCATTTTATAATTACAGTTGCTTCTGAGGTTATGGCTATTTTGTGCCTTGCATCTGATATTGAAGATTTAAAGCACCGATTAGGTAAAATCCTTGTGGCTTACTCATATTCAGGCGAACCGATTTACGCAAAAGACCTAAAGGCTGACGGAGCAATGACCGCCTTGCTTAAAGATGCAATTAAGCCAAATCTTGTTCAGACCTTAGAGGGAACTCCTGCAATAATGCACGGCGGCCCGTTTGCTAATATTGCTCATGGCTGTAACAGCTTGAGGGCAACTAAGCTTGCACTTAAACTTGCAGACTATTGTATAACTGAGGCTGGTTTCGGTTCTGACCTCGGAGCAGAAAAGTTTCTTGATATCAAGTGCAGATACGGCGGATTAAAGCCATCGGCTGTTGTTTTGGTTGCTACTTGCCGTGCACTTAAATACAACGGCGGTGTTCCTAAAGCAGAGGTTTCAAATGAGAATCTTGACGCTTTAAAAAAGGGGATTGTTAATCTCGGCGTTCATATTGATAATATGAGAAAGTTCAATATTCCTGTTGTTGTTGCAATTAATCAGTTTGGAACAGATACCGATGAAGAGCTTAAATTTATCGAAAATTATTGCAAAGATAAGGGTGCGGATTTTGCACTTGCCAATGTGTTCGCTGACGGCGGAGACGGCGGAGTAACACTTGCACGTAAAGTTGTTGAGGCTTGCGAAAAACCGTCGGATTTCACTCCGATATATTCACTTGATATTTCAATCAAAGAAAAGATTGAGACTGTTTCAAAGAAAATCTACGGTGCGGACGGAGTAAATTATACAGTCGCTGCCGAAAAAGCCATAAATGAGATTTCAAGGCTCGGTGCCGATAATCTCCCTGTTTGCATCGCAAAAACTCAGTACTCTCTTTCTGACAACCCAAGCTTGCTCGGTGCACCAAAGAATTTTAACATAACTGTTAAAGATGTATCACTTTCAAACGGCGCAGGCTTTGTTGTTGTTTATACGGGCAACATAATGACAATGCCCGGATTGCCAAAAGAGCCTGCCGCATATCGAATTGATGTGGACAAGGACGGAAAAATTGTAGGTTTGTTCTGATGATTAAAATTATTTCTAACAGTTCGGATGATACCGAACAAATCGGTACTAAAATCGGTGAAAAGCTTACAGGCTCAGAAGTTATTGCACTGTTTGGCGGACTTGGAATGGGCAAAACCGCATTTACAAGAGGGCTTTGCTCCGCTCTCGGAATAAGCGAAGGTGTTTCGAGTCCGACGTTTGCCCTTGTGAATGAATATAACGGCAAATTCAAGGTTTACCATTTTGATATGTACCGAGTAGATACCTGGGATGACCTTTATTCAACAGGATTTTTTGACTATATCGGCAACGGAATTCTTGTT
>CAVBYX010000047.1:0-4320 GCA_963599905.1 Acutalibacteraceae bacterium
AAATTTGCTCTATTCTGAGCGATTTTCAAGGTCATAGTTTGCATTATGAGAAGTTCGCCGATGGCAGCGTAAAATGCATTGAAGATGAGATTCCGTTTGAGCTGCCGGAGGGGTGGTGTTGGTCACGAATAGGTACGATTTTTTTAACTGTAACTGGAAGTACACCTTCAACAAAAGACTCTTCCCTTTACGGTACTGATTATCCATTCTATAAGCCAACCGATTTGGACGCTGGTTATAAGGTATTTAAATCAGAAAGTACCGTCTCTGAGAAGGGATATCGTTCTGGTAGACCATTACCGTCACATTCTGTTTTAGTTACTTGTATTGGTGCTACTATCGGAAAAACTGGTTATATACATAATGAAGGTATTTGCAATCAGCAAATTAACGCTATTCTTCCTAATAGGAATATTCTCTCAGATTACATATACTTCTGCATATGTTCACAATTTGAGCAACAGCAAATATTGATGAATTCATCAGCTACTACATTGCCGATTCTTAATAAAGGCAAGTTTGATAACCTATTGTTTCCTGTGCCACCACATAAACAACAGTTATTGATAGTTGAAAAAATACAAGAGTTGCTTGCTTTTGTTAATATAATCGAAGATAACCAAGGAAGTTTGAAAGATAAGATAATTGCAACAAAGTCTAAAATTCTTGACCTCGCCATCCGTGGTCAGCTTGTCCCACAAGACCCGACTGACGAGCCGGCTTCTGTTCTTCTTGAGCGTATACGTGCCGAAAAAGAAGAACTGATTAAGCAAGGCAAAATCAAGCGTGATAAGAAGGAATCTGTTATCTTCAAAGGTGATGATAACTCTTATTATCTGAGGACTGAATCTGAAACGTTGGAAATTACAGATGAACTGCCATATGAGATTCCCGAATCATGGGAATGGGCTAAATTAGGAAGCGTTTTTCAAGTAAATCCTCGAAATAAACTTGATGATTTATTGGAAGTTTCTTTTATTCCAATGCCACTAATAGAGGATGGTTTTAGTGGAAAGCATACACATGAAGTGCGTGTCTGGAAAAAAGTTAAATCAGGTTTTACTCACTTTATGGAAGGGGATATTGGTATAGCCAAAATCACACCATGCTTTGAGAATAGAAAATCTGTAGTTTTCAGAAATCTAAAAAATAACTATGGAGCAGGAACAACAGAACTTCATATTCTCAGACCTTATGCATCTGCCATTTTACCTGAATACATTCTCGCCTATGTCAAATCATCGATGTTTATTGATAAAGGCAAACAAGAATTCACAGGAGCTGTAGGACAACAACGTATCGGTAAAGATTATGTTGAAAATTCATATTTTCCGATACCACCATTAGCAGAGCAAGCAAGAATTGTTGAGCAAATACATACTGCATATAATCAACTTAATAGTATTTCGAATTCTCTACTTTAGCAAACAGCCGCCCTCATTCGAGGACGGCTTCACTTTTACCAAGTTACGATTTTATCTACAAGTTCCTGTTGCTCACTGGCGGTACGGCGGAGATAAATGCGTGTAGTTTCAATGCTCTCATGTCCCATAAGGTCGGCAAGAAGTGCAATATCATTGTACTTCTCAAGAAAATTCTTTGCGTATCTGTGGCGGAATGAATGAGGATAAACCACCTTTTTATCAAGCCCGTATTTCTCGGCATAGTTCTTGAGCTGTTGTGAAATTCCCCTTGTTGTGATTCTTTCGCCATATCTGTTAAGAAACAAATAGCCGGAGGAACGATGTGTTTCCTCCAGCCATTCAAGAGTTTCTTTCTTTAATTTTTTCGGTATGTATAATCGTCGGAGTTTTCCGCCCTTTGTGTATAGGTCAAAATATCCGATTTCAATATGTTCAATTTTTATCTGAATCAACTCGCTTACTCTTGCCCCCGTAGCCGCCAGATACCAGACAACAAAATACCATTCCATATTACCATCTTTCTTTAACTGTTTTTTCAGAAAATTATAATCCGCATTACTGATAACATTTTCCAAGAAATTCTTCTGCTGCACCTTAACTGCCTTAAGCTGTAATTGCTGTTCTTCTAAGTACTCCAAGTATTTATTTATCGCCTGTATACGCAGATTTACTGTCTTAGGCTTAAAGAATTCCATCAAGTACCCTTTGTATGCAAGCAGATTTTCTTTGCTGACAGACTCATAATGTTCAGTAAAATAATTCACTGTCCACAGATACGAAGTAACCGTATTCTCTGACAAATTATCCTTTCTCAAGTATTCTTTAAATGTTGATTTTGTCTTCATAAAAAGACACCTCCGATAAAATATTTTTGCGAAAAACTCGCTCTAATATTATATCGAAGATGTTTACACTCCTCTTATTATGAGAAGGTAGGCAATAAAGTAACTTGCATTGATGAACAACTTCCCTTTGAACTTCCTGATGGTTGGGAGTGGTGTAATTTGTCAATGATTGGCTCAACTAATATAGGGCTTACCTATCGTCCTGCCGATATAGATACTCAAGGAACTATAGTTTTGCGTTCTTGTAATATTGTAAATGATGAAATCAACCTCTCAGATTTAGTGCGGGTAAATACTTTAATCAGAGAAAACCAATTTGCACAAAAAGATGATATTTTAATATGTGCCAGAAATGGCAGTCGTTCTCTTGTAGGAAAATGCACTTTGATTCCTGAATTTGATGAGGATGTTTCTTTTGGAGCGTTTATGGCGATATATAGGACTCCGTACTTTAATTATATTGTACATTTTCTTCGCTCTGACTTCTTTAGAAGTATATTTGATGACAGTAATTCTACCGCAATCAATCAGCTCACTCAGAATATGCTTAAACGGGCTATCGTTCCGCTTCCGCCATTAGCAGAGCAGTTAAGAATAGTGAATAAAATAACTGAATTGCTTAAAGGATTAAATTGTATTGAAGAGAGTCTCAATTAAGACTCTCTTCAATTGTAGAAAGATGGTTAAATGCAACATCTATAGATTCATTAATGCGTTTTTGTTCAGATAGCGGAGGAATTGCGATGAGCATTTCCTTTAATGTAAGCGACTTTAATTCCTTTTGGTTTGTTGAGCCTTCGCCTTTCTTTTCAAGTTCGCTTTGATGGGCTTTCATGAACGCATATAAGTACTGTGAGCTAATGCAACTAAAACCACGAATTACTGTAACATGAGAATCAGGAACAATTGAAAGACCTGTAGTGTTATCGGTATTTCTGTAAATTCCTACTCGTCCAAGAGTACCTGTTCCGGTAGAATTGATTACCACATCACCATCTTGCATATATTCATCAGCCGGATAACGCTTTAAGGCAGTTTCATCAAGATACTGTGCTAAACTTACATCAATGCCGTTGTACTTTGTGTTACATTTTTGAGCGAATACAAGAATATTGCTATTTTCTGTATACTTCGGAGATTTTCCACGGCGAATTTCTTTAATACAGCAGTTTTCTAATCGTATCCAAGTCCAAGTGTCAGGAATATCATAGGGTATTTCTTCATCGATACAGAATACATCACCACCCACCTTCTCATAATAAGAGTTATCATCACCTTTGAAGATGACAGATTCCTTCTTATCACGCTTGATTTTGCCTTGCTTAATCAGTTCTTCTTTTTCGGCACGTATGCGTTCAAGAAGAACGGAAGCTGGCTCATCATCTGGGTCTTGCGGTACAAGCTTGCCACGGATTGCAAGGTCGAGGATTTTGGATTTTGCATTCTGTATAAGTTCAGATAAATCTTCTCGTTCAGAAGCAATAACATCTGCAATTTTCAAAAGATTATTTGCGACAGGAACAATTCTGCTTTGTTCGGCTTGTGATGGCAACGGAATAAAGAGCTCCTTTAATGCAGTTCCATTGCAGTTTGGTTGTCCCACTCCTACCGCTTTATCTGTAACTTGTTCCCAATAGCAATAACTATCAAAAAACTGATAAATGTACTTTGCAGAAATGCCCTTAATAAGTCGAATTCTAATGAGATACGATGCATATACAGAAGGATACGGCAAATCAGTAATTAAAAAGGATTTACCTACAGTAGCTCCTGTACGGGCAAATACAATATCGTCTTTATGAAGCAGATATTTTTCTGGATCATCAGTACATGTGAATGGGACAGTATCCCAATTTACGCAACCATTCTGAATGTCTGTGATTCGTAGCAATCGATAATCGCCAGTTGACTCAGCGGAATTACTTAAACCATACTGAATAACATCAGTAATGCAGCCTAATCTTGTCCATTCCCACCCCTCCGGCAGCTCAAACGGAATCTCATCCTCAATGCATTTTACAGTTCCGTCCTGAAACTTCTCATAATGCAAA
>CAVBYX010000048.1:0-7688 GCA_963599905.1 Acutalibacteraceae bacterium
CATCAGAAGTGCAAAGAGCTTGATAAAAAAATTGCTGAAAAAATGGGCTACAAATCTTGTTTCCCTGTATCCGGTCAAACTTATTCAAGAAAGCTCGATTCTCAATTTCTTAATGTTTTGGCGGGGATTTCACAGTCGGCTGCAAAGTTTTCCAATGACATCCGTCTTTTACAACATTTAAAAGAGGTTGAAGAACCGTTTGAAAAACATCAAATAGGTTCATCGGCAATGGCGTATAAGCGTAATCCTATGCGTAGCGAACGCATCGGTTCACTTTCAAGATATGTAATGTGTGATGTTCTCAACACGTATTTTACAACAGCCACACAATGGTTTGAGAGAACACTTGATGATTCTGCAAACAAACGTTTGAGTGTACCGGAAGCATTTTTGGCAGTAGACGGAATACTTTCTCTTTATGCAAACGTGGCTGACGGGTTGGTGGTTTATCCTAAGGTTATCGAACAGCGACTTAAAAAGGAACTCCCGTTTATGGCTACCGAAAATATTATGATGGATGCTGTAAAGAAGAGAGGCGCCGACAGACAGCAGCTTCATGAAAGAATCCGTGTTCATTCAATGGCGGCTTCAAAGGTTATAAAAGAAGAAGGCGGAGAAAATGACCTTCTTGAAAGAATTGCAAACGATGAAACCTTTGGAGTAACGCTTGAAGAACTTGAGAACATTTTGCAACCTGAAAAATACACAGGCAGGGCAAAGGAACAGACTGAAGATTTTCTTTCTGATTATGTTAATCCTGTTCTTGAAAAATATAAGGATATTGAATCGGATAAACCTGAAATTAACGTCTGATAAATTTAATTTGTTATCACAAGAATTGATTATTTTTCTTAAAAAGGAGCTTATCTTATGGTAAAAGCAATTGTAGGCGCCAACTGGGGCGATGAGGGCAAGGGCAAAATTACCGACGTTCTTGCAAACAACAGTGACATTGTTATCCGTTTTCAGGGCGGAGCAAATGCCGGTCACACCATAATTAACGATTACGGAAAGTTTGCTTTGCATCAGCTTCCGTCAGGTGTATTTCACCAAAATATTACAAATATCATCGGAAACGGTGTTGCATTCAGCGTTGAAAATTTTGTAAAAGAAATTGATGATTTAAAAAAGCGCGGTGTACCTGAGCCAAACATAATAATTTCTGACAGAGCGCAAATTGTGATGCCTTATCATGTAGCCTTTGATTGCTATGAAGAAGAGCGTTTGGGCAAAAATTCTTTCGGTTCTACCAAAAGCGGCATAGCTCCGTTTTATTCCGATAAATACTCTAAAATCGGTTTTCAAATAAATGAGTTATATGATGACCCTGATTCACTGAAGGAGAAAATTCATCATGCTCTTGAAATTAAAAACGCAATGCTCAAAAATCTCTATAATAAACCCGAAATCTCAGAGCAAGAGATTTTCGGCAAGTTGATGGAATACAGAGAACTCCTTGCCCCGTATGTAGGTGATGCGTTTATGTTTATCCATAATGCATTAAAAGACGGAAAAAACATTCTCCTTGAGGGTCAGCTCGGTTCATTAAAGGATACCGACTTTGGTATTTATCCGATGGTTACTTCATCAAATACAATTGCCGGCTACGGTGCGGTTGGAGCAGGAATTCCGCCGTATGAAATTAAAGAAATTATTACTGTTGTAAAAGCATATTCAAGTGCGGTAGGAGCCGGTGAATTCGTTTCTGAAATTTTCGGTGACGAAGCAGATGAGCTCCGCAAACGCGGCGGTGACGGAGGTGAATTCGGTGCAACTACCGGAAGACCTCGCCGTATGGGTTGGCTTGACCTTGTTGCAACACGCTACGGTTGTATGGTTCAGGGTGCAACTCAAGTTGCATTTACAGTGCTTGATGTACTCGGATACCTTGATGAAATTCCTGTTTGCGTAGGTTATGAGCTTGACGGCAAAGAGATAGATTATTTTCCGTCTACTACAAAACTTAAGAGATGCAAGCCTATCCTCAAAAAATTAAAGGGTTGGAACTGTTCTATTTCAGGTATTAAGGAATATGACAAGCTTCCAAAAGAATGCAGAGAATATATTGAATTTGCAGAAAAACAAATCGGCGTACCGATTACAATGGTTTCAAACGGTCCGTCGAGAAACGATATAATTTACAGATAAAAACAGAATACCGTACATTTTTGTGCGGTATTCTTTGATTTTGGAAAGGATGGAGAAATGGATAACAAAGAAACCGTAATTGTGCTCGACTTTGGAGGTCAGTATAATCAGCTTATTGCAAGACGTGTTCGCGAATATAATGTTTATTGTGAAATTTTGCCTTATACAGTTGATATTGAAAAAATCAAAGCAATTTCTCCGAAAGGAATTATTTTTACCGGCGGACCAAACAGCGTATATGACGAAACTTCCCCGCACTATACACCGGAGATTTTTAAACTGGGAATACCGATTTTGGGTATCTGCTATGGCTGTCAGCTTATGGCGTATTCCTTGGGTGGTGTTGTTAATTCAGCCGTTGATTCATCTTCAAGTGAATATGGCAAAACCGTAACAACATATAACACAAATGATGTTTTGTTTAACGATTTATCCGATACCGGTGTTTCGTGGATGAGTCATCGTGACTATATCAGCAAGGTCCCGGATGGGTTTTCAATATCCGCCACAACTTCATCTTGTCCGGTTGCCGCAATGTCATGCCCTGAACGCAAGCTGTATGGCGTTCAGTTTCACCCTGAAGTAAATCATACCGAAAACGGAAATTTAATGCTTAAGTCGTTTTTGTACAATGTTTGCAAGTGCAAAGGCGACTGGAAGATGGACAGTTTTATTGACACAACTGTTGCACAAATCAGAGAAAAAGTAGGGGATAAGGGTGTTGTACTCGGTCTTTCAGGCGGCGTTGATTCGTCGGTTGCCGCAGCTCTGATAAGCAAAGCTATCGGTAAGCAACTCACCTGTGTTTTTGTTGATCAAGGTCTTATGCGTAAAGACGAGGGTGATTTTGTTGAGCAAACATTCACAAAACTTTTTGATATGAATTTTGTACGTATCAATTGCCAAGACGAATTTCTTTCAAGGCTCAAGAGCGTATCTGAACCTGAAGCTAAGAGAAAAATAATCGGTGAAGAATTTTACAAGGTGTTTTGGAATAAAATACGTGAGAGCTACGGTTCGGGATATTTTGCTCAGGGAACAATATATCCTGACAGAATCGAAAGCGGAAAAGGTGACGCAGCCAAAATTAAAACACATCACAATCAGGTTGGTGTACCAAAGGATATTAATTTCGAAGATATAATCGAACCGCTTAAGGATTTGTTTAAAGATGAAGTACGTGTTGTCGGTGAAAAGCTCGGATTGCCTCACGAGTTGGTATGGCGTCAGCCTTTCCCGGGTCCGGGACTCGGAGTTCGCGTAATCGGTGAAATTACAGCCGAAAAGGTAAAAATCCTGCAAGAAGCAGACGCAATACTGCGTGATGAAATGGATAAGTGCGGCTATGCTGAACAAATGAGCCAGTTTTTTGCCGTGCTTCCGGGTGTAAAAACCGTCGGCGTAATGGGTGACGCACGTACATATGATGAACTTGTTGCAATAAGAGCAGTTGTGACAGATGATTTTATGACCGCTGATTGGGCAAAGGTTCCCTATGAAATTCTCGGTAAGGTCTCAAACCGTATAATCAATGAGGTAGATCACGTAAACCGCGTTGTTTATGACATAACCTCAAAACCGCCCGGAACAGTTGAGTGGGAATGATTTCACACCCGTGAAAAAGCCCGTAAATAAAGGCTTTTTGCCGTGTTTGTACCCTTCGTGGCAACAAAATGGCAACATTATTTGAATTATTGTAAAAGTAAAGAGCTATCAGATTTTTGAAAGTCTGATAGCTCTTTTTGCGTGTTGTAAAAACCGGATTTATCGATTATGTTAGTCGTCCTTGTTAGAGTTTTCAACCCAATTATACTTCTCACTTTTATAGAGGTTATAGAAATCGTTTCTGTCATTATAATGATGTCCAATTAAATTGGGACGCATCTCATCCCTTACAGAAATGGTTAATTCCTTTGAAGAGTTGTTATCGACCAAGGACATCATTGCAAGAGTGTATCCAACAGATAGACCGTTCAAATAACCATCTTGATGTAGATTGTCAATCAAAAGACTATCCGGCAAACCAGCATATCCTTTTGGTATTAATTCCTTTTCGGCAAGTTGACCTGACCACAAAGATATGATTTCTTCTTTATCCTTTTTGCTTAGCAGTTTATCAAGGTCAAAATCCTTTATTTTTTCCTTTAGATATTTAGCAATAATGTTAATGAGTTCTTTGCTTATATCTAATATTTCTATGTTTACCTCGTTTTTTAAGCCATCAGAAACGCCATCGCCCAATTGTACCTTGTTTTCTTTATCCAACATTATTATTTCCTCCGATTATTTATTTCAGTTTATCTTTAAACACTTCTACAAGTGCGTCACTGAGTGCCAGCGAGGGTACTTTCACATATTCGGAGGTTTCTTCATATTTCGGGTAGTTATAACGCCACTTGTCATAGTCCTCACGGCTGATGTCGCCGTTACGGTACTTTTCAGCCTGTTCAGCCCACTCAGAAAGCATTTCGGAAACCTCGGCGGCGTCTTTTCCTTTGCGTGGGTCGATATGCATAGAAACGCCGTTTTCTTCCTTTGTTATCGTAAGTCCGTATCTATCCTCTAATGTAAATAGTGTGTGCATCAAGCCGAGATAACTGTCAATATCGGGTACGGACAGAGCCAGCGGAGAAACACCCAATACTTCTGCAAGGCTGTTAGTAAGGTCTGCTTTCGGCGTTCTTGAGCCGGACTCATACTGCGCCATACGAATATCAGCGGTCTTTTCGGGAAAACCGACCACCGTTCCTAAGTATTTCTGCGTCATTCCACGCAGATTACGGAAAAAACGAATTCTTTCACCGATTGCCATAGCGATTACGCTCCTTAATTTATGTAATGTGTAACAAGTATATCATATATGTTTAGTATATGTCAAGATAACCAAAGCAAAAAAGTTTTATATTTTTTTGAAAACCACTTGACTTTACGGAATTTGTTTAGTATAATAGTTAAGCAAATAGCGTTAGGTTGTTTGCGTGAAAACAGAATAGCCGTCATATGTCACGGTAATGGCATATCCGCTCGGGCAAATCGGAATGCGGTCAGAAAGTTTTCCGACATTAAATAATTAAATTATACACATAAGGGGGTGATTGAATGGAAAGTACAAGCTTTATGCGAGTTGACGAAATTGCTCAGGAATTGGGGATTTCAAAATCCTACGCCTATAAAATTGTTCAAAGGCTTAATGCCGAGTTGAAAGAAAAAGGATTTATGACAATTTCAGGGCGAGTAAATAAGCAGTATTTTATGGAACGCACTTGCTATGGTGCAACGAAGAAAGAGAGGTAATTTTATGGCAGTTTATAAAGAAGAAAAAACAAATACTTGGCGAGTAATTTATCGCTATACAGATTGGAATGGCGAGCGAAAACAGTCGCAGAAACGAGGTTTTAAAACAAAGCGTGAAGCACAGGCTTGGGAGCGTGAGCAGCTTAATAAGCTGGGCGGTGATTTGGATATGAGCTTTAAGAGTTTTGTTAAACATTATACCGAAGATATGCAAACACGCATTAAAGAAAACACTTGGGCTACAAAAGAGCATATTATTCAGACCAAACTCATTCCCTATTTCGGAAAACTGAAAATGTGCAATATAACGGCACAGCAAATTATTACTTGGCAGAATGAGCTTATCAATTATAAGGACGATAACGGAAAACCGTATTCTCCAGTCTACCTGAAAACAATTCACAATCAGTTATCTGCAATTTTCAATCACGCTGTAAAGTATTACAACCTGAAAGAAAATCCTTGTCAAAAGGCGGGCAGTATGGGGAAAAAGAAAAACCGTGAAATGCTGTTTTGGACAAAAGACGAATACCTTAAATTTGCCGACACAATGATGGATAAGCCGTTATCTTATTATGCTTTTGAAATGCTTTATTGGACAGGAATTCGTGAGGGAGAACTATTGGCGCTCACTCCGGCTGATTTCAATTTTGAGAAGCAAACGGTAACTATCCATAAATCGTTTCAGCACTTAAACGGCAGAGATGTTATTACTTCCCCGAAAACAGAGAAAAGTAACAGAACTATTCAAATGCCAAAGTTCCTTTGTGATGAAATGCAGGATTATCTGAAAATGCTTTATGATGTGGGGTTGGAGGACAGAATGTTTCCAATTACAAAAAGTTATCTGCACAGAGAAATGGACCGAGGCTCGAAACAAGCCGGAGTTAAAAGAATTCGTATTCACGATATCCGACACAGTCACGTCAGTTTACTGATTGATATGGGATTTTCCGCAACGGCTATCGCTGACCGTGTGGGACACGAAAGCATAGATATTACCTATAACTATGCGCACTTATTTCCGTCAAAACAGGCTGAAATGGCGGAGAAATTAGATATGGAAAGAGGTGAATAATATGTCGCTTAAAAACAGAGATGAACACAACCGCTGGAGAAACAAAACTGTAGCGTTCCGAGTTTCGCCGGAGGAGGACAAACAAATTGAGCGCTATGTGCAGCTTTCGGGTTTAACCAAGCAGGATTATATCACAAGGCGACTTACTCACAAAGATGTTGTTGTGCAAGGCAATCCGAGAGTATTCAAGGCATTGCGTAATCAGCTTGCCGATGTGCTGTCGGAATTACAGAGAATAGAAGCCGGCGGCGAAGTCAATGACGAGCTGCTTGACTTAATTGAAATGATAGCCGATATTCTCGGCGGATTAAAGGAGGAATCGGAATGACCGATAAAAAAGAAATGACCGCTCCGAATGTATCTGTTGGCGCAGATACGGAGCAGTCAATCCAAAAATGTACTGACAATAGTATAACCGATTACGATGAAAATATCAAGGATTTGGACGAAAGTTTTCGTGAAATGCAAAGAGAAATGCTCAGGCAAATGAATCCGTCCTATCTGAAAACTGTTTCAATGTCGGCTCTGTATGATACCGATTTTGAAACGCAAACCGCTCTCATAGACGGTCTGCTTTATCAGGGGACTTACTTGTTCGTGGGTTCTCCGAAAGTGGGTAAAAGCTTTATGATGGCACAGCTTGCTTACCATATCAGCACTGGTACGCCGCTTTGGAATTATAAAGTCCGCAAAGCAACAGTCCTTTACTTTGCTCTTGAAGACGATTATCCACGTTTACAGCGTAGGCTCTATCATATGTTCGGTGCAGACGGAACGGACAACCTGTATTTTGCAACAGAATGCAAAACCGTAAACGGCGGTTTGGAAGACCAAATAAGAGGCTTTATACAAGAACACCCTGACACCGGACTGATTATCATAGATACGCTCAAGCGTGTTCGAGAAACAGGCGGTGCGGATTACAGTTACGGAAGCGATTACGATGTAGTCGCAAAACTGAAAGCGCTAGCCGACAGCTACAAGGTTACAATGCTGATTGTTCATCATACACGCAAACAGCAGGCTGACGATAAGTTTGATACCATATCAGGCACTAACGGTTTGCTCGGTGCGGCAGACGGCGCTTTTGTCCTCAGCAAAGAAAAACGAACCGCCAACGCCGCAATGCTTGACATCACAGGCAGAGACCAGCAGGATCAGCGCATAC
>CAVBYX010000049.1:0-42728 GCA_963599905.1 Acutalibacteraceae bacterium
TTGCTTTTGACACGGTTTCAACCTGACTTTCAAAGCTCGGATTTGCATATTCGCCAAAGTTTACGGACACTTCCAATCCCTCAACAATGCCCTTGCCGTTGAGTTCACCGTCTGCATTGAGTACAACCGCAACAAGGCTTTTAATTGCGTTCTGTGTGATTTCAACAAGATTCTGTCTTGTGTAAAGAGTTGTTTTCTCTTTTTCACGTTGTGCCTCGGCATTGTCAAGCTTTTTGGTATCTATGCCGAGCGTTGACGGAGATATAACACCCTGTAAACAAAGGTCAAGAGCGGTGATATATGAACTTAAATAGCTTTCGTGCTGAATCTGCGGACTTTCGGTGTAAATCCTGTTGCCGTTGTCGCTGATTTAAAATTATGCAGTAAATATCGGAACTTCTTCAGACAAACGAACAAACGGTATTGTATTGACATACAATAAACAATTTGCTATACTTGCCTGTGATAAAGACAACATCCGCACGCAAGGCGATGGAGTCTGTATTCTTTTTGGGAGGCGTATGTCTGTGGACACAAAAACAGACAAAGTAGATAAAAAAGTTTTCCGCGGTGAGCCGGCACTTTTGTTATCAGTCATCATTAACAGCTTTGGCGTGGTACTCATGCTTCATTCCTGTGCCGGCATTTCGGCAATATCCAGTGTTCCGTTTGCTTTTTCTGAGGTGCTGCCCGTACTTTCCCTCGGAGTATGGACATATATTTTTCAGGGACTGTTGGTGTTGAGTCTGATGGTGTTGAAGCGTCGCTTTGTGGTGCAATATCTCGGTAGCTTTGCAGTTGGCTTCGTTTTCAGTGAACTGCTTGATGTCCACGAGCTGTGGATTGAAATTCTTCCGAACGATCTCGGATGGCGTGTAATTTATTTCATCGTCAGTTATTTGCTCATTGCTTTCGGTATTGCACTTTCCAACCGCTGTCAATTGCCTATCATACCAACCGATTTGTTTCCGCGTGAGCTGTCACAAATTCTCGACGTAAGTTATTCAAAGGTTAAGATTATATTTGATATAACCTGTTTAGCGGTCACAGCCGGAATGACATTCTTCTTCTTGGGACATTTGGACGGGCTTGGTATCGGCACGATTTTAGCGGCTTTCACCACCGGTAAGGCTGTCGGTTTGATAGGCGATAAGCTTGACCGACACTTTCGCTTTATATCCTTTCTCTCACAAAAGGAATTAAATTAAACTAAAAAACGGATTTCAAAAGACTTACAATCTTCCGCCGAATTTCAAAAAGCTAAGGCTTCGTTTTTAATCAGTTACATTCTCTTCTTCATGCAAGCAAAACAGAGAGTTACTCGGATTTAAAATTCTGAAATTTCTTTTACCAAAAAAATGCTCCCCGAAAAACGGGGAGCATTTTTATAGAGATTAGACCAACGAAGCACCAAGCGCTTTGCAGGATGTTTCAGCATCGTCATCGGGAGCGTCATTGCAGATTACACTTTCAGTTGCCAGAACCGCACCATCGGATTTACAACTTTCTTCCCACGTTCTCATCCATTCGCCGTCACCCCAACCGTACGAACCAAACAACGCAATTTTTTTATCTTTGAGCTTTGGCTCACAATCTTCAAACATCGGTAAAAATTCACTGTCTTCAAGTTCTTCGGCACCCATTGCAGGACAACCGAATGCAATCGCATCATAATTATCCACCTGACTGCTGTCAAAATCAGCGGAAGTTAAAACAGAAACCTCCGCCCCTTTTTCTTTTGCACCTTCGGCAACCGCATTTGCCATTGCTTCGGTATTTCCCGTGCCGCTCCAATATACTACTGCTACCTTACTCATAATATTTTCCTTCTTTCATTATAATATTAATTTATTTTTGAAAGCTCACTACAAGCTTGTCAAACGAATTTAATTTTTTATAAGCATTTTTATAAACTCCGGTACATTTTTTGTACAGCTCGAATTTTATCTTTGCATTTTCCTCATCACCGTAAACTTTCCAAGTACCTACGCATTTGGCATTTTTGGCTTTTTGCTTTATGAATCCGTCAACATCTTCTGCCGGATAACCGAGAAAAAGACCGATTTCGTGAGGAAACTCCTTTTGGGTTCTCAATCTTTTAATCAACTCGGCAATGCATTTTTCACAGTTGCCGGAAGGATATGATTTTTGTTTTAATATTTTTACTGCCATCGCATTTTTCAAATCTGCCTTGAGCTTGTCGGGACGATACATATATATGAGAGCTCTGCCGTTTTCATATTTCAGAGGCAGAATACGAACACCTTTCGGAACAAGACTCTCGTTAAAACGGCGCAAACTACGGATTAACTCGTCTTTGTTGCTTTCCGCACACGAAAACAGATTACCCGTTTTTATTCCTGCCATAGTGGGAGAACATTGATTTACAAGCATCTCTTCAGACACCGGCAACCCCTCCGATGCATGT
Organism: Acutalibacteraceae bacterium; assembly: GCA_963599905.1. Taxonomy (GTDB): domain Bacteria; phylum Bacillota; class Clostridia; order Oscillospirales; family Acutalibacteraceae; genus Ruminococcoides. The sequence goes on from CAVBYX010000049.1 coordinate 2,429, forward strand.
ATCGAGAACATTTTTAAGTGCAGACATTGAACTTGAATGACATCTGGCAATTTTTATATCCTGTCCTTTTGTTTTACATTCAAGAGAGTGAAGCATTTTGTGCGACACAGTATTTGTAAACAAAACGATTAAATCGGGATTTCCGATATTGCGCATACCTCCCTTAACCTTAGTAAAAACCTTTGCCTTGCAGGAATATTCCCTGCATAAATCGGCATACTGTCTTTCCATTCTTTCATTTCCGCCGACTATTACCACGCTCATATTATCACCTCTGATATCATTTGATTAGCACTTGCTAACCATTGAGTTTATTATAAGGTTAGCATTTGCTAACCTGTGTGTAAAAAATATATGCCGAAACGGCACCGAAATCTAAAGCCTTATGCCTATGCGCTTATGCTAAACATAAGGCTTTAGTTTAAGATTTACTTTTTAATGTCATCATCTTCATCAATTAGCGGCGACATACTTTTAGCACAAATGAGCATTGTTGAAGCATTATGCAAAAGTGCCGATAACGAAGGTGTTATAATACCAATCAAACCCGAAAGCAACAACGCAGAGTTAAAACCTACGATAAACCGATAATTCTTATTTATTCGCTTCATAAGCAATTCACTCAGGATGCGAATGTGAACAAGTTCGGTTATATCGGAATTTGTAATGGTAATATCGGCTGTTTCGCGCGCAATGTCAGACGCATCGCTCATTGCTACCGAAACATCTGCGGCAACCAGTGCGGGAGTATCGTTTATTCCGTCACCGACCATAAGTACCTTATTGCCTTCAGATTTAAGCATTTCGACATATCCGTGTTTTTGCTCGGGCAAAACCTGATATTTATACTCGGTAATCCCGAGCATTTCAGCCGTTGCTTTTGCTGCTTTATGACTGTCACCGGTAAGCATAACTACATTTTTTATACCATAGCTCTTTAAAAGCTCAATAGTTCTTTTTGCCTCTTTTCGGGGTGGATCACTGATGCACAAAGCACCGACAAGTTCTCCTCCGACAGCAAGATACAAAACAGAACATGCGCCTGATTTTTCATTTATTTTTTCCTGCTGTTCAGGTGTAATCCTAACATTTTCGTCCTCAACAACAAAATGCTTACTGCCGATTACAGCACGCTTTCCGTGCAAGGTGGTCGAAATACCGTGTGCTACGATATAATTAACCTGTGTATGCTCCTCAATATGGGATAATCCGCACTGAGCGGCACCGATTACAACCGCATTGGCAACACTGTGCGGAAAATGCTCTTCAAGACAAGCTGCTATTCTCAAAATATCGTTTTCAGAATATTCACCGAATGAAACAACCTTTTCAAGCGTAGGTTCCGCATTGGTAAGTGTACCCGTTTTATCAAAAACAATCGTATTCGCACTCGCAAAGGCTTCAAGATATTTTCCGCCTTTAATCGTAATTTTGTTATCCGCAGCCTCTTTTATTGCCGATATAACGGCAATAGGTGTAGAAAGCTTAATAGCACAAGAATAATCAACCATTAGCAACGACACCGCTTTTGTTATGTTCCGAGTAAACGCCAACACAGCAAAGAAACCTAAGAAGCTGAACGGAACAATTCTGTCCGCAAGTCGCTCGGCGTGGCTTTGAACACCGGCTTTTAAATCTTCCGAATCATTGATAAGATCAATTATTTTGCTGATTTTTGTTTCGGAAGCAAGCTCACGAACCTTAATTACCAAGCTGCCTTCCTCAACAACGGTACCGGCAAATACAGAATTCCCCTCTTGCTTATGTGCAGGCAAAGGCTCACCCGTCATAGAGGATTCATTAACATTTGCATCTCCCGATACAACCGTTCCGTCAATCGGAATCATCTTTCCTGTTTGAACACGGATATTATCACCTATTGACAATTCCTCAATCGGTATAAGCACGTCGCCGTCTTTGGTAACCAACCAAACCTTGTTAACCTTAATCGCAAGGCTGTCGGTTAATACAGCTTTAGTTCGCGCCTGAGTGTAATCCTCAAGCAAGCCTGAAACCGACAACAAAAACATAACTGTTCCGGCTGTTTTGAAGTTTCTTTGTAATAAGCAGGCAGTTATTGACGCTCCGTCAAGAACGTCAACATTAACCTTGCAATCAAGCAAAGATTTTAATGCATTTTTTATATACTTTAAGCTTCTGTATATTGTCATCGGAATTCTGAAACATGATGGCAAAAACAATTTAAGCGCATAGTGTTTAGCGGTTAAAACAAGAAGATCTTGCTTAAACTTATTGTCAATTTGCTTTATTTGTATCTCGGGTGACGGTTGCGACGGAACCAACATATTTTTTTTGATTCCCGCAATCAAAGAGATCACCTGATTTCTAAAGCCCCTTTTATATGTAACGAGTATTCCGCCGTTTGCCGAATTTACCTCAGCCGAAATGACAAAATCTTTTTTTTTGACTATGTTGTAAATGCAGTCTTCATATTCTTTTGAAAAAGCATATGCGCCGCACCTAAAGCGAATTCGACAAGGCTTATCGTATACAATTTTATACTTCATTAATCAACAACTTCTTCGGATTCGTTATCGTTAAGGCCTGCTTCCTCCTTTGCGTCATAGCAAATATCACATGCCTCTTCCTGAATGTTTTGGAAAGCAGCTTTTGCATCGCTTTGAAGCTTCATGCCCTTTGCAAGTCCGCTGACTGCAAGACTTCTTGTTGTTTCCGACTTTAAAACTTTCTTACCTACTATAACGGCAGCCGCACCTGCAACCACACACCAAAACTTTTCATTTTTATAAAACTTATTCATAAATACACATTTCCTTTCATTATTAAAACAGCTTTTACAATAAGACTGTTATTTTACCTATATTATATCGCAAATAAAGAGTTTGTCAATACAAAATGCATATGGTCTATTCTCTGTTTTTCAATTTTTCGGACGGATTTATTTTTCTTATTCTGCGCATAAGAAAGGCATTAATAATGAAATATAATATAATTACCGCAGCAAAAATGCCAATATATGAAAGCCACCCTAAACTCAAATCCATTCCGCAGGCAACATTGGGTATCATCATAGGAAACATTGCATCTATAACATATTTTGAAAGCGGTATTGATATAATTGCGCCCACAATCACCGTTAACAAATTTCCGTTAAGATAAAGCTTTCGTATTTCTGAATTTTTGTATCCGAATATTTTCACCAATGCAATGCCCTGTGAGGATCTGTCAACCATCACTTTCATCATAAGATACAACACAATACAGAATATTATTGCAGCAACTGCCGATAACATAATAACCATAGGAGTCATTAAGGTAATAAAGATATCTGCAGAACGCTCAACATCAGCCCTTGTTGTAGTTGAATAAAGCCGTCCCTCCTCAATATAAAGTGAATCATCAGATAGCAGTACATTATAGTAATTATCATCACGTCCAAACAATTCACGCATACTGTCTATATCCATAAATATCGATAAACCAACCGAATAGTCTGCAACGCCCTGAACGGTAAATGCATAATCTTTACCCTCTGCCTCATCAGAAAGAATAATTTTATCTCCGGTCTTGTAACCGTATTTTTGTGCCATAGAAGAACTGATAATAACATTACTTTGTCCTTTTACAGTAGAGCAATTGAAATACTTATCGTTTTCAGGCAATCCCATAACACTTATATTAAGGGTATTACCGAATTGTGTTTTTGATAACGCTTCAGAGTATACAGCTTCACCGCCTTTGGGAATTTCCTTTGGCATATACTTCAAACTGTACATATACTCATATCTTGTATCAGTCTTATTATGCTCCTGAATATGTATGCAAAGTGCAGCACAATCAAGTGCCAACATTAATATCAGCATTGACAATATCATTGCAAGAACTACTGTGATTCCGATTCTCGACTCACGCAACATTTGTCTGATTTGAAAACTGCGCACAAAACCTGAATTTTTAAGAGAAATGTTGCTTGATTTAACTGTTTTCTGCTCATTTCTGATTAACGAAAGTGCTGTTTTAGATAGTTTTCGATTAATTACAATATAGTTAACCAAAACTGATATAAGCGGAGGCATTATCACGCCGTATATCAACAAGTACAATGGCATTGACGGAGATAATTCCGGAACAGAAAAATATGCATAGGTATCTGCCATCTGTTCTTTAATTCCAAGGTCAGTATAACTTAACGCCAAGCCAATTAAGCCGCCTAAAAGGCATATAATTGTCGGCAATATTACGTAATGTGTAACAAGTGACCTTTTCTTTACGCCCATAGCATATAATGTTCCTATTACACTGCCTTCCTGTTGGATTTGGTGCACAACAAATACCGATATTACATAAGCAAAAAGCACAATAATAATTACTCCCGCCGCAATACCAACCTCTTTGTTTATAATCAAATCATCAGCTGCTGCAAGAATTTTAGGATTATCGGACGCTTTTACAAACGAAGTTAAATTATCAATTTCAATATCGACAAGGTCGTCAATAAATTTATCTGTTTGAAGTTTTAACTCAGAAATAGCTTTGTTCAACTCCTCAGCACCGTTGTTTGCTGAATTAACCCCGTCTGTATATTTTTCAACTCCCGTGCAATACTCATTTACTGCATTTAGTGTATCAATTGCAGTTTGTATTTCTGAATGTTGTGAAACATACGGGGTTAAAATCTCTTTATAATTATCACGAGTTAGTCTTACATCAATCTTATAGTTTTCAAGCAAAGAATTTTCAACATTTAACAGAAATGTTTTAAAAATTTGGTTTGAGCTTGACACTAAAGTTTTACTGTTACTGTCAATTTCATTAAGTCCGTCAGAAAGAGATTGCGAACCGTCATACAGCTCTGTTATGCCGTCCTGTAAATCATTTTTTTGCTCAAGTGCATTTTCAATCTCTTCTTTGAAAAATTTGTCCGAAACCTCGTTGTAATCAAAATCGAACCCCTTTATCATCTCTTTTAATTCATCATCGGTCATTTTTCCGTTAAGACGGTATGCATAGCAATAGTCTTCGACAATTTGTTCATTATTCTTTCTGAGTATATCATATTGTTCGGAGATAACAAAAGCAATACCAAAACTGCCGCTTTCAACAGATATATCGGTATAATTTCGTTTTGGCAGGTCATAATCAGGTGATGAGCCTATACCTACAACCTTAAATTCGCAGTCTGATATTTTAACGGTATCCCCTATATTAATATTATTTTCCTCACAATAACGCTTTTCAAGAGCTACTTCGTCAGAGGTTTGAGCAAGTCTGCCATCATCGACCTGAACAAGGTCAATATCATCACGATTTTTCATTACACGAATAATATGACCGTTTTCAGATTCCATATCCAAGCTAAACATTTGCTGAACATCAACGCCTTTATCAGCTATCTTATTAATCTGAGTATCGGTAAGTGGCAAAAAAGCAGAAAACTGCCCATCTTCAACATTATTTTCTTCACTTAATCTCTCGGTTCCTGAAATAATCGTATCAGCAGCACCAACAACAGACAATACAATATACATACTGAGTGATATTAATAACAAAAGTGCAATATATCTGAACTTATTTTGCTTAAAATCACGCAGAATTCTTTTATTTAAGACACTTTGCATATTACAAATCCTCCAATTCGGAAGCAGAAACACGGTTTTCATTAAGATATTCACGCTTAACAATTCCGTCTTTTAAATATACAACTTTGTGAACCATATTCTTAATTGCATTATTATGAGTAACAATCAACATTGTTGTTCCGTAGACCTTATTAATTTTCTCAAGCAACATTAAAATGTCTTTAGAAGTCTTGGAATCCAATGCACCGGTTGGCTCGTCGCACAACAAAATATTAGGATTTTTAATCAACGCCCTGGCAATAGCGCATCTCTGCTGCTGACCGCCGGAAATCCGGGACGGAAACTTGTTTTGATGTTCTTTAAGCCCCAAATTCTCAATGAGTTCGTCAAGATTGAGCGGAGAATCGGAAAGATATTCACAAACACGTATATTTTCACGCACAGTAAGATTTGGAATCAGATTATAAAACTGAAATATAAAGCCAAGATTACTCCTGCGGTATTCCGAAAGCTTTTCTGAATCAAGTGTATTAACTTCAACTCCATTCACCACAACAGAACCGCTGTCAATTGTTTCAAGACCTCCGATACAATTCAACAAAGTTGACTTACCGGAACCGCTTGAACCCTGAATAACACACATCTGACCTTTGTCAACCGACATATTAACCCCATTAAGCACCTGAACCGCACCATCATTTTGACCATAACTTTTCTTTAAATTATTAATTTCAATAAACATACAGTATCCTCCGAAAAGGTGCAAGTATAATATGGTTAGCACTTGCTAACTGTATTATACTACAACTCAAAACCAAAATCAACAGATTATTGTGCTTAATTTAAATATAACGTACTCTTACTTGCTTACAAAAAGCAAAGCGTGAAAACATTCGTAATTAGACAGTATGTTTTAACAACAAAATCAGGGTTATCGCAATTAATAAAACTGCGATAACCCTGTGAATTTAAAAATAATTAAATTATTTTACCATGCTTGCAACTTCAGCTGCAAAGTCATCCTGACGCTTCTCAATGCCTTCGCCTTTCTCAAAACGAACAAACTTGAGAATATCAATCTTACCGCCAAGTTCTTTAGCAGTATTCTGAGTGTACTGCTTAATAGACTGCTTATTGTCCTTAACAAATTCCTGGTCAATAAGGCAATTTTCTTTGTAGAACTTATTAATCTTACCGTTTACAATCTTATCAGCGATTGCTTCAGGCTTACCTTCGTTGATTACTTGCTGACGCATAACCTCTTTTTCGTGAGCAATAACATCCTCAGGAACCTCAGATTCATTGAGGTAAGGTGTGTTAAGAGCTGCAATCTGCATTGCAATATCCTTGCCGTAAGCAACAAATTCCGGCTTTGAAGCAAGGTCGGTATCAAAGTTTACAAGAACGCCGATTTTACCGCCTGCATGTACATAAGCCACACAAGCACCTTCCATACGCTCAAAACGGCGAATCTGGATGTTCTCACCGATTGTAAGAACCTTTTCCTGTAAAAGCTCAGCAACTGTCATATCAGTTCCGTCAGCCTTTAATGTGAGGAGCTCTTCAACATCTGTAGGATTCTGAGTGATAACTGTATTTGCGCAAGTCTTAACAAAATCCATAAATGAATCATTCTTAGCAACAAAGTCGGTTTCTGCATTAACTTCGATAACAACACCTATCGAAAGATCATCCGAAGTAGTAGCGTATGCAACGCCTTCCGCAGCGATTCTGCTTGCTTTTTTAGCCTGCTTTGCAAGTCCCTGTTCTCTCAAAAAGTCAATTGCCTTGTCCATATCGCCGTCAGCACTTGTAAGAGCCTTTTTGCAGTCCATCATGCCGCAACCGGTTTTCTCTCTGAGTGCTTTTACATCTTGAGCTGTAAATGCTGCCATTATAAAAACATCCTTTCAAACGAATATATTAATTTATTTTATTCAGCTGCTTCTTCGGTTTCCTCTGCAGCGGCTGCTCCGGTCTGACCTTCTCTGCCTTCGATAACAGCATCAGCCATTGCGCCGGCAATAAGCTTTACGGCACGGATAGCGTCGTCATTACCCGGAATTACATAGTCAATTTCATCAGGGTCACAGTTTGTATCAACAATTGCAACGATCGGAATGTTAAGTTTTTTAGCTTCTGATACGGCAATTCTTTCTTTTCTCGGGTCAACAATGAAAAGCGCACCGGGCATCTCGGTCATATCCTTGATACCGCCCATAAACTTTTCGAGCTTATCTATTTCAAGGTTAAGCTTAATTACTTCTTTCTTAGGAAGAAGATCAAAAGTACCGTCTTCCTGCATAGCGCGAAGCTGCTTTAAACGTGCGATTCTTCTGCGAATTGTAGCAAAGTTTGTAAGCATACCGCCGAGCCATCTTGCGTTTACATAATATGAGCCCGATCTCAGAGCCTCTTCCTTAATGGAATCCTGAGCCTGCTTTTTTGTACCTACAAAAAGTACGCTTTTGCCTTCTGCCGAAATTTCGCGAACGAAATTGTAAGCTTTTTCAAGCTTTTTTACACTCTTCTGAAGGTCAATAATGTAAATACCGTTACGTTCTGTGAAGATGTATTCAGCCATTTTAGGGTTCCATCTTCTTGTCTGGTGACCAAAGTGTACACCGGCCTCCAAAAGTTGTTTCATTGAAACTACTGCCATTGTAAAAATCCTCCTTAGGTTAAAACCTCCGCCAAACTTTGATTTTATCGGCTAAAAAGCATAAGCCACCCTGCCGACAAGTTTCAGCGTGCGAAATGCTCATATATTATACCACAAAATACAAAAAAATCAAGTATTTACATTAAATTTATCAGTAAATACTTGATTTGATTTTGTAAATTAAGAATTGGATACTAAATTAATAATTTAAATCGAAAAATCTGACACTGCCGCATCCGACAATAAAGGTTTGTGTTTCGTGCCAAGCACTCTGTCCCGTGTAAAAGCAAAGAACTCTGTGCTGTACGGCAGAACCGTTTTGGTCAAATATGTAAGAAACCGCTTCCTTTACAGTTTGGCTGGGCTCTGTTGCCGTTGAACCATAATACTGATACTGTGAAATAATTTGGTCAATTGAAGATGTGTTTGAACGGTTCATAGCATCACGGATAGCCTGAGCAACAAGTGCGCATCCGTTGTAACCCATAGTACCTGCTTCTCCCATTACAAGACGTTCAAGCTTAGCTCTGTCGTAAGAAGACAGCGTAACTCTTTTAGGACTGTAACTTGAATCGGGATTGCTGATTCCGATAAGATACGAAGAAGACGATTCGGATTGTCCGCTTCCGCTGTCTGAAGAAGAACTTGAATTGCCAGAATATATTTCCGACGTACTGTCTTCATCAGGCTCTTCGGTTACACTTGAAGCGTCGGAAGACTTTGTTTCATTTTCTGTCTCTGAATTCTCGTCTGCCGCTTTGGTATCAGCTTCGGTTTCTTCGGTTTTTTCGGTCGATTCCTCTGTTTCTTTTTCTGTCTCCGCAGCTACGGTAGTGACTTCCTGAGTTTCCGGTGCTGTCGTTACTTCCACACAGTTATCAGTGATAACACCGTAAAACTCACTTATATCTCCTATTGAATACGAAGCAACCTTGCTGTCCTCGTGAGCATCAACATCGGGCGCAAGAGTTGTTGTAGGGACAATAAGTGCGGCGGCAACTGCAATCACAGCCAAACCGAATGTCATAAATCTTGCACTTTTTTTAGGCTTAGCGTTAGATTTTGACTTGCTGCGGCTTGGAAGCTCTGCATAACGTTTACCCGTCTGCTTATCATCACCGGCGTAGTGCTTATAGTTAGTAGCTCTCAAAAATTTATCCTCCCTGTGATTTATGTACCCTGCTAAAGCCGAATCAAGTAACATAATTAATCCGGGCACAAAGGTACAACGTCTTTAGTCGTTAAAATTTTATCAAACACACAACTTCTACTGTATTAAACCACAAAATATGCAAAATTGCAAGTTTTATCGGGCTTTTGAGGCTGTAACTATTGTAATTTATTTGTAATATTCAATTTTCAAATTGCTCAGCAAAACAATAATTTATAGACCTTGCACATAATTGTTTTAACTTCCGATTGAATTTTGCTATATTGGTAGAAAATCAATTGTTACGTTTTTTTTCAAAAAAAAGCGGCTTTTTACGCCTTCTTTTTACGGGGTTGGGAGTCTTACAGGAAATAATGATTGTGTCTGTTCCGATTAACTCTATTTTGTCCCAAGGGATTATATAATCCTCGCAACGACCGAATATGCCAAAAAAACCTGATCTTCCGAAGATAACAAAAGACACTATGCAAGCAAGTTTCGTATCTACGATCACATCGTCAACAAAGCCGATTCTCGCACCGTCGCAAGAACTTATCACCTCTTTGTGTCTTAAATCCGTAAGCCTGCAATTCACGATATATTCCTCCAAATTTTGTTTTACAATATATAATAATTAATATGTATAATTAAATAAGTATATTCATTGACATTTAATTTTGCGTTTGATAGAATATATCTGTAAAATTCGCAATTGCAAGGGTGCAAAGGAACATCGGTTTCTCATTCTTTTCGGCGAAGATTACAATTCACAATGACAGTTAGGAAGAATCCGCCGTCGAAACGAATGACTCTCTCACCCACATTAAATTTTTTTGGAGATGATATAAATGGATTATATTTTTATTACAGATGCTTCCTGTGATTTAAACGAAAAGCAGGTAAGCGAAATCGGCGTCCAGGTTATACCTATGGAGTTTCAGATGGAAGGAAAAAGTTTTCTTCACTATCCCGACAGACATATGATGAGTCTTGAGGAATTTTATTCAAAGCTTAAAAACGGAGCCGAAGTAAAGACCACCCAGATTAATTACAATACATTTTATAATTACTTTGAGGACTACTTAAAAGCAGGAAAAGATATACTTTATACAGGAATTTCAACAGGTTTAAGCGGAACATACAATACTTGTCTTATTGCCGTAAACGAACTTCGCGAAAAATATCCTGACAGAAAGATTGTGGTAATAGATTCATTTTGCGATTCGGCAGGATTGGGTTTATTGGTTTATCTTGCGGGTCAAAAATATATGAGCGGAGCATCAATTGAAGAACTGTCAAGTTTTATAGAAGATACGAGACTCAAGGTTTGTCACTGGTTTATTGTTGACGACCTCGAACAGCTTAAACGCGGTGGCAGAATCTCCGCTGTTGCGGCAACATTCGGAAAAGCCTTGCAAATCAAGCCGCTTTTAAGCGCAGATAATATAGGACGACTTGTAAACATTGCTAAAATAAGAGGAAAAAGCAATATAATAAACTCTCTTGTCGAACAATATCTTCGTGATGCCGAAGATACAAAAAAAGGAACGGTTTTTATTGCTCATGCTGATAACAAACAGGGAGCTCTTGAACTTCAAAAGGCTATTAAAGGCAAATACGGTGAATGTCAAATATGCGAGATAGGACCTGTAATCGGAGCACATGTTGGTTCGGGAATGTTGGCGATTTTGTTTCTCGGCAAAAGGAATCTGACTTTTGCTGTCAAAAAATAACGGATTTTACAATTGATCATAATGCTAAGCGATGATAATTAATATAATTTTACATATTTTCGCAAATTATTTGTTCATACCGTTTACATTTCTTTTGATATATGATAGAATATTTGTTGTAGATTGATAAATATTTTCATCAAGTTTTGTTACTGATGGCAACAACGTTTATACGTTGTTGCCATTCGTGCTATTTTAAGCGAGTGAACAATTACCACAGTCAAAAGAGCAGTAATTATGTATAAAAAATCATTTTCTGTTTTAATTATAATTTTAACAATTGTTTTTATACCGTTGTACAATGCCGAAAGTAAATCAATTCAAAATCTAAAAGATTTTAATTATTGCCAAGAGCTTTACACATACAGCGGAGATAATTACGCATATTTTTACGGTTATTCGCCGGATACACTGTATTCGGCACAATCCATCCCCGATATAAATTTAAGATACATTAAAGTTAACGGTCTTATAAGATCCGTATGTCATGACTCATACTGTGCCTATGCCCTGTATGAGTCTAAAGCAGCAGGACACGGTTACTCAATTGTAAGAATGAATATGCAAAACGGAAAATGCGATTATTTTGACATTGGAACACAAAACAGCATAATAAACTCGTCATTTGCGGTTACCGAAGACGAAATATTTATTATACGCACAGACAGCTATAATTCGTATGCGGCAAGCTATGATATAAACGGAAAAAGAAAATACAATTATAAATTTGATTTTAATACAGAAAAGTTATTTATCAATGATTCTAAGGCATATGCTGTCCTATCTAACGGAGATATTTATGTCCTTGAAAACGGAACTCATACTTATTGCAATAATCTCGGCAATAATCATAATTTTACAAACGCGGGAGCGGGATATATCTGTACCGAGGGTAATTTGCTCATATCGCTAACCGACAACTCCCGTGAAAATATAATCAACGCAAAAGCATCTAAAGTCGTAAAATGCGAAAACAAATTATTCTTTTTTTCAGGAAACACATTAAAATCATCGGATGGAGGAAAATACACGATTTCAGACTCATATATGATGACAGCAACCGCAAATTCAATATCCGTTTTATTATCAAATTACAAATGTAACACTATAAGTATTTCGGAAATATACGAAAGCGAAAGCGGTTGCGGCAATGAAGATTTTAACAACAATATAAATCAAAGCTATCAAAACTTAGGCAACCGATACAAAATAAAGGATAATATAATACTCGGTATAGAAAGCGGAACAACCGTTTCACAATTCAAGAAAACTTTTTCCGATAATGTAACGGTATATGACAAAAGCGGAAATATTTCTGCAAGCGGTAAGATTGCTACCGGATTTGGGTGCAAGGTTTATGATAATACATACAAAATCGCCGTGCGAGGCGATGTAACCGGAGAAGGAAACGTTAAATCAAACGACGTTGACGCTGTTATGAAAAATACAGTGGGATTGTGTTCATTGGAAAATGAATTCTATGTTGCAGCCGATTACAATTTTGACGGTATTTTGGACAACAGAGATTTGGTTTTAATCGCTCAAAATATTAAAAGCCGATAGGTCGTGATTTTTATAACGCAGCTCTAAATTCAATAAAATATACAATATTCTTTTATATATATCAAAATCAACCTTTCATTTGATATAATGAAAAAAATCATAGAAAGCTGTGAGTTTATGACTAATAAAAATCTGATTGATATTGAAGCAATGACCACCGTGCAAATTGAAAAGGTGGTTAAAAGAGCAAAAAAAATTATGCAAAGCCCTGCCGATTACCGCCATGCCTGTGACGGAAAAATTCTTGCAACACTGTTTTATGAGCCGAGTACAAGAACCCAAATGTCATTCCAGACCGCAATGCTAAAGCTTGGCGGAAGAACTATCGGATTTGATAACCCGATGAATTCTTCAGTCGCAAAAGGCGAAAGTTTAAAAGATACAATTACAATCATCAGCGGTTATGCGGACATAATCGCAATCAGACACCCTGTTGAAGGAACGGCAAAAGCTGCCTCGTTATATTCGGAGGTTCCGCTTATTAACTGTGGGGACGGCGGTCATCTCCACCCCACACAAACGCTGACCGACATTGTAACTTTAAGCTGTGAAAAAGGTCGCCTTGATAATCTCAAAGTAGGTATGTGCGGTGATTTGCTTAACGGACGAACAGTACATTCTTTGATCAAAGCGTTGGCAAAGTATGAAAACAATTCCTTTGTACTGATTTCAACACCCGAACTCAGTGTTCCGCTCTACATAATCGATATACTCGAAAAACACGGCTGTAAATATGAGATTTCACACAGTCTTGCCGATTCTATCGGCGATCTTGATGTTCTCTATATGACAAGGATTCAGAGAGAACGCTTTAAAGATGAAAAAGATTATCAGGCACAAAAAAATGTATTTGTTCTTGATAAGCAAAAACTTGATAAAGCACCAAAAGATATGATTATTTTACATCCTTTGCCAAGGGTAAATGAAATCACGGTTGACATAGACGATGACCCGAGAGCTTTATACTTTAAGCAAGCTCAGTACGGAATGTACGGAAGAATGGCTCTTATTATGCTTATGCTTCAGGATGAAGATTTTACAATCACAACAAGAGATAATCGTATTTCAGAGCATAAATGTAAAAATCCAAAATGTGTTATACAAACCGAAGAATATTTACCGCGCCTATCTTATGAAAAACTCGGTATGGAAATGTGCGAATTCTGTGACAAAAGATTAGATAATTAAAATTAAAGGGACTGAGATAATGAACTGCCCCTTTATTACGGCATTTTCTCAAAATCGGTAAATTTCATTAGAAATCCGATTTTTTCAAAGCAAGTATTGTTCCGTCTTAAATCAAAAACGCATAGTAAGAGAAATTCTGTTTTTATTCACGTCAACAGACAATATTTTTACCTTTACAATATCTCCTACCTTCAGTGCTTCACTCGGGTGTTTAATATACCTGTCGCAAATTTGTGATATGTGAACCAATCCGTCTTGATGAACACCGATATCCACAAATGCGCCGAAATCAATTACATTGCGAACCGTTCCGTTAAGCTCCATTCCCTCTTTAAGGTCTTTTATGTCAAGCACATCGCTTCTCAACATCGGAGCGGGCAATTCATCTCTTGGATCTCGACCCGGTTTTGCAAGCTCCTTTACAATATCATCAAGGGTGGGCACACCTATTCCGAGTTTTTCGGCAAGCGTTTTTGTACCGTATTTTTTTACTCTGCTTAATATATCGGCAAAGTTCGAGGCTTTTATTTCTTTATCGGAATATTCAAGTACAGACAACAGCTCTTTTGCATTTTTATAACTTTCGGGATGCACTCCCGTATTGTCAAGCGGATTGTTACTCTCGGGAACACGAAGAAATCCCGCACACTGTTCAAAAGCTTTTGGTCCCAGCTTCGGGACTTTTTTTAATTCCGAACGCGAATTAAAAGCTCCGTTTTCCTCGCGATATGTTACTATATTTTTACAAACGGTGGAATTTAAGCCGGAAATCCTGAGCAAAAGTGCGGGTGAAGCAGTATTTAAGTCGGCACCGACTGAGTTAACGCAATCCTCAACCACACCGTCAAGTGCTTCTCCGAGCTGTTTTTGCGGCATATCGTGCTGATATTGTCCTACGCCGATTGCTTTTGGCTCTATTTTTACAAGCTCGGCAAGCGGATCCTGTAAACGGCGTGCAATCGAAACTGCGCTTCTGAGAGTCAAATCAAGTTGCGGAAGTTCGGAAGCGGCAAGCTTTGAAGCTGAATACACCGAAGCTCCCGCCTCGCTTACCACCGTATAATAAACCTTGTGATCTGCTTCCTTGATAACATCCGCAGCAAATATTTCGGTTTCTTTGCTTGCGGTTCCGTTGCCGATTGAAATTATGTCGACATCATATTTGTTGATTAATTCAAGCAATTTGTGCCTTGATTCCTGTATTTTTTTGTCGGAATGAGTAGGATAAATTACAGATGTATCAAGTACTTTGCCGATACCGTCAACTACGGCTACCTTACAGCCTGTGCGATAACCGGGGTCAAGCCCGAGAACCGTTTTACCTTTTACCGGGGGCTGCATTAAAAGCTGTTTTAAATTTAAAGCAAACACTTTTATTGCATTTTCATCCGCCGTTTCGGTAAGCTCGCTTCGTATTTCACGCTCAATTGACGGCGAAATCAATCTATGATACGCATCGGCTCCCGCTTCTTTAATTATGTCACTGCATAAAGGATTCGTGTCCTTGTCTAACAATCTGTAAATCACATTAAGCGGTTTTTGATTGTCAATCTCAACCGATACCTTTAAGAAACCTTCTTTTTCTCCCCTGTTAATTGCAAGTATGCGGTGTCCCGCAATTTTTGAAACAGGTTCATTAAAATCATAATAAATTGAATACACGCTGTCGTTTTCCTTATCGGAAGCAGAAGACGAAACAACGCCGTTCACTTTATACAAGTTACGTATTCTCTTGCGAATTTCGGCACTGTCGGATATTTGCTCGGCAATAATATCCATTGCACCCTTTATTGCGTCTTCGGCAGAAGCGACACCCTTTTCATCGCTTATATAATTTTCTGCACAGTCATTCGGATTGAGATTTTCCTCTTGCTTTAAGATTTTAACCGCAAGCGGTTCGAGCCCCTTTTCTTTTGCAATTGAAGCTCTTGTTTTTCTCTTTGGCTTATACGGTCTGTAAATGTCTTCCAATTCACTCAAAGTCGAAGCCTTGTCAATAAGGGAAACCAATTCATCGGTAAGCTTTTCCTGTCCGTCAATCAGTGCTTTGATTTCCTCTCTGCGCTTATCAAGTCCCCTTAGATATTCAAGCTTTTCGGCAAACTCCCGTATGAGCTGATCATCCATTGAACCGTGCATTTCCTTACGGTATCGTGCAATAAACGGAATGGTGTTTCCGTCATCAAGCAAATTAATTATATTCTCGGCATATTCACGCTTTATGTTAAACTGCCGAGAAAGTATTTCTGAATAATCCATTACATCCTCCGTATAATTCCGCCTAAAGTGAAATTTATAATACGGTAATTATATCACACAATAAATAAATTGCAAAGAATTAATGCAAAACCCGATGAATATATTTTATTAAAATGTATTCGGAGGTATTTGTATGTCTGATAAAAAGAAAGTTATCAAATCAGTGATTTTCGGCGTGCTTTGCGGTCTGCCGACAACAATTATTTTAATGTGTATTTTGTCTGTCGTAATGCTTACGGGAGGACTTTTGCCAATCGACGCAATTAAATTTTTAACGATCGGAATTCTTGCAATCGGGGCGTTTTTCGGAGGATTTATCGCCACAAAAATCAACAAATCAGCCGGACTCACAGTTGGGGCGATAACCGGATTTACTATGTTCTTGATTATAACGGCAACGGCATTAACCGAAAATTCGGAACCTGTATCCTATATGACGTTGATTAAATTTTTTGCAACCTTGCTTTCAGGCGGTGCGGGAGGAATATTGGGGCTGAAAGAAAGAAAAATAATAGGTATTTGACACATAATCGGTAAAGCAAATCAAATAATACTTATTAAACAATTTATAAAGGTTGGGTTAACGTGTCGAAATTTAAAACTTATGCAAAATCTATTCTTTTGCCGATAATTGCAGGAGGTATAATCGGACTGATTATATCAGGATTTATGGATTACGAAAATCTGAATAAACCTCCTCTCTCTCCTCCGCAAATACTGTTTCCTATTGTTTGGAGCATACTTTATATACTTATGGGAATATCATACGGAATCCTAAAAAGCAAATCGCTCACTGACAAAACAATTGATTTTGTCTATTATATTCAGCTTGCCGTCAACCTTTTGTGGCCGATAGCATTTTTTGTGTTAAAATGGAGACTGCTCGCACTTGTGATAATCATTATACTTGACGTTTTTGTGTTTTTAACGGGACTTTTGTTTTACGGCAAAGACAAATTATCGGGAATTTTGCAAATTCCCTATTTTCTTTGGATTATATTTGCAACATATCTTAATTTATTGATATTTATTCTGAATTTATAAATATAGTGTGATAATGGGTGATAATCTTGTTTTTTGCAATATTATCACCTTTTATTTTGTCAAAAGTATGAATTATCTTAAAAGATATGGAAATTTTAATTAGAATATGATATAATAAGTTGTAATTATAATAAAACAGTATGTATCGGATAATCTGTTTTTTGCCGCAACCTGCAAAATCGGATATATTGATTTTATGTTTTAATAAATAAAAGAAATAAGGAGAAGTGGAAATGGCTCGACTTTTGAAATTACCAAATGAATTAAGAGAATGGAAAGTTGTTTCACGTTTAGCGGATATTAACGACAATTCGGTATTTGAAGTAAGCAAGAACGAATTTGACGGCAGTACCACAAAAGCTAAGCTTTTGTATGTAGTATTTGACAAAGAAAAATATACAAGCGATAATGTTGATTTTATAAACGAAGAAGCAGGTTTTATTAAAACCATTTCCAAAACGGGAAACATCAGCAACTACATTGATGTATTCGCCGACAACATTCCCACAAAGGAAAAGGCTGAACTTTACATATTTTCTGAAATCCTGCCTACACTTGCCGAAAGTTTAAATTCAAAAAAATTCAGCGAATCGGAAGTAGTAGACTTCGGTATTAAGATGAGCGAAATTCTTGAGAAACTCGAAGCGAACAATGTGTATCACGGCAACATCAACCCCGAAAATATATTTGTGACACCTGACGGAGAATATAAGCTCGGCGGATTTACAGATTTTGACGGTATCAAAGATAAGTCATTTCTTGCGCCGGAAATCAACAAAAACAAGCAGGCGGATTTTACAACAGACATTTATTCGCTCGGACTTATAATGTATTATATGAGTAATAACAATCTGCTCCCGTTCTGCACAGAAAACAAGGACAAACAAGAAGCGATAGCCGAGAGACTTGACGGCAATCCGGTTTCGGCTCCGGAAAACGGCGGCGAAAAACTTAAAAGCGTGGTTGTTATTGCCTGTCAACCCGAAAATAAAAACAGATGGAAAAACGCAGGGAACATTAAGAATGCACTTACATCAATAAAATCCGAATTGTCTGTCGGGGAAAAGCCAAACGACGAAGTTATTATTCCTCAGAACACGGATTTTGACGGTAACGTATTTGAAGAATATGATTATGAGGATACTGTACCCGAGCAAGATAATGAAATTGAACCGAAAGAAACTGTTTCGGAAAACGATGAGTCTCAGGCAGAGTCTGACGATGGTGAACCCGAAAGCAATGCAACCGAAAACGTTGAGGCAGATGACGAAAATCCGACTCAAGCCGCAGACAACAGCAGTGAAAGCAACTTTACAACCTCTGTTCAAAACCATAATGAAACCGACAGCTTTGAGGATGCGAATACTGAAAACGGAAATATTGAAACACAAAATATACAGGATATAAAACAAGATAATATAACAAATCCCGCAGAAAAAACCTCTGCTGACACAATTTCAAAAGGAAATTCAAATGAAATTGACAACGAGGTATTTGATAACTACGAGCCGAAAAAAAACACCGACTTTAAACGCCCCACAGAGGAAAAAGATTACGGTGATTACTTTGATGACGAACCAAAAGATATAAAAAGTAAATCTTCAGAGCAATTACCGAAAAATAACAAAGATAACAATTCGGAATTTGATGTGCCGGCTTCAAGCTACAAATCGGATTCTTATTCCGATGACAACGAAAATACAAAGAAGAGCAAAAAAGGAGTTATTATCTCCGTTATTGCAATAATAATCATAATCGCAGCTTTAGGAATATGCGGATATTTGTCAATTACCAAAGGTCAACCCGACAAACAGGAAACTGTTGAAACAACAGAATTGACTACCACCGAAGTTGTTACTACAGTGCAGCCGACCACTGCCGAGCAAACTACCGTAGAACCGACAACAGAGGCGCAAAACGTTGATAAATTCATATTACCTGTCGTCGGTTACGGATATCAGTATGCAAAAGAAATGCTTGAAAACGAAGGATTTGTTGTTCAAATCGGCGAATACAGATACAGCACAAGGTATGAAGCAGGTTATGTTATTGCGCAGTATCCCGACGAAAGCACAATTGCACAACAGGGAAGCATAATAACACTTGACATCTCATCGGGTCTGATAAGCGACAACTCCTATGACTCTCAAAGCAATCAAAACAGTCAGAGCAACCAGAGCTCGGATTCTTCCAAAAGTGATGATTCCGACTACTCGTCAGATGATAATTATACATACAACACTTCGTATATAAGTCAGTCGGAAGTTGAAAATATGAGCAGAGATGAGCTTAATCTTGCAATTAACGAAATATACGCACGCAGAGGCAGAATTTTTGAAGACCCTACCCTCTCGGCATACTTTAATTCAAAAGATTGGTATACACCGAAATATACTGCTGCCGAGTTTTCAAAAAATGTAACATTTAATGAATATGAACAAGCAAATTTAAGACTTCTTATTAACGAGCAGGAAAAGCGTGGTTACAGGTAAAATTCAGCAAAAATAACTGTGTTGGGAGCAGGTAGTTCGTGAAAGAAAAGATATTTAAATTTTTAAAAAGCAAGACGCTTTTTGCTTTTATGTTTAATGTCGCAATAATGACGATTTGCATTATTGTTACTTCGTTTTCTTTTGAAAGTTCAGACGATTTTTTAAACTCGGTGAATATTTGTCAAAATCACTTTTATTACAGCAGTTCAATCAACTATATATTAGCTGTTATCGTCGGTTCGGCACAATATGCGTTCGGAGACTTTAACTGCTATGTACTTGCACAGATTTTGCTTTCTTGCTCGGTATTTACCGCAATAACTTTTGTATTTGCGGACAAGTTTAACAAAAAAATCGCTTTTGGCTTTTCTGCAATAATAAACATTCTTTTTTCGCTTTATCATTATCAAAATATCAACGGCAACAGAACTTCGGCATTATTGCTTACAGCGGGATTTTTGCTTGTGCTTAACGCAATAAGGAACAAAAGATATAATCTTCCGTGCTGGATCGGCGTAGCAATGATTGCTTTTGGCTCATTCTACAATTATATATACTATTTCATTGCTCTCGGATTTGCGGTTGCTTTCTTCTTTGGAGATCTTATTTCAAAAAAGAAATTCAAACTTCCTTTTCGCAAATTTTTCTGGTATTTCAGACCGTTTCTGCTTATGTTTTTATTGGTAACGGTCGTGGTTTTCGGACTGAACCGATTTTCATATTCTGTTAATCACGCAACCGAAGAAGCAACACGATATTATAATTATTCGTATCTGCAAAATTCAATAAATAACAATCTTCCTTATCCGAGCTTTGAAGATAATGCGGAAAAATTTGCGGATGTCGGTATTGATACCGAGGGCGATTACGAACTGTTAAAATCAGGTTATTATGATTCCGAAAAAGCATTGAATCTTGACGCACTTCAAACCGTATACGACATTCAAAAAGAAGATAAAAGCAATACGTTTTTGACATCATTTGCCGATATTTTTACAGATAACTGTCATCACTTTACTTCATTTGACTGCGAAGCATTTATTATGCTTACTTTCACGGGACTCGGTATTTTATTTGTTGTATATCAAAAAAATCGTTTCGGATTTTTCCCGATTTTCTACGTTGCGGCAGGTTTGATTTCAAGCACATTACTCAGATATTTTTATTCCGGTGCCAATTATTTTTTGTATGGAATTTGGTTCCTGATGTTGGTTTTGCTTTTTTATTCTCTTAACTTTGAAAAAGGCAGAACAAAACAGATGCCTAAATTGCTAAAAATCAAACACGGAAATTTTATAATTACCTTGGCGATAATTGTCTGCCTTGGGGCAGGTTATATTTCCGTTTATACTGTTCACAACAGCAATGACAAAGAAGAAGTTGTTCCTCAAAGCTTAATTTCTGAGATTGAAAGAAATCCTCATAAGTACTATGTTTTTGACACAGAAACGGTAATTGAATTATATCGGTTCAGTGAAAATTATATGCATCCTCTTTGGGGCTTCAGAGACGGTTATCTTGACAATGTTGACTCGTTCGGATATTTTCACAATACAGAAAATCTGGTAAAAAGAAATATGCCTACCAATATATATGAAGCAGTTTTGACCAACAAAGAAATTTATGTTATCGATAAAAACGATGTTGACATTAAAGAACAATATTTTACAAACAACTATACTCGAAACGGTCACAAAGTCATCTATAAGCTCTTGAATAAAATTGACAATTATTGCATATATAATGTTATTGTAGAATAGTAATCGTTCAAGCCATACCGTTTGCGCTCCGTAATTTAAATCAAATTAAAATTCAAGCCCTGACTTTTAAAATGATACAAAGTCAGGGCTTTTGTCTTTTATTAAGTGAACAGACAAATTTAGTAAAGTGGTTATTATATCATTTTATTCTGAATATAATAGCTTAGATTTAAACAAAGGAGATTATACAATGGCTGAAAACATAACAGATTACTATACATCGCCCGGCACACCGGTTCATCTTGTAAGCGGTGAAAGTCCGTTCAAACCCGAATTTGAACAATTTATAAATGATAATTCCGGCAGAGGAACATTAAAAGTACAGGTCAGTGCAGCACGTGAAGCATTTCCGATAAAGGATGCTATTGTTGACGTGGCAGTAATTCACAACGGGAAACGATATACCTTGTATAACGACCTGACAAATTCATCGGGAATTGTCGACAGAATAGTTCTGCCGGCAAATTCACACGAAAACTCTCTTAGCAGTTCAACCGCAGGTAACGGTGAAACCCAATACCTTATGTCACTTTACCATCCATCGTTTTTACCGCTTAATAATATTTCGATAACCGTCTTTGATAAAATAGAAACCATTCTCCCGGTTGCAATGACTCCTACTTCACGAGATGAGGTGCAAGGATAAATGGCAACAAATTATGTTGTTGTGCCTAACACTATTACGGTTCATCTCGGCAGAGCAGATAAAGCTGCCGAAAATGTCACCGTAACTTTTACCGATTATATTAAAAACGTTGCCTCAAACGAAATTTATCCCACTTGGCCCGACAGTGCTATAAGAGCAAACATTCTTGCTCAAATTTCTTTTGCGTTAAACAGAGTATATACCGAATATTACCGAAGCAGAGGATATGACTTTGATATAACCAACAACACGGTACTTGACCAAGCATTTGTTAAGGACGGAGAGATATTTAATAATATAAGTAAAATTGTGGATCAAATCTTCAATAATTATATTGTTAAATCGGGAAGTATAGTTCCGTATGCAGCAAAATTTTGCGACGGAATCAATACCCAATGCAAAGGTTTGTCACAATGGGGTTCCGTTGACCTTGCAAATCAAGGTCTTATGCCATATCAAATTTTGCAAAACTACTATGGTGATGATATTGAAATTGTTTACAACGCTCCTGTCGGAGAAAATACACCGTCGTATCCGGGTATTCCGCTAAGTCGCGGAAACTTCAGTGATGAAGTGCTGACAATAAAACGCCAACTTAACAGGATTCGCCTTAACTATCCTGCAATTCCTTACATTTCTTCAGCAACAACAGGCATATTTGACAGCGAAACCGAAAATTCGGTCAGGACATTTCAACAAATTTTTAATTTGACCGTAGACGGAATTGTCGGAAAATCCACATGGTATAAAATAAAACAAATCTTCAATGCCGTGAAACAGCTATCGGAGCTCACAAGCGAAGGTCTGACTATATCAGAGGTTGAACGAAAATACACAACGGAACTTCAATCCGGAGACAGCGGCGTAAGCGTAAGAGCACTCCAGTATTATCTTGCATTTTTAGGCTATTTTTATCCCGAACTCCCACCTATTCCCATCACGGGTTTTTTTGACGAAGCAACAAGAGATGCCGTGTATTCGTTTCAAAGCGCATACGGCTTAACCGTAGACGGAAAAGTTAATTATAAAACATTTCTGAAGATTGACGAAGTTTATAAATCAATAGTAAACGATCTTCCGTCAAATTATCAGAGTGCTATCGGAGAACCGTTTCCGGGTAAATATCTTGTGGAAGGAGATACGGGAGAGAATATCAGCTTAATTCAAAGATATCTTAACGTGATTTCACAAAACAATCCAAACATCAACTCGGTTGAAGTAACGGGTAAGTTTGACGAAGCTACCAAAAAGGCTGTAATTGCATTGCAAAAGCAACTTGGAATTGAACAAAGCGGAGCAATAGGGCCTGTGACCTGGAGCGAAATTGTAACACTGGGCAATAATCTATAACTCAGTGCAAAAAAGTAAAGCGTCAGCTCCTTGGCACCGCTTGCAAGCAAAACAGAGCGTTGCTCCGATTTCAATAAAAATCCACCGTTATTGAAGCGACGCTGAAATAAAATAAATTTCAGTATCATCAAAACCACGGTGGATTAATTTATGCTTATATTTAATTTTTCAGCAAGTATTATTTTCCGTTTTTCTTCAAATAATCTTCAATCTGCTCTTTATCATAAATTCCGAGATCGTCACAACCCGCAAGAAATTCATTATGGTGCCGAACTTCGTGGTGTAAGATTCTCACGAGCTGTTTATAAAGCTTGTCTTTGGGCAAATTTCCATAGATATGACTGATTGAACCGTAATAAAAAACAATTGCATTGCCGAGCGAATTGCGTATGTACTCGCCGAGAATAAATAAGTCGTTGTGCAAAGCGGCAGGATGAATTTTATGCTGCGGCAAAAGGGAAATTCCGCCGTTTAAATCTCTGTAAAGTTCAAACGGCATCGAGTCCGCTATTTCATCAAGCATTTCAGCACATTCTTCAAAAGTAACCATAGCTCATATAAAATCAATAATCAAGATAATCCTTTAGCTTTCGGCTTCTGGACGGATGACGCAACTTGCGTAAAGCTTTTGCTTCAATCTGACGAATACGTTCGCGGGTAACGTTAAATTCTTTGCCAACCTCTTCAAGCGTTCTGCTTCTTCCGTCCTCAAGACCGAAACGAAGTCTCAGAACCTTTTCTTCTCGAGGTGTGAGAGTTGAAAGCACATCAGACAGCTGCTCTCTCAGCATTGTATGTGAAGCGGCGTCTGCCGGCGCAGGAGCATCATTATCAGGGATAAAGTCGCCGAGATGGCTGTCTTCTTCTTCACCGATAGGCGTTTCAAGAGATACAGGTTCCTGAGCCACACGCATAATTTCCCTTACTTTATCTACCGGCATATCAATTTCTTTGGAAATTTCATCTGCCGACGGTTCGTGTCCGTTTTGATGAAGTAACTGGCTTTGAACTTTTTTCACCTTGTTAATTGTTTCAACCATATGAACGGGAATTCTAATTGTTCGAGCCTGGTCTGCAATCGCACGTGTTATCGCCTGTCTTATCCACCAAGTTGCATAGGTTGAAAATTTAAAACCTTTTGTATAATCAAATTTTTCAACAGCCTTTATCAGGCCCAAATTTCCTTCCTGAATCAAATCAAGAAATTGCATTCCGCGTCCGAGATAACGCTTTGCGATACTGACAACAAGTCTGAGGTTTGCCTCCGAAAGACGCTGCTTTGCCGCAACGTCACCGTCGGAAATGCGAATAGCAAGCTCAATTTCCTCTTCCGATGACAAAAGGGGAACGCGTCCTATTTCTTTGAGATACACCTTTACCGGGTCGTCAATCGTAACTCCCTGTTCTGAAGCATGAGAAGCCCCGTCACTTGCTTTTCCGTCGGAAATCTCAAGGTCAATATCGTCAATTTTAATATCACCCATATCCTCGACTATCTCAATGCCCTGAGCCTCGAGAGTATCATAAAGTTTCTCGAGCTTTTCGGGGTCAAAATCAAGTTCACCGATTGCATCAAGAATATCCTGATTAGTAAGCTTCCCCTTTTGTTTGCCAAGCTCTACAAGCTCTTTAATAACTGTCTTTTTATCATGTTGTACAGCCATAACATACTTTCCTTTCCATAAACCAAATTACTTTTTGTTATCCCTTAACTTTTTCAGATATTCGTTTATATCTTCTCCCGACATTGAAACAATATCATCATCTGAAAGTTTACGGCTTTCTTCGTTAATGACATTTATGTACTCATCAAGAGCCTGTCGGGTTGAAGCAATTGATGAGTGCTTTGAAAGCATCTGATATAATTTTGATGCTTCGTCACCTGAAAAATCAGCCGTGACGCTTGTCAACGGCGGTAATCCTCTTTCTTCTCTTGAAAGAAAATATTCATAATAACGTTTCATAAGAGAATTTTGAAACTGTTCCGACTTAATATTTTTGGAAATATAACCTGCCGAGTCGGGATTGTTTATTAAATAAACAACAAGAGATTCCTCGGCTGAAGAAGAACGCAGCTTTTTATAACGGTCGGTATTTATTTTATCGTTTTGACCGCTTAGCTCCGCTCTGATTCTGCGAGCTTCCTTTTTATTAAATTCTCTTCTGTTCCGTTTTTCAAAAGAGTTAATTTGCTGTACAAACGCAGCCTTTTCTATCTGAAACTCATTACTGATTTTCGATGAATAAACATCACGTTCAATCGGACTTGTGATTGTTGCGACTATTTTAGCTGCCGCTTCAAGGTAAGCAACCTTGCCGTCTGACGTCTCAAGGTTAAAATTCTGCTTTAATTTTTGCAGCCTGTAATCAACATCATTACCGCTTTTTTCAAGTAGGTCTTTAAATGAGGCAGCACCGTCAACGCCTTTTGATTTAATGAATTCGTCGGGATCCTTTCCGTTCGGAACAGTCAAAACTCGTACAAGCAAACCGGCATTGCGCAAAATCGGAATTGCTCTTGCGGTAGCCTTTTGACCTGCTTCGTCCGAATCATAACAAATTACAATCTCATCGGCATATCTTTTTATAAGGACAGCCTGCTCGTTTGTCAATGCCGTTCCGAGTGTTGCAACGGCATTTGTAATACCTGCCTGATTAACGGCTATAACATCCATATAACCTTCGCAAAGAATCAACGTTCTGCTGCCGGAGTTTTTAGCATTGTTAAGTGAGAAAAGATTTTCACTCTTTTTAAAAACAAGCGTATCGGACGTATTCAGATATTTTGGCTTTTCATCTGTCATAATACGTCCGCCAAAGGCAATAACATTACCCCTGAGGTCAATAATCGGAAACATAACACGGTTTGAAAATCTGTCATAAATGCCGTTTCCCCGTTTGCTTTTGAACGCAAGGTTTGCGGCTGTAATTTCATTGTCGGTGAATCCCTTTGAATGCAAATGATTACATAACGAATAACGGTCTGATAAAGCAAAACCGAGACCAAAATGTCGTATTGTTCGGTCGCTGAGAGCACGCGAATGAAAATAATCAAGACCGATTTTACCAGACTGTGATATTAAATTTGAGTGGTAAAATCTTGCAGCCTCGCGATTAGCCTCGAAAATACGTTTTCTGAGCTTACTCATGCTGTCGTCATAAGTATTTTCCGGCATTTCAAGCCCGGCACGTTGAGCCAAAAACTTTACAGCGTCCGTATAATCAAGATTTTCAATCTTCATAACAAACGAAATAACATCGCCGCCGGCACCGCAACCAAAGCAATAAAAAGATTCGGTTTCGGTATACACTGTAAAAGACGGAGTTTTCTCGCCGTGAAAGGGGCATAATCCGACCAAATTTCTGCCCTTACGCTTTAAATTGACATATGAAGAAATAATATCCCCTATATCATTGCGCAACTTTAATTCCTGCAAAAAGCCCTCGGGAAACGGCATTTTAAACCACCTTTCACTGTATTATTACGTCCTATTATTTTTTTACGAAAAAAATTAAAATATTCCTCTTTAAATCTGAAATTTTTTGTATTTTCCTCATATATCTAAAATCCAACAGCTTCAAATAAGCAATTAAAATCAAACATCGGCATAAAAGTATTGCTCTGACTCGTTGACAGCCTGAACTTCGCCTGAAGTTACATCTGCAAGCTGTTTGTTGAGCAAAGAAAAAAGTTCAGGTTTTATGTGAAATTTTATCAATACTTTGTCGGCATAAATTGTATCATCAACGGTCGTACCGATACCCATAATCAACGAAGAGACTTTTCCGTACTGATTATAGCTGCAAGACACGGAACAAACAAAACAGTTTTGTCTTAGTACAATCTTTGATGCCTGAAGCGCAAGTTTTGCACCCTTGGAATATGCACGAACAAGACCGCCCGTGCCCAAAAGCACACCGCCGAAATAACGTGTTACAACAATACAAACGTCAAAGATTTCATTGTTGGTAATCACTTCGAGAACAGGCATACCCGCCGTGCCTGAAGGTTCACCGTCATCACTGTAACGCCTGATATTGCCTTCTCTGAGTGAATATGCATATACATTATGAGTAGCGTTCCAATGTTCGCTTCGCTTAGCGTTTATAAAATCAACAGCCTCCCGTTCGGTTTTTACGGGAGAGCAATATCCGATAAACCTCGACCTCTTTTCAACAAATTCGTCATCGGAAGATTTTCGGACGGTTTTGTAATCTTTATTCATATAAATTCCTCAAAAGAGTAAACAAGGCGACACAAACGTGTCGCCTTAGGTTTGCATATAAAATTATTTGTCCAGATTGAAACGTTTTTTAAATCTGTCAACACGTCCGCCTGTATCAACCAATTTCTGCTTTCCTGTAAAGAAAGGATGACACTTTGAACAAATTTCAACGCGGATATCCTTTTTTGTTGAACCTGTTTCTATTACATTGCCGCATGCACAAGTGATTGTTGTCTGCTCGTACTTTGGATGGATGTTCTCTTTCATTGCTTCTCACCTACCTACTATGCACAATTAACGAGATAATTATACTACATTCGTTTACAAAATGCAAGTATTTTTTTGATTTTATCAGTATTTTCAATAATTTTCATTTCCGTAAGTCAAATATTCGGAATACTCCTCAAGACACATATTGTATGACCGCATTTTTACGGCATTTTCGGCACCTACATATCTGTACAATGACTTATTGTAAGAAATATGAGTCAAGTCTTCCTTGTCATACGGAAATCTTAAAACAAATCCGTAGTTAACACAGTTTCGTTCCAAATAAGCGGCAGAATGTCCGTCGGACAAATCAAAACCTATCAGCAACCCGGTCTGAGCCTCACTGCAACCGGCTTGCGGTTCAATCTTTTGAGCAGCGGCTTCGGCTCTCACCCGGGTGTAATCGGGATTGGAAAGAAATTCCTCGAGCTTTGCATTATAGCGCTTTTCCTGTTCATCAAACGATACATAGCCCGAAACGACCTTTATCTCAATTCCGTCGGCTTTTGCATCATCACACATTCGCTTCAAATCATTAACCAGAAGAGCATTCACTTTTAGATTTTTATAATCAACAAGCTGTGGCACATAACCTTTTTCAAGCCTGTTCTGCTTATTTACCACCGTAAGCAATTGATAGGTTTGTTCGGAGTTTGATGATTCGCTGTTGTGAACCGTTGAATCCGCGGACAACACAAAAAAGTATAAGGATAAGGCACCGATTGCAACAGCAATGGCTGCAACTACAATCGAAATAATCATTATATTTTTATGTTTTAATATACCTATTGGTTTAATACGACCGGTTTTTACTGCATTTATAGCCTGACGCCGTCTTTTTTTCGAGCTTTTATAGCTCTCTTTGTCGTATTCGGCAAGCCAACGGGACATACTTCACCTGCTCATTATTTTATTGTTTTTGTTTCGATTTCTTCTACTGCCATTGCAATAAAGTCATCAAGCTTCATGGCGCCAAGGTCACCGTCTTTTCTGTGACGAACAGACACAGTATTTGCCTCAATATCTTTATCGCCGATTATGAACATATAAGGAACCTTTTCAAGCTGAGCTTCACGGATTTTATATCCGATTTTTTCACTTCTGCTGTCTACTTCAACTCTCATACCTTTGGATTCAAGTACCTTTTTGATTTCATTTACGTAATCGAAATGTCGGTCGGCAACGGGAAGGAGTTTTACCTGGGTAGGAGCAAGCCACATCGGGAATGCCCCTGCATATTTTTCAATAAGCAGAGCAAGTGTTCTTTCATAACAACCGATAGATGTTCTGTGGATAATATACGGATGCTTCTTTGTGCCGTCCTTATCGACATATTCCATTCCGAATTTTTCTGCAAGCATTTGGTCAATCTGAATTGTTATAAGAGTGTCCTCTTTACCGTAAACATTCTTAATCTGAATGTCCAACTTTGGGCCGTAGAATGCAGCTTCTCCGATACCGATTGCATACGGAATTTCAAGATGATTTAAGATTTTCTCCATCATATCCTGTGCTTCGTCCCACTGTTCCTCTGTGCCGATATATTTTTCGCGGTCGTTCGGATCCCATTTTGAGAAGCGATATGATACGTCTTCATACAAGCCAAGGGTTTTCAACATAAATATTGCAAGTTCAAGACAGCTTTTAAACTCCTGCTCAAGCTGTTCGGGAGTGCACATAAGATGTCCCTCTGAAATAGTAAACTGACGTACGCGAATAAGTCCGTGCATTTCACCGCTTGCTTCGTTTCTGAAAAGCGTTGAAGTTTCATTATATCTTAGAGGTAAGTCACGGTATGAACGCTGACGATTCAAGTAAGCCTGATACTGGAACGGACATGTCATAGGACGCAGAGCAAACACCTCGTCATCCTTTTCGGGGTCACCAAGCACGAACATTCCGTCCTTGTAATGATCCCAGTGTCCGCTGACTTTGTAAAGGTCACTCTTTGCCATATAAGGAGTTTTTGTAAGTAACCAACCGCGGCGCTGTTCCTCATCTTCAACAAATCTCTGGAGGGTTTGCACAATTCTTGCACCCTTCGGGAGCAAAACGGGAAGTCCCTGACCGATAATGTCAACCGTTGTAAACAATTCAAGTTCACGACCGAGCTTATTATGGTCACGACTTTTGGCTTCTTCAAGCATCTTCATGTGAGCTTCAAGCATTGAAGCTTTCGGAAACGCTACGCCGTATACTCTGCAAAGCTGAGCGTTGTTTGCGTCGCCTCTCCAATAGGCGCCCGTACAGTTAGTAAGCTCTATTGCTTTTATTGACGAAACGTTCAGCAAATGAGGTCCGGCACACAAATCGGTAAACTCACCCTGCTTATAAAAACTGATATTTTCACCTTTTTCGGAATGTTCTTTTACAAGCTCAACCTTGTAAGGCTCATTCAAATCGGAAAGCAACTTTTCTGCTTCTTTGGGAGGCAATTCAAAGCGTTCGATTTCAACTCCCGACTTAACGATTCTTTTCATCTCAGTCTTTATTTTCTCAAGGTCTTCATTAGAGAACGGTTTCTCGACATCGAAGTCATAATAAAAACCATTGTCAACGGCTGGCCCGATTGCACATTTTGCGTTCGGATAAAGCCTTTTTACAGCCTGTGCAAGCACGTGAGAAGCCGAGTGCCAAAATGCCTTTTTCCCGTCAGGCTCGTCGAATGTAAGGAGTTCAACCTTACAGTTTTTTTTAAGCGGAGTTCTCAGGTCTGTTATTTCACCGTCAATTCTCGCACAACAAACTGACTTATACAAACCTGCTCCGATTGATTTTGCTATTTCGGCAGGCGTGATGTTTTCTTCAAATTCCTTTACAACGCCGCCTTTTAATTCAACACTAATCATTGTTATTCTCCTTACATATTAAAATATACCAAAAGTAATAAAAAAAGTCCCAATACTCCGAAAGGAGTATTGGGACGAACAGACTTCGTGGTTCCACCCAAATTCGGCATAAAACCCTCAAAAACTTTAACGCAGTCATACGCCGCACCATTTCCTGTGCAGACTCAAAGGCGGTAAAATACAAAGCCGAATACGAAGCTCTCAGCATTTGCTTCGCTCTCTGAAAACGGTTGAATGTACTTCATATCCTTATCAAAGCTTTACTTGCACATATAATATCACTACAATTATACGATGTCAACAGTTAATTTAAAATTATTTTTTATTTTCCAAATCCTGAAGAATTTGGTCAATTTCACTTAAACCTTCATTCGAATCATCGGACGAGGATTTATTTGTAACGCCTTCGGATGTGTTAAGCACTATCGGAGAATCATCAGCCACTACCGAACCGTTTTTGTTATCAGAGTAATCATCTCTGTCGTAGCCGAGTATAAAGTCGTCAATATCTCCCATAGACTCAATAAGTTCGCTTGCAATCTCATCATCGGGTTCCATATCATCAATAGGGTTATGAGATATTACAAGATCATCATAATCCTCGGTATCCGTATATTTATTGGCATAAACATCTTCATCATTATCTTCGGGTAAACCGTCGATTATCTCGATTTCGTCCTTGGTATAAGATTTGATTGTCATTTCCGTTATAAAAGATAATGCGTAAAGAGAAATAATAATAAACTCGACTCCCATAAATATCTGACTTATGTCGATACCTTCTACCAACGACGTACATATTAATCCCAATCCCTCGGCAACCGATATTGCAACAGCAGGCAATCCGTATATAAAACAGCCCTTTACAGGATTTCTGCCCTGAATACGCGAAAGCACCATTGCGCATGAGAACATAAACAAAGTAATAAATATATAACAGAAAAGTGCAGTAAGGTCAGTTGCGGATATCGACACCTTGGTTGCAACCAAAAACTCGGAAACAAGTTCTGCGCACCCCCACAGTGCAGGGAAAATAAACAACATTGACACCGTTGAAATGCTTGATTTACCCACAAAATGAGCACGTGCCATAAGTACAAGCGCAATACCTGCAGGAATTGAAAAAGCAAGACACGCAATAGTCATAAAATAATATTCGGAATTTGCCGTAGTATTCATAAACTTGGTTACGGCACTTGCAATTATAACAATTCCCGACAGCACCGCAAATACGGCAGCGGGATAATTCTTTCTGACAGGATAGACAGGAGCTGTCTTTCTGTCAAACAGATTTATAAGTATACATAAAACAAAGAGCCCAAGACCTATTCCGATCACGGTATAAGTCAAACCCATTTTATTCATTCCGAGAAAAAGACCGTTGCCGTCAAGACCGAATATTCCCATAAGTTTAAAAACGCTCATTAAAATCGCAACAGGTATAAAAGGAATAACAGAATACTTTATTTTCATATTAAACTCCGTTTCTATATTTACTTAACAATAGATGTGTAAGTTATTTTATTTCATACGTGGACATATATTATTTTAAGACAAATATATTAGTATGTCAAGAAAAATAAAGCACAATTTAGCTTTTACATCATTATTTTTATGATTTGTTTAATATTGAAATTAAAGATTTTGATATACAGCAGGTGAAAATATGAAATTTAAATTAATATCCGTATTATTATTTCTCGTGATTATGGCTACTCTTCCTTTAGCTGTTGTAAAATGTAATTTCAAAAGCAATAATTCAGAATATATC
Organism: Acutalibacteraceae bacterium; assembly: GCA_963599905.1. Lineage (GTDB taxonomy): Bacteria > Bacillota > Clostridia > Oscillospirales > Acutalibacteraceae > Ruminococcoides. The sequence continues at coordinate 34,953 of CAVBYX010000049.1, forward strand.
AATACCGAAAACGACGAAAATAAACATGTCAATAACGAACAAGACAATGATATAAATGTTTTATTATGCGGCTTTATTGCGGCACAGTATGACGAGTCCTATTGCGAGGAAACTGTCAAAGCCGTTGCAATCCTGATGCAAACGGATTACGATGTCAAACCGCAAAAATTCGATTTGGATAATAAAAATATTTATCTGAGTAAAGACAAAGCCGATAATTCTGTTAAAGAAAAATATTCAGATTTTGAAAAGGCTGTTAGTTCTGTATCAGAAATAAAAATAACCAAAAACAACAAAACATTATACATACCTTTTTCAAAAATTTCCAACGGTCAGACCGTTACCGACAAAGAATACGACTATCTCTCCCCTGTTGCCTCACCGTGGGACTGCTTTAATATAAATTATAATGCAGAAAGCAACTGCGTGGGAGTAAGTTTATGTGGGTTAGACTATCTTTGCAAAAACGGAATGTCGGCGCAAGAAGCTTTAAAATGGTATTTACCCGAGTTTGAAATAGGGTGAATTTGTCTGCTTAACATAAAGCATTATATTGCATAATATATAGTATCTGCAGAATTAAACAAATCACGGCATGATTATTATCGCCATACAAAGGTAAATATTAAATTAAACCAACACACTAACAAGTTGAAAGGAGTATAGAATTGGAAATATCAGAAATGATTAATAAACAATACGGATTATCCGAGTTTCCCGAAAACACTTCGGAAGCCATGGCATACGTTCCGTTTCAAATGAACAACGCCAAAACTTATACAGCCGCTCAGGGATTTTCTGCAGGTACAATGTTCCCGTCTCTCAACAAATCGTTCTACGCAAGCAAATGTGGTGGAAGTAATGACTGAAAGAGAAATACTGCTCAAAAAAATATCAACCTATCAGTTTGCTGCGCTTGATTTGCAGCTTTTCCTTGATACCCACACAAATGACACTGAAACCGTAACCAAAATGAGAGCCTTTAAAGAAAAAGCGCAGCCGCTTATTGCTGAATATGAAAGCAAATACGGACCTCTCACAAAGAGCACCGCATCTCAAAACAATTGGAGTTGGATTAAGGCTCCATGGCCGTGGGAAAGCGAGGAGATTGACTGATGTTTGTATACGAGAAAAAACTGCAATACCCTGTTAATATAAAACAAACCAACCCAAAGCTCGCCAAAATAATCATAACACAATACGGAGGACCGGACGGAAAATTTAGCTTTTAGATTGTACAAAAACCGCATAATCAAGCCGTTTTATGCATTTTAATTCTAATTACGAACTATATTTACAAAAAATTTTGCAAGATACATTTACTAATATTGCAATTTTTAAGGTTTTTGAAACTGATAATAAATAAAAATTTCTCTGTCCTTGCCTATCTCGATTTTATCAATCAGCTTTGAAAGTATAGCTTTATTTATTACATTAAAATTTGCTATATCTTTGAGCAATTCATAATAATTAAAATTCTGTGTATCATCAGTTTTTTCTGATTTTATTTCCTCCAACATTTTGCCAAGCTGTATTTTTTCCTCGCCGTATTCCCTTGTCATATTCAAAAAATCATCTTCGGATATAACACCTTTTATTTTATCCTCGTACAGATTTTTAGTTATATTTCTTATCTCAGCAAAGCGGTTTTCAATATTTTTTATTTTAACTTCAGAATTATTCTGCTCTTGTATTTTAAACTCATTTGTTGAGCTATAAAATTCTTCATCAAGGCAAAGTTTTGAGATACGCTTTAAATCATTAATAACATATTCATCCAAGTCTTTTTCACTAATATTATGACTGCAACACTCACTTGGTCCGAATTTTGAATATGTCATACAATTCATAACCATTTTACCTGATGAGTTACGACGATAAGTCATTTTTGCACCGCAATCCTTGCAAAACACAAGACCATTTAAAAGATGAAAGCTCTCTTTACCTCTTGAATATCTTACTGTTTGCCTTTTAATAAGTATTTGCACAGTTTCAAACGTTTCCTTAGATATAATTGCCTCGTGTGTGTCAGCAACAGACACCCAAGCACTTTGGGGGATTTTCTTAAATCTATCAACTTTATAGCTGATTTTCTCCTGCCTGTGCTGTGTCATATTTCCCATATATGTTGGATTGGTAAGAATGCGCTTTATTGTTTCCTGACACCATTTATAACGCTTTATCATTGCATTTTTATAGGTACTGTTAGAGAGTTTATATTTTGACGGACAAGGTATATTTTCATCATTCAAAATCCTTGCAATTCTTCCCATACTGTTTCCTGCAACATACATTTCAAATATGCGTTTAACCACCTTTGAAGCCTGTTCATCAATAATAAATGAATTTCTATTCTCGGGATTTTTAAAATATCCGTAAGGAGCGAACGCTCCGATAAATTCACCGTTCATTCGCTTTGTGTCCATAACGGCTCGTATCTTCTTTGAAATATCCTTTGCGTACATATCATTTATTACAGATTTAAAAGGCGATATATCATTATTTCCATTGTTCTGGTATGTATCTATACCGTCACTTATTGCAATGTATCTTACATTTTTTGTAGGGAAATATCTTTCAAGATAATATCCTGTGTCAATATAATCACGCCCAAGACGAGATAAATCTTTTGTTATCACAAGATTGATTTTTTTGTTTTCAATATCTTCTATCATCTTTTTAAATGCAGGTCGGTTAAAATTAAGCCCTGAAAATCCGTCATCTGCATAGATTTCAATTATATTCCAATTATGTTCTAAAATATAGCTTGTAACTATCTTTTTTTGATTTTCAATACTTTCTGACTGTCCTGCTGTTTCATCCTCCTTTGAAAGTCTTAAATATATTCCTGCGTTATAAACTTTATCATCTTTGTAGCTGTCAAAACCAAACACTTTAAATGCTCCTTTTATCTTTCTGACAGCTATTCACTACTTTTAAATTTATATTTTTCTGCTTTAAAACTCCGTTTATTAAAACCTCGCTTTGCAGAATATCACGCATTGTATCTTTGTAAAATAAACCGTTATGATTATATACGGAATGAACTGAAAATTTATCGTTATTCATAAAACCACCCATTGAAGTTTATGAAAAACTCACTTGTCCCGATTACTCCGACTTACAAAATTTGGCTTGTCTTAAATAAATCACATAATATTATATGAAACTAATTTTATCTATGTGACAAAGAAGCTGACAGAACATTCATCCTGTCAGCTTAGCTTTAAATAAAATATTTTGGATTATTTATTATTTTATTTTTTCTTGTAAACAGCTGTACCGCCTATTGCAAGTGAAGCAAGTAACAAGAATATAATAACAGCAATAGATATTGCACCTGTTTGTATTGTACCGTTATCGTTATTTATACTATCATTTGTTGCGGTGTCACCTGTAGCAATATCCGAAGTTGATAGTTTCGACGTTACATTAGTTGACACTGTTGGATTTGTGATATAATCAGTGTTTTTTGGTATTGTAGTATCAGCAACCGTTGTTTCCTCAACTTCTCCACTCATAACAAAGACTCTATTTGCAGGCTGTTTATCAAAATCATTAAAAGTCCACTCAAAAATTACACTTACACCGTTATTTATTTTATAACTTACACGTTGCTCAACATTATTGTCATCCAAAGCATTTTCACCAACCCATTTGCTGTATGTATAAGAAGTAGTTGACTTTTCAATATTCTCTAAAATTGATTTATTTGTAATATCATCAAATAACTTAATCGGATTATCTGTTAAATCATATATCCATACGATAATGACTTTATCATTAACATTATCAAAGCCAAACTCAAAAGGATTACCTGTATCAGGATAAGCTATAATTTTGTGTAAACCACTTTCCCGCTCCTCAACGTTTTTATATTCATTTCCAAATAACGCTGTGATTTCATCAAATGACATTCCTAAAAAGTCTATTGGATTATATTTACTATAATCAATTACATCAATTACATTAAAGTTAATATCGTAATCATAAGCATATCTTTCTGATTCTGTACCATTGTATCCATAAATTGTATATAAATCTTTATTTCCTTTAACAACTTTTCCCTCATCCAAATAGCCATATGCATACTTGTCAATAAATTCAACCGAATTAGGAATAGTTAGTTTATTAAGATTTCTGCAATTTATAAAGGCTCCCCAACCTATTGTTTTTAATCCGTCTGGTAATAATATTTCTTTTAAGTTCTCACTGTCATTAAGATATCTAAAGGCTCCGCCAGCTATTCCTAATGTACCGCTTTTAACTTTTATAACTGCGTTTTTAGGCAAATCTCCCTTATAACCATAAAATATTTTTCCCGCATATATTTCTCCATTAGGTTGATTTTCATACCAAGCTGTAAAATTTAAAGCAAGCGGAGATATATATATTACACTGTCGGGTACATAAATACTACTTAATTTAGTACAACCTGCCAATGCAGCGAATGCAATTGCTTTAGTACCTTCCTTAATTTCTAACGATTGTAAACTTTCATAATCTCCTTTATAAGAATACAATACCTTACCAATGTATATAACTCCGTTAGGTTGGTTATTATACCAATTAGTATTATGAAATGTATTACTGCTCAAACTAATAATGCTATCTGGAACATTGATTGTCGTTAAATTTTCGCAATTAATAAATGCAAAATCACCAATTGCTTTTATACCATCCTCAATTGTAACACTGATAATATTATTGTTATTTGAAAAGGCATTTTCATCAATAGCAATAACTTTATGACCATTAATTTCAGATGGGATCAACAAATCTGTAGCACTTCCGCTATACCCTGTAATTGTAATTGAATTGTCATAATTCATTTTATAATAAAAGCCATTTGCTTCGCTTGCACTTACGCCCACTATTGCCGTTCCTACAAGCAAAATTACAACCAGAATAAATGCACATATATTTTTTGTAATGCCTTTAAATTTCATTATCAACACCCCTTTTACATATTTTTTGTTTTTTATATCTGACTTTTGTAGAGAAACAAGTTGATTCTTAGCTCTTCCAAATCCACTAACCGTAAATCAATGTCAAAATAGATTTCATAAACTTTGTTAAAAAATCAGCTTAATCCTCTGTAAATTCCTTTGGTGAATATGTTTCATAATTTCCACCGTCAGTAGTAATCTGAATGATTTCAGTTCCCGAATCCGAAGTTTCTTTAAAATATCCGCCGCCAAGAGCTTCAATTTTGTTGGATGTTTCATAGGCTGTATTTCCTGCAAGATCAATAACAAGTTTATTGTTACTATCTTTCCTATAAGCAACAGCCAGTCCATTTTGATCAAACGGATCGATATCTGAATATTCAAAAGGTAAAATTTCTTCGCCTTTCGCATTGATTATTCCATAGTTACTGCCAATAGAAACACAGGCATATCCATTTACAAAATCCCATTTTATTTTGTTGTATTTTAACGGAATAATCTCATTACCCTGCATATCAATAAAACCATACAAGCTGTTCTTTTCAACAGGTAATAAATTTTGAGTTAATGTCGAAGTACCTGACGAGGGTTTATAATCTGAATTTTCAACATCAAAAATCTTGTTTCCCTGTCTATCAATTGTATAAACTTTATTACCTGATGTCTGCACCACGGTATAATCATATGTAACATCATTTGACAAATATAAATGACTGTAAGCTCCGTTTACATTTGCATTAAACGGTACTAAATATGTATAATTTATAGGAATAACCAAATTGTTTTCCTTATCAATCATTCCATATTTTTCTTCTTTAGAATCATAAATCATAGCATAACCTTTTTTGTCAAAAAGAGACATTGAATCATATTTGCAAGGAATAACCTCTTCCCCATTCTCATTAATAATGCCGCACTTTTTATTATTATTTGAAACCAGCCAAAAGCCATCTCTATAACCTAAAGGACTATAACCGCTGAAAAACTCTTTTTTATTACTTCCGTTAATATCCATAATGTAGTACTTATAATTATTATCACTGTCAGAATCATAAGCAATTATTTTATCGTTAATCACAGAAAAATAAGTCAATTTATCATCAGCACCATCAAAACATATCTTGGCTTTATTATCAAACAAAACTGATTTCATTTTTCTTTGTGAATAACTTTGAACATGATCATAAATAGAATCTGTTACTGTAAGATAATTATTGTAGTAATTAGCTGTAATAGAACTATTTTCCTCACCTTTATATACAACTCTTTTATAATACTTCTGTCCTTTGCTTGGAATGCTTAATACACCATTATTTGAGTTACTGCCAAATAATGAACATCCACAGCAAATTGATATTACCAATACAAAAGTAAGTATAACAGCAACAAATTTTTTCATATTATTATCCTCCCTATTAAGAAAAGTATGCATTATTAAAAATCAGCTCACTTTCATTACCAATATTATGTATAAAACCGCCGATTTTTATTGTAAGTATCTTTACATCTTTAACATCTAAATCTACATCAAATAATGCAGATTCGCATGTTATGCCCTGACTGAATAAAAGCTTATCATCACCTAATATTTCTACTTTCATCTCATCATCAATACCACCATGAGTTAAGCCTGCAATGAATTTTGTGTATTTACTGTCCAAATCATAGCTTACAGAGTATGTTGAATATTTTTCTTTTTGTACTTCTTCCGAATAATCGTGTATACTATTTGTAAAAGAGAATTTCAAAGCATTTTTGCACTTATCATTATTGTAATCCTCTCCGTCATAAATAGAAAAGCTATTCCTTTTTGTATCTGTTTTTTCATCAGAATACAACATTTGACTCAAATAAAATTTATCTTTATCTTTGCCCAGGCTTACTGTAATTGTAACTTCATCGCCTTGATTTAGAGTTATACCATTTTCTACCTTTGGAATTTGGTCAATAATACAATCTTTTTTTACTGTATCGCTGTACTCTTCAACCACCTTAACCTTGAGACCTCTATTTTCAAGTGCAGTGGTTGCTGTATCTTTTGTCATACCTGTTACATCAATAAGTTTGGGGTGTTTCGGAAATGTTGTAACCTCAGTGGCTTCAACTGTTGTCACTTCAACAATTTCAGACTGACTGCTTGACTTGCTTTCATAAACAGTATTATTTAAGTTATCAGAGCAAGCTACAAGAAAGACGCCTAATAAAATTATTAATGATAGAACTGTTAATTTCTTCATTTTCTTTAGTCCTCCCACTACAGCTCTTTTCCGCATTTGCTACAAAATTTGCTTTGATACTCATTGTGCTGCCCGCAATTTTTGCAAATTAGATTTTGTGGCATATTATTACTTTGCTTTAAATTATTACCACACGTTTTGCAAAACACATCACTTGTATTTACCAGATTCTTACAATTCGGACAATATGTTGCCGATTGCAAGTTTGCATTACTATAAGAAGGATTTTGGGCAATCACAACACTATTCTTTGGCTTTATACACAGCATAATTATCCCTGCAATAACCATAGCAACAGCAAGCACCATAAACATATAGCACGGAATTGAATTTGTTGCATTTGTTCGTGCCTGGTAATCCTGCATAAAACCATCTGCCCAATGTGTTGTAGTAGTTTGTACATCATGAAGCTCTGTAGCTGAAATTATAAACATAATAATTCCAACTATAATTAAAATTACTCCTATTACTACAAATGATGTTTTTCTTTTATTCTGATTCATTCTACCATCTCCCTGATTCTAATTTTTTTAAACATTTTTGCGAATAATCTTTACAACTATTGCAAAAACTGTTATCATAGGCAATAA
>CAVBYX010000050.1:0-6492 GCA_963599905.1 Acutalibacteraceae bacterium
GTGCCTTGACGCCCGAAGCCGTGTGAATGCTCATTTGTGTTGAAGCGTGGAGAGGCAAATCGGGTGCGATTTCACTTGCCAACCGTGCCACTCCCATATTTTGAATTATAAGTGCGTCTGCGTCGGCTTTTGCGGCAATTGTTATTGCTTTTTTTAGCTGTTCAAACTCATCGTCAAATACAATTGTATTGATTGTAACATACAGCTTAACACCGTGAATGTGGCAGTATGCAACAGCCTTAGTCAGTTCCTCTTCGTCAAAGTTTTTAGCAGACGAACGGGCGGAAAACATTTTTTCGCCCACATAAACGGCATCCGCACCGCTTCTCACTGCGGCAACAACACTGTCGAATCCGCCTGCCGGCGCAAGGATTTCAATTCTGCTGTTTTTCATATTTAATCTGTTTTTCCTTTGCTGTTGTCTTCAAACAGAGAATATTGTCTCATCGGAACATAACCCATCAGTTTTTCGGCTTTTTTCTCCTGCACTGTTTTTTCAAACTTTTTTTGATTTGCGGAAGGTTGCTTGTTATCGTTTGAATTTCTCAACTCGTCATTTTCTGTTATGAGTTGTCTGAGCTGGTCTTCAAGCACCTTTACACGCTTTGAAAGATGTGTGTTTTCATTAATAGCTTCCGTAAGTTTTTCTTTGAACTCACGGCAGGACTTATTAAGCTCGTTGGAGTGAGTTATAATTTGATCCGCTTTTGCAACAAGGTCTGCGTTTTTTTGAATTGCTTTGTTGCGGTCATCACAAAAATCAAGGGCGGCTAAAACCGCACAGTCTCGTGTGTCAAGTCGGCAGCTGTGCACCGCCGCATTGCGAATGCATTCTGTTACTTCAGCCGCAACTTCCTCAACATAACTTTGGTCGTCAGACGTTATTATTGAATAATTGCGCCCCTCAATCTGAACGCTGACTTTGTTTTTATTCATAATAAAGACTCCTCTTCATATACAAATATCCATAATAAATTATAATATAAAAATCATAAATAGAAAAGAGGATTTTTGATTTTGTAACTATATTTTACCTTTTTCGACTTATTTCGACTTATTTTTGCGGTGACGGTTTAAAATGTTGAAAAAAAGAACGATTGAAAAATCAATCGTCCGCAATATTTTGTGTGGAAATTTATTTTTTTATCATTCTGCCGTTTACAAAAACATAATCGCTGTCGGATGTGTCGTTTGCTACGGCAATTGCGTCCTGTTCACGCTGTTCTTCGATTTTCTTCTCGTCAATCGGTTTTGCCGAAAAACTTCCGACTGAGTCCTGAAGTCCTTTAGATATTACGGCGGTTGAAATATAGCCGTACAAAAGAGGATAAAGCGCAACCGCAATTGCAAGCGTAACAAAGTACATGGCACCTTTTGAGAAGACAAGAGCCAATATTGTTACCGCAGTAACGGCAGCCAAAAACACAAGAGCGATAAGATTGCGGAGAATTTTTCCGAATACAAGTAAAAAAGCATTCTTATAAATGTCTTTGAGTTTGAGTTCGTAGGTAATCTCCGTAATGGGTACATAAAACATCATTACTGTGAGTATGGCAATGAAAATCATATAGATTGTAAGCACAGAACCAAACACAACATCCGTTTGAGATAAAGTATAGTAATATAAGATTGAAAACATTCCGAATGCGATAATCATATAAAGAACCGTGCCGTGAATAAGAAATCTTTTAAGGTTGGCTTTTACGGCTGAAAAAAATGTTTTAAAAATCGGCGGTTCCTGTTTTTCAACCGCATATTTTCTTATTATCATTACAAGCCCGGCATAAAACGGAAACGACGGAATTAATCCGAGTCCCCAAACTATGACATTGTTAAATCCGGTAAGATAACTTATCAAAACAAATATGCCTGTGAATACTGCAAGCGGAACGGAATACATCAGTCCTGCGAAAAACAATTTTGGAAAAAATCTGAAAAATCTTGAAAATGCCGATTGTTTGAATTTGTTCATATTATTATGTCCTTTGCAAATCAATTTTATAAATTTTATCAAATATGCAGAATAATTTCAATAGATATTTCAGAATATTTGTTGTTACAATAATGTAAAATCCTACTTTTTCAGAAATGACATTGTAATAATCTGCATAAAAACATCAGCATAATTCACAATGTGTGTTGTTTAATATTGTAACATCTTTCGACAATAAATTCGCAACTGCATAAAAAAATAAAAAAAATAACATTAAAACTATTGCATTTTTATAAGACGTGTGTTATTCTTAGGTTAATGACGAAAGAGACGGCAGTTCGCTTTCGCAGTCAGCCTGAAATTTTCAGGCAAATATTTAGAAACTAAGGTGAAAGAAATGAAAAGGAAAAACATCACAAGAATTTCTGCACTGGCACTTGCAGGTCTTATGTCTGTTTCAGCTCTAGCGGGTTGCGGAAGCAGCTCTTCAAGCAACACTGATTCAAAGTCAGAAAGTTCGGCTGCAGGCGACGCATCAAAGGGTAAGGTTTATTATCTTAACTTCAAGCCCGAGCAGGATGCGGCTTGGCAGAAGCTTGCACAGGCTTATACAGACGAAACCGGTGTCAGCGTAACGGTTAAAACAGCTGCAGAGGGAACATACGAGAGCACATTGACTTCCGAGATGGATAAGTCCGAAGCTCCGACTCTTTTCCAGGTAAACGGTCCTGTCGGTCTTGCAAACTGGAAAGACTATTGTGCAGACTTGAGCACATCCGATATTTATAAGCAGCTTACTTCCGATGATTATGCACTTAAAGAAGGCGACACGGTTTACGGCATTGCTTATGTTATCGAGTCATACGGTATTATCTATAATAAGGAACTTCTTCAGAAGTATTGTGATTCTGACTTTGCTACCGTTAAGTCAATTGACGACATCAACAGCTTTGACAAGCTCAAGACAGTTGCCGAAGAAATTCAGGCAAACGCAAGTACTCTCGGTGTAAAGGGTGCTTTCTCATCGGCAGGTATGGATGAATCTTCCGACTGGAGATTTAAGACTCACCTTGCCAACCTCCCGATTTACTTCGAGTATAAGGATGAGAACGAAACTTCAACTTCCGCAATCAAGGGTACATATCTTGACAACTACAAGAACATTTTTGATCTTTATATCAACAACTCAACCTGCTCGCCGTCTGACCTTGCAAGCAAAACGGCAACAGATTCCGAAACAGAATTCTCATCAGGCGAGGCTGTATTCTTCCAGAACGGTTCTTGGGAATACTCGGCACTCACAGCAGCAGGCATGACAGACGACCAGCTCGGAATGCTCCCGATCTACATTGGTGTCGGCGATGAAGCTAAGCAGGGTCTTTGCACAGGTTCAGAGAACTATTGGTGCGTAAACAGCAAGGCAAGTGCTGACGACCAGGCTGCTACACTTAACTTCATCAATTGGTGTGTTACAAGCGATGCAGGCACAAAGGCTATGGCAACAGATATGAACTTTGTAATTCCTTTCAAGGCTGCTCAGGAAACAAACAACGTATTTGTTAAGATGGACAAAGCAAACACAGAAGCAGGCAAAACACCTGTAAGCTGGAACTTTACAACAATGCCTAGCGAAGATTGGAAAAACGGCGTTGGTACGGCTCTTACACAGTATGCGGCAGACAAAGGCTCTTGGGACGATGTTGTAAAAGCATTCGTTGACGGTTGGGCAACAGAGTACGCTGCAAACAATTCATAATTATTTTTCAGCAAAAACAGCAATACAGCAAAAATTCGGTAGGGGGGCGGTTTTCGCTCCCCTATTTTTTTCAGAGAGGCAAGTCTTATGTTTAAAAAACCAAAAAGAAAATTGTATTTTCTAATATTTGTTCTTCCAACGCTTGCTGCTTTTATGATTGGTTTTGTGTATCCTTTCTTTCAGGGAATATACCTGTCGTTTTGTAAATTTAAGACGACAAGCGACGCAACATTCATCGGTTTTGACAACTATATAAAGGCGTTCCAAAACGAAGGCTTTTTAAGAGCATTCTGGTTTACCGCATTGTTTGTTATCGTATCGGTAATTTTAATTAATTTGATTGCGTTTGCCGTTGCGTATGTTCTCACGCTCGGAATACGCGGTTCAAACATCTTCAGAACCGTGTTCTTCATGCCGAACCTTATCGGCGGAATTATTTTGGGCTACATTTGGCAGCTTATTTTCAACGGAATTTTGATGAATTTTGATACAAACATTGTGCTAAACGGCACGTTTGGCTTCTGGGGATTGATTATCCTTATGTGTTGGCAACAGGCAGGATATATGATGATTATTTATATAGCAGGCTTCCAGAGTGTGCCGGCAGATTTGTATGAAGCCGCACGCATTGACGGCGCAGGCAAGGGTCAGCTTCTTCGCAATGTTACTTTGCCTATGATGATGCCGTCAATCACAATATGCACTTTCCTTACGCTCACAAACTCGTTCAAACTGTTTGACCAGAACCTTGCCCTTACAGGCGGTGCGCCGGGTGTTGTTTCATCAAGCGGTTCGATGATTTATCAGACAGAAATGCTTGCGCTTAATATCTACAACACGTTCTATAAAAATCAGAACTCCCGCGGCGTCGGACAGGCAGAGGGTGTTATCTTCTTCCTCGTTGTTGTGGTTATTGCTCTTGCACAGCTTTACTTTACAAGAAAAAGAGAGGTGCAGCAGTAATGGCAAAAGTAAAAGTAAAAGAAAAGCCCGTAAAGAAAAAACAAACTCTCGGTATGAAGATTCTGACCGTGCTTTTTGCAATAATATCAATATTTTATGTTATACCTGTTTTTGTTGTGCTGATGGACTCTTTTAAGACCAATGCAGGCATCAGTAAATCGCCGTTTGCGTTCCCGACATCGGAAACTTTCAGCGGCTTGGACAGCTACATAACAGGTATGTTCTATGGCAACTTCCCGTTTTGGAGAACAATCTTGTGCAGCTTTTTTATTACAATCTGCGGTGTTGTACTGATACTTTTGTGTACGTCAATGTGTGCATGGTATCTCAATCGTTCTAACACGATTATATGTAAAATAATCTATTATTTCTGCATATTTTCAATGGTTGTGCCGTTCCAGATGGTAATGTTTACGCTTTCAAAAACAGCTGATAATCTTCATCTTAACACACCTTGGGGAATTTTGATAATTTACCTTGGATTCGGTGCGGGTCTTGCTGTATTTATGTTCTCCGGGTTTGTTAAATCAATTCCCATAGAAATTGAAGAGGCAGCTGATGTTGACGGCGCAGGTCCTTTGAAAACTTTCTTTGGTATCGTGCTTCCGATAATGAAGCCAACTTTCATTTCTGTTGCAATCCTTGAAACAATGTGGATTTGGAACGACTATCTGCTTCCTTACCTTATTTTGGACAAAACATACAGAACCATCCCCATTCACATTCAGTACCTCAACGGTTCTTACGGTCATTCTGACACAAGTGCTATTATGGCACTTATTGTTCTCAGTATTATTCCCATTGTAATATTCTACTTTGCTTGTCAGAAGTATATCATTGAGGGCGTTGTTGCGGGTGCCGTAAAGGGTTAATTTATTTACAGCGTTTTATATCAAACTGAAAAGTCGGAACACCGTTTGGTGCTCCGACTTTTTGCGTTACTATACAGCATAAACAATGCTGATTTTGTATGATTGTATTATCGCTCTTGAAGATGATATGAGTAAACCTCTGTTTTATTACAGGTTGTCCGAATAAACAGCCCTGCATCCGCCGATGTATTTTGGTCGGGTACGTGCCGCAAGCAAAATTGCACTGCCGATGTGGTCAAGACTAAGCCTTGTCGGTACGGCAACCCTTTTAAGATGCATTCCGATAAGAGTTCCGCCAATGTCAAGCCCTGCGTCCGCTTTGATTTCTTCAAGTGCAACGGGGTTTTTAAATGTTTTGTATGCTGTTGTGGCAAACGAGCCGCCTGCCTTTGGCTGAGGAACAACGTTTACAATTTCGCAGTTCGGAACTGCTTCGCGCTCAACTATTATCGCTCTGTTAAGGTGCTCACAGCATTGTGCGGCAAGGTATATTTCTTTTGATTGTAACACTTCGTAAATACCTTTAAACACGGCTTCAGCGGTTTCAAGGCTCGAGTTTTTTCCGATAATTCCGCCTGCAACTTCGCTTGATGAACAGCCGACAACCATAACATCGCCTTTTTTTAACTTGGCGGCATCGCATAATTCGCTTGCCGCTTGCCTTGCTTGTCTGTAAATTTCTTCGTTCATATTTGTCATCTCCGTTTTTATCCTTGCATACCTTATTATATCACAGCATTGTGAAAAATAAAATACAAGTAATGTAAATTGCACATAATTATGCAATTTTTGAAGTTATCAAGGGTATAAAAGGCGGAACGAAATTCCGTTTTTCAACATATTATGCAATACAACGCAATGTGTTTGTGACAACAAAAGGAAAGGATTGAGAAATATGAAAAACAAATTAAAGCAATGGGCAAAAGCGGCAGGAGTAAGGGCATTAAAAACAGCGGCACAAACCGCTG
>CAVBYX010000051.1:0-67556 GCA_963599905.1 Acutalibacteraceae bacterium
TTTCTTTCATTTCTCTCTTATCTTTCTTTATTCAGTTTTCAGGGCGTTTCCTGAGATGAAGGCATCGCAAGTGCGATGCCTTTTTTGTTGTTTATGATTTTTAATAATGTATTTGATATGTTTGTACAGAGAAGTCGATACTTTCTTTTTATATTTGAAATATTTTACCGAATTTTAAATACAGTCTTACATATTATTGAATGTTGTGCTATAATATAATAAAACAAATATATACGGTATAATTGGAAACGCACATTATTTTGATAATGATAACGAACAACACAGGATTATATGTGTTGTTTTTTTATTATTTGAAAAGAGGGTTTTAATTATGCCAAAAACAAAGTTTCAAGATTTCATTTTCACCGTTATAATGGTAATATTTATGGTCTATACAATGGTTTGCTATAATATCGCACTCAGTATGGGCGGTTTGACTAATCAAACCTTTGCGGCGGCGTTGGAAGAATTGCCTGTAATGGTTCTGATTGCGTTTATACTTGAGTTCTTTTTAGTCGGAAAATTAGCCAAAAAATTAGCATTTAAATTTGTGAATCCCGAAAAAGATAAGCCGATTTTTGTAACATTGGCTATATCAACAATGACAGTTTGTTTAATGTGTCCTATAATGAGCTTTTTCGGAAGTGTGTTGTTCAACTTTGACGGTGTGGATAATATGATTTCACGTTGGATACAAATATCTGTTTTAAATTTCCCAATGGCATTATGTTCTCAATTATTTTATATTGGCCCCTGTGTCAGATTTATATTTAAAAAGTTATTTCGGAATCATATATAACACAGCGTGAACGGCTCTCGTTTCATATGCGGTTGGGTTCGTTTGCGTTTCGGTGGGTGTAATAATCCTTTATCAACCTGAGAAGCCGACACATATTTGCGTATTTACTTTTTGCCGAATCATTTCATCTTAGGTATTGTCGTATTAAAACAGCGCAAACATTTATAAACCGGCAATATTCGGGTATAGTCTTAAACTAAGATTTGTTATAAATTTTTGGTATTCGTTTTTATTTACGTAAGGCTTGTATTTAATCTCATATGCATATATAATAGAAACATATTATATTAATATGAATAATAGGAAATGGGGTTTATGATATGAGTTTGAGAGGTGTTAGAAGTTATCTTAAAAAATTCGGTCTTGAAAACGATATAATTGAAGTAAAGGAAAGTTCCGCTACCGTTCACGATGCTGCAATATCTTTAAATACCGACGAAGACAGAATTGCAAAATCCTTATCTTTTTTGGTTGAGGATGATGTTGTTGTAATTGTGGTTTCGGGACGTTCTAAAATTGACAATCACAAGTACAAGACATTCTTTCATAAAAAGGCTAAGATGATACCGTTTGATGATGTTGAAAAGCTGACATCACATCCTGTCGGAGGCGTGTGCCCTTTTGATTTACCCGAGAAGGTTCAGGTGTATCTTGACAACTCTTTAAAAAAATATTATACAGTGTTTCCTGCCTGCGGTTCTCCAAATTCCGCAATTGAGATTAGTATTGATAATTTAGAAAAGACTTCAAATTACAAGTCTTGGATTGATGTCACAACCACAATTGATAATTAATTTATTTTTAATTAAGATATTATCGAAAAAGTCCCTTTACGGTTAAACGAATTAAACCTTAAAGGGACTTTTGAATTATGAATTATATTTAAGTAAAAAATTAAGCCTTGTTTACCGAACCGAAGAGTTCCATTTTTTCCTTAACGGTAGCCTTTATAGCCTCTGCGCCCGGAGCGAGGAGCTTTCTTGGGTCAAAGCCCTTACCTTCAAGGTCTTTGCCTGCTTCGATGTACTTTCTTGTAGCTTCGGCAAATGCGAGCTGGCATTCTGTGTTTACGTTGATTTTTGAAACGCCGAGTGAAATAGCCTTTTTAATCATATCGGCAGGGATGCCTGTGCCGCCGTGAAGAACGAGAGGCATTGCTCCTGTGAGCTGCTGAACAGCGTCAAGAGTTTCAAAGCTGAGGCCCTTCCAGTTTGCGGGGTATTTGCCGTGGATATTGCCGATACCTGCTGCAAGCATTGTTACGCCGAGGTCTGCAATCATTTTGCATTCTTGTGGATCGGCACATTCGCCTTCGCCGATAACGCCGTCTTCTTCGCCGCCGATTGAACCTACTTCAGCTTCGATTGAAAGACCCTTTTCGTTGCAGACAGCAACAAGCTCCTTTGTCTTTTCAACGTTCTCTTCAATCGGATAGTGAGAACCGTCAAACATAATTGAGCTGAAGCCTGCTTCGATGCACTTCTTTGCACCTTCGTATGTGCCGTGGTCAAGGTGAAGAGCAACAGGAACAGTGATGTTGAGTTCCTCGAGCATACCGTTTACCATACCGACAATTGTCTTAAAGCCGCACATATATTTTCCTGCACCCTCGGATACACCGAGAATTACAGGTGAGTTAAGCTCCTGAGCCGTCAAAAGAATTGACTTTGTCCATTCAAGGTTGTTGATGTTGAACTGACCTACTGCGTAGTGTTCTGCCTTTGCTTTTGTAAGCATTTCTTTAGCGTTTACTAATGGCATTTTTATCATCCTTTTAGTGTTAGATTTCGACAGAAAAACGTCTTTTCCTGTCGAGTTAAGTTTATTATACAATAAATTTTGTTAAAATTAAAGTGTTTTCAAAAATTTTATGATAATTATTTAACGATTTTATTTTACAATGCATATATCACGTAATTTTCAAGATAAAATCACAATATTGTTACACAAGTCGGTTGCTTTTAAAATTCTTACGTTATATAATTAATACAGCGAACGCTTTTTAGTCAAGAGCATAAAAGGAGAGCTTTTTATGGATAATAATAATGATAACAATTACGGTGCCGGTTATTACAATGCTGAGCCGCAAAAGCCGTTTACCGAAAAGGCTGTTGAGCAGCCAACGCAGGGAAGTAATGCGGAGACACGGCAAAATTTTGATTTTAAGCCCGAACAGCCGTTTGCTGACAAGTCGGAAATCCACACCGACGATAAAACAAATACTCAGTCAGAGGTTGATCAAACCGCCAACAAAGACGAAGAACCGTTTAATCCGATACAAAACACATCTTCGTATGCCAACGGTGCGTTTACAAACTCAACGCCCTGTAATTCAACTCAGCAGAGTCGCAGCAACGTTCCTCCGATACAAAATCAAAATAATTATTCAAATGCACATCAGGGCGCTTATCAGCCTGAGTCTGCATATAATCAAGGAGTAGGCTATAATCCGAATCAGAACTCCTATAACGGATATTCGGAGTCGCAGCAACAAAACAGTAACAGATATTCTTATTATCAGACCAATCCGAATATTCCTCAGTACGGGAACACCGCTCCGAATAATATGTCGCAGATGCCTTTGCAGCCTGTTGCTTCAAAAAAGAGTAACAAGGGTTTGATTGCGGTTATAATCGTACTTTCAGTCCTGCTGTTGGGCAGTCTTGTCGGAATATGCGTGTATATTACGTCAAATATTTCAAATGCGTCTGCATCTAATAATAACAGGTCTGAGAATTCGTCCGCATTCGGTTTTACGCTTCCTCAGGGCGGCAACAGTGAGGTGCCGCAAACAACAACGACGCCTCAATCCAATCACAAGGAATCCGATTACAGCGATAAGACAAATTCCGATTACAGCGGACTTTCACTTGAGAGCAAGCCAAAGGATGCGGATTCAAGCAGTACTTACACCGCAGAATATGCATTCAACAAGGCATCCTCCTCGGTGGTCGGGGTGGTGTGCTATGCCGACGAAATTACAAGCGTTGATAAATGCTCGTCACAGGGAAGCGGCATAATCATTACATCCGACGGTTACGTGATTACAAATGCGCACGTTGTCGGAAACAGCAAGACAGCTTATTTGATTCAGATTGTTACGGCTGACGGAAAGACCTATAATGCAGGTGTTGTCGGCGTGGATTCGCGTACGGATATTGCCGTTCTTAAAATGGACGACGCCAAAGACCTTACTCCGGCAACATTCGGAAATTCTGACGACGTTGAGCTTGGAGAAGATATTATTGTAATAGGAAACCCCGGCGGACTTGATTTCCAAAATTCATTGACAAAAGGCGTGGTTTCTGCGACCAATCGCGAAGGCTCGTCAAGCAGTCTTGTAAAATATATTCAAACGGACGCAGCGATTAATCCCGGTAACTCGGGCGGCCCGATTGTAAATCTTTACGGTCAGGTTATCGGTATTGCAACTTCAAAGATAGTATCGGAAAAATACGAGGGCATGGGATTTGCCATTCCGTCCGTAACAACCAAGAGTATTGTTGACAGTCTTATGAAAAACGGTTATGTTGACGGAAGAGTAAAGATAGGTATTACCGGCGAAGCGGTAAGCTCATCGGTTGCAAGCCAATATAACATTCCGCAGGGAATATTGGTTGCCGCTGTTTCGGCAGACGGGCCGTGCGCAAATTCCGGACTTAAATCCAATGATATTATCACCGAGGTTGACGGTCAAAGTGTAACGAGTTTCTCGCAGGTTTATGAAATTCTTGAAAATCATAAAGACGGTGATAAGATAAAACTCAAATATTACAGATATTCCGACAGTTCCGACGGTGAGGTTGAAATAACTCTTCAAGCGGATAAATAACGCAGTGCAGAAGTCTTTCGCCTCTAAGGCGGAGGGGTTCGCAAGCAAAACGGAGCGTTGCTTCTGTTTAATTAAATACAAAAATACTAATTGTCAAGTTTCGTATTATGAGCACAACGGTCGGACGCAATAAATTTGTCCGACCGTCTTATTCAACTTAAAAAATCGAAAAAAACTTAAAATATTATGTAAATGATATAAATTAATTGCCTTTTCAACGTAAAAAACAGTTAAAAACTCTTTACAAAAGTTGTCAACAATGATAAAATCTAAAGTGATTAAGTATAAATAACTTAATGTATTTACGACTCGGATGAGACGTTTATATTAAAGGAGGAAAATCCAATGGCAAGAAAAATGAAAACAATGGATGGTAACAGCGCTGTTGCTCACGTTTCCTACGCATTTACGGATGTTGCTGCTATCTATCCCATTACACCTTCTTCCGTAATGGCTGACCTTACAGACAAGTTTTCGGCTCAGGGCGTAAAAAACCTTTTCGGAAGAGAAGTTCAGGTAACCGAAATGCAGTCTGAGGGCGGTGCCTCGGGTGCTGTCCACGGTTCGCTTGCGGCAGGTGCTCTGACAACAACATATACAGCCTCTCAGGGCTTGCTTCTTATGATTCCAAATATGTACAAGATGGCAGGTGAGTTGCTTCCGAGTGTTATTCACGTTTCTGCACGTGCGCTCACAAGCCACGCTCTTTCGATTTTCGGTGATCATTCCGATATTTATGCTTGTCGCCAGACAGGTTACGCAATGTTGTGTTCAAACAGTCCTCAGGAATGTATGGATTTGGCAGCGGTTGCTCATCTTTCCGCAATCAAGGGAAGAGTACCTTTCCTTCATTTCTTTGACGGCTTCAGAACTTCACACGAAATTCAGAAAATCGAAGAGTGGGATTATGCTGACCTTGCAGATATGCTTGATTGGGACGCAGTTGAGGCATTCCGCCGCCGTGCACTCAATCCTGAGCACCCTGTAACAAGAGGTACGGCACAGAACGACGATATTTTCTTCCAGGCAAGAGAAGCCTGCAACAAGTATTATGATGCGGTACCCGAAGTTGTTGTTGAATATATGAACAAGGTTAACGCTAAAATCGGTACTGATTACAAGCCGTTCAACTACTATGGCGCAGAAGACGCAGAACATATTATTGTTGCTATGGGCTCTGTTTGCGACTGTGCCGAGGAGGTTGTTGATTACCTTAATGCGGCAGGCGAAAAGGTTGGCTTGCTCAAGGTAAGACTTTACAGACCTTTCGTTGCCGACTATATGCTCTCAGAGCTTCCCAAGACAATTAAGACAATTTCTGTTCTTGACAGAACAAAGGAACCGGGTTCAATCGGCGAACCTTTGTATCTTGATGTTCTTGCGGCAATCAATGACTCTGATTTTGCGGGCGTAAAGGTATACACAGGCAGATACGGTCTGGGTTCAAAGGATACAACGCCGGGCGACATCATTGCCGTTTACAGAAACGCCGAAAGCGAAAATCCCAAGAGAAGATTTACAATCGGCATTGTAGACGATGTTACGAATCTTTCGCTTCCGATTGTTGAAAATCCCGACACAACTCCTGTTGGAACACACAGCTGTAAGTTCTGGGGACTCGGTGCGGATGGTACTGTTGGCGCAAACAAGAACTCAATCAAAATCATCGGTGACAACACCGATATGTACGCTCAGGGCTACTTTGCATATGACTCAAAGAAATCCGGCGGACTTACGGTTTCTCACCTTCGTTTCGGTAACCGACCGATTAAATCAACCTACTATATTTCAAAGGCTGACTTCGTTGCGTGTCATAACCCGTCATATGTTGATAAGTATGATATAGTTGACGACCTTAAAGAGGGAGGCTCGTTCCTGCTTAACTGTCCTTGGGACGTTGAAGAGCTTTCCAAGAGACTTCCGGGCAAGATGAAGAAGATTCTTGCTGACAGAAAGATTAATTTCTATACAATCGACGGTATTAAAATCGGCAAGGAGATCGGACTCGGCGGACGTATCAATACGGTTCTTCAGTCTGCGTTCTTTAAGATTGCCGACATTATTCCTGCCGACAAGGCTAAGGAGCTTATGAAGGCTGCCGCCAAAAAATCATATATGAAAAAAGGTCAGGCTGTCGTTGATATGAACTATGCCGCTATCGACCGCGGAATGGAAGACCTCAAAAAGGTTGATATCCCCGCCGATTGGGCTGACGCTGTTGACGACACCAAGGAAGATATGGCAGACGGTCAGGGTAATCTCGTTGAATATGTAAACGAGATCTTAAAGCCTGTAAATGCATATAAGGGCAACAAGCTTCCTGTTTCCGCATTTATGGATCACGTTGACGGTACGGCTCCGAACGGTTCTGCCGCTTATGAAAAGAGAGGTATTGCCGTTGATGTTCCGGAATGGAACAGCAACAACTGTATTCAGTGTAACAGATGTGCAATTGTATGTCCGCACGCTGTAATTCGTCCTATCGCAATGACAGACGAAGAAGTTGCCGCTTCTCCCGAAGAAACAAATGCTATTCCTATGATGGGACTTAAGGATCTCAAGTTTGTTATGACGGTTTCAACTCTTGACTGTACGGGTTGCGGCGCTTGCGCCAACGTTTGCCCGGGCAAGAAGGGCGAAAAGGCTCTTGTTATGAAGCCAATCGACACACAGCGTCCAAAGCAGGCATTGTTTGACTATGCGCTTACCGTATCCGAAAAGCCTGAGGTTGCCGAGAAGTTTAAGTTCTCAACGGTAAAGGGAAGTCAGTTCAAACAGCCGCTTCTTGAGTTCTCGGGTGCTTGCGCAGGCTGCGGCGAAACACCGTATGCGAAGCTGGCAACTCAGCTCTTTGGCGACAGAATGTTTATTGCCAATGCGACAGGTTGCTCATCAATTTGGGGTGCTTCAGCTCCGGCAACTCCTTACACAAAAAACAAAAAGGGTTACGGTCCCGCTTGGCAAAACTCCTTGTTTGAGGACAACGCAGAGTTTGGTCTTGGTATGGCTCTCGGTCAGAAAGCTATCCGCAACAGACTTATTGAGTATGTTGAGAACATTGAAAAGGATACCGATAATGCCGAGCTCAAGAATGCTTGTCAAAACTATCTTGACACGGTAACGGATTCAACTTCAAGCCGTCCCGCAACAGACGCACTTATTGCGGAGCTTGAGAAAAATACAGATGACGCTAAGGTCGGTGAGCTTGCAAAGAAAACCCTTATTGATAAGGATGAGCTTGCTAAAAAGTCAATGTGGATATTCGGCGGCGACGGTTGGGCTTATGATATCGGTTTCGGCGGTCTTGACCACGTAATTGCTTCCGGCGAAAATGTAAATATTCTTGTGTTTGATACAGAAGTTTATTCAAACACAGGCGGACAGGCTTCAAAGGCTACACCTGTCGGTTCGGTTGCACAGTTTGCCGCTGCGGGTAAATCCGTTAAAAAGAAAGATCTTGCCGCTATTGCAATGAGCTACGGTTATGTATATGTGGCACAGTGCGCTATGGGTGCGGATAATAACCAGGTTATTAAGGCTATGGTTGAGGCTGAAAGCTACAACGGCCCGTCACTTGTAATCTGCTATGCTCCTTGTATCAACCACGGCATCAAGGGCGGTATGGGCATTGCTCAGCTTGAAGAAAAGAAAGCTGTTGACGCAGGTTACTGGAATATTTTCCGTTTTGACCCGCGTCTTGCAGATGAGGGCAAGAATCCGTTTATGCTTGACGGAAAGGCACCTTCGGCTTCTTACCGTGACTTCATTATGGGCGAAGTTCGTTATAACTCACTTACACGTTCATTTCCCGAAAGAGCAGAAAAGCTCTTTGAAAAGGCTGAAAAAGTTGCGGAAGACAAGTACGCTCGTCTTCTTCACCTTGCCGGCAAAGACGCAGAGTAAATTTTATAACCCCGATAAACACAACGGGCGCCGAATTTTCGGCGCCCTATTTATTTGGAGTTATAATTATTAGGTTTATTTGTCTCCCGAGCGTGAAATCAGAGCGGCAAGAAGCCCGAAAAATATTGCAGCCGACACACCTCCTGCGGCGCTTGTGAGTCCGCCTGTCAGTATTCCGAGCGCACCGTCCGAGTTCAATGCCTCTTTAACCCCGTTGCACATAAGATACCCAAAGCCGCTTATCGGAACAGCCGCACCTTCTCCGGCAAAATCCGCCAAAGGTTCGTAAAGCCCGAACGCTCCGAGAATTACACCTGCGACCACAAATCCGGTGAGTATTCTTGCGGGTGTGAGCCGGGTTTTGTCAATAAGAATCTGACCGATTACGCATATCAGTCCGCCGACCCAAAATGCGTTAATATATTGCATAAAAAACACTTCTTTCAAAGTTTGTAGTCATTATCAATAAATATTATTTTCAAAATTTGTTGAATAATTCCACCGCTAAAAGAACTTATGTGACGGAATTGTGAAGAAATGTGATTTAATACTGATTTTTTGCATATTTTACTACACAAAAAGCGTTTTTTATAGTATAATTCATAATGTTGAGTTTTATCCGAATCGAAATTTTGGATAATTTCAGACTAATATTAAGGAGTGAAAGTCGAATGGTCGAGGTTAAAAACCTTACAAAATGTTATGGCAGCATAAAGGCCGTTGACAACATCAGCTTTACCGTTGAAAACGGTGAGGTGTTAGGCTTTCTCGGTCCGAACGGAGCGGGAAAATCCACAACAATGAATATGATTACGGGATATATTTCTTCAACATCCGGTACGGTTACGATCGACGGTGTTGATATTCTTGAAGATCCGAAAGAAGCAAAGACAAAAATCGGTTATCTTCCGGAAATGCCGCCGCTTTATATGGATATGACGGTAAGAAAATACCTTGAGTTTATGTTTGACCTTAAAAAGGTAAAATTGCCGAAAAAAGAGCATATAGATGAAGTAATGCGCCTTGTGAGGATTACAGACCAGTCCGAGCGTGTAATTAAAAACCTGTCAAAAGGTTATCGTCAGCGTGTGGGATTCGCACAGGCTCTTTTGGGAAATCCGCCTGTACTGATTCTTGACGAACCCACTGTCGGTCTTGATCCTAAGCAGATTATAGAAATCCGTAAGCTGATAAAGAGTTTGGGACAAAAGCACACGGTTATTTTTTCTTCTCACGTGCTTTCGGAGATTTCAGCAACCTGCGACAGAATCATAGTTATTTCAAAGGGAAAAATTGTTGCCGACGCAAAAACAGACGAACTTTCAACCGCCGTTGCGGGTGAGCAAAGACTTTCGCTTATTGTTGAGGGCAACAGCTCCGATGTGTTGTCTTCGATAAAAAAGATTCCCGCCGTTGTGCGTGTTGTAAAGGAACGCGATATGTCAAACGGCAGCGCAAAATATATTGTACGTTACGAGAACGGCAAGGACATTCGCAAGGAAGTATTTAATGCAATTGTCAGAATAGGAGCCGCAATTCTTGACATGCAGTCAAGCAATGAGACTCTCGAGGATGTATTCCTGGAGCTTACAACCCGTGACGAGTCTTTGAACAATGGAGGTAAAAACTGATGGGGGCAATATTAAAAAGGGAGCTTTCTTCCTATTTTAACTCAGCCACAGCATATGTGGTAATGGCGGTTTACTTTTTCTTTTCGGGACTGTTTTTCTATACATACTGTTTTGCTTACAACTCGTCAAGTCTTGCGGGTGTATACGGAAATATGTTCTACATAATTATGTTTATTATACCGATTATTACAATGAAAACATTCGCCGAAGAAAAACGTCAAAAAACCGATCAGGCACTTTTGACCGCTCCTACGAGCCTTACGGAAATTGTACTCGGTAAATTTTTGGGTGCATTCATTCTTTATTTGATTTGCAGCTGCATCTACCTTGTATATGCTGTTATAATCTCGTTCTTTACAACGCCCGAATGGTCGGTTATTTTGTGCACGTTTATCGGCGTAGTCTTGCTTGGTGCTTCGTTTGTTGCAATAAACGTATTTATTTCCGTTTTGACTGAAAGTATGATTATTGCGGCGGTATTCGGTATGGCTGTCGGACTTTTGATAAGTATGATGAGTTATTTTGCAAGTATGGTTTCAATAACCTGGATTTCAAATACGCTTAAAGCAATCAGCTTTATGGAATATTACCAGAACTTTACATACGGAATTTTAAGCATTGTTGACGTGGTATTTTTCCTGAGCGTGACCGCACTGTTTCTTTTCTTTACGGTACGCGCTCTTGAAAAAAGACGTTGGAGCTGAGGGAGGTTATAATAATGAGCGAAGAAAACAAGAATTTGAACACATCAGCCTCCGAAGCACAGGAAAAGGAAGCTTTGGATTTATCCGGAGCTGCGGTTGATTCGGCCGCAAAGGCGAAAGAGCCCGAAAAATCCGGGACTGAAGACAAGAATAAAAAGAAGAAAAAAGAAGGAAAAATAAAGTCCTTTATGAAATCAAGAAAAGCAAAGCACGGCTCGATTGCAATAGTTATTGTTGCCGTTGTAGTCGCCATAACAATTGTAATTAACGTTATTTGCGGCTTGCTTGTTGACCGTTTTCCGAATTTGAAGCTTGATTTAACGGCAAACAACGCATTTGAGCTTCAGGAGGACACGTTAAATTATGTTTCTGACCTTGAGCAGGACGTAACGGTTAATGTTCTTGCCACTCAGTCGGATTTTGAAAACAACGGCACATACTTTATTCAGGCGGAAAACCTTCTTGAAAAAATGGAGAGCGCCTCTGACGGCAAGCTTGGTATCAAATACGTTGATTTGTCATCAAACCCGAGTTTTGCAACTCAGTATCCGAACGTAAATTGGAACAGCCAGGTCAGCAATATTATTCTTGTAAGCAGCGGCGAACAGTACAAGGCTTTGACTCTTGACGATTGCTTTGAATATGACTCACAGTATTACGCTTACTACGGTTCGTACCAGTTTACCGGAACAAAAATCGAACAGGCTGTTGTTACCGCCATTCTTAATGTTACAACAGAAAACAAAGTGGTTGTCGATATGATTAAAGGCAACGGAGAGCAGGATTATTCGGCAATTACATCGTTGCTTGAAAACAATGCATATCAGGTAAACGAAGTATCTCTTGCAACAAACGGAATGGATGACGATGCAGAGTTTGCAATATTGTATGCTCCGTCGGTAGACCTTGACGACAGCGCAATCGACAAGCTTTCAACTTGGCTTGACAACGGCGGCAATAACGGTAAAACTTTAATATATGTTCCCTGTGCGGATAAGGCAGATACTCCGAACCTTGACAAACTGCTGTCGGATTGGGGTATGCAGGTTAACGGCGGGTATGTGTTTGAAACAAGCAACGATTATCTTGTGAGCAGTTCAAGCCCGTATGCCTTTATAGTTGATTATGCGGATTATTATACGGATAATCTTAAAAATTCAAAAATTCCCGTTGTAACGTCGGATACACACGATATTATTATTAAGGACGAGTCAACGGCACACGCATTGCTTACAACATCCTCAAAAGCAGGTGTTTATCCTTATGATGCGGACGAAGACTGGAGTTACAGCGACGCAATTTCGGGAGACCCGTTAAACGTTGCCGCCGAGGGCGTAAAAACAAACAGCGATGACGTTTCGTCAAATGTTGTTGTATTCGGCTCCTATATGATGTTTACAAAAAACTTGATGGAAATTAACAGCTTTAACAACTCGGCATATTTGATGAACGTTGTAAACACACTTGCGGAAAAGGACGATGTCGGAATAACAATTGAAAGCAAGTCGCTTGACAGCGCAGAGCTTGGCGTTACGGATGTTACTCCGGGACTTGTTGTTTTGGTAATCTTTGTGTTTGTGATTCCGATAGGTATTCTTGTTGCGGGAATCATCGTGTGGATTCGTAGGAGGAACAGGTAATGAAAAAAAACAAAAAGCTGCTTCTCATCATCGGAATAGCCGCTGTTCTTTTGATCGGACTTATGTTTTTGCTTATTTTCCTGCCAAAAAGCGGCTCTGACGATACCGCAACGATTGACGAAGGTATTGCAATGGAAGCAACTACCGACTCGAACGGAGTGCATCAGGTGAAAATAGAAACCGATGAAAACGGAAATATTAAAAACAACAGCTACGGTACACTGATGGATTATGTTCCCGCAAAAATATCAACCATTCACGTTGAAAACACAAAGGGAACACTTGATATTAAATCGGAAACACCGACGGATGATGACGGAAATTCAGAAACCACAACCTATACGATTGTCGGGTTTGAGGATTATGCATTGCAGTCGGGCGCACCTGACGAGATTGCAAGCTGTGCCGCTTCGATAGAATTTAAAAAGGTTGCAAGTCTAAAGGAAGAGGATTCGGCGGAGTTTGGTTTTGACGAACCGAGAAGCACGGTAACGGTAAATTACACCGACAACACAAAGGCTGTTATTACAGTCGGTGACGATGCACCGCAGAGTGCGGGAACATACATAAAGTTCGGTGACGGCGACGCAATTTATCTTGTTGAATCGACGGCGGTTTCCGCTTTTGATTACGGTCTTACCGACCTTATGAGTCTTACAATAAATACTTCCGCTTCGGATTCGAGTAATTCACAGGCTTCTTCAATCAGTCTTTCCGGTTCGGCTTTTTCGGATGAAATTGTACTTGAACCGTACACGGGTGACAACGTTTCGGCATCCTACCGCATGACAAAGCCGGTTGAATGTTATGCCAACGAGAGCGAATGCAGCAAAGTAGACGGAGCGATCAGAGGGCTTTATGCCGAAAGCGTAAAAATGGTCAATCCGTCGGAATCTCAGCTTAGTGAGCTTGGTCTTGCCGAGCCTTATGCAGAGGTTAAAGCCGTGTATCCCGATACAACCGTTGATGTTCTCAGCTCCAAGCCTGACAGTGACGGCAAGGTTAATGTTATGCTTGGCGGAGGCAATGTAGTTTATGTTATGGCATCCGCAAATCTTCCGTGGGTTTCTACAAGTTACGAAAAATTATTCAGCGAGTATGTTCTGTATCCAAAGATGACTTCGCTTTCTGAAATTTCAATCAACAACGGTGATAACACTTATGATTTTGAATTGACTTCAAAAGAGGTCACAACAACCGATGACAGCGGAAACGAGACCACATCCACAAACACAACGGTTAAGTATCAAGATAAGGAAATTGCAATTGAAGATTTTTCAACATTCTATGACGACTTGACCCTTGTAAAGCTTGCTGACGTTAAAGCCGAAAATGCAAGCGGCAGTCCCGCACTTTCTGTTACCTACAAATATTCGTCGGACGATTCGACAGATACCGTAAAGTATTATTCGTCTGACGGAGAGCGTTATGTTGCGGAGGTTAACGGCACGGTTGCGGGTCATTCGCAAAAGGCTGTTATCAACAACCTTATAACAGCGGTTGCCGAATTGGTAAAATAAATCGGCAGCAGAGTTCTCTTTGCTGTTGTGAAACAAACAAATTTGTTCTATAATAAAAGAACTGCCGAATAAAATGTCTCTTAGGATTTCAAGTGATCTTAAGAGACGTCGCATCTGTAATTTGTTTACCGGGTTTAAAGGCGCAGTGTGCACAAATGTTTAAATCGGCAGTACATTAAGAAAATCAATAATCTCCGAGGAGTGATATTATGGGTATGACTATGTCCCAAAAAATTCTTGCGGCTCACGCAGGACTTGATGAGGTAAAGGCAGGTCAGTTAATCGAAGCCAAACTGGATATGGTACTCGGCAACGACGTTACCTCTCCCGTTGCTATCAATGTTTTTGAAGAAAACGGAGCAACAGCTGTTTTTGACAACACCAAAATCGCAATGATTATGGATCATTTTACACCTAACAAGGATATTAAGGCGGCAACTCAGGTTAAGCAGACAAGAACCTTTGCCGACAAGTACGATATAAAGAACTATATGGATGTTGGCGAAATGGGAATCGAGCACGCTCTTTTGCCTGAAAAAGGACTTGTAGGCCCGGGATGTCTGTGCATCGGAGCGGATTCGCACACGTGTACATACGGTGCGTTAGGTGCTTTTTCAACAGGTGTGGGTTCAACCGATATGGCTGCGGGAATGATAAGCGGCAAGGCTTGGTTTAAGGTTCCGTCAGCCATTAAATTCAATCTTGTCGGTAAGCCGCAAAAGTATGTGAGCGGAAAAGATGTGATTTTGCATATTATCGGAAAAATCGGCGTTGACGGCGCACTTTATAAGTCAATGGAGTTTGTGGGAGAGGGACTTAAATATCTCGGTATCGACGACAGACTCGCAATCACGAATATGGCAATCGAAGCAGGTGCCAAGAACGGAATTTTCCCTGTTGACGATATAACCCGTGAATATTGCAACGGAAGATATCAGGGTACACCTGTTGAGTACACCGCAGACGAGGACGCCGTGTATGACGAAGAATACACAATCGATATGTCAACGCTTCGACCGACAGTGGCATTTCCGCATCTTCCCGAAAACACAAGAACGGTTGACGAAATCGGTGAAAATGAAGTTAAGATTGACCAGTGCGTTATCGGTTCTTGCACCAACGGCAGAATAACAGACCTGAGGGCTGCCGCAGAGATACTGAAAGACAGAAAAATCGCAAAGGGCGTAAGATGTATTGTTATTCCGGGAACCCAACAAATTTGGCTTGATGCTATGCACGAGGGTTTGTTTGACGTCTTTGTTAACGCAGGCGCAATTGTTTCAACACCGACATGCGGCCCGTGTCTCGGAGGTCATATGGGCATACTTGCCGCAGGCGAAAAGGCAATTTCAACCACGAACCGCAATTTTGTCGGCAGAATGGGACACGTTGACAGCGAAGTTTATCTTGCAAGCCCTGCCGTTGCGGCTGCAAGTGCGGTAACAGGCTATATTACAAGCCCTGAAAAGCTCTAAGAAAGGTAAGGTGTGCAATATGAATGCAAGAGGTACTGTTCATAAGTTCGGAGACAATGTTGATACGGACGTAATTATCCCGGCTCGTTATCTTAACACGGCTTCTCACAAGGAGCTTGCGGCACATTGTATGGAAGATATTGACAAGGATTTTGTGAATAAGGTAAAAGAGGGCGACATTATGGTTGCCGAAAAGAATTTCGGTTGCGGTTCATCGCGTGAACACGCCCCGATTGCAATTAAAACAAGCGGAATTTCGTGCGTTATTGCTTCGACCTTTGCAAGAATCTTTTACAGAAATTCAATAAATATCGGATTACCGATTCTTGAATGCGACGAAGCCGCAAAGGAAATAAGTGACGGTGACACGGTCAGCGTAAATTTTGATACGGGCGTTATTACAGATGAAACTACCGGCAAAACTTATAAGGCAGAGCCGTTTCCTGAGTTTATCCAGAATATCATTAAAAAAGGCGGACTAATTAAGTCTATCACGGAATAAGTTTTCAGCAGGGCGTTGCCCTGCTGTTTTTTGTTTAAGTAAGTTCAGGTAAAAAGGAAAATTTTATTAACGGTAAACTGACTATGCACTGTGTGAAAAATCTGTCGGTATTCGGGTTGGTACTAAAAAAATACTTGAAAAATAGAGGATAATAGCGTATAATATCAGTAACTGAGTAATAATTTTGGCTCAACTAAATTTGAAAGGAGAAGTACATATGATTTATTCAAAAGAAGTAGAAAATATGTGTACTGTTGCAAAAGGACCAAAGCACGGTCCCGCACCTATTCCCGAAGAGGGCAAGTGGGTAAAAGCTTATGAAATCAAAGACATATCCGGTCTTTCACACGGTATAGGCTGGTGTGCACCTCAGCAGGGTGCCTGCAAGCTCACACTTAACGTAAAAGACGGCGTTGTTCAGGAGGCTTTGGTTGAAACAATCGGCTGTTCGGGTATGACTCACTCAGCCGCTATGGCTGCTGAAATTCTGCCTAACAAAACTCTCCTTGAGTGCCTTAACACAGACCTTGTTTGTGATGCTATCAACACAGCTATGAAGAACATCTTTGAGCAGCTCGTTTACGGCAGAAGCCAGACAGCTTTCTCAGAGGGCGGACTTCCAATCGGCGCAGGAATGGAAGATCTTGGTAAAGGTCTTCGTTCACAGGTTGGTACAATGTACAGCACAAACGCTAAGGGCGTTCGTTTTATGGAAATGGCTGAGGGTTATGTTCTCAAGACTGCTCTTGATGAAAATGACGAAGTTATCGGCTATCAGTTCGTAAAGCTTGGTAAGATGCTTGAAGACATTCGTCACGGTGTTGAGCCAAACGAAGCATATAAAAATAACATCGGTCAGTACGGTCGCTTTGACGGAGCCGCTAAGTACATTGACCCACGTGAAGAATAATTCGGTAGGGAGGACACAACAATGGCAGTACAGTTTGAAAGTATGGAAAGAAGAATGCCTAAAATTGAGAAGTGCCTTGCCGAATACGGTATTGCAGATCTTGAAGAGGCAAGAAAAATTTGCAACGACTTGGGATTTGACCCATATGACATCGTAAAGGGTGTTCAGCCTATCGCTTTTGAAAATGCAGGTTGGGCTTACACACTCGGTTGTGCGGTTGCAGTTAAAAAGGGTGTAAAGACAGCTGCCGATGCTGCTGAAGCAATCGGCGTAGGTCTTGAAGCTTTTTGTATCCCCGGTTCTGTTGCAGAGCAGAGAAACGTAGGCAGAGGTCACGGTAACCTCGGCGCAATGCTTTTAAGAGACGAGACAAAGTGCTTTGCATTCCTTGCAGGTCACGAAAGCTTTGCTGCGGCAGAGGGCGCAATCGGTATTGCACGTAACGCCAACAAGGCAAGAAAAGAACCGCTCAGAGTTATTCTTAACGGTCTTGGCAAAGACGCTGCGTACATCATTTCAAGAATCAACGGCTTTACATATGTAAAGACTCAGTTCGACTACTTTACATCCGAGCTCAAAATCGTTGAGGAAAGAGCTTTTTCAGACGGTGAAAGAGCAGCGGTTCGCTGCTACGGTGCAGACGACGTTCGTGAAGGCGTAGCAATTATGCAGCACGAAAACGTTGGTGTTTCAATCACAGGTAACTCAACCAACCCAACTCGTTTCCAGCACCTTGTTGCAGGTACATACAAGAAGTGGGCTATTGAGAACGGCGTTAAGTACTTCTCGGTTGCTTCCGGCGGCGGCACAGGCCGTACACTTCACCCGGATAATATGGGTGCAGGCCCTGCTTCTTACGGTCTTACAGACTCTATGGGCAGAATGCACGGTGACGCTCAGTTTGCAGGTTCATCTTCGGTTCCCGCTCACGTTGAGATGATGGGTCTTATCGGTATGGGTAACAACCCGATGGTAGGCGCAACAGTTGCTTGTGCGGTTGCGGTTTATGAGGCTTTAAAGTAATTAACTGTTAAATAATTTAGGTCGAAGCTCCGCTTGTATATCCAGACGGTGTTTCGACCTTTTGTTTTATATTTTTAATGAAAGAGGGTATAAAATGTATTTTAACGATGAGTATTTTACTTCGGTAATTGACGGATTTGAAAAGCTCGACGAAGTTGATACGGTTGTGTTGGGCGGTTCACGCTCAACGGGTGAATGTGACGCCAAATCGGATTATGACATTTATGTATATTGCTCAGCCGAATTGTCGCTTGAAAAAAAAGCCAATGTACTAAAACCCTTTTGCAAGGTTGCGGAAATCGGCAATCATTACTGGGAGCTTGAGGATAATTGTGTGCTGAAAAACGGCGTTTCAGTTGATGTTATTTATCGTAGTTTTGAGATGATAACAGGATATTTAAAGTATGTGGTTGACGAAAGCACTGCGTTCAACGGGTACACAACCTGCTTTTTACACAACATTGTAAACAGCAAAGTTTTATTTGACAAATCGGGAAAATTCACGGAATTACAGAAAAAGTACTGTGCTGACTATCCCGAAAAGCTGAGACAAAATATCATCACCAAAAACCGCAAATTGCTCAGCGGCGTACTTCCGTCGTATGATATGCAAATCAAAAAAGCCGCACAAAGAAACGACCTTGTGAGCGTGAATCACAGAATCACGGAGTTCCTAGCAAGTTATTTTGATATTATTTTTGCGCTTAACGGATTGACTCATCCCGGCGAAAAAAGGCTTGTGTCTCTCTGTAAAAAACATTGCAGTATTCTGCCGGAAAATTTTGAAGAAAATATAAACGCTCTGCTTGCCTCGGTTACAAAGGGGAATTCGTACGATGTAATATGCGATATGGTAACAGAAATTGATAAAATAATTCGGTGAGATAAATCAAATATATTGAATAAAAGGTGTGTTGAATTTTGTATCAACACACCTTTTGGCTTTCAATATAACGCAGAGCAGATGTCTGCCGTCTCTAAAATGTCAGCTTTTTTGCGCCCTTGCATTCATTCTCCGATTCTGCTCCTTGCGGAAAAAGCGGAGATTTACTCGGATTTAAAAATAAAATCTAATTATATATCAGTTAAATTATACCACGGTTAATTTCAAAATTGAAGAAAAAAGTTAACGAAATCAGTAAGCGGAATTTGTGACATATAAAATAAAATTATCCCGACAGGTTGCAGTCTGCCGGGATGATTGGTTAAAGATTGTTTTAAATTTTATTTTTCAGCAATTCTGCCGCATTTGACAGGTCGCTGCACAAATAGTTTACCATTGAAAGAATTTCGTCCGTCGGTTGAATAAAGTCGGGTACCATAACGGTGGTCATACCTGCCGCAAATGCAGATTTAATGCCGTTGAAGCTGTCTTCAAAAGCAATGCATTGTTCGGGCTCAATGCCTATTTTTTGTGCCGCTGTCAAAAACACTTCGGGGTCGGGCTTTCCGTTTGTAACGTCTTCTCCGCATACCAGTGCGTCAAAATATTTTTCGACCCTTGCCGATTCCAAGTTTATCAACGAGGTTTGGCGTGAGGTTGAAGTCGCAAGGGCGATTTTTATATCGTTGTCTTTTAAAAAATCAAGAATTTCATACAGCCCCTTTTTAACGGGCACTCCTTTTGTTGTTACAAAGTTAATATAATTCTTTCTTTGTATCTCGGAAAGCCTGCGGTAAGGAAAATCATTTCCGTATTTACTGTAATAAAACTGTTCAACCTCTTTTTTACGTCTTCCGACGGTTTGTTTAAAAACATCAATGCTGTATTCAAAGCCGATTTCGTCCATAAGCTTTTGCCAGCCGTTGTACGTAATCCGTTCGCTGTCAAACATCAGCCCGTCCATATCAAAAACTGCGCCTTTAATCATAATAAACACCCCTATTTAAAATCAACGGTATTATATCACAAAGCCTTGTACTTGTAAAACAAAATTTTTGCAATAAGAATTTATCAGTACACGTAGGTCTTTGCTGTCTATTTTACTTTCTTTATTCCGTATAAATATTGTACTAAAAACCAAATAACCATACTTTCGCTCATAAGTCCGTTTGCAAAACCGATACGAAACGGTGAATCGGGCAACAGTAACTTTATTATATAGAATACGGCGTATATAATCAGTATATTTGTAAATGAAAATGCTTTTGGATATACGGTTTTCTTGGTGAATTGCAGCCAAAATCAATATAGAAACGGCAAAAGCATAAAGGCTTCGCTTATAAGCACAATCCACGAAAAATGATTGTAGAGTGCTTCGCCGGCTGACATTGCAATATCCGAGTAACCGTTTGTATTCATCCAACCGAACAGGTACATTATCATAATGTAAAACAAATGCATCCCAATATTCCGCAATTCATAGCTATATACAGTTTTCTTTTATTCATATAATTCTCCTTTTAAAGCGGTATTCTGAAACAAATAGCTTGTTTCGCTTAAAATAATATTGAAAAGTTGTATTTATACTAACAACAATATTAATATATTTAAGTTAGCAACAGCTAACTGAGTGGCTTAATTATAGCACTATAATTTGAAATCTGCAATAGATAGCACAAAAGATACAAAAATTTGAGATTTATCCTAAAAATGATTATAGTAAACACCGTTATATATGTGGTTGACAGGCAAATGTAAAAGTTTTATAATATCAGTTAGCAGAAGCTAACTGATATTATTTGTTAATCTTGGAGGATATAAATATGTTTATAGAACTTAAAAATGCCGTAAAAAAGTACGGCAAGGGCGAGGCTGAAGTTTATGCCCTCGACCACGCACAACTGGAGTTAGAACAAGGCAAGATTTGCGTTATTCTCGGGCCGTCGGGTTCAGGAAAAAGCACACTGCTGAATATGCTTGGCGGTCTTGATACTCTTGATGAGGGCAGCCTTACGGTTGCAGGACTCAAGGTCACAGAACTTTCACCCAACGGACGTACCGATTACCGTAAAGACGATATCGGATTTGTTTTTCAATTTTATAACCTTATACCCGACCTCACAGTTGAGGAAAACATTGAGGTTGTGTCTGACATATCGGAAAAACCGCTTGATATGGACGAGGTTTTAACAGCGCTTGACATTGCCAAATATCGCCGACGCTTTCCAAAAGAACTTTCGGGCGGTCAACAGCAGCGAGTTGCAATTGCAAGGGCTATGATAAAGAACCCTAAACTGTTGTTATGCGATGAGCTGACAGGTGCGCTCGATACCAAATCGTCTCGCAATGTACTGAAATTTGTTGAAAAAATGAACCGGCAGTTTGGTACAACGATTATAATCATCACCCATAACGAGGCAATAGCCGATATGGCAGACAGAGTGATTTATCTCAAGGACGGCAAGGTTTGCGAAGCACGCGATAACAAACAAAGAACAGCTGCCTGCGATTTAGTATTGTAAGGCGGTGAAAAGATGAAACTTAACAGACGTTATACACGTAATATTCGTGAAAATCTTTCATTTTACATAGCCTCAACCATACTTACCGTTGTTACTCTTTTTCTGTATTTTATGTTTGCAATAGCGGGCAATGCCATTCTGAATTTCGGAACAGACTTTTTTGCAAGCCAAAAGGTAGAGGATGCAAACTTTACAACCTACACTCCGATTCCTGATGAAGAGATAACAAAGCTTGAAAAAAAGTATGACCTAACGCTTGAGGTACAAAAATACGTTAATATAGAAACCGACGGCACCACTGCACGAGTGTTTCACAAAACGGACAAAATTGACCTTTATAAGGTAACTGTCGGAAGTGACGCCAAGAACAGCGGAGAAATAATAATTTCGGAGGGCTATGCGGTAAATAATAATGTCCAAATCAATGATACTATGAAAATCGGTGATAAAAATTATATCGTAACAGGACTTTTCCAACGTCCCGATTATCTTTATATGCTGCAAAATCCAAGTGATTCTTACAAAAATATCACAACATTTTACTTGGCATATATGACGGATGACGACTTTGAAAATCCGGGAAATACAAACCGTCAGTATCTTGTGAGATACAACAAAGACAATCAATCGGATTTCAGAAAGTATGTTCACGAAAACTATTATATGCATGAATATACCCCTGCAAGTGAAAATATGAGAATAACCATGGTCAGCGACCAGGCAGAAATGTTCATACTTATGGCGTATGTAATACTCTGTGTGCTTCCGTTGATTGCAGTTGCTCTTGTCAGCATAATAATAAGTCGTAAGGTAAAGAGTGAGCAAAAAATGATTGGCACACTGTCGGCTCTCGGATATAAAAAAGGGCAATTAATGCGCCATTATGCGGGGTTTGCGGCAATCCCGGGCCTTTTGGGCGGTATAGTTACAACCATACTTTCGGCAATATTTGCCCAACCGTACAGTGAACTTGGACTTCAGGACTATGAACCGATGAGAATTATCGGTCGCCTTAATCTCATTGACGCTGTGCTCGGAATAATTGTTCCAACTGCCATGTATGTACTTGCAGCACTAATCTCAGTACGCAAAATATTAAAGAAAAATACCGTACTTTTGCTTGCGGGCAATGCTGACGGCGATAAACATAAATTCAGAAAAGTGCTTGCCGACAAAAAAATTCCGTTCCGATTTAAATATGCGGTTCGCTCGGTACTTGGAAATCCTGCAAGAAGCTTTGTTGTTTTGCTCGGTGTATTTCTCGGATGTTTTATCATGCTGTTCAGTTTTTCAATGTTTGATTCGATGATAGCTACTCAGGAAAAATCAATTGAAAGTATCGGTGATTACAAATATCAGTATATTCTTAACAGTATGTCAAAAGACAACCCATACGGTGGGGAAGAATTATTGGTTTCATCCATGGAAAGGAAAGACGGAAGCCGCATAACCGTTATGGGAACAGATAAGGATAATCCATATCTTAATTTTAATGATGAAGACGGTGAAAAGGTCAATATCAGTGACGGATATTATATTACCAGCCTGATATCTATGATTTATGATTGGCAGGCAGGCGACAAAATAACGCTTTATAATCCATTATCACTTGAAGAAAAGGAAGTCAAAATTAAGGGGATTATTAAAAATGATATGCAAAAGGCTATCATAACCTCAATAGATAAGGCTGCTGATATTTCAGGATTGGAGAAGGGTACACATAATGCTCTTATCAGCGACGCAAAGCTCGATATTCCGTCAGAAAATGTTGCTCAGGAAACCCGAAAAACTGACCTTGGCGATCAAATCGACACAATAATGAATCAAATGGGATTTATGATTTACCTTTTGGTCGGACTTGGGATTATCATCTGCATTGCGGCAATTTATGTATCCGTAAATATGATGGTAACCGAAAACAGAAATAACATTTCTATGCTGAAGGTGCTTGGATATCGAAACAGGCAAATTGATAAAATCGTATTAAATGTAAATCACATTTTCCTGCCAATCGGTATCTTACTCAGTATTCCGGCAGCATACGGAGTTGCAAACTGCTTCTTTAAGTTGTTTGCGGATATTGACGGAATATTAGTTACAACTTCAATTTCACTTAAAAGTTATTTGCTGTCATTTGCCCTCACAATCGCAAGCTATGTAATTTCCGTCTGGTTTGTACGCCGCAAAGTTAAAAAGGTAGATATGGTAGAGTGCCTAAAAGATAACAGAGAATAAGTATAATTAATAAAGAAGTAAAAAAGAAAAACAAATAAAATCAGACTTATGACCTATTAGTGTTTACCGTTTTATGTGTTTCTGATATACTGTAACCGTATCCTGAAAACAAAATTGAACGATAAAAAAGTGTGTCGTTTTGCCGACACACTTTTTGAATTTACCATTAAATATTGGTATTAACCTAAATGTATAATTCTCAAAAGAGAATGAAAAAGCACCGATTGTTTTTAATCTGTGAAAAACTGATTATAAAAGCGTTACAAGGTTTTCTGCCCAATAATTGAGTTTGGTTTCAAATTCAAACTCCAAAATATCGGAGTTTTCGTACGAGTGCTCAACTTCTTTGGAATATTTTTGCATAATGCGAGAAAGACGATTTTTGTCATAATTCCCGTCACCTCTGAGACGGTTTTCAACTCTTGAGATGATTATATATGCGCAAACAAGCCGTTGAAACGGCAATATAACGTTATACGTGTCAATCGCCTTTAGATAGTACACGTACACGTAATAAAGCGCAAGCTTTTCGTAATCATCGTCATATTCGGTCAATACCGTGCAATTGTTGCAAGTATCTGAGGCGGCTTCGATAAGGTCGCGCCATTTGCCGCTGATTATTTCAAGACTTTGGTGCAAATCAAAAATAAATTCGCAGTCTGCTTTATCGGTATTTGTTTGTGACGGATCGACCGATATGCTGTCAAGAGAATATTCATCGTTGTCGATTCTATCTTGAATTTCCGAATTGAAAAGAATGGCTTCCTTTAATCTTACGGTAAATGATTTTGATTTGTCGGTCAAAATCTTTGCTGTTTGTGTTCTTGCTTTCAACAAAAACTCCATATACTCAACGCAGTATTCCACTCCGTCGGTATCAAATTCAGGTTGATTAAAGTCATCGTACGGTTTTTCGCTGTCCAACATAAGTTTGGAGGCAACGGGACAGGCGAACGAAAGCATATGCTCGGTAAATGTTACATAATCCTGTGTGATTCTCGGAAAATTGGCACAGGTTTCACACAGATGTTCTTCACCGAGGTTTATGTAGATGTCGCAGAGCATATCGTCATTCCAAAAAGGACATCTGCCGTCCTCGCGTGATATAAAAATTCTGTTGTTGTCCTCACCGTCAACGGTGAGGTTTCTTATTTTATCTCCGAATTCGCCTTGTACTGTGTTGTAGTATTTTTCGGCGTTATCGTCAAGCTCCACATCCCAATCCTTGCAACAGCTGTCGGGACATTTGTTTGCAATGCATTTAAAATCTTTATAGTATTTAGGATAAATGTGTTTCATTTTGTTAATCAAGTCCATTCAAGTGTAAGAAAAAACTGTTCGTATGCGTCGTCCCATCCGTCTGTTGAGTTTACTCCGCCGCCGTTTACGCTTCTGAGCTTTGCGTCATTTGCGTCCTGCCCAACGGCAAAAAGCTCGCCTATTTTGATGTTGTATCCGTATTTTTGGCATAAATTGCAAAAGTCTTCAACGGGATTATCGCTGCACTTGGTTGCGATAAGCAGTGATTTTAATTCCCGATTGGATTTTGCGTCTTTCAAGAGCCTGTTAAGCTCAAGCTCAACTGTGTTTTTCATTCGGCTTACCTCTTTTTTACGCTGGTTCCGAGAACGTCGGAAATGTCAGAGACGGTAATAAATGCCTTTGAGTCGATTTCGAGCACCATATTTTTAAGCTTTGAAACCTGAAATCGGTTCACAACAAAGTAAATTGCCGATTTGCTTTCCTGTGAATAATATCCCTTTACGTCAAACTGGGTTATTCCGTGGCCGAACTCTTCCGACACTCGGCTGCAAATGGCGTCGCCGTTTTCGGTGATTATCATTATCGCTTTTTCTCTGTCAAAGCCCTCAACTATGTAGTCGATCGTCTTAAGTGCAACGGCATAGGCAATAATTGAGTAAAGCGGAAGCTCCCAGCTTTGAAATATGCAACCTATAATAACATAAAGTATTACGTTAAAAATCATTATAAACGTGCCGACGGAAATGCCGATTCTTTTTGCGAATACCACGGCAAGAACTTCTATTCCGTCGATAACGGCTCCGAAACGAATTGTCAATCCGCTTCCGATGCCTGAAATCAAGCCGCCGAATATTGCGCACAAAAGCAGGTCGCTTTGAGCAAACGGCGAGGTAGTGCTTACATCAACCGGAAGCACATACGATATAATATAAGAGGCGGTTGAAAAAATCAATACCGTCCATGCCGAGTAAAAGGTGAACAAAGCCCCCTGCTTTTTCAGTCCGAACAAAAACAAAGGAAGGTTTAGTACTATAAGAAATAACGAAAACGAGAATTGGTCGGGTGTGATTTGCCACAGCAGCATTGAAAGACCCGAAATTCCGCTGTCATAAAGATTTACCGGCGACAAAAACATGGTTGCCGCCACCGCATTAATGCTTCCTGCGATTGCAAGCCACAGCATCGTCAGAATATTTATTCGTTTGAACCTGTTAAGATTGGCTTTGATATAATTTTTCATTTAATCACTTCGCTTTCCCGTAAAAATACAAATGGCTGTTTCAAAATAATGAAACAGCCGTTGTAACATCGTAATTATTCAATCGAGTTGTCCAAATACTCCATAAGCTCTTCATCGTCTTTTTTTTGCTTATCTTTAACAATAAAGAAAGCTGTGAGGACGGCAGATACTGTTGCAACAAAGGCAACTATGCCAATGAGGAACGCCAAGTTTTTATTTTTCATAACAAAACCTCCAATGTAAGAATTTATTTTGTATAAGACACGGTATTTATAATTCTATTTTAACATTTTTTATAAAAAAGTCAACATGAAAACAAAAAAAGCAGAGAAAATCTCTGCTTTTAAGTTTAACTTGTTAAAACAAATGTACTTACGCTGAAGCGTTAAGTCTTTTTGCAAGAGAAGACTTGCTTCTTGCCGCTGTGTTCTTGTGCATAATACCCTTTGCAACTGCCTGGTCAATTTTCTTGATAGCAAGACGAACTGCCTCTGTTTTGTTGTCGGCATTTGTGTCAACAGCGTAATAAGCCTTCTTTATAACAGTTCTTAAAGCTGACTTTGTAGCTTTGTTGCGAGCTGTTTTTGTAGCGATAACCTTAACACGCTTTTTCGCAGATTTAATGTTTGGCATTGTCCCACCTCCTTAAAGTATCAGTCATATGGATAATATGATAGCATAAAAAGTGCTGAAAATCAAGTGTTTTTGAAAAAAATATGCAAAATACAACAGCTTTTATATCGCAAAATGCCTTTCTGCGTTTTTACTGTCTAGATATAGTATATTGATTGTTCCAAAAAACAAGATAGGGTTTTATTTTTCATCGTCATCCGAGCAGTTTTCCGAGCGGCTTTTCTTTTTGGAGTGAAAATACATCACTATAACCGCCGCCAAAAAGGCAGTTGCAACGCACTTGAAGATTATTCCGAGCATGCCCTCAAACATCGGAATGTTGCCGAATGAGTTGAGAGCGTACCAGACGGTCATAAAAACAAAGAACGCCGACATTACAAAAGCATATACTCCTTGCTTGACGCCGATAATAAAAGTAAGTACGGCAAGAATACCCCAAACAAACACATATGCATATTGCAAATATTCGCTCACGATACCAGTCCTTTCTGTTTGCTTGCACATATTATAAAGTTTATTATTGTTTGTTGTCAAGCCGTAAGCAAAAATAATGTGAAATATTTGAAAAAACGAAATATTTTTTTAAAAATGACTTGACTTTTACTGACTTTGGTATTATATTAAGGATAAAGCGATTAGCACTCTAATACCGAGAGTGCTAATTACAGCAAAATCCGACTCAGAACAGAGGTGAGCGGTTTGGAGCTGACTGCGAGAAAAGAGAATATTTTGGCTGCAATCATCCGCAGCTATGTTACGACGGGTGAGCCTGTCGGTTCAAAGTCGTTGATAACTCAGACGGAGCTTAACATTTCTTCGGCGACCGTGAGAAATGAAATGTCAGACCTTGAAAGCAAGGGCTTTTTGATTCAGCCGCATACTTCGGCGGGGCGTGTGCCGACTCAGCAGGGTTACAGATATTATGTTGACCGTTTGTTAAAGCTTACACCCGTTTCGCAGAGCGGCAGGGAGTATATTGCTTCCGAACTTTCCGAAAATTCGGATTCGCCCGAAAGCATACTTCAGTGTGCGGCGGATTTGCTTGCACGGCTTACCGATTTGGTTACGTTTGCCACAACGCCCGACGGCGAGGACAGCAGGATTCGCAAAATCAGCTTTGTTCAGACGGGCGCACATACGGCGATGGCTGTGGTTATGGTTTCAAACGGAATCATAAAAACACGGTTGTTCAGGTGCGAGTTTTTGATTACCCCCGAGATTTTGGAGGTGTTTGACAAGGCTCTTAACGAAACATTTGTCGGAGTTAAGCTTTCGTCGATAAACCAGCCGTTCATTCAAACCGTAGCGGCAAGATTCGGAGAGTTGTCGCTGTTTATGCCGAATGTTCTTACGGCAATCAAGGACGCTTCACAGCTTGCAAAAGATGTAAGCGTCTATCACAGCGGTTATAACAAGCTGATGCTTGTGCCTGATGTGAACTTTATTGCGGCAAGAAGATTAATCGGTTTTTTGAGTAATGAACACGACCTTGCAAATATGCTAAAAAAACTTCCGCCTGATACGGCGGTTACGTTGGGCAGCGAAAACAGCAGGGTTGAGCTGAGCACAAGCTCGGTGGTATCTTCAAGATACTTTGCAGGTTCCGACCAATCCGGAGTGCTTGCGTTGATCGGCCCGCTCGGAATGGATTACGGAAGGGTGATTTCGATTCTTGAGTGTGTGTCGGAAAACGTTGAAGCCTTGATTGGCGAACTTGTTGAAATATAACGGCACAAGCCTTTAAGGAGGATAAAAATGCCAAAGAAAAATAAGGAAACTAAGGAAAACGCAGAGGAAACCAAAACAACGGAGACCTCGGCAGAAGAAAAGGCAGCAAAGGTCGAAGAAAAAAAGAAAGACAAAAAGAGCGAAAAGACAACTGCTCTTGAGGAAGAGCTCAAAGCCCAAAAAGACAAATATATGCGTTTGGCGGCTGAGTATGACAACTACCGCAAGCGCACGGCAAACGAAAAGCTGTCGATT
Organism: Acutalibacteraceae bacterium; assembly: GCA_963599905.1. Lineage (GTDB taxonomy): Bacteria > Bacillota > Clostridia > Oscillospirales > Acutalibacteraceae > Ruminococcoides. Next base: position 28,699 of record CAVBYX010000051.1, read on the forward strand.
TACGACGACGCTACCGCAAAGGCAGTGACAGAACTTTTACCTGTTGCCGACAGCGTAAGAATGGCGCTTGAAAATCTTAAGGACGCTTCTCCCGAAATTATTAAGGGAGTTGAGCTTATTTCAAATCAGCTTGACAAGTCGTTTGAAAAACTCAAAATTGAGAGCTACGGCGAGACAGGCGACGCATTTGACCCGAACATTCACAATGCAATTTCAAAGATTGACAACGACGAGCTTGATAAGAACACAATTTCTCAGGTATTCCAAAAGGGCTACAAAATCGGTGATAAAATTGTAAGACACGCAATGGTTCAGGTTGCAAATTGCGATTGATAAAATAACAACAATAACATTAATATTATAAATAACACAAACAAAAACAATACTGGAGGAATTAATTATGGCTAAGACAATAGGTATAGATTTAGGTACAACAAACTCTTGTGTGGCAGTTATCGAAGGCGGCGAGCCGGTTGTAATCGCCAACGCCGAGGGCGCAAGAACAACTCCGTCCGTAGTTGCGTTTTCAAAGGACGGCGAAAGAATGGTAGGTCAGGTTGCAAAACGTCAGGCAATAACCAACCCCGAGAGAACCGTTTCTTCAATCAAGAGAGAAATGGGTACGGCTCACAAGGTTACAATTGACGGCAAGAGCTACACTCCGCAGGAAATTTCAGCTATGATTTTGCAGAAGCTTAAAGCTGATGCGGAAGCTTACCTCGGTGAAAAGGTAACACAGGCTGTCATTACCGTTCCGGCTTACTTTACAGACGCACAGCGTCAGGCTACAAAGGATGCCGGCAAGATTGCGGGACTTGACGTAAAGAGAATTATTAACGAGCCTACCGCGGCTGCGCTTTCATACGGCGTTGATAAAGAAAACGACCAGAAGGTTATGGTTTATGACCTTGGCGGCGGTACATTCGATGTATCTATCATAGAGATGGGCGACGGCGTTCAGGAGGTTCTTGCAACGGCAGGTAACAACAGACTCGGCGGCGACGACTTTGATAAGAGAATTATCGACTGGATGGTTTCTTCATTCAAAACAGAAACAGGTGTTGACCTTTCATCGGATAAGATGGCAATGCAGAGATTAAAAGAGGCTGCCGAAAAAGCAAAAATTGAGCTTTCGGGCGTTACGACATCTTCAATTAACCTTCCGTTTATCACAGCTGACCAAACCGGTCCTAAGCACCTTGACTTAACTCTTACAAGAGCAAAGTTCGATGAACTTACTTCCGACCTTGTAGAAGCAACAATGGGTCCCGTTCGCTCCGCTCTTTCGGATTCGGGACTTCAGATAGGTCAGATTGACAAGGTTCTTATGGTTGGCGGTTCTTCGAGAATCCCTGCTGTTCAGGATGCGGTTAAGAAGCTTATCGGCAAGGAACCGTTCAAAGGTATTAACCCTGATGAGTGCGTTGCAATCGGTGCGGCTATTCAGGCAGGTGTACTCGGCGGCGAGGTTGACGGACTTCTTCTTCTTGACGTTACTCCGCTTTCGCTCGGTGTTGAAACAATGGGCGGTGTAATGACAAAGATTATTGACAGAAACACAACAATTCCAACAAAGAAGAGTCAGATTTTCTCAACAGCGGCAGACAATCAGACTCAGGTTGAAATCAATGTTCTTCAGGGTGAGCGTGAATTTGCCCGTGACAACAAACAGCTCGGTTTGTTTGCACTTACAGGCATTGCTCCCGCAATGCGCGGCGTTCCGCAGATTGAAGTAACATTTGATATTGACGCCAACGGTATAGTTAACGTATCCGCAAAAGACCTTGGCACAGGCAAGGAACAGAAGATTACAATTTCTTCTTCAACAAATATGAGCAAAGAGGATATTGATAAGGCTGTTAAGGATGCAGAACAGTATGCTGCAGAAGATAAGAAGCGCCGTGAAGAGGTTGATGCAAAGAACGAAGCCGAAAACCTTGTTTATCAGGCAGAGAAGCTTGTAAGCGACAGCGGCGACAAACTTGCCGAAGACGACAAGAATACAATTAACACCAAAGCGGCAGCTCTTAAGGATGCTGTTTCAAAGAATGACGCAGATCTTATGAAGTCGGCAAAAGACGATTTGCAGAAGTCGTTGTATGAAATCTCCGCAAAGCTTTATCAGCAGGCTGCACCTCAGGGCAATCCGAATCCGCAGCCGGGCGCACCGGATATGGGCGGAGCACAGCCGAACAACAGCGGCGACCCAAACGTTTATGATGCAGATTTTAAGGATGTTGACGATAACAACAAGTAATTGTTGATTACCTTAAGGAGCCGTTTTGGCGGCTCCTTTTCCTGCTGTTTGGATTTTTTACATTCATTCGGCTTTTATATAACCTAAGTGCAAATGTTCCTGTCTTAAGGCGGGATTACGTCGGAAATTCAGCGGAATTTTTAATTTTTGCCTGACTTCCGGGGAGCCGACGCTCCTTTGTACCGCATGCAATCAGGCGCAAGCTTTTGCTTTTGACAATCAGAGCTTGCTTAAAAAAATAACTGCAACACATTGCAAAGAGAGAGTGTGACTATGGCAGACAAAAGAGATTATTACGAAGTGCTTGGTATCCAAAAGGGTGCAAGCGAAGATGAAATAAAAAAAGCATACAGAGCTCAGGCAAAAAAATATCACCCCGACCTTCACCCGGGTGACAAGACCTGTGAGGAGAAGTTCAAAGAAGTAAACGAGGCTTATGAGGTTTTATCCGATAAGGATAAAAAGGCGAGATATGACCAGTTTGGACACGCAGGTGTTGACCCTAACTTCGGTGCGGGAGCGGCAGGCGGAAGTCCGTTCGGTCAGGGATTTGATATTGACGATATATTCTCAAGCTTTTTCGGCGGATTTGGCGGAAGACGCTCAAACAACCCGAACGCTCCTATGCGAGGCAGTGATGTTGAGGCAAGCATTACCGTTTCGTTTGAGGAGGCGGCAAAGGGTTGTAAAAAGGCAGTAACCTACAATGCTGTTGTAAGCTGTGATGCCTGCAACGGTACAGGCGCTCAGGCGGGTTCGCATCCGAAGACCTGTTCCGCCTGCGGAGGTTCGGGTCGTGTAACAATAAACCAACGTACACCGTTCGGTGTTGTACAGACTCAGCGTACTTGTGACGCATGTCACGGCAAGGGCAAAATAATTGACAATCCGTGCCGTAAATGCGGAGGCTCGGGAAGGCAAAGAAAGAACAGAACGGTTGACGTAACCATACCGGCGGGCATAAAAGACAAACAGATACTTAATGTCAGCGGACACGGCAATGCAGGTTACAACAACGGTCAGCCCGGCGACTTGCACGTTTATATAAATGTGCGCAGCCACGATGTTTTTGAACGCAGAGGCGACGATGTTTGGTGTGATTTGCCGATTACGTTTGCGCAGGCTGCACTCGGCGCGGAAGTTGTTGTGCCGACATTGGACGGCAAGGTAACATATTCGGTGCATGAGGGAACCCAGCCGGGAGATGTGTTCAAACTCAAGGGCAAGGGTATTCAGCACCTTGGCGGCAGAGGCAGAGGCGACCAGTATGTCAGAATGACGATTGAGGTGCCGAAGAACCTGAATGCAAAGCAAAAGGATTTGATTCGTCAGCTTGATACCACAACAACAGATAAAAACTATGCACGCCGCAAAACATTTTTTGACAAGCTGAAAAAATTATTTAACGACTGACAGGTACAGATTATGAATCATTGGACTGAAATCAAAATATCCGTAAACGCAAAAGATATTGACAGAGCGAGCGATATTGCAAATGTTGTTGTTCCTTACGGAATATATGTTGAAGATTATTCAAGCTTGGAGCAAGAGGTTGAGGATATTGCGCACATTGACCTGATTGACGAAGATTTGCTCAAAAAAGACAGGTCAAAAGCGTTTGTGCACGTTTATCTTGAGCCTGATGTGTCTCCGTCGGAAGCGGTTGCGTTTCTTTCGGAGAGATACAACGCAGAGGGGATTGAACATTCGATTGAGCTTTTGGATTGTGCCGAGGAGGATTGGCGCAACAACTGGAAAAAGTATTTCAAGCCCATTCGGGTCGGTGAAAAACTGCTTATACGTCCAAGTTGGTATGAAAATTACGACTCGGATGACAGAATCGTTTTAAATATAGACCCCGGTCTTGCGTTCGGCACGGGAGGACACGAGACCACAAAGCTTTGTCTTGAAATGTGCGAAAAATATATGAAGCAGGATGACAGTGTGCTTGACGTTGGTTGCGGAAGCGGAATTTTGGGAATTGCGGCACTTTTGCTTGGGGCAAAAAAAGCAGTCGGTGTTGATATTGACGAGGTGGCTGCACGCACGGCGGAAGAAAATGCCGAACTTAACGGCGTCGGCGACAGATTCACCGCTGTTTGCGGAAGCTTTACGGATAAGGTCGAGGGCAAATATGACATTGTTCTTGCAAATATTGTTGCAGACGCAATTATGTTTTTGTCAAAGGGCGTAAAGGACTTTATGAAAGATGACGCCGTTTATATTATGAGCGGAATTATTGATACACGAGGCGAAGAGGTTAAGGATTCCGTCGGCAATCACTTTGATATTATTGAGGAGCACCGTGACGGCGGTTGGGTTTGTCTTGCCGCAAAAATTAAGGCTTGATATTTGATTGCTTTTGTGTTAATGTTATAATAATAAAATGTTAATACAAACAAAATAACACGGAGGTCTTGAAATTGAAAAAACCCGACAAAAGAGAAACAGCCAATCTGTTTTTCTCCGCATTCCTTATTATTGCATTTATTGTGTGCGCACATTTCTTTACTGACTTTACAAAATCGCTCCCGAGTGTTTGGGGTTCTGTGATAACAATACTTATTTATGCAATTTTCGGTTTACTGTTGTTTTATGCAACAAGAGTGGGCGACGGAAAAGCCGTAAAGCGTTTTTCCGTTACTACGCTGATTGTGCTTGTTTTGCCGACATTATACATAATGATAGCTTCGGTTGCTTCGGGTATGCCGCTTCACAGCTTCTTTGTTACAACGGCCGGAGACACGGGTGCAATTGCGATTCTTGCCGCAATTGCGTTTGGCTACGGTGTTCCGTACACATTCCTCAGCGGCTATGAAATCCAAGACTATAACGCAGTTGAAACAGCGGATGCAAAGCCGATTGACGGCGGAGTTGAAGCCGACTTGCTTTCGGGTAAAGTTGACGAATCCGACGATGAGGCTGAGATTGAAGAAAAAACAGTAAATCATCCTAATGAAAGTGTTGAGGAAAATTCCGATTCGGAGTCAGATCCCGAAGATGAACAACCCGAGACAGAGGCGTAATCCGACCGAAAATTTTATTTGGTACAGACAGTTTGCCGACCTGTTAAAAGCAGGTCGGTTTTTATGTTTTCAAGCTTGACAAATATCTTTGGCTGCTTTATTATTTCTTTATAGGATTACAGAAAAATCATTGGTTGGTTTGCGAAAGGAAAAAACAATGAAAGACAGAAATTTATATAACGACGGCTATAACGACGGCTTTGAAGCTTCCAAAAAACCTGCGAAATTTGCCAAAGATAATTTTGATGCCGACGGAGCGTATTCCGATGACGAAAATTTTGACACTGACGGAGCGTATTCCGATGACGAAAATTTTGACATCGACGGTGCGTCGAATTCTTCCGAGAATGTTCGCAAGCCGACTCATGAAGAGAACAGTGTTCCCGATTACGGCGACGGTTTTGATTCGCAGTCTGATTATAATCCTCAGAGAGGTTATGACGACAATTACGAAGGGGGCAACGACGAGCCGACCGAGATAAGCTCTTATTCGAAAGCACCTTCAAATACAGGAAGCCGAAGACCCCAAACTCCGAAATCCGTTTCAAATAAAAAAAGCGCAAAGAAAAACAACGGTTCAAAAAAGAATATTATCGCTTCGGTTCTTGTCATTGTTGCAGTCGTTGCCGTTGTTTGTGCGGTTGTATTTACGGTTACTCACTGTACAGCGACAAATTCACAAAAGTCGGCAACAACGGGCCCGTCCACTGCGGTTACAACCACAAAGGCTACGACCGCTCCGGCGACAACTCAGGCTTCTCGTCAGGAAAGCCGCAACGAGGATAAAACCACCGCTGCTTATCAGCCGCAGACCGAGCCTGTTACCAAAGCTCCGGTTGTTACAGCTACCGAGGCTCCTCCCGTTCGTACGGAAGCCCCGACAGAGGCACCGACTGCGGCACAGCCTACTCAGCAGATTGAGCAAAGTGAAAATATTGCGGATTTCACTGACGGGAATTTTGAAAACTCCGCAAAAACAAATTAATTACTTGAAAGAGAGGATTCGGGTTTATGGGGTGTAACCATGATTGTTCGAGCTGCAGCTCGGATTGCGGCGGAAATCCAAAGGATATGCACGTAAAGCTAAACAAATACAGCAACGTAAAAAAGGTAATCGGTGTCGTATCGGGCAAGGGCGGAGTAGGCAAAAGCTTGGTTACTTCAATGCTTGCGGTTACTTTTAACAGAATGGGCAAGAACGTTGCGATTCTTGATGCCGATATAACGGGGCCGTCGATTCCGAAGGCGTTCGGAATTTCTCAGAGATGTGTCGGCAACGATAGAGGAATTATTCCCGCCGTTACCGAAACAGGTATTAAGCTGATGTCGATAAATCTTTTGCTTAAAAACGAGACCGACCCGGTTGTTTGGCGTTCGCCTATGATTACAGGTACGGTTAAACAGTTTTGGTCGGAAGTCCTTTGGGAAGATATTGACTTTATGTTTGTTGATATGCCTCCCGGAACAGGCGATGTGCCGCTTACCGTTTTTCAGAGTTTGCCGATTGACGGAATAATTGTTGTTGCATCTCCGCAGGAGCTTGTTTCGATGATTGTTGAAAAAGCCGTGCGCATGGCAGAGATGATGAACGTGCCGGTACTCGGTCTTGTTGAGAATATGAGCTGGATTTTGTGTCCCGACTGCGGAAAAAAGATTTCGGTTTTCGGAGAAAGCCACATAGATAAAATTGCCGAACGTTACAAAACAAAGGTACTTGCAAGGCTTCCGATAGATCCCGAGCTTGCCAAAAACGTTGACAACGGAAAGGCAGAGGCTTTTGAGGGCGGATACCTTGACGAAGCCGCAGAAGAAATTGAAAAAATACTCAAAAAGTAACGCAGTGCGGATGCACCGTGTCTCTCGGGAGACGGGGAACATACGCATTGACGTTGTGTATAAAATCATAAAAGCAAGTCTAAATGAACTGTCTCGAATTATGCAGACAGTTCATTTAGACTTGCTTTTGTTTTTAGTGTGATTTATTATTTACGAAGCATTGAAGCCAATTCGGAAAAGATACTAAAAATTGATTACGCCGAGGTGCTCAAGCAATATTTTTATTCCCATAAGTATCAGGACAATACCGCCCGTGAGTTCTGCTTTTGATTTAAATCTTGAGCCGAAGACGTTGCCGATTTTAACTCCTCCTGCGGAAAAAATAAAGGTGGTAACACCTATAATCAAAATTGCGGGAATAATCTGAACATCAAGAAACGCAAACGTAACGCCGACAGCAAGTGCGTCAATGCTTGTTGCAACAGCGAGCGGAATCATAGTTTTAAATGTAAACGAATCGTTTGCTTCTTCTGATTTTCCAAAGGATTCTTTGACCATATTCGCTCCGATGAGAACGAGCAAGCCGAATGCTATCCAGTGGTCGATGTTTGTTATGAGCCACTCAAACTGTTTGCCGAGCAAATATCCGATCAGGGGCATAAGCATCTGAAAGCCGCCAAAATAAAGCCCTGCAATCGCCATATGTTTTGGCTTAAGAGTCTGAACCGAAAGTCCCTTGCATATCGAAACGGCGAACGCATCCATTGAAAGCCCTATGCCGATTATAAAAATTTCAATTATACTCATTTTTATTCTCCTGTCAAACAAATACAAGCTGAACGAGTAGCATATATAATATTACTCCGCCGAAAACACTTATCAAAGTGTTGCGTTTCCATACGTGAATTGCAACTACAAAAATTGATGCCAAAAGCTCGGGCAGTCCGAACGGTGCCGATGTTACAATTACGTTTTTGAAGCAGTAAACAACCAACATTCCCATTAAAGCATATGGCAACACAGTGCCTAAATATGTAACGACCTTTGGCTTTTTTCGTCCTTCCGGAAACAGGATGAACGGCGCAAATCTCAATAAAGCCGTAACAATTGTCATTACAATAACAATGAGTAACGAGTGAACGTTGTCAATCAATTTTATTCACCTCGGTTTTCCGAACAGCCGAATTATTGTCAATCGGTTCTTCGAGTTTTTTTCTGAAGATTACCAACTCAACGGCAATAAGAGCCATTGACGGAATCAGAAAATATTTTGAACCGAAAACCAACAGGCAAACAACCGTTGTTACAACTCCGAGAACAGCCGGAAGGTGCTGCTTGCGGTCTAACCATTGTTCAACAAAAATAACAATAAACAGTGCTGTCATTGCAAAGTCAATGCCCGTACTGTCAAACGGAATAAAGGTTCCCGCAAGCGCACCTACGGTACATCCCGCTATCCAATAAAGATGGTCGAGCAGAGTTATAAAAAAGTAGTATTTCCTTTTGTCAATGCCTTCCTCAAGCTGTACGGAACAGACAACGGAATATGTTTCGTCCGTAAGACCGAATATAAGATACGGCTTGATTTTTCCGATTTCATTGTATTTATCAAGAAGTGAAAAACCATAGAAAAAATGTCGTGCGTTTATTACAAGAGTTATAAATGCGGTTGTCAGCAATGTTGCGCCCCCGCTGAGCAGGTCAACCGCCGCATATTGCCCGGCACCCGCATAAATTGTAACGCTCATAAGGATTGCCCACCAAAAGCTGTATCCCTTGCTTTGAAGTAACACGCCGAAACCTATGCCAAGCGCAAGATAGCCTGCCATAATCGGCAGACTGTTCTTAAAAGCCCTGTTAAATGTTTGTTTTGTCATGCTGTTTATCCCTTTTTAACAAAGTTTATTGAAATTTAAAACCACGGGTGTCTGTAATCTCGATGTGATTTTTTTTGTAGTTTATGATGTTTTCTTTTTTTAATTCGCCGAGCGACCGTGACAGCGAGGCTCTGTCAACTGCAAGATAGTTGGCAAGTTCTTCCCGTGAAAACGGCAAATCAAGTTTGTATGAGTGTGATTTTTCACATCTTATTTGAAGAAATTTCAGAATTTTGTCCTTTATGGTTCTTTGCGACAGACAGGCAAGATGTTCCGAAATTCCGATAATAACCTGTTTTTGCACGGCAATAAGATTCACCGTGATTTTGTGTTGGATTACGCAAACCTTTCGGTCTGATACAAAAATCTTATCCGGGTTTATAAACATTATCTCACTGTTGCTTTTGGCTTTAAATTCAAATACGGTGTTGTAATATTCAAGCATTGAATACAGTATGCCGCAGGATTCCCCGTGAGGAATGTATTTAACCAATGAACGGCTGCCGTCGTAGTTTATGCTGAATATGCTGATACCGCCGGACAAAACAAAGCATATCATATTCATATAATCACTCGGTAAACCGAAACTTTTTTCTTCTTCAATCGATAAGTATACAGGGTCGGCATACTTTATGAACTCAGAGATTTCTTTTTTTTCAAGCCCTGAAAATAAAATTTGATTGCCAAGCGGTTCCAAATCAGTTTTGCCTGTTTGTCTTATAATATCCATTTGAGTCCTCAAAACCGTTTATGTTTGTTTTTTCAACCTCTCCGTTTAAATCGGATCTGTTCTCCGCTTTGCCTGCAAGGGACAGTGTCTGTGACAGATTGCAAGGACGCAAAGTGACTATGCCGCCTTATAAGCACCGGATATCTGCACTACATTATAACACTAATTTTTGCAATTGCAACATATTTGTTCTTTTGCAGAGGTGTAAAATTTGAGTTGGTTTGTACAGAATGTAAAATATTGTTGGAAATTCATAAAAAACAGTTCTGTTTATTGACTAAAAAGTATATTGGTTGAGATTTCATTTTATAGTATAATTAAAATATATTGCTTTTTTACAAAGGGTTGGAGGGAAAATATGAGACTCAATGGTGTAAGGGTGCCGCATAAGAAAAACACAGCAGGCAGCCCTTCTCTGCGTTTGCCGATACCGGAAACGGTGACGATTCCTATGTCTATGCACATCGGAAAACCGGCAACGGTTTTGGTTAAAAGAGGTGACAGCGTAAAGGTCGGTCAGCTTATAGGAAAAGCTGACGGATTTGTTTCTGCGCCCGTTCATTCAAGCGTGTCCGGTATCGTTAAGAAAATTGATGAAATCACGGCTTCTAACGGTTCAAAGGTCAGTGCGGCGGTTATTGAAACGGACGGGCTTCAGGAAATCAGCGAAGAAATTCAAAAGCCTGTCGTAAAAGATTTTGAAAGTTTTATAAACGCTGTTAAGGCAAGCGGTATTGTCGGACTCGGCGGTGCAGGATTTCCTACGTTTGTAAAGCTCGAAGTAAATGATTTATCCAAAGTTGAAGAAATTGTTATAAACTCAGCCGAGTGCGAACCGTACATAACTTCGGACACAAGAACAATGCTTGAGAAAACCGAATATATTTCAAAGGGCATTGACGCACTGCAAAAATATATGCAGGCAAAGCACATTATAATAGGAATAGAGAATAACAAAAAAGAATGTATACAAAAGATGCAGGAACTTGCCTCTCAAAAAACGGGAGTTGAGGTTCGTGTTTTGCCGTCGATTTACCCACAAGGCGGTGAAAAGGTTCTTATATATAATTCTACAAAGAAAATTGTGCCAAAGGGCGGACTCCCTCTTGATGTCGGTGTAATTGTAATTAACTGCACCACACTTGCCGAAATCGCAAAGTATCTTGAAACAGGTATACCGCTTGTTGAGAAATGTATAACAGTTGACGGTTCTGCGGTTAAGGAGCCGAAAAATGTAATTGCTCCGATAGGCACGCCGCTTACAAAGCTGTTTGAATTTTGTTCCGGATTTAAGTCTGAGCCCGAAAAGGTGCTTTACGGCGGACCGATGATGGGAATAGCCGTTCCGTCGCTTGACGAACCTGTGTTGAAAAATACCAACGCCGTCATTGCAATGGACAAAAACGAGGCAAAGCCTCCAAAAGTTACTCCGTGCATAAACTGCGGAGCGTGTCTCAATCACTGTCCGTTAAAGCTTGACCCGAGAGAAATAGCAAGAGCATATAAGCGTAACTCAGCAGAAGATCTTCAGACGCTTTGCGTTGACCTTTGCATGGAATGCGGCTGTTGTTCATATGTCTGTCCCGCAAAACGACCTCTTGTTCAGACAAATAAACTTGCAAAGGCAAAACTGCGTGAATATGTAAATTCTAAAAAAGCCGAAGGAGAGGGCAAAAAATGAGTAAATTAATTATGTCGCCGTCGCCGCATTTTTTCTCAGGGAACACAACACGGAGAATTATGCTTGATGTGATAATCGCCCTTGCTCCCGCAATGGCGGCTTCTGTAATAAACTACGGTTTAAGAAGCTTGCTTGTTATCGCAGTGTGTGTTGCGGTTTGTGTTTTGGCAGAATGGATATTTGAAAAAATATGTAAAAAAGAAAACACAATATCTGACTTATCGGCAGTTGTAACCGGCATTTTGCTGGCATTTAACCTGCCTGTTTCAATACCGATTTGGCAGGCTGTTGTCGGATGTCTTGTTGCAACAGTAATAGTAAAACAGCTTTTCGGCGGAATCGGTCAGAACTTCGCAAACCCCGCAATAACCGCAAGAGTTGTGATGTTGACGGCATTTTCGGGCAGTATGACTACCTGGACATTTCCCGACGCCGTAACCGGAGCAACTCCGCTTGCTTTGATTTCAAAGGGTGAAACCGACGCTCTGCCGTCGTATCTTGATATGTTCTTGGGACGTCACGGCGGATGCTTGGGAGAAACCTGTATTTTGGCTCTTCTTTTGGGCGCAATTTATTTGCTTGTAAGGCGTGTAATAAGCTGGCACACGCCGGTTGCGTTTATCGGAACCGTGGTTGTTATGTCGCTTTTGTGCGGAAAAGATGTGCTGTATCAGCTTATGGGCGGCGGACTTATTCTCGGCGCATTCTTTATGGCTACCGATTATGCCACAACTCCTGCCACCAAGTGGGGCAAGGTGATTTTCGGATTCGGCTGCGGCCTTGTAACGGTACTTATAAGATTTTGGGGTAATTTTCCTGAGGGTGTTTCGTTCTCTATCCTGCTTATGAACATTTTAACACCGTATATTTCAAAACTCACAAGGCAGAAGCCTCTGATCGGAGGTGCCGAGAAGTGAAAAAATCGGGTACAGCAAATGAAACAGTAAAGCCGATTGCGGTGCTTACCGTTATTTGTCTTGTTGTTACGGCACTTTTGGCTTACGTAAATCTTGTTACGGCACCGATTATCAGTGAATCGGAAAAACAAGCGGCGGCTCAGGCACGAATGGAAGTGCTCAGCGAAGCCGACAGCTTTGACATTGTTGACGCCGAACTCCCCGAGGGAGTTACGGAGGCATATAAAGCCTCAAACGGCGCAGGATGTGTGTTTATGCTTACAACAAAGGGTTACGGCGGCGATATGAAGCTGATTTGCGGTATAAAGTCAGACGGAACAATTGAGCAATGCAAGACATTGTCTCATAGCGAAACAAGCGGTCTCGGTTCAAAAACCGCAGAAGACCCGTACAGAACACAGTATAACGGAAAAACAGCCGATACCTATACGGAGGTTGACGCAATAACGGGTGCGACAATTTCGTCAAACGCATATCAGAAAGCCATAAAAAGCGCATTTGAAGCGTATGAAATTGTAAAGGAGGCGAAGTGATGAATACTCTGCAAAATTTTTCAAAGGGTTTAATAAAAGAAAACCCTGTTCTTGTGCTTGTTCTCGGAACCTGTCCTACGCTGGCAACTTCAACAAGCGTTTCAAGCGCATTGGGTATGGGAGCGGCGGCAACCGTTGTGTTGCTTTGCTCAAATATTGTAATTTCAGCACTTCGCAAGATTATCCCCGACAAGGTAAGAATCCCTTGCTATATCGTTTTGATTGCGGGATTTGTAACGATGGTTCAAATGCTAGTAAAGGCTTTTGCGCCCGCACTTGACGAGTCTCTCGGAATTTATCTTCCGCTTATCGTTGTAAACTGCATAATTCTCGGAAGAGCCGAAATGTTTGCAAATAAAAACAAAGTTTTTGATTCTGCCATAGACGCACTTGGAATGGGTGCAGGCTTTACACTTGCACTTACTATGATGGCAACCATACGTGAGATATTCGGTAACGGTACTTTCCTGGGGATAGAGATTCCTGTACTTGCCGAAAATCATATTTCAATTCTTACAATGGCTCCGGGCGGATTCTTTGTCTTTGGTTGTCTTATTGCACTTGTAACAAAGCTTTCAAAGAAAAAGCCCAAAAAAGAGGAGTTTGGTTGTGCCGGATGTCCGTCCGCCGGACTGTGCCGCAAGACTCAATGCGGTGAGGAGGCGGAAAAATGACGAGATTTATTATAATCCTGCTTTCCGCAGTATTTATTAACAACTACGTTTTATCACGATTTTTGGGTATATGTCCGTTTTTGGGCGTTTCAAAGAAGCTGAACCAAGCGACCGGAATGAGCATTGCGGTAATATTTGTAATGCTTATTTCAACTGCGGTGACATATCCGATACAAAAGTGTCTGCTCGAACCGAACAACCTTGAATATCTGCAAACAATTGTATTTATTCTTGTTATTGCGGCTCTTGTTCAGCTTGTTGAGATGATTCTTAAGAGGTATATGCCTGCGCTCCATAAATCACTTGGTGTCTATCTTCCTCTTATCACAACAAACTGCGCTGTTTTGGGCGTTACTATTTTAAATATTGACGAGGGCTATACCTTTGCGGAATCAATGGTAAATTCGCTTGGAAGCGGACTCGGATTTTTCCTTGCAATGGTAATGTTCTCGGGCGTTCGCTCAAAGCTCGAGGGTGCCGACATTCCTAAGGCTTTTCAGGGGCTGCCGATTACGCTTGTTGCGGCTTCGATAACTTCGCTGTCGTTCTTGGGCTTCGGCGGAATTATTGAAAATTTGTTTGCTTAACGGAGGTGCGGAAGTATGGAACAAATTCTTATGGCGGTAATTCCCGTCGTAATAATCGGAATGATCTGCGCAGCCGTGCTTGTGGTTGCTTCAAAGCTTATGGCTGTAAAGGAAGACGAGAAATTTCCCGCTATTCGAGAATGTTTGCCCGGTGCCAATTGCGGCGCATGCGGATTTGCCGGATGTGACGGATATGCAAAGGCACTTGCCGAAAAAGAAGGCACGCCGACAAACCTTTGCGTGCCCGGCGCCGACGAAGTTTCTCGCAAACTCAGTGAGCTTCTCGGAGTTGAATTTGAAGATGTAATTGAAAAAGTGGCTGTAATTCACTGTGCGGGCGATTGCAATTGTACCGACGACAAGGCTTTGTATTACGGCATAAACAGTTGTGTCGCCGCCAAACTGAGTTTTGGCGGAAAGGGAAGCTGTACATACGGCTGTATCGGCTTGGGTGACTGTATGAACGCCTGTCCGAATAATGCGATTTGTATTGAAAACGGCATTGCACATATAAACACACGACTTTGCACAGGCTGCGGAATTTGTTCTCGCACTTGTCCTCAGCATATAATTTCAATTGTCGATGATATTGAAAAGGTTGTTGTTACTTGCAGCAACAAGGACAAGGGTGCGGTTACACGCAAGGTTTGTTCAAACGGCTGTATAGGTTGCAAAAAATGCGAAAAAGTGTGCTCGACAGGAGCAATAAAGGTTACAAACAATGTTGCGGTAATTGATTATTCAAAGTGTCCGGAATGTGCCGATTTCGGCATTTGCGCACGTGAGTGTACAACGGGTTGTATTATGTTATCGGATTTGAGCGGAATACACCGCTGTAAAAAATAGGTATGTGCAAAGATATTTCCGAAAAATCGTTTTATGACAAAATCTATGAAGCGGTAATGCAAATTCCCGTCGGTTGTGTGGCAACCTACGGACAGATAGCCGCCATGGCGGGCAACGGCAACGCCGCAAGGGCGGTTGGCAATGCATTGCACGTAAATCCTGCTCCGGATGTGATTCCCTGCTTTAGAATTGTAAATTCAAAAGGACGGCTTGCTCCGCATTTTGCATTTGGCGGAACGGACGCTCAAAGAAAGCTGCTTGAGGCTGAGGGAGTTGAAGTTGCGAAAGACCGTGTCGATTTAAAAAGATATCAATATCGAGGTTGAACAAAGCAAACAGATTTCCTTTGAGATTTTCCGAAGAAGACGGCGTTGCTTTTTCGGTTAATTCGGTTATGATGATTTATTTTTAATAATTCGGTTTACAAGTTGCATTATGTTGTTTATTGTGATATATTTCTATTTGTATTTGGCTGAAAAGCTATGAGTTGTTTAAATCGAAGCTTACGACAGACTGCGGAGTTTCGGATTAATTGATTATAGGTGAGATTATGGATTTTAAACTTATTGCATTAGACATTGACGGTACCTTGCTTAATTCAAATAAGGAACTTACTCCGCATACCCGTTATGCTCTTATTGAAGCGCAAAAACAGGGCAAGCGTATAATAATTGCGTCGGGAAGGCATCCTATGGGAGTTATTCCGCTTGCAAACGATCTTATGATTGAAAAGTACGGCGGCTTTATTATGGCATTCGGCGGAGGAAAAATTATTGACTGTACAACCGGCAAAACGGTTGTAAGCAAGCTTTTTCCAAAGGAGTATCTGCCTGATATTGTGGGTGTGCTTGAAAACTCAAACATAACGATTTTGGTTCACGACGAAAGAAAGATTTTTGCAAATAACCGTGTTAATGATTATACCTATATTGAGCGTGATATATTAAAAATGGATATGACGGCTGTTGATGACTTTATTTCTGCCGTTAACTTTGACATAAACAAAATTTTGCTTGCGGGAGAACCTGACGAGCTTGACAAATATCAGGAGATTTTGTCCAAGAGATATGACGGATTGCTTGATGTATATAAGAGTGCGCCGTATTTTCTTGAAATTATGCCGTTTGGCGTTTCAAAGGGGTCGATGCTTCCGCCTTTACTAGAAAAACTCGGAGTAAGTAAGGACGAACTTATTGCGTTCGGAGATAACTACAACGATATGACCATGATTGGGTATGCGGGTTTTGGCGTAGCAATGGGCAACGGTGAAGAGGAAGTTAAAAAGATTGCAAATTATGTTTGCGAGTCAAATGATGATGACGGAATATCAAAAACGCTTGAGAAATTTGTTTTGAAATAAAATCCTTTGAGGCAATGCCGCAATTTTTGCGGTATTGCCTTTGTTAGTTTGCGGAAAAAATGTTGCAAATGATATATTAAATGGGTTTTTAGTGAAAATACCTAAATTACCGTGCGAATTTTTGGCAGTGAAACAACTAACATAATTCTCCAAAAGAAATATACATTTTGAATACTACTTTATAATTAGCTTGTATTATTTCATTTAGGTTTTTAAGGAGGAAAATCTATGGCACACTTTAAAAAGGTTATCGCTTTAATCCTGACTCTTTGTGTCGTATGCACTGCCGGAATCATTTCCGTTAACGCCGCAAACATTGATGACGACAGCGACACTTCCGCATCAGGCGGCATAACCGTGCACTATTACAGTGAGAGCGGAACACCGTACGTTTACTACTGGAACAGTCTTCCGCAGAATATTGAAACGGAGTATCCCGGTAAAGCAATGATTGCCGAGGGCAACGGGTATTACAAGTACACATTTGACGATGTTACAAAAATCAACCTTATGTTTGTTGTAAACGGCGAACAGTCAAAGGAGCTTACCCGTAAAACGGGCGAATGGTGGTATAAGGACGGCAAATGGTCAAGCAGCAATGATGATTATGACCGTACAGATTTGAGAGAAGATTCGATTTATTTTATTATCACCACACGTTTTTATGACGGCGACACGGGCAACAACGTACACTGTTGGGCTGACAGCGAAGCTAACAACCCCGACAGCGACCCGGCGTGGCGCGGCGATTTCAAAGGTCTTATTGAGAAGATGGACTACATCAAGGCACTTGGATTTTCCGCAATTTGGATTACACCTGTTGTGACAAATGCATCGGGTTATGATTATCACGGATATCATGCGTTTGACTTCAGCACGGTGGATGTTCGTTATGAAAGTGACGATACCACATATCAGGATGTTATTGACGCAGCACACGAAAAGGGCTTGAAAATCATTCAGGATGTTGTTTGGAATCACTCGGGCAACTTCGGTGAAAAGACCCTTTGCGAAATGTTTACAAAGGAATATAATACGGTTCAGGATCTTGCTTCAACAGACAGTATGAAGGTAATCGAGGGTTCTGAGCTTGATAAGGCTTATCCGAATTATGACAATATGAACGCTTCGGCACAGTTTCAGGCAAGACTTGACATAATGAAGGATCTTCAGAACAACGGTCACGATTCTCAGGAAACCTACCACAGAGAACGTAACATGGGTTACGGCACCGAGCTTGAACAGCAGGGCTCAATGGCAGGCGATTGTGTTGACATTAACACAGAGAACCCGGTAGTTGCAAACTACATTACGGATACATATCTTGATTACGCAAATATGGGCGTTGACGCATTCCGTCTTGATACGGAAAAGCATATCAACAGATGGACTCTTAACAGTGCATATTTCCCGAAATTTCAGAATCTCAGCAACTTCTACATCTTCGGCGAAGTTTGCGCAAGATGGAGCGAGTTTATAAATGAGGGCGGCGCTTCCGACTCTCCGTTCTTCTACACATGGGCTGAAACAGAGAGCACATGGCAGAACAATTGGGGAACAAACTTCTCGGATTGGAATACAAACAACGAAAATTCCAAGACGCACTATCAGACTCATATGTTTAAGAGCACAGACCAGCTTGAGAAGAGCGACAACGTTTACCTCAACGGCATTACTTATCACACACCGGATTACAGCAAGTCAAACGGTACAGGTGTAATCGACTTTACAATGCACTGGAACTTTGAGAACGCAAGCAGCGCATTCAGAACCGCTCTCGGCGAAGACGCATACTTCAATGACTCAACATGGAACGTAACCTATGTTGATTCACATGACTACTCGCCGAATTCGTGCCAGTATGTTCGGTATAATTACGGCACACAGGCTTGGGCTGAAAATATGGATCTTATGTTCACGTTCCGCGGCATTCCGTGTGTTTATTACGGTTCGGAAATCGAATTCCAAAAGGGTCAGACAATTGACGCAGGAACAACCATTCCGCTTTCAAAGTCCGGTCGTGCATACTACGGTGATAACATTGAGGGTACGGTAACGGCTTCCGACTTCGGTAAGTACACAGCAAGCGGAAAGGTAAGCGAAACACTTTCTTCACCGCTTTCGGTTCACTTGCAGCAGCTCAACCTTATCAGACGTGCGGTTCCTGCTCTTCAGAAAGGTCAGTACACAACCTCAAGCAACTATGTTGACGGTGATATGGCATTTATTCGTCGTTACACCGCAGACGGAACAGACAGCCTTGCCTGCGTTGCGATTTCAGGCGGAGCAACATTCAAGAATCTTCCTAACGGCAAGTATATCGACGCTGTTACAGGCGATGTAAAGAATGTTACGAACGGCACTCTTACCGTTTCTTCAATCGGAACGGCAAATATGCGTGTTTACGTATGCTGTGCTTCGGGATTCACAGGAATCGACGGCAAGATTGGCACAAACGGCACATATCTCAAATAAGATTAAATCTTAAAATTTTTCAGGGCATTGCTTTTGCAGTGCCCTGATTTTGTGTAATGCCGTGCAGATTTCCCTTGTCAAAAGCCGAGGAGTCAAAGTCCCTCTGCTTATTTGCAATCCGTTGCAGTCTCCGCTTCGGGCAAGCAAAGCGGAACGGCACTACCGTTTAAATATTCCGTCAAAATAATTGAAATCAAAATATATCCGGTTTTCGGTAGAATTAATAATATATCTCAAAAAAATTTGTATATTCTTATAGCAAAAATCGCATAACATACCTATAAATATACCTTGAAAACAAATAGCTTTTGTGATAAAATTATTAACATAAAATGTGGATAATTAGGTAAAATGCATTTTGTCAGACAAAAACGAAAGGATAGGGAATATAATGTATAAAATAGTTAAGAAAAAATCTCTTAACCCAACCGTTACATTAATGGAAGTCGAAGCTCCGCTTATTGCCAAAAAAGCAGAGCCGGGGCAGTTTATTATTCTCAGAGTAGACGAAAACGGCGAGCGTATTCCGCTTACCGTTGCAGGCTACGACAGAGAAAAGGGTACTGTCAGAATAATTTTCCAAATTGTCGGTGCCACCACAAAGCTTTTGAATGAACTTAACGAGGGAGACTGTATTCACGACTTTGTCGGTCCTCTCGGACAGCCGACTCATACCGACGGACTTAAAAAAGTCTGTGTTGTGGGTGGCGGCGTCGGTTGTGCAATTGCGCTTCCTGTTGCCGAAAAGCTTCACGAAATCGGTTGCGAGGTTCACTCGATAGTCGGATTCAGAAATAAAGATTTGATCATTCTCGAGGATGAATTCAATGCCTGTTCCGATAAATTCACTGTTATGACAGATGACGGCTCATACGGCAGAAAGGGCGTTGTTACAACTCCGCTTGAGGAGCTTATAGAAGCCGGCGAAAATTACGATATGGTTATAACAATCGGCCCGCTTATTATGATGAAGTTTGTTGTCAAGACAACAAAGCCGCATAATATTCCCACAACGGTTTCAATGAACCCGATTATGATTGACGGCACGGGAATGTGCGGCGGCTGTCGACTGACGGTTGACGGTCAGACAAAGTTTGCCTGCGTTGACGGCCCTGATTTTGACGGATTTAAGGTTGATTTTGACGAGGCTATGAAGCGAGGAGCAATGTATAAGGAATTTGAGCGTCACGCATACGAAGAAACTTGCAATCTTTTGAACAAGGAGGTTGAGTAAAATGCCTAATATGTCACCAAAAAAGGCTCCGATGCCTTCACAGGAACCGAACGTAAGAAATAAAAACTTCCTTGAGGTTGCTTTGGGCTATACTCAGGAGGTAGCGGTTGAGGAGGCTCAGCGTTGTCTTCATTGCAAACATAAGCCGTGCGTATCCGGCTGCCCGGTACATATTCAGATTCCTGATTTTATAAAAGAAGTTGCCGAGGGTAATTTCGGCGCGGCATATGACGTTATTTCTCAGTCGAGCTCACTTCCCGCCGTATGCGGTCGTGTATGTCCGCAGGAAAGCCAGTGTGAGTCGAAGTGCGTAAGAGGAATCAAAACCGAACCTGTCGGAATCGGCAGACTTGAGCGCTTTGTTGCCGATTGGCACAATGCTCAGGAAAATGTTGTTGTTGACAAACCGCAACCAAACGGTCACAAGGTTGCCGTTATCGGTTCGGGTCCCGCAGGTCTTACCTGTGCGGGCGACCTTGCAAAGAAAGGCTATGACGTAACGGTGTTTGAAGCACTTCACCTTGCCGGCGGCGTGCTTGTTTACGGTATTCCCGAATTCAGACTTCCCAAGTCAATCGTCCAAAAAGAGGTTGACACCCTTAAGGCACTCGGCGTTAAGGTTGAGACAAATATGGTTGTCGGTCGCGTAATCTCAATTGACGAACTTATGGACGATTACGGCTTTGAATCGGTATTTATCGGTTCGGGTGCGGGTTTGCCGAGATTTATGAATATCCCGGGTGAAAACTACTGCGGCGTATATTCGGCAAATGAGTTTCTCACCAGAACCAATCTGATGAAAGCATACAAAGACGGTTCTACCACCCCGATTATGCATTCCAAAAAGGTTGCGGTAGTCGGCGGCGGTAATGTTGCCATGGATGCGGCAAGATGTGCAAAACGTCTCGGCGCAGATGAGGTTTATATAGTTTACAGAAGAAGTGAAGAAGAGCTTCCTGCACGTAAAGAAGAAGTTGAGCACGCAAAAGAAGAGGGAATTATCTTCAAACTGCTCAACAATCCGGTTGAGATTATCGGCAACGATGATGAATTTGTTACGGGCATGAAGTGCATCAAGATGGAGCTTGGCGAACCGGACGCAAGCGGCAGACGTCGCCCCGTTCCCGTTGAAGGAAGCGAGTTTGTCATTGATGTTGATTCTGTAATCATTTCAATCGGCACTTCGCCCAATCCGCTCATCAAATCTACTACCAAGGGACTTGAAACTCAGAAATGGGGCGGAATTATTGCCGATGACAACGGTGCCACTTCACGTGAGGGTGTTTTTGCCGGAGGCGACGCAGTAACGGGTGCGGCAACGGTTATTCTTGCTATGGGTGCCGGTAAGACCGCGGCGGCGGCAATTGACGAATATATTCAGAACAAAAGCAAATAATTAAATCGTAATTTTAAGGGAACGGCGTTTGTCGTTCCCTTTTTTAGCGGATTTTTACGGCTTATTGTTTTAACCTATAACTGATAATAGCATTTTGGAATGACAAATCCCCTTTACAATCCTGCTTGGCTGTGATAATATACAACGCAAAGGAAACATACCGACATGGTAGGTAATTGATAGGGGTATATTATTATGTTAAAGCTTTTGGCAGAACTCCTGAGACAAAATTACAGATATGGACGAATGTGTCGATAAATTTGACAAGTATTGCAAACACTGAATTTAATCTGTAATTTTAAGGAGATAATGAAAATGAAAAAAATTTTATCAATCATATTAACATCAGCACTCGCACTTACATCGGTTGCGGCTTTTGCAGGCTGCTCATCGGATTCGTCATCAAACAGCGACAGCTCTTCATCATCGTCTGAGAGCTCAAGGGTAGAGAATGTTACAATTGCTGTTCCTAATGACACAACAAACGAAGCAAGAGCGCTTTTGCTCTTGGAAGAGCTCGGATACATCACTCTTGACAAAGACGCCGGAATTACGGCAACGGTCAAAGACATAACAGACAATCCGCACAACATAAAGTTCAACGAGGTTGAAGCGGCTCAGGTTCCGAACGTGCTTCAGGACGTTGATTATGCGGTAATTAATTCAAATTACGCAATTGAAGCAGGCTTGAATCCGGTTAAGGATTCACTCGGAATCGAGGGTTCTTCATCGGCTTACGGTAACATTCTTGCCGTTAAAGAGGGCAACGAAAACTCAGATAAGATTAAGGCACTCAAGGCTGCGCTCGAAAGCAAGCAGGTTGAGGATTTTATTTCAAGCAAATATGACGGTGCGGTTGTCAGTACCGTTGACAATCCGACAGACGGCTTTGACAGCTCATTAGATTATGATTCTCTCAAGGGTGAGAAAATTACGGTTGCGGCATCTCCGACACCTCATGCCGAGATTCTTGCGGAAGCTAAGAAAATCCTTGCCGAGAAAGACATTGACCTTGAAGTAACCGAGTTTACGGATTATGTTCAGCCAAACAATGTTGTTGAAAGCGGCGAATTTGACGCAAACTACTTCCAGCACCTTCCTTATCTCGAGGACTTTAACTCTCAGAACGGAACTCACCTTGTATCGGCTGCAACTATTCACGTAGAGCCAATCGGAATTTACGGCGGCAAACAGAAAACTCTTGACGCATTAAAATAATACAAATTATCGGAGAGGAGGACTTTCGGTGATTGAAATAAAAAACGTGTCAAAAACTTTCAAGGTTGACGGCAAAGATTTTGAAGCATTGAAAAATATATCGCTCAAAATTAACGACGGTGATATTTACGGAATCATCGGAATGAGCGGCGCAGGAAAAAGCACACTTGTAAGGTGCGTCAATATGCTTGAAAGTCCTACCTCGGGCGATATAGTAATCGACGGCAAAAGTATGACTGCGCTTTCGCCGTCGGAGCTGAGAAAAGAGCGTTCAAAAATCGCTATGATTTTTCAGAGCTTTAACCTGCTCATGCAGAAAAATGTGTTAAAAAACATCAGCTTTCCTCTTGAGCTTGCAGGCGTCAAGAGGTCTGATGCACGTAAAAAGGCAATGGAATTGCTTGAACTTGTGGGATTGCCCGACAAGGCAAATGCCTATCCGGCTCAGCTTTCCGGCGGTCAGCAGCAGAGAGTTGCAATAGCCAGAGCGCTTGCCACCGACCCAAAGATTTTGCTCTGTGATGAGGCTACAAGCGCACTTGACCCCAAAACAACAAAGTCTATACTCAACCTTATTAAAGAGATAAATAAAAAATATAACATAACCGTTGTTATTATTACCCACGCAATGTCGGTGGTTGAGGAAGTGTGCAACAAGGTTGCGATTATTTCCGACGGCGTTGTTGCCGAAGAGGGCGAAGTGGTTCAGGTGTTTGCACACCCACAGTCAGAAATTGCAAAGCATCTTGTTAATCCCGATTATGAAGAAAACCAGGTGAATTTATCTGCATATAAAAAGGTTATACGCATTGTTCTTAACGGGGCAAACATCGTTGGTATGCCGCTTATTTCCAAATTGTCGCTTGACCTTAATATTCTTGTAAATCTTATTTCGGTATCTACCAAAGAATTGAACGGAGTTTTGCACGGTAATATTACTATCGGCGTAGACAGCGATGAAACGCTTGTGAAAATTCGCATGTATCTTGCTGAATTTGACGGAATTGAAGTTGAGGAGGTTCGGTGATGTTTAACGATTTGTTTTCGCAGGAAACCCTTGCCGAGGCTTGGAAAATAATCAGCAGTGAAATGCTTTTTGCGTTGTGGGAGACTTTGTATATAACAATTCTTGCCACTTTGTTTTCAATAGTTATCGGTCTTCCGATAGGCGTTATTCTTGCCACAGGAGATAAGGACGGTGTTTTGCCGCTGCCAAAACCGTTAATGGCGGTAATTAATTTTACGGTTAATATACTGCGTTCTGTCCCGTTTTTGATTTTAATGATAATGGTATTTCCTCTTACAAGACTTATAGTCGGTACAACAGTCGGTACAACCGCATCAATTGTGCCTCTTGTTATTGCGGCGTTTCCGTTTGTTGCAAGATTGGTTGAGGGAAGTCTCAGAGAAATTAATCCGAATATTATAGAAGCGGCTCAGAGTATGGGTGCGTCACCGTTTCAGATAATTGTCAAGGTGATGATTCCGGAAAGTGTTCCGTCGCTTATTTCAAACTTTACGATTGCCATAACCACGATTTTAAGCTATACCGCAATGAGCGGTATTATCGGAGGCGGCGGCCTTGGAAAAATAGCCATTAATTACGGTTACTACCGATATAAATATTTGGTAATGTTTGCGGCGGTTATTTTACTGATTGTGCTTGTCCAGGTTTTTCAGTCTGTCGGCACGCACCTTGCCGTAAAAACAGATAAACGTCTTAAAAGATAACGTTCACCGACCCTAAGTATTTCAAGCCCTAAATACTTAGGGCGTTTTTGTCGGTATTTGCAAAGAGTTTTGTAATTATTAAACGGTTATATTGCCATAAATGAAATAAAACCCATCATATGTGTGATATTATATTAATGAATATGATTTATTCGGGAGGCTGAAATTTATGTCAGACGTAATCAGAATTTTTGTTGAAAAACGAGACGGCTTCAACGTTCTTGCAAAGCAGACGTTGTGGGACATTCGTCACAATCTCGGAATGAAATCCGTTACGGATTTGCGTTACATTGTCCGCTATGACATCGAGGGATTGTCAAAGGAAGAATATGATAAGGCAAAGGGAATTGTACTTTCCGAGCCCAACGCAGACGTGATTTATGAAGAGACATTGCCTGTAGAGGACGGCTGGAAGGTATTTGCTATGGAATATCTCCCGGGTCAGTACGACCAGCGCGGCGACTCTGCCGAGCAGTGTGTTCAGCTCCTTACACAGGGCGAAAGGTGCAAGGTGCTTACCGCACGTGTAATTGCACTTAAGGGCGAGATTACTTCTGACGAACTCAAAAAGGTTGAAGAATACCTCATCAACCCGGTTGAAAGTCGCCTTGCTTCCCTTGAAAAACCAAAAACGCTTGACATTAAAACTCCTGTACCCGAAAATGTAAAGCGTGTTGAGGGTTTTATAAAATGGAACGACGATAAGATGGAAAAGTATTACGGATCAATGGGCTTTGCCATGACGCTTGATGATTTAAAGTTCTGCCGTGATTATTTTCGTGATACCGAACACCGTGACCCGAGTGTAACAGAACTCAGGGTTATTGATACATATTGGTCTGACCATTGCCGTCACACCACTTTTCTTACAAGATTAAGTGAAATCGAAATAGAAAAATCAGCACTCGGCAAGGTTATCGAAGACGCTCTTGCGGAGTATTATCAAACGCGTGACGAGGTTTACGGCAAAGATACAAAGAGAATAGTATCTCTTATGGACATGGCTTTGATAGGTATGAAGTCGCTCAAAAAGAAAGGTCTTATTCCAGACCTTGACGAAAGCGAAGAAATCAACGCCTGCTCTGTCGAAGTGCCTGTTACAATTGACGGAAAAACAGAAAAGTGGCTTGTTCAGTTTAAAAACGAAACTCACAACCACCCAACCGAAATTGAACCTTTCGGCGGTGCGGCAACTTGCCTTGGCGGTGCTATTCGTGACCCGCTTTCGGGACGTGCTTATGTTTATCAGGCTATGCGTGTTACCGGTTCGGGTGACCCGACAATCCCGTTTAAGGACACTATGCACGGCAAACTTCCGTCAAGAAAAATCACTACCGGTGCCGCCAACGGTTACAGCTCATACGGTAACCAGATAGGTCTTGCAACAGGTCAGGTAACAGAACTTTATGACAAGGGCTATGTTGCAAAAAGAATGGAAATCGGTGCAGTTATCGGTGCTTCTCCAAAGGAAAATGTTATTCGTGAGGTTCCGCTTCCGGATGATGTTATCGTTCTTTTGGGCGGAAGAACAGGACGTGACGGTTGCGGCGGCGCAACGGGTTCTTCAAAGGCACACACAGAAAGCTCAATCGAAACCTGCGGAGCAGAGGTACAAAAGGGTAATCCTCCGACAGAGCGTAAGATTCAGCGCTTGTTCAGAAATCCGAATGTTGCAAAGCTCATAAAGAGATGTAACGACTTTGGTGCAGGCGGCGTTTGCGTTGCAATCGGCGAACTTGCAGACGGTCTTACGGTTGATTTAGACAAAGTTACAAAGAAGTATGACGGACTTGACGGCACAGAACTTGCAATTTCCGAGAGCCAGGAAAGAATGGCAGTTGTTTTGGACAAAAATGATGTTGACAGGTTTATTGCCGAAGCCGACAAAGAAAACCTTGAGGCAACGGCGGTTGCGGTTGTAACGGAAAACCCAAGACTCACAATGAATTGGAGAGGCGACACAATTGTTGACCTCAGCCGTGAGTTTTTGAATACAAACGGTGTTACCCAGGTTGCCAAGGCTTATATTACCGCTCCCAAGGCAGAGGATTGTTACCGTGAAAAATGCCCCGAAAAACTTGAAAACCTTTCGTTTGACGAGGCAATAAAAGAAAATATGGGCAGACTTGAGGTTTGCTCACAAATCGGACTTGCAGAGCGTTTTGACTCATCTATCGGTGCCGCAACGGTAATTATGCCGTTCGGCGGAAAAAACCAGCTTACTCCGCAAGAGGCAATGGCTGCAAAAATTCCGCTTGAAAAGGGAGAAACCGATGACGCAACCGCAATGAGCTACGGCTACATTCCGGGAGTATCACGTTGGAGCCCGTTCCACGGTTCGGCTTATTCGGTAGTTGAATCGCTGTCTAAGCTGCTTGCAATCGGAGCAAATCCGCTTACTGCACGTTTGACATTCCAAGAGTATTTTGAAAGATTAAAGGATGTTCCCTCTCGTTGGGGCAAGCCTGCCGCTGCGCTTTTGGGTGCAATGGAAGCTCAGCTCAAACTCGGTCTTCCGTCTATCGGCGGCAAGGACAGTATGTCGGGAACTTTTGAAGATATCGACGTTCCGCCAACCCTTGTAAGTTTTGCCGTTGCTATGACAAAGGCTTCAAAGACAATTTCAACGGAGTTTAAGAAGTCGGGTTCAAAGGTTATCTATGTTCCCGTTCCGGAAAACAAGGAAACTTTAATGCCTGATTGGGACAAGCTTATTGCAATGTACAAGGCGGTTTATGCTTTGGCAGACAGCGGAAAAATCTTATCTGCATCCGTTGTAAAGGAGGGCGGCGCAGCTGCAAGCGTTTGCAAAGCCTGCTTTGGTAACGGACTCGGATTCAAGTTCGCAAAAGAACTTACAAACAAAGAATTGTTTGCTCCGCTTTCGGGTTCGCTCGTTATTGAGCTTGCCGACGGTGCGGCACTTGACGACAGCGTATTAAGCTATGATTTGGGTGTGACTGATGATGACAGAAAAATCTCGATGGGCAAAGAAAGTGTTCTGCTTTCTGATATTATTGACAAGTGGACTGCTCCTCTTGAAAAGGTATTTCCAACGCAGGCGGACTGCCCGAAAATGGCAGTTGATGCAGGATTATTTACAGAAAGAAATCAACACTCTCCTGCAATAAAGACAGCAAAACCAAAAGTGTTTATCCCTGTGTTTCCGGGAACAAACTGCGAAGTTGACACCGCACGCGCATTTGAAAAAGCAGGCGCAGAGGTTGAGACTCTTATTGTTAAGAACTTAAACTCAAAGGGAATCGAAGAGACCATTGATAAGATGGAAGAAATTATAAAATCATCGCAAATGATTATGCTTCCGGGCGGTTTCTCGGGCGGTGACGAGCCGGACGGTTCGGGTAAGTTTATTGCAACAACATTCCGTAATCCGAGAATTGCCGAGGCTGTAAACGAGCTTCTTAAAAACCGTGACGGTCTTATGCTCGGAATCTGCAACGGCTTCCAGGCACTCATAAAACTCGGTCTTGTACCGTACGGTGAAATCAGAGAGCTGAAGCCAACCGACCCGACGTTGACCTTTAACACAATCGGCCGACATATTTCTCATATGGCGTACACAAGAGTTACTTCGGTAAAATCTCCGTGGTTTGCCGGTGTTAATGCAGGCGATGTTTTTGCGGTTCCCGTTTCACACGGTGAGGGCAGATTTATGGCTGATATCCAAACCGTTAAGCAGCTTGCCGAAAACGGACAGATTGCAACACAGTATGTTGACCTTAACGGCAAGCCAAGCGAAGACATTACCTATAACCTTAACGGTTCGGTTTGCGCAATTGAGGGTATTACCTCTCCTGACGGAAGAGTTTTGGGCAAGATGGGACACAGCGAAAGAAAAGGCGAAAACCTTTATAAGAATGTTCCGTTTGAAAAAGACCAAAAGATTTTCGAGAGCGGCATAAAATACTTTAAATAATCCGGATATGTGACAGCGTATTTAGATATAATTATAATATTGTAATTGCACATTTTAAATTGAGGGTTACAAAGCTTAGTGCCGATTGATATACCTGAATTCAAAGAACGGTTGCGGTTATAATCAGCGGTGCTTCCGACGAAACCTCGGAACCTGTTTCCGTTGAGATAAGCTACGTTATCCCTGCGGTGTCGGGTGAAATTATTGACGATAGCACAGAACCCACGGTTACTGTTCCCGAAACAACAATTGCTCCGACAACGGTTGATTCGACAACAGTTGAAGCAAGCTCAACCGCTGTTTCCGCTACTGCGGATTCGGCATCCAAGCAAGCTACTGCCGACACAGCCGATAATAATGCCGTTCAAACAGGTAACACAGGGGTTGGTTTCTGCCGTTGTTTTGATTGTAGGTTTGGCTTTTGCCGCAGTTATGTATTATAAGAGAAAGATAAATCTTTAATAAATCGCAATTAGATTTTTTGAGCACTTGTCAAAGACAGGTGCTCTTTTTTGTACTGCTTTAAATAAGCAAAAAGCAAGAGGCTACATTCGCAAGAACGTAGCCTCTGTGAGCTTAATAAAAGGTAGGGTGGTATTTCCAAATTTCAAAATCTGTTACAGGAAAGAAAAATAAAACAAACTTTGTAACATAACACAACAATGTGTTTTATGCGTTTTTTGATTTGCTTGATTCAGAAGCCAAAACCTTTTTGGCTATCAACAATGCGGCAATGACAACTGCAGCAACAATAACAACCGTTAACAATGCGGTAAAGTCGGTGTTTGCAATTCCTGTGATTGCAAAGTTGCCTGTTTCCGCATCCTGAAGATTCGGAAAAACAAAGATTGAAATCGCTGTAATTGCGGCAAGAATCACAAGTCCCGCAACTCCGCTGAGCACATAAGAGGCTGTAGGAATATCGCTCTTTTTTGCGGCAGCGATTTTTGGCTTTGAAAAGTCAATTACCAGTGCGATGTAAACTGCGGCAATAACAGTTATGATTGCTTCCGGAAGCATATAGGTTGCATTGTATGCAAGTGAGTAAACAAGACCGTCCGAATTCGGAATGGAAACGCCTGCCCATACCGTGCAACCCGAAATTACATGGAATATGTATCTCACAACACAGGCAAGAAGTGCACCGCAGCCCATTGCCGTCGGAGCATTTTCCATCTTTCTGAAAACCGCACCGAGTGATGTTGCGGCAAACGCAAACAAATAGTCAAGCAGGATAATTGCAATCGCCGCACCAAAGCTTGTTGCATATGACAGGTTGTTAAGACCAAACAGCATTTGAACAAGACCATACACAAAGCCTGTCAGCGCACCCCACGGGAAGCCGTAACGATATGCAATGATAATTAGCGGAAGCATTGAAGCAAAAGTTACGCTTCCTCCGTAAGGCATATCAATTACCTTAACAAGGCTGAGAATGGTTGCAAGCGCAATCATAACCGCACTTTCGGTCATCTTTTGTAAAAGTTTTACGTTTTTCATAAAAAATCCCCTTTCTAAAACACCGCTCAAATCCGAATAATGAAAATCATATTGCGCTGTTTCACACAATAAAAAACACCATACGTATCGTATGGTGCTAAAATCTGCTTACGCAAAAATATTGTGCTCCCTACGACGGCATTATCCGTATCAGGTTAAGGGTTTTGAATACAGTAATTCAATCTCAGCCGACTTCTGTCAGCACCCCTGTGGTATTTTATATCATATAATATACATCAAAAGCCGAATTTTGTCAAGAAATAAACATATAGATATAAATTTTGGTTATGTATAATTAATTTATACATAATCTTGTGTAAATTTTGCTTGACAAATGTAATTATATACTATATAATTGTAAAAAAATGTTATTTATAGTCTTTTTTAACTAAAATTCACAATTTGTGTATAAAATTATTAATTTATAAATTTTAAATTGTTGCCGTTTCAAATAGTAATGGAAATCGCATTTGGGGTGTTAACGATGGCAGCATCTTTGTTAATTGGGCATACGGTACCAGCGGTCATAACTTGCATTGTGTATGTATCTTTTGCACATAATATTTTATGTAGTTTCGTTAATATGATAGTAAACAAAGCAAGTAGCGGAAGTGAAAATTTCAATGTTGATGATTATTTACTGTTTGGAAACATACTTTTATTAAAAACAGGAGTCTCTGGCGAATTAATAATACGTGCACTAATAATTGCAGCATTGGTTTTATCTATTTCCTATATTTTATCGTTGTTATCAATTAACCGCAAATATAAATAATTATATATTTTTAATAAAGAATAATTCTAATATTACTAAAAAGGATAAAGTGAGAAATATGCAATCAAAAAATAAGCTAAAATCATTTCCCCTAAATATTTCGACTATTTGGTTTTACTTAATAGGCCTATTTTTCATTCTTTCGTTACTATCAATTTTTGTTAGTAATAAACTGATTTTTATTTGGAATATCATCTTTGCTCCCATTGTAATTAGTGATTATTTTGAAACAAAAGAAAGAGATAGTTTAAAAATAAACATACT
Organism: Acutalibacteraceae bacterium; assembly: GCA_963599905.1. Lineage (GTDB taxonomy): Bacteria > Bacillota > Clostridia > Oscillospirales > Acutalibacteraceae > Ruminococcoides. The sequence goes on from CAVBYX010000051.1 coordinate 59,493, forward strand.
ATTTAAAATTACAATATTATCAATTATTGCTACTGTTACTACCTTTATAATCAATGTGATATCAAATTCAATAAATATCCAGACAGTTAGCAAATTAGAAGAACTTCCTTTCTTTGATTTGCTTTTCAGGGATACGACTTTTATATATATATTGCTTTTTTGTGTTTCTTGTGTGCTATCTTCTATAGATATAATTTTTAGTGCGGTATTTAAGCCTAAAAACGTGTTTTATTTTGAAGTTGCTACTTTATTAGTAATTTCCCTGATTTTGTATACTATATTTAAATCAATTGATTTGAGTTTCATACTATCCACTTCTCTAATTTTTAAATCCTCTATTTGTTTAATTGTTACTTTTTTATTCGAGATATTTTGCTTTTTGACAAACAAAAAAATACTTAATAGGAAATAAACTTAGATTAAATCGTATATCAAATTTATTGTCTGTTGAAAATATAGCCATATTGTAGTATAATATAACTTTAGGGAATACCCAAATATGAATTAAAATCAGAGAAAGGAAGTAGTATACTTATGGCTAAAAAGCAATTTAAGTCAGAGTCAAAAAGACTTCTTGATTTAATGATTAACTCTATTTACACACACAAAGAAATTTTTCTTCGTGAAATAATTTCAAATGCAAGCGACGCAATTGACAAATTGTGCTTTATTGCGCTTACCGATGACAATCTCGGTATGACTCGCAGTGATTTTAAAATCACGCTAAAAGCCGATAAGGAAAACCGTACACTCACTATAACGGATAACGGTATCGGAATGGATAAGGATGACCTTGAAAACAACCTTGGCACAATTGCCTCATCCGGTTCATACAGATTTAAACAGGATATGGCTGAAAAGCCGGATGAAATTGACATAATCGGTCAGTTCGGCGTTGGATTTTATTCGGCATTTATGGTTGCAAAAAAGATTACGGTAAATACCAAGAAATACGGCTCTGACGTTGCTTATTGCTGGCAGTCAAGCGGCGTTGACGGATATACAATCAAGGAAATCGAAAAGGACGGTATCGGTACCGAAATTATCCTTGAATTGAAGGATAACACCGATGAAGAAAATTACGACCGGTTCCTTGAACAGTATAAGATTCAGGAACTTGTTAAGAAATACTCTGATTATATCCGCTATCCGATTGAGATGGATATGAAGCACAGCCGTGTCAAAGAGGAAACCAAGGACAGCGATAAGCCCGAATATGAGGATTACACCGAAACAGAAACTCTTAACAGTATGATTCCGATTTGGCAGCGCCCCAAAAAGGATGTTACTCAGGAGGAGTACGACAAATTTTACAGCGAAAAGTTTATGACAACGGACAAGCCTCTGCGTACAATTGTTACTTCGGTTGAGGGTGTTGTAACCTATAAAGCTCTGTTGTTTATTCCGTCGTCAACTCCGTATGATTACTATACAAAGGAATACAAAAAGGGTCTTCAGCTTTACTCAAGCGGAGTGCTTATCACAGATAACTGCGAAGAACTTGTTCCCGAACACTTCCGTTTTGTAAAAGGTATTGTTGATACTGCGGATCTTTCGCTGAATATTTCCCGTGAAATGCTTCAGCACGACCGTCACCTTTTGACAATTGCGCAGAATATTGAAAAGAAAATCAAAAACGAGCTTACCGCAATGCTGAATAACGAGCGTGAAAACTACGAAAAGTTCTTTACCGCTTTTGGCAGACAGTTAAAGTACGGTGTTGTTTCGGACTACGGAATGCATAAGGAAGAACTCCGGGATTTGCTTATGTTCTATTCTTCAACCGAGAAAAAGCTTGTTACTCTTTCCGAATATGTTGACAGAATGAAAGAAGAACAGAAGTTTATTTATTATGCGACAGGTGACAGTATTGCTACGATTGACGTATTGCCACAGACTGAATTGCTGCGCTCAAAGGGATATGAAATTTTGTACTGCACAGAGGAAACAGACGAGTTTACTTTCCGGACTCTTATGCAGTATAAGGACAAAAAGTTCTGTTCCGCTGCAAATGACGACCTTGGAATTGAAAACGAGGAAGAGAGTAAAGATGACGAAAAGGACAGCTCAGCTTTGCTTACTTTTGTGAAAGAGACTCTCGGCGATAAGGTCAGTGAAGTAACTGCGTCAAAGAAGCTCGTTTCACATCCTGTTTGCCTGACCGCAAAGGGCGGAATTTCATTTGAAATGGAAAAATACTTTAACACAGTTCAACCCGGTTCGGGAATGAAAGCTCAGCGTGTGCTTGAGCTTAATATGAATCACTCGGCTGTAAAGGCAATGGAAAACCTTGTTCAGACAGATATTGACAAGGCTAAAAAATATGCAGAGGTTCTGTATTATCAGGCACTTTTGATTGCGGGACTTCCGATTGAAAATCCGTCGGAGTACACAGACCTTGTTTGCTCTTTGATGTGATAATAAAACAAAACGAATGTAAGAAACCGAGTAGCGTAATGCTGCTCGGTTTTTGTTTGGGTGTAAAAAATTCAAAACCAGTTCTTGATTTTGAAGAAAATCAATTCGCCTATTATGATTAAAACGGATACGGCAATAACAATATAATATCCGTTATCCCAGGCAAGCTCGGGCATAACCTTAAAATTCATACCGTACCAGCCCGCAATAAGCGTAAGCGGCATAAAAATCGAGGTAATTACCGTTAGTATTTGCATAATATTGTTTTGCTTGGAGTTAATTTTGGATTTAAACGCATCATCTATTTGTATAACATAGTCTTTAAGCTCTTTGGTACTGTCGTAATATCTGTCAATACGTTTTTCAAAATAAATCGCATACTTTTGATGAAGCTCGTCGATATCAGCGTTTTCTTCGATGTTTGTTGTCAAATCCATAAGCTGTTCGTAAAAGCTTTGAAATACCGACAGCTTGCGCTTATAAAGCAGAAAGTCTTTTTCAAATTTCGCTGTATCATTTTTTGTTAATCTTTCTGTATCCAAAACGGTGTCCTCAAGCTTTTCAAGAGATTCCCGTATGTTATACAAAAACTCAAGTTCTCCGTTTACGATGGCTTCAAGAAGCTTAAACAGTATTCCGATGATTCCTCTTGCTCCGACAGGCGTTTCTGCGGAATTGCATTCTATCAGGTTTACGGCATAGGGTTTTTCCTCGATTATCAACAGCATATCGTTGAATGCAATAAAACAAAAGCTTCCGATTTTTTCTCGAGGAAAGTTGGGATTGGGCACAGCTACCGTGCCTGCTATGCAGGTTTTTAAAATTTCGGATTTGCAAATTGTACAGTGCTTTGTTTTTTGACTCAGCAAATCAAATTCTTTGAGATGCGAATAATTTTCAGTAAATTCAGACGGGGTTACAATTCTTATGGCAGGATTTTCGCACTTTCCGTCATATATTTCGATTATTCCTTCATCAGAAATAACAAAATCGGTCATAAGTACCTCCGCATTAAGGATTCACAACATTTGTCGGCGTTCCGTTAAGAAAATTTCTTATGTTGGAAGTTACAATGTCCATAAGTCTGAGTCGTGTTTCAACCGGTGCCCAAGCAATGTGCGGTGTGATTATGCAGTTTTCAGCCTGCATAAGAATACAGTTTTGCTCCATCGGTTCGACTTTCAGCGTATCAATACAGGCACCGCCGAGATGACCGCTGTTAAGAGCCCCATACAAATCATTCTCATTCATAACTCCGCCTCTTGCTGTGTTTACAAACAATGCGCCACGCTTCATTTTAGCAAAGGTTTCTTTGTTAAACATATTTTCGGACTGAGCGTTTAACGGGCAGTGAACCGTTACAATATCACTGCTTTCAATCAGTTCTTCAATGCTGACAAACTTAACGTTTTCGGCGGATTTTTCGGAGCGGTTATATGCAATTACATTCATCTCAAACGCATTTGCGATTTTTGCGACAGCTTTGCCGATGTTGCCGAAACCGACGATGCCGATTGTTTTGTCCGCAAGTTCGTTTAACGGGTAAACAAACGGAGAGAACGTTTTGCTGCGCTTCCACAATCCGTCCTGTACGTACTGATTGTAATTTGCCGTGTTGTTAAAGTGCTCTAATATCAGAGCAAACGTATGCTGGGCAACGGCATTGGTTGAATATGAGCCTGCGTTGCATACCGTTATTCCGTGCTTTGAGCAGTAGTCAACATCAATATTGTTGTATCCTGTTGCAAACAGCCCGATATACTTTAGATTTTTCGCTGATTTCAAAGTGTCTTCGTTGAGCGGCGTTTTGTTGCAAACCACAATATCCGTCTCGGATATTGCCTTGGCAATCTCATCATATTTTAGCAGACCGTAGTCCTTAACCTCTCCGAATTCATTGAGCGGATCGGCGGTGACCTTGTTGTCAAAAACCGTTTGTGAATCCGTCAGAACAATTTTCATACTATTCCTCCGTAAAATTGATGTAATAATTATAACTTAAAATTCCCCGACTTGCAATTATCAGTGTAATAATATATAATCATAGTGCAAAAATTTCCCGATAAGCTTATGCTTTGATTTGAATTTCAGTGGTGAGAAAATGTATAAAAATTATCTTTTTGATTTAGACGGAACCTTGCTTCCGATGGATATGAAAAATTTTTCCGAGCATTATTTTAAGTCCCTTTGTCAAAAGGTTTCGCCTGCTGTCGGAATTGAACCGAGGATGCTTATAAACGGCGTTTTGGGCGGATTAAAAGCAATGTCAACGAACGACGGTTCGGCAATTAACAGAGATGTATTTTGGAAAGCCGCCTCGTCGGTGTGCGGAAAAGATTTGACTCGGTATTCCGAGCTTTTTGACGATTACTATAACAATGAATTTGAATATGCAAGACGCGCAACCCACATAACGCCGTATGCCAAAAAGTCGATAGATTATATAAAACAGCACGGCGGTAGGATTATTGCGGCAACCAACCCGATTTTCCCAAAGGTTGCAACCTATAAAAGACTCGAATGGGCAGGCGTTTCTCCGGATGATTTTGAATATATAACAGTATATGAAAATTCCGGATTTTGCAAGCCTAATTTAAAGTATTTTGAAAGTATTTGCGAAAAGTGCAAAATTTCTCCGAGTGACAGTATAATGGTCGGCAATGACGTTGACGAAGATTTGTGCGCAGCAAAACTCGGATTTGATACATATCTTGTTACGGATTGCATAATCAATCGCAATGACAGAGATTATTCAAATTTTAAGCACGGCAGTTTTGAGAATTTTTACGATTTTCTGACAAAAGACAGAATAAATTAAAAAGAAAAATGCAAGAAATGATAATGCAGAGCAGATGTTACGCACCGCTAAGGCGGCGGGTTCCGTTCGCTTTTTCGGCAAGAGATGTTAATCACCCAATGAACCCCTGAGGAGCTGATGTTCTTTGCAATCTTGCAATCCGTCAACTCTCTGCAAAATGCAGGGCAAAACGGAGAGTTGCTCCGATTTAAAACAGCACAATCAACCAAAACTATGACGGTGTAACAGACAGAGCCGTTACGCCGTTTTATCCTTGACCTTAAATACAAAATCAGGGAGGATACTTTAGTTAAGTTCCTCCCTGAATGATTTGTATTATTATGATTGATTATTGGAAATTGATTTCGCCCTCGTATTTTTTCTTGAAAACGTCAAACAACTTTTGGAGCAGGTCTTCGTCGTCAATACTTACATACTCCTCGGTATTGTCGTCAATCGGATTGATTTTGAGGATGACAACCTCATCTGCGTCTTCGTCATTTTCAATAAGAACTATATATTCTTCGCCCTCGTATTCAACAACGTCAAGGAATTCAAACTCAACTTCGTTTCCTTCATCGTCAACAAGAGTAATCAAGGCGTCCTCGTTTTCAAATTCTTCAATGTTTTTTTCGTCAGCCATAGTCGTATCCTTTCCGAGTGTAAAGGCACACTCTTATAAATGTATATAAAGTATAACGGCAACACAATCAAAAGTCAAGTCGCAAAAGACGAAAAAGTACTAATAATTTCTGTTAACTTCCGATTTATATTTTTTTCTCAAATTCGCTTCCGCAGCGTGGACAACGAACGGTATGGACGCCCTTTTGATTTTTTACTCTCAGCTGAGCCTTGCACATGGGGCATTTGAGATAACGGTATTCTTTTCTGTCTTTAAATTTTCTCCAGGTAAGCTGACACCGATTTTTGACGGCATTGTATATCGGAATGAATTTTCTGTTTTCTGCGCTTCGCTTAGTTATATTGCGTGAAAGAGCACGGAATAATATAAGTGCAAACAATGCAATTTGAACAGCAAGAAAAATAAGTCTTGTCAAATGATTGAATATGAACATTTTTACAAACCAGATAATAAAAAACAGAGCTGTAAGGCAATTGTTAAGAGTGTCTGTTCCGTATCTGCCACGCATAAAAATTGTTATTTTCTGTAAAAAATTTCTCATATTATTTTCCTTTCACCGTTATTTTATGTAGTCGGCGCAAAAATAAACATACTTTAAGTCGGCAATTACAGCTGAGTGCTCGGTTTTTACAACATAGGTCTTTCGCTCGTTGCGGCTGAGTTGCGCAATACATTCCGCTATGTTGCACGTTTCGGGAGAATAACCTGTTTTTTCAAAAAACTCCTCAGTTGTCATAACGCATGAGCCGTAGCCTTCAAACATATGCAGGTGTTCAAAGTCAATCAATTTGTATTCTTCGTTCAGAATGTGTATACCTATATCGGCGTTTGTAAGTTTATCAATAAAGTACGGTGCATCGTTCAAAAACATTCCCGTTTTGTACGCTCCGATTGAAATCGTCAGGTCGGAGTTTACCGCAATTTCCGCAACGCCCGTGTCACCGTTGATTCCGCTGTTGATGTCGGCACTGATTACATATGCGCCCGATGCGTTAATCTGTTCGACGGCATTTTGAATTTCACCTTTTACGGTTCCCGAAAATCCGGTTCCGAGCAGGCAGTCAACAATAATGTCAAATCCGTTCAGCGCAGCCGGAACGGAAAGCGAGGCTTCCTCGGCTCCGTGCGAAATTGCTGTTTTATAATAGTATAGCCCGTCGGGTGAAAATTTGTCGGATACTCTGAAAACAGTCGGAGTTATGCCGTGCTCAAGAAGTATGCAGGCGAGAGCATAACCGTCACCGCCGTTATTGCCTTTTCCGCAGACAATTGCAACTCTGCCGTTGAATTGAACCGCATCAAAAATACCTTGGGCGGCTCTGTGCATAAGTTCGGCGGAGGTTGTGTGCTCCGCAATCGTGTGTGCGTCGCTTTCACGCATATTTTTAACCGAAACAACATCATTTAGGTTCATATAATCAGTCCTTTGCGGAATTTACCGCATTATAGGCGACTTCAGCCGCCGAAATGTCCGTATTGCATTTTAATTTAAAAAGTCGGGTTGAAGAGAAAAATTCATCGTACATATCAAGCAAACGAATCATTTTATCTTTTTCGTGAAACACAAGCGTCGCTTCAAGCAGATTGCCGAAAACTTCGCCGACAGAAACACTTTTTACGCAGTTTTCAATTCCTCTTTCAAGCACAAAAACCGCCTTTACCAAAGCTTTTGCGTTGCTTCCGATTTCGGATTTGCCCATCCAGGGAGTGCCGTAAATATAAAAATTTCCGTTGTGCTTACGGATGATAGGTTTGTCGTCATTAATCATTTTGACTTTATCGCCGAACAGCTTGCGCCAAAGTGCGGTATGGGTGGATTTTCCCGTTCCGCTCTTTGCCGTAAAAACATACGCTTCGTTGTCAATCATAAGGCTTGAGGAATGAAAGAAAAAGCCGTTAAATTTTTCAAAAATCTCAATGCAAAGCTTGTTAAGAATCAAAAAGCTTTCCGCAAGTTCCGGTGTGCACGGGGCAGAAGAGGTTTTTGCAAATTCTGCGATTTCACTGTCGTAATTCGTGATTTCAATGTCAAAAGATTTCTCATCCGAAAGATACGGCTTAAGATGTTCAACGGTTGAACCGTATTTTGGGTCGATTTTTATATTTAAATCCGCAATTTTGTATATTGCCATATGTGCTCCGTAAATCAAAATAAATAAAATAAATAAATGTTGAGTTTTAATATCGTTTTTGTGTTAAGTGTGTT
>CAVBYX010000052.1:0-8865 GCA_963599905.1 Acutalibacteraceae bacterium
CGGAAAGCTCCATACAACTGACAGGCAAAACGGGTACCTCATACTGTTTTGACATCAGCTCGGCAAGCTCGAGCGTGCGTTCGCTCTCGGGCTCCATCGAATTTAAAAGTATAATAAACGGCTTATTTATAGCCTTAAGCTCATTTACAACTCTCTGCTCGCTTTCAACATAATCGTCTCTCGGAATTTCCGAGAACGAGCCGTCCGTCGTTATTACAAGCCCGATTGTCGAATGGTCGGTTATGACCTTTTTTGTACCTATTTCGGCTGCGTCGTCAAACGGAATTTCGGTATCCGACCATGGTGTTTTTACCATTCTGGGCATATCTTCTTCATTGTAGCCTATTGCGCTGTCAACAATATACCCTACGCAATCTATCATTCTAACCTTGAATGTTGCGTTATTGCCAAGGTTTATTTCAACCGACTCTTCCGGAATAAACTTAGGCTCGGTCGTCATTATTGTTTTTCCTGCCGAAGACTGGGGTAATTCGTCAACAGTGCGTCTGTAAATACTTTCATCTTTAATATTCGGCAGCACAAGGGCGTCCATAAATCTTTTGATAAAGGTTGACTTTCCCGTTCGTACCGGCCCGACAACTCCTATGTAAACATCACCGTCTGTTCGCCGGGAAATGTCCTGATATACGTTTCTTTCCTCCATTATTATACCTCCTTACACTCTCGGAATTAAAAGCATTCGGGAACCGTCTAGCACTGTATTTTCAATCGAATTTTCCGTCAAAAGCATATCAAGACGGGTGTTGTGCGATTTTGCAATGCTCCAAAGACTTTCGCCGCTGCCGGCAAAATAAAGAGTCAGCGCACAGTTATCGGATACAATCGGTTTATCTTCAAAAATCTCAACATCGGATACCGCCGTTAAGGTTTCCTGCTTTATCGCACAGGCTGTAATTCTAAGCTCACAGCGGATTTCAACGCTGCTGTCGTCTGCAAGTCTGAAGCTAAGACTTGCGACACGAACCCGAAGTGATTTTAACATATTGCACTCCCCGACAGAATTTATCGTGTGCCCGTATTCCGACGACCGTTCAATAAAAACAGGAAAATTATCCTCGTTTAGCGCAAGCATACAAATATTGATTTTTCCCGTAACTTTAATTCCGTCATCGGCTGTGCGGCACTCGGCACTTACAACATCGGCATAAATATCAAGAACTTTTGATATTTTTCCGTCATCAACTTTAATTGATAATTTTTCCATACAGCCTTCGCTGACAGGCGTTACATCGCTTTGGAATTTCAACTGTTCAAACTGAGGTCTTGACGCAAAACGCACAGAATATGCGTCGGCTACAATTTCCTCATCATTGATAATATATCCTTCCTCGGTTACACACAATTTAATGTCGAGCACCACATCGGGTTTTTCGGAAAGTATATCGTTTTTCAGGCGAATATCATAAGACATAACCTCACAGCTCACACAGTTTATTGTATCTTCATCAATTCCCTCGCAGTCTATAATCTGATTAAACGGAAGCAAATAATTGATTTTGCCCGTTTCGCCCGACTCAACATCCGAGAGATAAAACATCTTCAAATTAATTTCGCCGTTAACCATAAGCTTGCCGGTTACTGCTTTTGTATCTGTTATGCTTACATCCGCACTTGAATAAAGCACCGTTTCAATCGGAGGCTTGTCGGCAACCGAAATTGCCTCACACAAATTGAACTGTTCCTGACAAAACGACTTTAGGTCGGCACAGCGCACCTTCATCTTCAGTGCTTCAAGAGCGTCGTCCGACGTTGAATATATTTCCTTGGTGTTACATGAAAACACCTTTGCATACAGCGAAAAAGCCCCGTGCATAACAAGACGTCGGGGACTTAAAGCCCTGCAATTTATGTACTCGGGTTTTGTCTTTGTAACGATGACGGGATTGTCGGGTGTTTCTTTTACCGAAAAGCTCTGTGAAAAATTCACACTCTGTTCGCAGCAACGTATTGTTTTGTTTATGCTCTCAACATAAAGCACGGTAACCGCGCAACAGCCGTCAACCTGAAGCTGACCTCCCGAAAGTGATTTTGACTGAATTTTTGGCGTCAGCGTGCATTTTAAAATTTTTTCAATATCCGGACAATAATCGGGTAATGTCAAATCCACATCCGCAAGCTGTTCGGCAACCGTATCAAGCACTGTTACAGGCGTGCAGAATGAACGGTTATCCTGATTAAACTCCATATTTATCTCTCCTTTGATTTTTATATTAAAATATATTGTTTCTCGAATTAATTTATGACTGAATTTTTAATTACGAAATGTTAAATCAAAGCGTGTAAACACGGTTTGATTTACACATATATTCTGTATATCAAAATCATGTATAAATGAGCATCGGGCTGCCTGTTAAGACAACCCGAAAACATAATTAATTATTTTTAACTTTTTTTATTCCGTAGATTTTACGCAATATAGGTCCGATTATTTTTGGGTTTTCGATAAGTATAACTTTCATATTTACCTCCGGATACAAGAAATACTGACTGTTACAAGTGTGGCGGCGGCTATAATAAGTACCCACTCTGTCGGCAAAACCGTTGCTATCAGCATACCAAGCCCGAACGCAACCGCCCATTTGATTTTGTTTGTGTAGCAATTCACCGTATCACCACCCCTTATCAGATTATACACCTAACAAAATTGTGTGATGAAAATATCTTGTATTTTAAAGCCGTTTGATATAAGATTAATATGTTTCAACCGAAATATATGTGCGTACAATAAAACAAAGCGGGGGACTGATCTTGAGAACACTTGAAATAAATAAAAACGACGCCGGTCAAAGGCTTGATAAATTTTTGCAAAAGCGTTTTAAAACTCTGCCAAAATCATTGATGTATAAGTATATAAGAAAAAAATGCATTAAAGTCAACGGTAAAAAATGTGAAATTCAAACAATGCTCAACGAAGGCGATGTGCTGACATTCTATATTAAAGACGAATTTTTTGAAAACGCACAACCAAAGACCTATGAATTTATGAAAGCTCCCGCAAAATTTGACATTGTGTACGAAGACAAAAACATAATATTAATAGATAAAAAGCCCGGAATCATAGTCCATCAGGACAAAAGCTATCACTTTGATTCACTCGTTGCAAGGGTACAGCATTATTTGTATGATAAGGGAGAATACAATCCTGAAGAGGACAAGTCGTTTTCACCCGCACTTGTAAACAGAATCGACCGAAACACGGGAGGAATAGTAATAGCGGCAAAGAATGCCGAAAGCCTGCGCATACTCAATCAAAAGATGAAAACAAGAGAGCTCGAAAAATTTTATCTGTGTTTGTTATACGGCAAGCCAAAAAAAGACAGTGACATACTAAAGGGATATATAACCAAAAACGAATCCAAAAACAAAGTCTCCGTGTTCAAAAAAGAGGTTGACGGTTCAAAGGAAATCCGTACAAAATACAAAATTTTGGATTTTAACGGAAAATACAGTTTGGCGGAAATTGAGCTTCTTACGGGAAGAACACATCAGATTAGGGCACATATGGCTTCGATCGGTCATCCGCTTGTCGGAGACACAAAATACAGCAACAAAAAAGCACCCGACGGTTTTAAATACCAGGCACTTTACAGTTATAAGCTGAAATTCAATTTTACCGAGTCTGCGGGAAACTTAGAATATCTTAACGGAAAAGAATTTGAAACAGAAAGGGTTTGGTTTGCAAAAAACAATCATATTTCTTTATAAGAATATATCAATTCACACATTTCAAATCAACTCTAAATATTGCAAGAAAACAATCAAATAATAGCAAAAAGCAAAACAGACCGCCAAACGACGGTCTGTTTTGCAATTGTGTGTTTTATGAAAATGAATGTTTCAAAAACGAAGCATTGCATTTTTCCTAAATAAATAACAAACGGACAAAAAGCCCCATTCATTGACCTAATTATACAATTAAAAAACACCGTTTTCAAGGTCAAAACGTTCGGTTTGTTTTTTATAGACAGGCAAAACGACACATTGTACAATAATTTTTTGCAAAGTTTGTGCAATTTTTTCTTTGAAGTTTCTGAAACCTCGAATTATAATTCCAATATGCAAATTCAAATAGCAAAAACAACAAAATCAGTTTTTAAATTTTCTGCTCTTTTGTACTTAATTAAGACTTAATCGGAATAATTTTCCGCTTTCGTATGTGCTTCATTAGTATTAATGACACTGCAAATGCACACAATTCTCCTATCGGGAATGATATCCAAATCAAGCTTTCGGCATTTGAAACAAAAGTTAGTGCATATGCAAGCGGCAAAGGCACAGCTATCAATCTTACTATTGACAAAACAAGTGAGCTTACACCGTTGCCCAAAGCCTGGAAGATTCCCTGAAATGCAATGTTTGCACCTACAAAAAGATACCCCAGTGTTACAATGCGAACGGCAATAAGACACAGTTCACGGGTTTTGTCAGACAAAGTAAAGACAGAAAGAATCGGATTTGCAAGAACCTGAAGCAACACTGCGCCTGCAAGCATAATAATCAGAGTATATATCATTCCGTACTTAATTCCGTCATTGATTCTCTTTTTGTTTCTTCTGCCGTAATTAAATGCAATAATCGGTATCATGGCGTTATTCATACCAAAAGCCGCAAAAAATACAAACTGCTGTATTTTATAGTATATGCCGTATGCCGTTACGACTTCGGTTGAAACAAGGGCAAAAATTACGTTTACGCCGTAAGTCATAAACGACATTAAAGCCTGCATTATAATTGCCGGCACACCAACACGATAAATTTGCCCTATTATTGTAAGCTCGGGTTTAATATATTTAAGACTTGTTGAAAATTCCTTTGAATTATATTTATGATGAAATATTGCGTCAAGAATAAACGAAACAAATTGACCGATAACCGTCGCATATGCCGCGCCCTCAATTCCCATTTGCGGACAACCGCACAGCCCGAATATCATTATCGGGTCAAGAATAATGTTGGTTATTGCTCCCGATATTTGGGCAATCGTAGACTGCATTGTTTTTCCTGTTGCCTGCAAGAGCTTTTCGTATGTCATATACATACTCACGCCAAGTGAACCTACGGTGCATATTCGCAGATATGAAACCCCCATTTCTATTATTACAGGGTCGCTAGTCTGCGATTTTATATATGCGTTAACACCAAAAAAGCCAAACAACAAGAACAAAACAAACATACAAAGTCCAAGAAAAATTGAGTTGCCGGCTATCTTTCCTGCCTTTTCCCTGTCATCCTCTCCAAGACTGCGTGACAGAATAGCATTTATTCCCACTCCTGTACCAACACCTATTGCAACCATCAGCATCTGTACAGGGAATGCAAGCGTCAGGGCGTTAACCGCAAGGTCATTCAAATTGGAAATCCCATCGGTTGACGGCATACAACTGACAAAGTAACTGTCAACAATATTATAAACCGCTTGAAGTGCCATTGAAATAATCATCGGCAATCCCATAGTCAACGTTAGCTTTTTGATGTCGGCGGTTCCCATAATATTTATTTGTTCAAAATTCTTCGCTGCGTCTTCCATAATAACCTCCTGTTTTTGCACAAAAAAAGTGCAGCTATGAAAGCAATCCGGATTTATGCTTTCATAGCTACACGATTTGATACTATTATATAACAAATGCAAAATTTTGGTAATAGGCAAACTGACGAATTTTAATTAAATTCTAAACTTGTGCATTTTAAATTTTGACCTAAAAACTCCTTTGATTAACAAAAATACAGATAAAAAAGAAAAGTCCGTACAATAGGACAATGCATAGTTTTATGCAATTTATCGAACATTTGTTCTTGATATTCGAACAAAAATACATTATAATTAAATCAGGCAGTAAAAGTTAAGCCTTTTAGTGAACCGACTTCACTAAAGAAACGATTTTGCCCCACTCGTTTCATAGAATGAATAACAATCTTACAAAAGGAATGAATGTCAATGAATTATTTTGAATGGTCGCAGGAGTACTATGACACGGCAGAAAAAATCGCTGATATTATCGAAAGGCTTAAATTAAGACGAAAATCCGCCGTCATTTCGGAGAGAAAAGAGCTTGATTTAAGAATTGCAAATTATAAGGTAATCTATAATGAATGTCTGCAAATTGCAAACCGACTTTTGCAAAGGTATAAGGGAGTTGCTTAATGAGAACCGAAGTGGTACATTTTACAAGAGAAAACACAAATAAGATTTTATTTATGAAGCATATCGCAAACGGCTCAACAAACGAAAAAAGCCGAAATAAGATGAAAAAAATTCTTTCTGAGGCAATCACCCGTGAACTCACCGATTTGCAAAAATATTGCATTGTTGAGCACTACCTTAATGAAAAAACAGGCAAAGAAATCGCAAAGGAACTCGGCGTAAACGCTTCAACGGTATCACGACACATCAACGCAGCAAGAAAGAAGCTGAAAAACATTGCTTCATATTATATGTGATACCGCAAAATAATATAAACAAAAGACTTTCACCGATGTGGGGTTCACAGATAACTCACAAAGGCGGAAGTCTTTTTATATCAAAATTACTGCTCAGGCACTACGGCAAAAAACACCAAGTCTTCGTCACTGTCATTTATAAGGCTGTGCGAATGACCTTTTGGGCAATAGTGACACATTCCCTGCCCTACCGTTTCAAATTCACCGTCATAAATAACCTTTCCTTTTCCTTTCAGAAAGTATATTATTTCGCTGTTGGTTTCATGGGTGTGAAGTCCTATTGTTGCTCCGCTGACTAAAACACCGTGCAAAATACGGTTTTTACCGTCAAAATGCATTTTTGCGGAGATGTATTTTTCGCCGCCTTTGAAATTATCAATCGTTACAGCTTCTTCGTTTTTTAAATCATATACCATATAATTATCTCCTTACAAATTGTGATAATAAAGACAAATGTCTTCATAATGTCCGTCTTTCATCAAAAAACCTTTCGGTACAATGCCAATCAAAACAAAGCCAAGACTTTCATACAACTTTCGTGCAGCTGTATTTGTACTTACAACAGCATTGAACTGTAATATTTTGAATCCGCAATTTGTGCCCGTCTTGAGACAATCTTCAACAAGCATTCTGCCTGTTTTTTGTCCTCTGAATTTTGAACTCACGGCAAAACTTGCGTTTGCAATATGTCCGCACCGTCCGATATTGTTGGGATGCAAGATATAAAGCCCCGTAACTTCTCCGCTTTCGTCATCTTCGGCTACGCCGCAATAAGTCTGAGAGGAAAAAAATTCTTCTCCCGTTTTATCGTCAAGAAACTCAAGCTGAGGAAACGCAATGCCGTCATTCACGACCTCATTCCATATACGATTCATCTGTTCAATATCTTTTTGTTCGTATTTTCTTATAACAATGCTCACTTTAGACACCTCGTTTTACAGCTATTTTAACACAAATAAAGAATTTTATCAAATTTCTATTGTAATTTATAGAATTACGGTATATAATATGTATTAAAAATAAATACTGTCTTATCAAGAGCGACTGAGGGAACAGGCCCTGTGAAGTCCGGCAACCTGCAAATGCAAGGTGCCAAATCCTGCGGTTTTACCGAAAGATGAGTAATTTAAACGCCTTTCGGTTGAAAGGCGTTAATTTTTTGTTGAATTTAAGGAGGTACAAATTATGGCAAAGCACTTTTTTACTTCAGAATCCGTAACAGAAGGACATCCCGACAAAGTTTGCGACCAAATTTCCGACGCAATTCTTGACAACATTCTTAAACAAGACCGAAATGCCCACGTTGCCTGCGAAACCACTGCAACAACCGGAATGATTCACATTATGGGCGAGATTTCCACTACCTGCTATTCTGACGTTGCTCAGATTGCAAGAAATGTAATAAACGGGATTGGCTACAACAACGCAGACTGCTGCTTTGACGGCTCAACCTGTGCTGTTATAACATCAATTGACCAGCAATCACCCGATATCGCAATGGGCGTGAACGAAAGTTATGAGCTTAAAGACGGCGAAAACGATGTCAACAATCAAATCGGTGCCGGCGACCAAGGTATGATGTTTGGTTATGCCTGCGACGAAACTCCCGAGCTTATGCCGCTTCCGATTTCGCTTGCTCACAAACTTGCAAAGCAGCTTACAAAGGTGAGAAAAGACGGCACACTCGGTTATCTTCGCCCCGACGGCAAAACACAGGTTACGGTTGAATATGACGGAGATACAGCCGTAAGAGTTGACACAGTGGTTGTATCAACACAGCACAGCGAAAAAGTAAATCTTGAGCAAATCAGAAAAGATATTATCGAGAACGTAATTAAACCGATTATTCCAAGCAATCTCTTTGACGGCGACACAAAGATTTTTGTTAATCCGACAGGCAGATTTGTAATCGGCGGCCCTGCTGCCGACTCGGGACTTACAGGCAGAAAGATAATTGTTGACACCTACGGCGGATTTTCACGTCACGGCGGCGGTGCATTCAGCGGCAAAGACCCGACAAAAGTTGACAGAAGCGCCGCATACTATGCGCGTTACATCGCAAAGAATATTGTTGCCGCAAAGCTTGCGAAAAAATGCGAAATTCAGCTTGCATATGCAATCGGCGTTGCAAAGCCTGTATCAATTATGGTAGACAGCTTCGGCACCTCGGAATATAACGACGATAAACTTGCAAAAGCGGTTGAAAAAGTATTTGACTGCCGACCGAATTCGATTATCGAACAGTTAAAACTTAAAGAAACAAAGTATCAGCCTCTTGCAGCCTACGGTCATATGGGCAGAGAAGAACTCAAAGTCCGTTGGGAAGACACAGACAAGATTGAAGAGCTCAAAAACGCAATAAAATAATTTTTTCAAAAATTGAAACGCAGTGCAGAAGCCCCCGCC
>CAVBYX010000053.1:0-8514 GCA_963599905.1 Acutalibacteraceae bacterium
GCTAAAATAACTAAAACCTGAATTGCCACGCAAATGTAGATTGCAACAAGCCTTTTTGTGTTACGCATAAGTTCCTTATTTGATTTGTGAAACATGGCAAATTCTTTTTCCATTCTTTCCTTCTTGCGGTCGGGATTCTTAACAAACTTAATATGAGTCATAATCCAATATACAATCTGTATTATCTTGCGAGTCATTCTGCTTGAAAACGACACAATCAAAAACAAAGCAGTAACGGCAAGTTGTACCAGAAAACCTATAATTATAAACAACGTTGACCAGATATTAATAAATGCATCCTGCAAATAATTGAATCTGAGAATAACCGCCAACATGCTGAACGCCGTTGAAACTATCTGATAAACAATAAATTTCTGAGTCAGGCAGGCAGAACCGAATCCTATACTGACTTTCTTTTTTGAAAGTAAAAACAGCTGCATAGGTTGTCCGCCTGTGTTTGAGGGGGTAACCGCTCCGAAAAATACTCCGACAAGTGCAACCTTGACAGCTTCTGAAAATTTAAAACTCTTGAACTGAGTTCTTATGTAAATCAATGTTACGATTGAATCCATAAATATATTAAAATCATATGCCAAAACGGCAACAATCAACCACCAAATATTAAAACTGTCAGGGCTCTTAAGCAAGTCAATTATTCCGCCGTCGGACACAAAAAAATAAACTAAAAGGTATATGGAAAGGACAGCAACAATAACGTTAAAAATAATCGTTCCGCTTATTCTGAATTTTTTCTTATCTTTGCTCAATTTTACCTTCTCCTAAGTAAATGTTTTAAATAAATATATAATACATTTTTGATAAAGAAAAAGCAACTACAAATTTGTAATCTAATACTCAACCTTTGACGATTGATTCTGTATACACTTGTAAATATAATAAAAATATGTTAAAATAACTAAAGTCAAAGCTACATATCTTTAAATATGCACAAATTTTAACTATTTTCGGAGAAAAATATGGATTTTTTTAGCGTTATAAACATTTTCGGACTTTTGTTCAATATCATTTTAACGGTGCCGCACATTGTATATGCAAAAACCCATACATACGATATGGCAGTGTTTGACAACAGGGCTATGCTGTACATAGACAGAATAGGAAGATATTGCAGCCTCTTTTTAATGTTTGTAAATATAGGTGTGCTTGAAAGCGGCTTTACTTCGGAATATATGAAAAGATACTGGATAATCTCATCGGCTGTTTTGTCGGTAATTTATGTTCTGCTGTGGCTTGCGTTCTTTAAAACCGAAAAAAAGTTTGTTGCATATGCCATTATAATTACATCCGCACTGATAATAATTCAAAGCGGAATACTTCAGGTAAAAACACTGCTGTTTACATTCGGTATAATTTATCTTATCGGCGAGTTGTATATGGCTTCAAAGTTTTTTAAAAGCAAAACATAAAGGAACAAAGGTGTAAATTATGAATGTAATAATGTTACTGAAACCGAAAGATACAATAAAATATATTTACGATAAAAACACGTTAAGACAAGGAATAGAAAAACTTCGGGCTCACAGCTACACTGCGATACCGGTAATATCAAAAGACGGAAAATATATCGGAACCGTCAGCGAAGGTGATTTTTTATATTATATTCTTGATAAGCAAAATAATAATCTAAAGGAGCAGGAAAAACACTTTGTCAGCGATATTATTCGTAAGGACTTTAACCCTGCCGTAAATATTGATGTTACCATGGACGAGCTTCTCGACCGCGCACTTAAACAAAACTTCGTTCCCGTAACCGATGCCAGGGGAACATTTATCGGTATTGTAACACGTCAGGATATTATAAAACACTTTATGAATAATCAATAAAATCCGATTTTTTCACAAAGAGTGCTTAATTTACAATTTTAAACCGACAAACACAAAGAATCTCTTTTTCCCGATGTTAAAAGAGATTCTTCTTTTCTTTTTATTAACCTGTTTAAATCAAAGCAACACTATGCTTCGCCCCATTAGAATCAGCCCTCGGCTTTTAAAATGCTGTCGGCTGCAAGCATTATTCCCAATTTTCCGCCGTGAAAATTAAGTCCGCCCTGCATCCAAACCGCATACGGCTCTCTGAGCGGAGCATCGGCTGATAATTCAATTGACGAACCGAGTGTAAAAGCTCCCGCTGCCATAATTACTTGACTTTCATATCCGGGCATATCCGAAGCAACAGGCGTGACAAAGCTGTCAACAGCCGAGCCGCTTTGAATACCTCTGCAAAAGTTTGTAAGACTTTTTTCGTTCCCGAGCATAATAAGCTGAATAATGTCTCCCCTGTTATCGGAGTATTTCGGTGCGGTGTCATAACCGAGTATTTCAAATAAAGCAGAAGCAAATACCGCGGTTTTTAATGCTTCGCCCGTAACGTGCGGTGCATGATATGCACCCATAAAAAGTTCACGGTTGATTCCGAGCGTTGCGCCGATTTCTTTACCGGTTCCGGGTGTTGTAAGACGGTAGGAACACATCTCAACAAGGTCTTTCCTGCCTGCAATATATCCGCCCGTCGGGGCAATTCCTCCGCCCGGGTTCTTAATCAGCGAGCCTGCAATAATATCAACACCGACAGAAATCGGTTCAACCTTTTCAACAAACTCTCCGTAACAGTTGTCAAGCATTATGATAGAATTTGGTGAAGCTTTTTTGGAAATATCGCATATTTTTTTGATTTCACGATATGTCAAAGACGATCTGAGGCAGTATCCTCTTGAGCGCTGAATATAAACCATCTTCGGCTTTTTTTCTTTGATGTCCCTTTCGATTTGCTCATAGTCGGGCGTACCGTCCGACTTTAAATCGGTCATTTCAAAATGAATGTCAAAATCCTTAAGCGACCCCGAATAATTGCCCTCAATTCCGATTGCGCTTTGAATTGTGTCATACGGCATTCCCGTTACGCAAAGCATAGTGTCGTTCGGTCTCAAAATTCCAAACAGAGCCACCGTAAGTGTGTGTGTACCGCTTGCAAAACTGTGTCTTACCAAAGCGTCTTCGGCGTCAAATGCAAAAGCATACACCCTGTCAAGTGCGTCTCTGCCAAAATCATCATATCCGTAACCTGTCGAAGCGGCAAAAAAACTTTCTCTGACTCCTGCGTTCTGAAAGGCTTTTATCATTTTCACCTGGTTATATTCCTGAATATCTTCAATTTCCGCAAATTTATCTTTGCAAAGCTCCACAGCTTTTTCCGAAGCGGATATTACTCTCTTATCTATATCAAAAAAACTCAAAATATCACCTTTCAAAAAAATACTCTTTCCATATTCCCGTTTCTTTAAAACCAAGGTTATTATAAAACGAAACGTTAGCGTTTTTGGCTCTGTGCAAATAAACCGCTTTGTTTTCAGCTACCAAACGGTTAGTTATGTATTTTACTATACTTGAACCGTAACCGCGACTCCTATGCTCAGGCGACGAAGCAACAGCCCCCAAAACCGCACCGTTGTGACTTTCGGCAACGGTCATTGCAACTGCAACAGGAGATTCGTTTTCAAAAACACCGTACATTCTCATGGTGTTGTGTCGAAGCTTGTGATTTATGTCAACATAAAAATTTTCAAACGGCGGCGGTGTGAAATTTTCATCGGCACATTTTACAATTAAATCGTATGCGTCTTTAATTTCAGGAGTGGCAATTTTAAGATTGTCGTTCAAATTCTCAAACGGTTTTCTTCTTACAAGAACAGAGCCGGTAACACATTTTCCGCCAAAAATCTTAAGGTCGTATTTTCCGTTACAAATTGCGCCCGTTGCACCAGCGACACGCATAAAAGAAGATATTTCATCCAAGTCGCTGTTATCCGTTAAGAACAGAATAAAATTGCTTCCGTTTCTTGCAATTGCACCCGTACACTTACCGCTGACATCGTCAGCCGTCATCCAGTAGTCCACAAACGCAAGTTCGGGATTATAACTGTTATAAAGCGAAATTATTCGGCAGGCAAACGGGTCACAATCCGAAAGTCCTGTTATTGATTTTAGAAAATCACTTGCTTCATTTGCAGAAACAATCATTAAAAATTCTCCTTAACGTTTAATTTTCCCGATGCTATGAGCAATGACATCTTTTGTGCAAGTTTTAAAATGCTTTCACAGTCGGATTTATCGGCAATGCTGTTCGGAGAGTGAAGATACCTGCACGGCAGAGAAATTGCGAGAGTTCGCACTCCTCCTCTGCTCTGATGAATCACACCCGAATCATTTCCGCCTGCAACCGCACGCTTATACTGCGCCTTTGCGCCGATTTCATCCGCACATTCAAAAGCAAGCGCTACCATTTCTTTGTCGTAAATCGTACGCCTGTCCATAACCGAAATTACCGCACCCTGTCCGAGTGTGCAAACGCTTCCTGTTTCGTCCGCTCCCGGAATATCGGCTGCGGTGGTAGTTTCAATAACTATTGCATATTGCGGGTCTGTTGAATATGCGGCAACTTTGGCTCCCCTGAGTCCAACTTCCTCCTGCACAACAAAGGCAAAATCCATATCATACTCAAGGTTGCTCTTTATAAGGTCAATCAACACCAAGCAGCCGAACCTGTCGTCAATTGCCTTTGATTTTATTACATAATTATTTTCGGAATAAGAAGAGGCAAAATTAATGCTGTCGCCGTAACTTACATACTCAAGCACATTCTCTTTGCTGTTTGCGCCGATGTCAATATACATATCCGACAATTTTGGAATTTCAGTGCTTTCATCGCCTTTGCAAAGGTGTATCGGTTTTACTCCGATTACTCCGTTGATTTTTTTCTTTCCGACAGTCACAGACTTTCCGGGCAAAATGCGCCTGTCAATTCCGCCGACCTCATCAAATTTAATAAAACCGTCTGAGGTTATATCTGTAACCATGAGTCCGACTTCATCCATATGTGCCGAAAGCATAAGTCTGGACATCGGCTTTGATTTTCCTGATTTATGAACGAGAATGTTGCCAAGATTGTCAATTTTTATATCGTCGGCATACTGTTTAATTTCATCAAGTATTATACTTCTCACGCTTTTTTCATCACCTGAGATACCGTTGGCGGTACAAAGTCTTTTTAACAGTTCATAATCAATCATCAAACGCACCTCCGCACTTAATATACTCGGTAATCAGCTTTGAGGTGTTTTCAACATCCTCAATATCTATTACTTCATTTGTGGTATGCATATATCTTTGCGGAACAGACACAACCGAGGTTTTTACTCCGCCCTTTGTAACCGATATGCAGTCTGCGTTTGTACCTGTTAAACCTGATATCGGTTCTGTTTGATAAGGTATTTTATTATCCGAAGCTACGCTAATCAATTTGTTTGACATTTCCCTGTTCAGAATAGGAGAAATACAAATCATAGGCCCCTTTGCAAGCTCAATTTTTGAATATTGACCGGAAATATCAGGCTGTGAAGCAAAACTTACATCAACAGATATTGCTTCGTCTGCGTCTGCTTTATATGCGCCTGTTTTTGCACCGCTTCCGAAGGTTTCCTCCTGTGAGCTGAGCAAAACGATAACCCTGTATTTTAGATTGTCGCAATCATTTAAAATTTCAGCACAGCGTATCAATGCAGCCACTCCGCATCTGTTATCAAGTGCAGGGGCGGCAATTCTGCCGTTCAGAAGCTCTTTCGGCACAGACCGATAAGTAAGAACATCTCCGATTTTGATATGTTTTTTTACCTCGTCGTACGGCATACCAAAATCAACCCAAGTTTTGCCGATTGGTGTTGCCTTATCTTCCTTTCCGTCGCTGAGATGAGGAGGAAGGCAACAAACGATTCCTGTTATGTTATTGTTTTTTTGTAAAACAAGTTCGCTGTCCTGCAAAACTCTGACGTCAACTCCCCCGCATTTATCAACCTTTATAAAACCGTTGCTGTTGATATCTGTTACCATAAAACCTATGCGATCAATATGTGCGTCAAGAAGTATGGTTTTATCCGAGTCTTTGTTTCCTAATACGGCGTAAAGATTTCCGTTACGGTCGGTTGATACTTCCGCAAAATTATTGAGATACTTTTTTGCGATTTCTATTGCAGGCTCTTCGCTTCCGGAAACGCCGCCCGATGAACACAGTTCAAAAATCAGATTTTTAATATCCATATTTATTTTACTTTAAACCGTTTACAATTGATTTAAAGTGATTTCCTCTTTCTTCAAAATTCTTGTATAATCCAAAGCTCGCACTTGCGGGCGACAATGAAACAATGTCGTCTGATTCGGAATTTTTAACCGCAGCATTTACGGCTTCTTCCATATTGTTTACATTAATTATTTTTATTGCATTTTCATCATAATTATCCGCTTTTTTAACAGCTTCTTCAATCTTTGGCGCAGTGTCGCCAAGCAATATAAGGACTTTAACTTTATCGTTTATAACCGGGCCAAGCGGTTCATACGGTATGTGCTTATCATAACCGCCAGCTATAATAATTATTTTTTCATCATACAGTGACAATGTGCCGAGAGCTGTTCTTGTCGGACTTGAAGCTATCGAGTCGTTGTAATATTTAACACCGTTATATTCACGCACAAATTCTGCTCTGTGTTCAACACCGCCGAATGTTTTGGCAACCTTTACGATAGTTTCTGTATCTACTGTTCCCCAAACGGCAGAAATAGCGGCAAGATAGTTCTCGACATTATGCATTCCCGGAATCTTTATATCCTTAATATCCATAATTTGAGTAACCTTACCGTAATCGCTGTAACAAATTGTTATTCCGTCAAGATATGCACCATTGTACAACTTTTCTTTTACACTGAATTTTGTAAGACTGCCTCTGACATCATTTGAAAAACCGTTGGTTATATCATTGTCAAGATTCAACACAGCCTTAGAAAATGCAGACTGATGCAAAATAATGTTCTCTTTGGCATCAATATATTCCTGCATATCCTTATGAATGTCAAGATGATTCGGTGCAAGATTTGTTACTACTGCAACATCGGGACTGCGGCGCATTGATATGAGCTGAAAACTTGAAAGTTCAACCACTGCGTAATCGGTTGGTTTAACGGATTCAATCTCGGGCAAAAGCGGTTTACCTATATTACCTCCGAGATGTACCTTTTGTCCGCTTGCCTTTAAAAATTCAGATATAATTGTAGTGGTTGTGGTTTTTCCGTCAGAACCCGTAACCGCAATAACTTTGCAGGGACACAAGTCAAAGAAAACTTCCATTTCAGAAGTAAGCACAACACCGTTTTTCCGCAAAGATACAAGCTCATCTTTATAAAACGGAGTGCCCGGGCTTCTGAAAACAATATCTGCGTCGATATTTGAAAGATAGTTTTCACCCAAAACAAGCTTGGCACCGTACTCTTCGGCTTTAATTCCGTTTTCACCGAGAGAATTAAAATCTTTTTTATCACAGGCAATAACATCTGCTCCCTTATCGGAAAACATTTTTATAAGAGGAAGATTGCTCGTTCCGATTCCGATAAAGGCTACCTTTTTATTTTTTACATAACCGAAAAAATCGTTTACAGACGAATTCATTATATCCCTTCATTCTTTAGATTTATTAAACATATTTTATTATACAGATTTTGTATAAAAATTTCAACTGTTGAGCCGTATTATACTCGACAAAGATTATATCGGAAAGTAATACTTTGCTTATTATACAGTTTATCAACATACTTTTAAAAACAATAATAATTACTTAAAATTAACACTTGATTTTTGCAATTTGATTTGTTATAATAAACAACAGTGTTTGGAGAGATGTCCGAGCTGGCCGAAGGAGCATGATTGGAAATCATGTGTACGGTAATCACCGTACCAGGGGTTCGAATCCCCTTCTCTCCGCCAAAATTTAAACGCAGCAGATAAGCCAAAGTAACTTGAAACGGCTTGTCTGCTGCGTTTTTACATCATATCTAATTAATAAAAATTAGATTTTTTTAATATAAAATTATAAATATCTAATGCATTAGATGACACGAAGATGACACGAAAATTATTAATTATTTAAGCTAACCTGAAAAGTTCTCGGCTATTAAAGGCTGAGAGCTTTTCTTATATTTATCTGTCAAGAGTAATTTGCAATTTATCCATAGATTTGCCGAAAGAGCCTGCATAACCGTCCTGACCGTTCGATTTTTCGTCGTCGTACTGCCAGCTGTAATAGTCCGCCCCCACTTGGCTCGTCCTGTATTTTGCTTTGTAAACGTTGTTGTTATTCAGCATATTGCTCGGTGTTTCGTAATAGATTCGCACCGCGTCAATCTCCTGACCGTTGCCGGCATACTTATTTGTGTCAGTTGTCGAGAATCCTGTAACTTTTTGCAGCCAACTGCCGCCTTTTACATGCGCCTGATACCAAACACTGCCTTTACTCACCTTTACGGCAAACGCAACAATCTTGTCACCCGACACACCTGCATAATCTTCCAAATCTTTTACAGTCGGCAGCCAGCCACGCTTTAAAGTTTTTACGCAATAAGTCACTTCAGGCTTTTCGTCCCGATTATCCGAATCACCTATGCTTCCGCTGTCGC
>CAVBYX010000054.1:0-14174 GCA_963599905.1 Acutalibacteraceae bacterium
CAAGCAAGCCATCGCCAAATCCACCAAACACAAGCGTATGACCATTCTTTCCTATATATCTTCCGAGTGCTTTTGCGGCTTGCAGGCATTTTTCACTCGGCACATCAGCCGAACCGTATACACAAATATTCATATTGCCCACCTCGATTTCTGGTTTTCTACATTCTCTCTATCAGCATAATGACCGGACGAAGACCATCCACACATGAAAATACTCCCTTGTCATCATCTCTCATCCAAGTTCCGCTTGGCTGTAGCAGTTCTCCATCCGACAGTAACTTCACCATTTCCTGAATCGGCTTCCAAGCATACTCACACAACCCTTCCGGCTTATTCTCTCCGTCACTGATATAGACTTGCCCTGCCTTGTGAAATGGACAGGCTTCAAAGTTAGGAATGGCATATTTCTCCACAAGCTCTTTATCCATTTCGGATTTTAATATGGTTATCTTTACTTTGTACTTCATATCCTCATCTCCTAAATTCAGCATCCTACTACGCCTTATGTCCGCCTATCTGCTCATTGCGGTCTTTGGCTGTCGCTCCCTCTTCAAGGTTCATTCCCTTGAGGATAGCGTTCTTTCCAAATTTCTTCTTGATATTAAGCATTGCCTTCTGCATACGCTTCTCACGCTCCAATGATTCTTCCTCTTTCGCATTTTCCTCTTCCTTAGCCTTGTAATCGGTAAAGAGGTCAAGCTGCTCATATGTGACGCTTTCGCTTGCGGACTTTTCATCAACAAGCTTATTAGCAGTGATGTTAATTCGTCTGACAAGCAGATTCTTATCTACAATTCTGTCGTAGAGTTCCATAGCTGCTTCGGTTATGAGCTTTGTGGAAGAGGTCTGCCTTTTTAAGTTAGCTGTTCCGTGAGCGTGCTTTGGAACTTTTCTTCCATAGCGGTCAATCGTTACCGCACCTTTGTAATTTCTGCTTCTGTTCGGGTCTGTAAGATTTTCTATATCATAGCCGACAGTAAGCACGATTTGGTCAGTTACAAGCCCTTTATCCACCAAGTCCAGTACCATCTGGTCGGTCATTTCTTTTACAATCAACCTTGCCTTATCAAAATCATAAGGGCAGTGGAGCACCTGTCCTGAGCTTACGCTGTTTGTCTCAGGCTTGTATGCTTTGACAAGCTCCATAGTACAAGGCTCATAACCCCAAGCGTGGTCGATTAAAAGCTCTGCATTTACACCAAACAGCTTATAAAGGAGTTCCTCGTTATAGAGTTCATTCGGCTTCCCGATAGAGCACCTAGCAACATCTCCCATAGTATAAAGTCCGTGTTCTTCAAGCTTCTTCACATAACCTCTGCCCACTCGCCAAAAGTCTGTAATCGGTCTGTGATTCCAAAGTTTTCTGCGATAGCTCATCTCATCAAGCTCGGCAATTCGCACACCGTCTTTATCAGGCTCGATATGCTTTGCCACGATATCCATAGCAATCTTGCAAAGATACATATTAGTTCCAATGCCTGCGGTTGCCGTAATTCCTGTCGTCTTTAGAACATCCTGAATCATCGTCATAGCAAGCTCTCTGCCTGTCATTTTATATGTTTTTAGGTAGTTTGTAGCGTCGATAAAAACCTCGTCGATGGAATACGGGAAAATATCCTCAGGAGCGATGTACTTCAGATACACGCTGTAAATCCTTGTGCTGTACTCCATATAAAGTGCCATCTGCGGTGGAGCGACGATATAGTCAATCTCCAGTGCAGGATTTGCTTTTAATTCTGTGCTGTCATCGGAAGCACCGGTAAATGTCCTGTTCGGTGCTTTCCATCTTCGTGAAGCATTGGCTGCATTTACTTTCTGGATTACCTCAAATAGCCTTGCTCTTCCGGGTATCCCGTAGCTTTTCAGGGATGGAGATACTGCAAGGCAGATAGTCTTCTCAGTTCGGCTGGCATCCGCCACCACAAGATTGGTGGTTAGCGGGTCACGGTTTCTTTCTTTGCACTCAACGGAGGCGTAGAAAGATTTTAAGTCGATGGCTATGTAAGTTCGCTGGTTTGACATCTTGTACGCCTCCTTTCTGAGATTCTCTGGCTATAAGATATGCTCAAATATCAAGCATTAGCAAAAGATAAATCCTCTATGCAGTAGGGAATGTTAATACTCCGGCAAAAAATCCCACAATTAAAACAACGATAAAACCCCACAGTGGAATATTTTTTCCGGTCTTCTTGATATATCCGGTCAATAATGGATTAACAGATACAGCAGTTAAGATAAACAAAATACCGCTTAATATTCCTCCACTGGTTGTGAACGATACAATTGCAAAGAGTAAGCAAAATACAGATGCAATCCAAAAGATGACCTTTCCGATTATTCCGCCAGCAGTCTTTGCCTTTTCTCCATAGTTGCCATCCGCAAACTTCTGAGCCATTTCACGATGTTTAGCTTCTTTTTCCTCGCTTCGTCTTGCTTTCTCAGCAGCCTTTTTCTCGGCTTGTTCCTGCTTAAAAGCAGCTTCATTTGCCTCTTTCTCCGCCGCACGCTGCTCATCTGTACTCTTTAGATATTGGAGGTACTCTTCATCAGACATGTCCTTATTTTCTTCTGTCCTATATATATCAGGCAACGCATAAACCGGAGTATCTGCAATAGCAGCCTGTAATTCCTGCTGTTTATTAGCAATCTGCAAATCAATAGCTTTTACTGACGACTCTTCCTCAGGTCTTAAGAACGAAGCCGGAACAGGTATTCTTGCCAATGCTCCCAGTTGCGATATGAAATTCTGAGCGTCACTTTGTGCTCTGGAAAATGTCATACTGGACTGGTCAACCTGAGAAGATATAAACACAACCTCAGATACAAATCCATTGATATTAACCATTACTCCAAGGTGAGTGCAGGTAGGAATCTGATTTGATACCGATGAACCGGTTGTTTTCGTTTTAGTTTTTCCAAGTGCAGAGCCGCCTACAACTGCTCCTATAGGTCCCGCAACCACACCACCGACAACAGCTCCACCAAGTGAAGCGTGTTTCTTGGATTTTGACTTTGAATTATCAGTTGTCACGATTCGACAACCGCTCATCATATTTAAATCAGCACCTTGTATGCTGGAAAATAAATGCTCTGTATTGTTAATGCGGATTTTCCCTTCTGTCCTGTTGACAAATAATTTGCCACCACACAATTTCTCCCAACGAGCATTAGAAATTCTGGAAATTTCATTAACTCTGTTTTTAGCAAGCTTATCTCTTTCAGACTCAATCTGTTTAATTCGCATGTTGTATTCATTGTCTTTTTCCTTATGAATACGAGCAATTACCTTCTCTCTGTACTTTGGATTGTTTAAGAATTTAAACAACTCCTTTTCTTCATTAGCCATCTTTCCCACTCCTTATCCTCATTCAAAATGATTTATAATTCTTTAAATTTATTTCAAGATTAGTTAATTTCTATAACAGTCCTTGTAAATTTTGCGAATGCACTGCGTCAATTACTTTGCATAAACTCTGTCGAATTTAATTTCATTCCTCAGAATAGAAATCTTCCAATACATATGTGGTAACTGGTGTTATATACAGCTCATATTTAATAACCAGCCTGATTAAATCATTTCCGTCAATTAATGTTATTGGCGTTCCTTCTCTTGCTGCTTCTCGTGCCTTGTTTGTAAATCTGCTGTTTGTAATAAAAACTCCGTAATCAGCTTGATACTTATTCATCGCTCCAAGAAACTGATTTATATCCGGCTCACTTACAGGGTTCGTGTTAAATCGTTTGCATTGAATAACTACTCTGGTCGTTCTAAAATCATCTGCATCTATATGGTATCCATAACCATCAATTCCGCCATCATTTGAGACCTGAACGCCCTTATTGGTAAACTCCACTCCCATTTTCGTAAGGAGTGCCCTTGAAAACTGTTCAAACTTTGCCGGAGACATATTGGCAATAGCACTTTGCAGCTTCACTTTAAAATCATCCAATAATCCATCATCCGTAGATTCATTTTCATCATCCTCGACCTCTGTAGCAGAAACTGAATTACTTTTCGATTTATTCTTGTTAGAGTGTTCTTCCCAATAGCTTCGTGCCTTATCCCTCACTTCCGCCTTAACATCAAATTCAGCCAAGTTAATGTTTGCTCCATCTTGAGTAAGTGTAATTCTCGGGTTATATTTCGCATAGGATATAAGCCCAACATAGCTAAGCTCTTTTATTGCAAAATTAAATTTAAAATCAAACTTCTTATACTGATTTCCTGTCTTATTGGATGTATAAAGTTTCTGTTCAAATTCAGCAATATGCTCATCTAATTCACTAATTCTATCTCTAATCTCTGAACGCTCTAACTGTCCACCAGCCTCCTGAAGGACTTGAAGAATCGGCTTCATAAGGTAGGATACTTGTTCTTCACTATTTAAATCGTCGTAAAACATTATAGAGTTTACGCCTCCTTTACTGTGCATACTTCTTAAAATTCTCTGCCTGTTCAAGAACTTCCTTGTAAACATCATCAATGGTTACCGGCGGATAGCCGAACTCATCAAGCAGCAGTATTAAATCCACTTGCAGATTTGCCTTAATATCATCACGGGCAGACCAATCGGTATAGCGTGACTTATCATCAACAATCAGCTTTATCCTCTTGGATAATTCAATCATTTTATCGTCCGGATATTCAAACTCATACTTCTTGGCAACTGCTTTCAAAATATCAAAGAAAGCCTTTTCTTCATAATCTATACCCATATTCTTGAATGAGTTCTTTTCTGTTTTCAGTTCAGACAACAACTGTGCAAGCTGCTCGGCAACATCATCAAGGACTTCGTTGGCATACGCTTCATCACGACGACGGTTATTATACTCATCAACAACCTTTTTGAGTCTGTCTGCAAATTCCACGCCCATAATTTTATTGACTTTCTTAAACTCGTCGATTGCCTGAGAAAGAAGTCTTTGAAGTATCTTAATTTTCGTATTCGGCAACTGAATAGCATTTATCTTATCCATATACTCATCGCTGAAAATATCAACTGATATATGCTTTCCGGTTTCAAATAATTCTTCAATGCCATCGGACTGAATTGCCCCCTCAAGCATTTTACGAACACGAGCGTTCATCTGCTCAATATCCGGTGCGTCGCCCTTTGTCAACTTGAAAAGGATAGAACGGACAGCACAATAAAAATGAATATAATCCTTATCTTCATCAGAGAATTTCTCGCTTGAACTACAAAGGTTAAATGCCTGTTTCATTCTCTTGACTGCTGCCATAAATCTTCTTTCCAGTTCTTCAGACAACTGCACATACTCAACTCCACGGTTCAGGCAGGCAAGCTGTTCGGTAGGCGAACCATTGAAGAAATCACTGCTGTTAAAGTTATGGAACATCTGACCAAGAACCTCTAACTGGTCTTTTACAATCGTGACAGACTGCTCCACACCTTCAAATTCTTCGCTCTCAAAATTCGTATATTTCTTGAGGGCGGTATTCATATTTTTCTTGATACCTATATAGTCAACAATCAAACCTTTATCTTTGCCCTCGCATACACGATTTACACGGGGAATCGTCTGAATAAGGGTATGCTGCTGAATAGGCTTATCAATATAAATCGTATCAAGCTCCGGCACATCAAAACCAGTCAGCCACATATCTACAACAATGGCAATCTTAAAGTTTGATTTCGGATTTTTGAACTGACGGTCAAATTCTTTTCTGTCCTCTTTTGTGCCAAGCATATCAAAGAGGTCTTTTTCATCATCTTTATTACGAGTCATAACCAATTTGATTTTTTCCATTGGCTTCAACTCATTTTTATCTTTTTCACTCAGAACAACACCGTCATCACAAATTTTCTTTTCTGTCCATTCCGGTCTGAGTTCCTTTACTATCTTATAGAAATCGTATGCTATATTTCGGTTGGAACATACAAACATTGCTTTGCCTGCTACGGTTGCACCTTCTGCCACACGGGTTTCATAATGCTTGATAAAGTCCTCCGCAACAGCACGAAGTCTGTCAGGGTCGCCAATAATAACTTCCATTTTGGCGACTGCTTTCTGGCTTTCTTCTACTTGATGTTCATTCGCTCCCTCAAGCTCACACTGAGCATAGTATTCTTCAATCTGTCTTACCTTGTCCTGATTGAGCATAACTTTAGCTGCACGACCATCGTAAACAAGATTAACCGTAATACCGTCCTTAACAGCTTCCGTCATTGTATATGCGTCTACAACACCACCAAAGACTTCGATTGTTCCATCAACCGGAGTTCCGGTAAATCCTACATAAGTTGCATTTGGTAAAGAGTCGTGCAGATACTTGGCAAAGCCATAGGTTTTCTGAACGCCGGACTCTGTAATCTTAACCTTTTGGTCAAGATTGATTTGGCTTCTGTGTGCTTCATCAGAAATACAAATAACATTCGTTCTATCCGTAAGAAGTTGTAAATCCTCTGTAAATTTCTGAATGGTAGTCAAATAAACACCACCACTCTCTCGCCCCTGCAACTCCTCACGAAGTTTCTCACGGGACTCAATACTTACAACAGTTTCATCTCCGATATACTTCTTTGAACCGACAAACTGCTTGGAAAGCTGGTCGTCAAGGTCTGTTCTGTCCGTAATAATGAGAATGGTCGGAGAAGAAAAGTATTTGCTTTTCATCAGCATACGGGTAAGGAAAAGCATTGTATAACTCTTGCCGCACCCTGTTGCTCCGAAGTATGTACCACCTTTACCATCTCCTTCAGGGCGAAGATGAGCCTTGATATTCTCATACAATTTATTTGCCGCAAAGAACTGCGGATAGCGGCACACTATCTTCAAGTCCTTATCTGAGTTATCCGGAAAATAAATAAAATCTTTGATAACTTCAAGTAAACGGTCTTTTCGGAAAAGTCCCTTTATCATTGTTACAAGAGAATTGATACCGTCCAGTTCTTTATCGTCCGAGTTTATCTTTCTCCACGCATAGAAGAAATCATACGGGCTGAAGAAAGAACCGTATTTATTATTTGCTCCGTCACTGATAACAACAAACGCATTGTATTTGAAAATCTCCGGAATATCTCTACGGTAACGGATTGTAAGCTGCTTATATGCGTCCATTATAGTCGTATTTTCTTGTACCGCACTCTTAAATTCAAGAACAACAACAGGAATACCATTTACAAACACAATGCCATCAGGAATACGCAACTGATTATTTACGCCTTCAATTTCAAACTGATTAACTGCTTTGAAAATATTGTTTTCGGGAGTGTCGAAATCAATAAGTTCAATATAGAGGTCTTTCTGCGTTCTGTCCTCACGGTTAAGAATAAAGCCATCGCAGAGCAACTTAAATACAGCCTTATTTGCTTCATAAATCGTACCGGAAATATTACGCAACATTAGAATGACACTATCCACCTCACTCGGTGTGATACCGTCTTTCGCATAGTGATTATAGAGGTATTGCTTCAGGTCGTCCGTAAGCAGAACCTCCGTCCTTTCTCTGTGTATCTGGTCGCCGCTGACATAGGTGTATTCCTCGTCTTTGAACAACTCCATTATCGACATTTCCAATGCGTGTTCGTTAAAATTTGCCATTGCATTCACTCCTTTTTAATAGCAATAAAAAATAATGTAGCATAAATTAAGAACTGTATTTTTTCAGATTATTAAGCCACCTCTTCACTCGCACATTACGTGTATTTTCATCATCATATAATTTTTGAGCCCACTCAATTGCTGAATGAATATAACTATCATCACCATATTTTGTTTTTAAGTAAATAGCAAATTCTTGATATTTACTTAAGTGATATTCCTTACGTTTATCACAATTATAACAACTTGAAAGAATGTCCATTGATTCCTTTAAATATGGCTTAGCTTCTGAATAATTCTTGTTTTTATTAGCTTCAAACAAAATTATTGCCCTAGAGTTTTTCAAACTGAGATTATTAGGTAGTAAGTTTAGTGCTTTATTTATATCTATAAACGCTTCTTCATATCGACTACATCTCATTTTGTATAGAGCCCATTGTTGTAAGGTGTATGCACTCGGATCATTAATATAAACTATTTTATAAACTTGATCTGCATTAGTTCCAAATAATCTATAGAAAAAATTTGAATCATAAGCCTTCCTTTTAAACACATAATATTTATATATGAAATTTGGTTGAACTTTTTCTAAAAACTGTAATACAATTTTTCCATAATCTTCAGTATATTTTTTTAATGCAACTTCATGAGCTATTTTAGCAAATAATGCTGTGCGTAAAAAATAATAATCCTGATCTACTAAATCCTCTTCTATAAGTTCGGAAACATAAGTATTTACAACTATAATTCGTTGTTTTATGCTTTGGTATTCCGAGTCGTTGAAATACTTGATAATTATATCTGTTGTTAAAGCAGAACGATAAACAGATAAATATGCCGTTAAAAGTATTAATTCAAAAGCATCAACATTTGCTGTTTTCACTCTTTCTAACATATCGCTTATTTTTTTCTCTGTTATTATGTTTTTTATATTGTTAGACATTAGTTCGAAGAATGAATATTTATCACTATCTTTATTTTTATATATAAAATTTTCTTTTTTTATACTTGATGGAATTTGATCAAATATACGTTTTGCTTCAGGTTTTGAAATATCATCTATAAGTATTTTTTTATATTTGGTTTCCTCTAACAAATGACTGGATGATTCAAATAAGAAATCATCACTTGTAGCAATTGTTCGTATATTAGGACAATCAGCAAGTACTTTGTATGCCCGAATATCTTCTGCACAATTATCAATTAAAATTGTCACATTATTTTTAGAATCACAATTATTACAAATAAGTTTCGCTTTCGCTTCTGATAAATCATCTACATAATAAACCTGCGAGCCAAATTTGCATGCCACTTGCATTAACAGTGTTGTTTTTCCGCTAAACGGCAATCCAACTATTATGACATTTTTGTTCTCAGGTTCTAGTGACGTATTTATAACTTGATTTACCCAAGATGTCATATATGCCACTTCTGACAAAGTAAAATACCAACTAGTTTTTCCATTTTCATAAAAAGCGGTATCTGGTTCAACTAATACAGATTTGCTATTAAGTGTTGGAATGCAGTAGTTTTTCCAAAACGAATTATCTAATTTATCAGTATTGTTTTCACAAGACAAGTTACTAGCCAATTTACAGTTGATATATTTCAACAAATCTTCAGTACTCGAAATAATTATATTAACACCTAAATCTCTAAAATACTCAATATTTGAATCCCCAGGCATTAATTGCACCCATATTTCTTGCTTACTCTCTTTCAAAACATAATCAAGAACTTTATTTACTGAACCATCGTGAAAAGCATATCCCCAAAACAATGTAGGATATTTTAATAATTCACCATACATCATTGAAAACAGCCCTTTGTTTTGGTCGTCAATTGAAGATAGTTCAAATTTTCCGAACACCAAATCACTTTCTGGGAGTAAAACATCCCCATGAAGTGGAACATAATTGATTGATTGTCCATCCTTTTTTGTAGGACCATAATAAGTAACATTAGATAAATAATATCGTTGACTTTTGTCGATTATTGAAGGGATCAAGTTATCAATATTTGTAGTAATAATATTACTAATACTCATCATATTTATAGCATCATATAATGGATTATAATCATCGACCCTATATTTTTCTCGAAGATAGATTTGAAAATCTGCACTATTATTTCTCTTTAATACTGATGCTACTTTTTCGATGTCATTCGAATATGACTTATTTATAGAGAATTTTTCGCAAATTTCGTTTAACAGTTCAGAAGTTTTTGGTAATTCCTTTCCTGAAGGGGATGACAATAAGGAAAAACCAGCACCTAAAAATAAATTTATGCCGTTTCTTAATTTTTGCAAAAAAATATTCTCGTTATCTATTTTCATATTATTTTCTCCTTTCAATGTTCTAAATGATAATTTAGAAGCAACTGCTCAAGCGTACTTCGATAATTTATTCTTTTCTTGTGATGATACGGATTGTACATTGGCTGATATTGCACTGGTTAATCCTTCTCGACCTCTTTCTAGGGGTGTTGAAGCCCGTTGTTTTGATATGTCAACATTACCAACAAGTGGTTGCATACCTACTGGAGATACAATTAAGCCATATAACGGTGGTGTCCGATTTATAAATGGAGATACTTTAATTGCACGTATTACACCGTGTCTTGAAAATGGTAAAGCTGCATATATAAATATTCTTAATGAGGGAGAAGTTGCTTTTGGCTCAACCGAATATATTGTTTTTGCTTCTAAAGATGATATTCCATCTTGCTTTTACTATTTTCTCATTAGAAACTCAAAATTTGTAACCTTTGCATTACAATTTATGAACGGTTCAAGTGGTCGCCAAAGAGTTTCAGGAGAGGAATTAGCTTCTTTTCCGTTAATGACTCCCTCAAAAGAAAAGCTGGCGGCATTCAATAAGGTTGGTAAATTAGTTCTTGAGCAAATGAAAGAAGCAACTGAGGAAATTCAGTTTCTAAAACAACTTCAGGAAACGATTACTGCTACATTATCAAGCAACTAAATTATCATTTATCTTCCTCTTTAAATCAATTCTCTCCGTAATCGCCTTATAACTGTTCACTATTTCAAGCTGTTTTTCAATAGGTGGGATAGGCAATTCCAGTCTGCAAATATCGTCCCAAGTAATCCCACCACGAACACTTCCGTCAGTATGTAACCAACAAATACGGTCAAATTCCGGTCTTCGAAACCACATCATCAGATAATCTTCATTCAAAATGCTGTTATCTACTACCTCAAACATAAAATATGCCGGAGAAACAATAGCAGGTTCTTCTTCATCATACAATGCAACCGGAAGTCGTTCATCACGACCGACGTGCATTGGATTACACGCAAACTTTCCTTTTGTTATCAGTTTATATTTACTCAAATCCGTACCAATGACATTTGCAACCGACGGCATAAAGAACTTGTCTATGTTAATTCCCAAAACTCTGTCCGTTATGCTTTCTCTGTTCCGAGTATCAATCAGTCGGATATGGTTTCCTAAAATATCATAATTCGATTTCATATCCCAACTCCTTAAATACAGCAAGCAAATCTGCTTTGGATTTTTCCTCTTGAACAAGAAGTTCTTTGAGTTCTCCCTGCAATGACTTCATTTTTGTATCAAAGTCGATATTCTCATCACGGTTGACAAACTCAATATATCTGCTCGGTACAAGAGTAAATCCTTTTTCCTTTACTTCATCAAAAGAAGCAGAATAGCAAAATTCCGGCACATTCTCGTAAGTTTCCTCATAGCCTTCCTGTTGCCAGTTATGATATACGCTTGTAACCTTTGCCCTATCCTCCTCTGTCAATTCAATATACTTTTTCTCATAAGGACTGCCCATCTGTCGTAAATCCATAAAGAGTATTTCATCTTCTCGGTTACGATAGCGTTTGAGCTTTCCGTTCTGTTCCACAACACGAGCTTTTTTATTCTTATTGAGTACCCAAAGGGTAACGCTGATGTCAGTGGTATAGAAAAGGTTTCTCGGAAGAATAATAATCGCTTCTACCAAGTGATTTTCTATAAGCTGCTGTCTGATTTTCAACTCTGTACCGTCATCGGATAATGCACCATTGGCAAGCAGGAAACCTGCCACACCGTTTTGTGAAAGTTTGGAAACAATATTCAGTATCCAACCATAGTTTGCGTTGCTTGTCGGCGGGACTTCATAACCATTCCAACGAGGGTCGTCTACAAACTCATTTTCGGCTCTCCACTGTTTCTGATTGAAAGGCGGGTTTGCCATAATGAAATCTGCTTTAAGGTCTTTGTGCTGGTCATTGGTAAATGTATTGGCTGCCATCTCTCCAAGATTTGCAGAAATACCACGGATAGCCAAATTCATTTTTGCCAGTTTGAAAGTGGTATTTGTGTATTCCTGACCGTAAATAGACACTTTCTTTTTATTACCGCTATGTGCTTCTACGAACTTGATGGACTGCACAAACATACCACCCGAACCGCAACAGGGGTCTGTTGCCGTGTCTAATTTGATACAACATAACGACAGCCTTTTTCTATCCCTTAACGATGAACACCCCCTTGTGCATTTTTGCACACCCCTCATAACGATGTCGGTTGCACCGTTACGGCGTATAGGATTCCATTTTATCGCTGTTTGTACGTACATCGGCGGCACCTCCTTCACGTAGATTTTAGATTGAAAAGCGCAACAGTTAATAGCTGTTAAATACTACCTGCCTTTTTTCTTAAACAGCTTTGATGCCAAGTTTAAAATATCTCGTGCGGTATCATACTCTTCGTGTGAAACATCATCTTGACCATCATCCCAATGCCTTTCAAAATCCCGTTTAATATGTATTCCACCGTCATCGCCGTGGAAAGTGTAAGTATCCTCTTCCTCCACACGATAGGTATCCTCAGAATCAAACGCTTTATATGAAGACCGGTATGTTCTTGTCGTTCCGTCAAGTTCGTTACGATTCTCAACCAACGACTCCAGTTCTTCAATTTCGTAATCCTTGAAACGCCCATTTCCCAAATTTACATATTCACTTAATTTTGCTTTTCTTGCGTTCTTTTCTTTTCTGTCCATGTTCCTATTCTCCTACAAATTCTGTTTCATTATCCGATATAAGCATCCTCTGCCGTGTTCTTGAAATTTTGTGTCTCCAGCCACAGCCTTTCTTCTTCACTCTCCGGGATGTCGATTCTTTCTATTTTGAATATGACAGGTCTTGTCCCATCATTGCAGCAGGTAATCATCATGCGCTCGTCATTTGTCCAGCCATGCATGATGGAACCGCCCTGCAAAGCGGTATAGACATATCGGCTCACTGCATCCCATGCTTCACCGCAGAACTTGCCATTCATCAGATGGTAAAAATCATCCTGCTGTGGTGTTCTCTTTAATAAAAATGTATCGCCTGCCTTAAAGCAGGGACACGGTCCTGACTTTGGATCAGCCAGATATTTCTCCTGCAGTTCCGGGAATACCTTTGTTTCCAGAACTGTTATCCTGCATTCGTGCTGCATAGGATTGTCCCCCTGTCACTATATGAATTTTTTGAAAGCCTTCTTCATTTTGAGCATGACCTCGATTATCCAGTCAAACTGTGCGTTCCATTGGTTTTTATCGCCGAAGGTTACGCCCTTCTCGATAACGATGCGGCTTGCCTTGCGCTCCGGCAGTTCCCGCCAGTCAAAGGTCAGACCGGCATCGGATTCAATGGCATCCTTATTATCAAATAGAGAGTGGAACAGCTCTTTATCCTCGCTGATATACAGTTCCACATCCAGTTCGTTCCGTTTTTGAATTTGTGATACGGCGATGTGGCAGGCAGAAGAACCCACGCTGAAGTTCATCCAATGATCCATAGACGGCTTGCGGCGATTGAAGTTCTTTGCAAACTGTGCGTTCTGGAAAGCGTAATCCTGGAACGCCACCCAATAGTCATATCTCTGCTGCTGAGTTTCATTTGCGGACTCGCTCTTTTTAACTTCCTTAGTCCAGTCGTTCGGCTTTTCAATGACCTCGAACTTCACGGCAGGCTCAGAAGTGCCGATGCGGTACAGTTTTATCTCGCAGAGGAAGAACCCGATTTTCTCATCGGTATGGTTGTTCAGCCATTCGATAGCGGCCTTGTGTTCCTCACGAGCGTGTTTCACTACCCAAACGATAACATCCGCCGACTTGCCGGACGCATAGGTTATCAGCTTGCCGAGGTGGTCATGGTTGGTATCCTCCAACTGATTCTCTATGATGATTTTTCTGTCCGTCCCCGTCTCAGACGCAAAGATATCGACATTAAAATCTCCCACGGATGATTCCGTTTCATCCACGGTAATATCAAGACCTATCGCATCTGCGAGGAGAGAGATGTTATCGTCCTGCGAAAGCCACGGAGTGAAGTCCAGGGCTTCATGCGGCCACACAGTACGCAGGTCTTTTATTTCTTCCAATCTGCTCAAATTCACCATCGTCTTATTCCTCCTCTCGCTTTACATAGGTCAACTCAACATCGTAGCCCAG
This sequence comes from Acutalibacteraceae bacterium, assembly GCA_963599905.1. GTDB lineage: Bacteria > Bacillota > Clostridia > Oscillospirales > Acutalibacteraceae > Ruminococcoides. The sequence goes on from CAVBYX010000054.1 coordinate 14,038, forward strand.
CTTTTCCATCAGCTGCAGAAAAGTCTTATTGACGATTTTTTCGTTATTCCTTATGAGCCGACTGACATACGGTGCCGAAGTTCCAATTTCTTCTGCCAGTTTCGCCTGGGTAACATCGCCCTCTATACATTTCACTT
>CAVBYX010000055.1:0-60946 GCA_963599905.1 Acutalibacteraceae bacterium
GCTTATGTAATGACAGAGGATTCTTGGACAGACGGTCAGTGGAAATCTTTCAACAAAACATACCTCAAGGTTAACGCAAACTGGGCAGAAGCAGGTGCTCGTTTTGCCGCTTACTTCTGGAACGACATCGGAGCAACAACATGGATTGACGCAACAAAGTATTCTGACAACGTATATGCGGTACAGGTTCCCGACGGATACACAAACGTAATCTTCACAAGAATGAACCCCGAAACCACAGAAAACAGCTGGGATGCATTGTGGGATCAGACAAATAACCTCAACGTTGAGCTTGGTAAGGTTTATGCACTGGTAGACGGTAGTTGGTCATACGGCGAATGGGAAGATTTAGACCCACAACCTACCACAGAGCCGACAACGGAAGCTCCTACAACAGAGCCTACAACAGAGCCTACAACAGAGCCTACAACAGAGCCTACAACAACACCTGCAAGCAGCAACACAACATACCTCGAGGTTAACTCAAACTGGGCAGAGGCAGACGCTCGTTTTGCCGCTTACTTATGGAACAACGACGGTGCAACAATATGGGTTGACGCAACAAAGTATTCTGACAACGTATATGCGGTACAGGTTCCCGACGGATACACAAACGTAATCTTCACAAGAATGAATCCCGAAACCACAGAAAACAGCTGGGATGCAATGTGGAATCAGACAAATAACCTCAATGTTGAGATCGGTAAGGCTTATGTAATGACAGAGGGTTCGTGGACAGACGGTCAGTGGAAGAATTTAAACGTAACATACCTTAAGGTTAACGCAAGCTGGGCAGAAGCAGGTGCTCGTTTTGCCGCTTACTTCTGGAACGACAGCGGAGCAACAACATGGGTTGATGCAACAAAGTATTCTGACAACGTATATGCGGTACAGGTTCCCGACGGATATACAAACATGATTTTTACAAGAATGAACCCCGCAACAACAGATAACTACTGGGATAAAGTGTGGGATCAGACGGATAACCTCAACGTTGAGCTTGGTAAGGTTTATGCACTGGTAGACGGTAGTTGGTCATACGGCGAATGGGAAGATTTAGACCCACAGCCAACTACAGAGCCGACAACAGAACCTGTTACCGAAGCACCTACAACCGCACCTGCAACAGAGCCGACAGAAACTCCTACAACTGCTCCCGCAACAGAGCCGACGGAAGTACCTACAACAGCTCCTGTAACAGAACCGACAACAACAGCACCCGTAACAGAACCGACAACGGCGCCTGCATCAAGTGCAAGCGTATTCGGTGACATTAACCTTGAGCTTGCCAAGGAAAGTGATGATGTATACACAGCATCTACCGAGCTCGAGAAGGGTACATACACATTCAGAATCAACAATAACGGTACAACATATTGTAACGGTTCAACATTTACGGATTCTACAACAAATGCCGCATACAACGCAAAGTGGAAATCGGCAACAACACTTGTAGCTAACGGCGGTACATATACATTCAAGTACAATGTATTAACAAACAAGCTTACTATCGAATATCAGGCTCCGTCACTTGCACAGATTTTCGGTGACATCAACCTTGAGCTTCAGGCAACAAAGGACGCAAACATTTACTCCGCAGCAGTTGAGCTGGAATCAGGCTCTTATGACTTCAGAGTAATGAACCAAGATACTCAGTATTGCTGCAAGTATACATATTCAGATATTACAGTCGGAAGTAAGTTCTATTCAAAGTACACAGGTGCGTCAACACTCAAGGCTTCGGGCGGAACATATACATTCAGCTATGATATAGAAGCTAACAAGCTGACAATATCTTATCTTCCTAAGGGAGCGGCTGTAAGTGTTATCGGAGACTTTACACTTTCACTTCAGCAGACAGACAACGAAAATGTTTACACAGCCACACAAGAACTCAAAGCAGGCAGTTATGTAATCAAGGTAAACAACTTTGGTAAGATTTGCGGCGGTGCCGCAACGATAACTGACGCTAAGAGTGCTATTATCCTTAATCCAAAGTGGACAAGTTACACAACACTTAAAGCAACAGGCGGAACATACACATTTACTTATGATGTATCAAAGAACGTTCTTTCGATTGCTTATGCAGAATAAACGAATTCGTAAATTAATACTGAATGAATAATCTGTTCAACAGACTGCTGTCGTATGACAGCAGTCTGTTTTTTGTTATTATCCCAACTTTTGTTACAGAGCCGAACGAGTCAAAAAAAGGTAATCGGACAGTCATTTTGCATTAAAATAGCGACGGATTTTTGGATATAATATGTATTGACGATTTCTTAAACAACTTGTACAATTATATAGAAATGGTTATGCCATAAATAATTAAATCGGCAAATTGTATCAAAACAGTGCAGCATTTTTGAACACAATTTGCGTTGACGAAACTGTAAACATTTTGTATAATTATTTATGGGTAATAATACCATAAATATTTTAGAAGGTGATTAACATGAAGAACAAGACATTCAAACAGCTGACAGCTGTGCTTGTAGCAGCCATGATGGTATTCAGCATGTGCATTACGGGCGTAAGCGTTTCAGCGGCAACTTCAAGCGATGCAACGGGCACTTCGGAAAAAACAATTTATTTTGTTCCGAGCAGTACTTGGCAGACAGCTTCTCCACGTTATGCTGCATATGTGTGGGACGACTCAGGTAACACATGGTTTGATTTAAAAGACAGTGACGGCGACGGTTACTACGAAGCAAATATTCCAAGCAACTATCAAAACATCATTTTTGTAAGAATGGATCCCGCAAAGACAGAAAACAGCTGGAGTTCAAAGTGGAATCAGTCTGCTGACCTTACACTTCCTACCGACAGCAAAAATTGCTTTACCCTTTCAAACGGTACTTGGGACGACGGTAACGGCACTTGGAGTCAGCACGATGCTGTAGTTCCTACAACAGCCGAACCGACAACGGTAGCACCTACGACAGTTGCTCCTACAACAGCAGCACCTACAACAGTCGAGCCGACAACAGTTGCACCTACAACAGCATCACCTACAACAGTTGAGCCGACAACAGCTGCAAAAACAGGTGTTGAGGTTAGCGCTACATCTAATGTATTTCCCACAACAAAACAGACCTTTGATGCTTCTGCAAATACAGTTACGGTAACATATTATTTGCAGTGCTCAAAGAGAATGCTCAACAGCCAGTGGACTTTAAAATATGACCCAACCGTTTTACAGTTTAATGCTTCAAAGAATGAGACAGAAGACGGCGGTTGGAGCTTTATGCCGGTAGCTTCGGATGCGGTTTGCAACCCATATATCAAGAGTTCGCCGGGAACAATCAAAGGCAACTGCACTAATCTTAACCTTTACAAATTGACTGCATCAGACGGCGGCAAGGTTGCTTTTGTAACCGTTACATTTGATGTAATCGGCTCAGGTAGCACAGCCGTAGATCTTCAGCTTGAAGTTATGCAGATTGCAGACTTAGGTTCAAGCGGAATTGCTGATTTTGATACGGTTGAAGATTTTGTTAACAACAGCCAAGAGTTGGATATTTCAACTACTATGAACAAGTATACATCTGTAACTTCTGAGGAAGAGCCTACAACTGCTCCCGTAACGGAAGCACCTACAACAGCTCCTGTAACAGAGGCTCCTACAACAGCACCCGTAACAGAACCGACAACGGCGCCTGCATCAAGTGCAAGCGTATTCGGTGACATTAACCTTGAGCTTGCCAAGGAAAGTGATGATGTATACACAGCATCTACCGAGCTCGAGAAGGGTACATACACATTCAGAATCAACAATAACGGTACAACATATTGTAACGGTTCAACATTTACGGATTCTACAACAAATGCCGCATACAACGCAAAGTGGAAATCGGCAACAACACTTGTAGCTAACGGCGGTACATATACATTCAAGTACAATGTATTAACAAACAAGCTTACTATCGAATATCAGGCTCCGTCACTTGCACAGATTTTCGGTGACATCAACCTTGAGCTTCAGGCAACAAAGGACGCAAACATTTACTCCGCAGCAGTTGAGCTGGAATCAGGCTCTTATGACTTCAGAGTAATGAACCAAGATACTCAGTATTGCTGCAAGTATACATATTCAGATATTACAGTCGGAAGTAAGTTCTATTCAAAGTACACAGGTGCGTCAACACTCAAGGCTTCGGGCGGAACATATACATTCAGCTATGATATAGAAGCTAACAAGCTGACAATATCTTATCTTCCTAAGGGAGCGGCTGTAAGTGTTATCGGAGACTTTACACTTTCACTTCAGCAGACAGACAACGAAAATGTTTACACAGCCACACAAGAACTCAAAGCAGGCAGTTATGTAATCAAGGTAAACAACTTTGGTAAGATTTGCGGCGGTGCCGCAACGATAACTGACGCTAAGAGTGCTATTATCCTTAATCCAAAGTGGACAAGTTACACAACACTTAAAGCAACAGGCGGAACATACACATTTACTTATGATGTATCAAAGAACGTTCTTTCGATTGCTTATGCAAAATAATCGAATTCGTAAATTAATGCTGAATTAAGAATCTGTTCAACAGGCTACTGTCATACGACAGCAGCCTGTTTTTTTTACCCGATTTTTTTATTACTGAGCCAATAAAAAAGAAAAAAAATAGCAAAAAACGGGTTGTGATAATAACCAAATAAAAAGTACACAATTTGTGCACATATACAAAATTTGTTATTTTAGTGCAAATTGTGTTAAAATACAGCACATTTGCAAATATTTTTGTTGACAACAAACACAGCGATAGCTATAATAAGTATGCTTATAGTAACATTAAAAAAGAAAGGGAGGAAACAAAAATGTTAAAAAAAGCAATTAGCGTGTTATTGTCAGTAATGATGATTGTGTCTGCACTGTCAGTAACGGCTGTCAGTGCTTCTGCAGCAGAAGAAGTTATTTCTTATGTTGTAGCAGGTACTGCAAATCTTTGTGATGAGACATGGAGCTTCACAGAGGAATCCGGCAACATTATGACACAAAAAGCAGACGGAACCTATGAACTGGTATTCAGTCCGACAGAGGCACTGGGTACGGCTCAGATTAAGGTTGCAAAACTAACTGACGGTGTGGTTGCAAGCGATGAAGATTATTACGGAGACGCAACAGGCAACAACATCACATTCAAGGTTACAAAAGCCGGCGATGTTACCGTAAACTTTGACCCTGCAACAGCAACAGTTACAGTAACAGGTGACAACGTTGAAATGATTACAGAGTTTAAAGTTGACGCTGTACGTACAGTAGGTTCGGGCGACGGCAACTGGCTTAACGGTGTGGCATGGGATCCTGCCGATGATTCAAACCTTATGACAGAAGTTTCTGATAAGGTGTACGAAATTACATATAAGGACGTAGAAGAGTTCGACAACTATCTGGTTAAATTTGCAGCCAACGGTTCTTGGACTGATAACTGGGGCGGTACATTCACAGCTTCAGGCGAAGTTGCGGACGCTGACTACAACGGCGGCAATATCGTTGTTGAGGTTCCCTATGAAACAGCCGACGTTACACTCAGACTTGACCTTACAGGTTTTGATTACGCTACAAAGACCGGCGCTAAGTTTACGGTAACCGTAACTGAGACAACAGAGACTCCTACGACCGAGCCTGTAACGGAAGCTCCTACAACAGAGCCTGTAACGGAAGCTCCCACGACAGAGCCCGCAACGGAAGCTCCCACAACAGAGCCCGCAACAGGTAAAATCAGCTATGTTGTAGCAGGTACTGCAAATCTTTGTGATGAGACATGGAGCTTCACAGAGGAATCCGGCAACATTATGACACAAAAAGCAGACGGAACCTATGAACTGGTATTCAGTCCGACAGAGGCACTGGGTACGGCTCAGATTAAGGTTGCAAAACTAACTGACGGTGTGGTTGCAAGCGATGAAGATTATTACGGAGACGCAACAGGCAACAACATCACATTCAAGGTTACAAAAGCCGGCGATGTTACCGTAAACTTTGACCCTGCAACAGCAACAGTTACAGTAACAGGTGACAACGTTGAAATGATTACAGAGTTTAAAGTTGACGCTGTACGTACAGTAGGTTCGGGCGACGGCAACTGGCTTAACGGTGTGGCATGGGATCCTGCCGATGATTCAAACCTTATGACAGAAGTTTCTGATAAGGTGTACGAAATTACATATAAGGACGTAGAAGAGTTCGACAACTATCTGGTTAAATTTGCAGCCAACGGTTCTTGGACTGATAACTGGGGCGGTACATTCACAGCTTCAGGCGAAGTTGCGGACGCTGACTACAACGGCGGCAATATCGTTGTTGAGGTTCCCTATGAAACAGCCGACGTTACACTCAGACTTGACCTTACAGGTTTTGATTACGCTACAAAGACCGGCGCTAAGTTTACGGTAACCGTTAAGGATACTACACCTTCGGCTAAAGTCAGCGTATTCGGCGATATTAATCTTGACCTTACGGCAGGCGACAATAATGTATACACAGGTGTAACGGAACTTGAAAAGGGTTCTTACAAGTTTAAGATTAGCAGTGACGGCTCAACATATTGCAACGGAGCTAAATTTGCCGATACCACAACAAATACCGCTTACAGCACAAAGTGGACAAGCTTCTCAACATTAAATGCCTCAGGCGGTAAATATACTTTTAAGTATAATACTGCAAAGAATACTTTGACAATTGATTACCTTGCTCCGTCACTTGCATCAATCGTCGGTGATATTAATCTTGAGCTTCAGGCAACTAAAGACGCTAATGTATTCTCATCTTCAATCAAGCTTGACGCAGGCAATTACGACTTCAGAGTAATGAACCAAGGCGTTCAGTATTGCTGTAAGTATACTTATGCCGACATAACAGTCGGAAGTAAATACTATTCAAAGTATACAAGCGCATCAACACTTAAAGCATCGGGCGGAACATACACATTCACATATGATATTTCAGAAAACAAACTTACCGTTTCGTTCTTGCCCGCAGGTGCAGAAGTTAGCGTAACGGGCAATTTCACACTTGCACTTGCCAAGACCGATAATGAGAATGTTTATTCATCAACAATAGACCTTAAGGCAGGCAATTATCAAATAAAGATGAACAATTTCGGCAAACTTTGCGGTGTCGGTGCTGTTGTAAAGGATGTTACTCCCGGTTTGACATTCAATGAAAAGTGGAGCAAATACACTACATTTGCGGCAACAGGAGGAACATACACATTTACTTATAACATTGCCACAAACAAGCTTGTTGTTACAGTTGACAAGGGCGATATTCCTGTAAAGGTAACGGGAGGAATCGACCTTACACTCAGCAAGTCTGACACAAACGTATTTACCGGAACAACAAAGCTTGCAAAGGGCACATACAGCTTTAAGCTCAGTGTTGACGGTACATCGTTCTGCAACGGTACCACTATCAGGAATGCTACAACAGGTACAAGATATAACTCCAAATATACAAGTGCAACTACATTTGTTGCGGTTGGAGGTACTTACACATTTACTTATAATGCTGTAACCAATATCCTTACTGTCGGATATGCAAAGTAAAACACACATATAGTTTTCGGCGGCTGCAATTTGCAGCCGCTTTTTTTATATTATATGTTTTTTTGTTAAATAAAATATTTCTTGGGTTTATCATCCAAAAAACAACGCATACCGAGAATTTTATATTCCTAAGTATGCGTTTATGAATATTATATTTGAAGTCGGTAATTATAATTCTTCTCTTACTTTTTTGCCGTTACGCTTTACAATATATGCTTTACTTCCGACAACAACGCAGTTGGGCGGTACATCCTTAACTATTACGGCACCTGCGCCGATTGTAACGTTGTCACCGACAGTAACGTCTCCGAGTACCTTTGCGCCCGTCATAATTTTTACATTGTTTCCTATTTTCGGTCGGCCTTTTTCTGTATGACCTACGGTGACCTGTTGATTAATCCAACAATTGCTTCCCATTGATTCAACACCGAGAATGGTTGAAAAACCGTGCTGAATAAATAATCCGGGACCGACATTTCTGCTAATCAGATACAGTGAATCCAAAGGTCTGCAAAAAATTCTTAGTAAATATTTAATATTTCCGAGGCGCAGATAAAATAAATTTCTGAATTCCTTGAAATGACACATCATATAGAAAAATAAATATGTGTGGTTGCGGTTGTTGCCGTTTGGGCAAAGTCTTCGCCAGCTGTCAAGATCTTTGCATAATACGTCGTGTTTTTTACAGCACTTAAAGACGATGAAATGCGGAATAAGAAAGACCGATCGCAAAACAAATAATATCTTCATAGTTCCTCCGAATTTTCCTCAATCAATTGTGCTTGATTACTTTGTTTTTCAAACTGTTCCATTTTAAGTTAATTCTTCTTTTTACTTTTTTTATTCTGATTTTATTGTAGTATTTTTTGTATGTTTTTTCAAAGCCGTTTTTATAATAGAAGTCCCAAAAACCTTCTCTGCTGTCGGGCTTGGCTGTCGGATGCGACAAATTGGGGTTTGAACGTATGCTGTTTTCAATGTCACATTCAACGCGGACTATGTTGTCACTCACTTTATCCAATAACTGTAAACCCTTTTCTGAGTTGACCAATAAGAGCGAAACACCCTTGTTGTCGTTAAAGTTTTTGACTACTCTGTCAATGCCCCAAAAGTCTGCAAGCGTAAAATCAGCCGGTCTGTCAAGGCTTGAATACTTGCAGTTGTAACACGAAGGGCGCTCAATGTCGTTTTCATAGAAAAGGTAAGTATAACCGTTGAGAATATGTTTGTAGCCGTCAATCCAAACGGCTTCTTTGTGGGTGTTCCAACCGATTGTTTTATCTCTGAAGTCTGTTTTGGTTACTTTTCCTCCAAACTTTTTTTCACAGTGTTTTAGATATTCCATCCATATTTTAGGGCTTGGCACTCCGTGACATACAAGGTCACAGGTGTAAAGTTTTGAAGTATTACATTTTCCCAAATATCTTATAAGTCCGGCAACCTGACAGGCTGTTCCGGAAAACATAACATACATACCGTTTTTAAGGTCTTCTTTTACGGATTTAAATGTATCTTTCATATCGCTTTGGACATACTTTGAGCCCTTGAATTTATCTCTTCCGGATTTGTCTGTTGCCCTGATATGACATACCGAAAAATCCTTGTCAAACGCCGCTCCGTAAACAGAGCCGTTGTGATTTAAAATATAATCTGATACAGCTACAAAAACTGCACCGCTTCGGCTTGTTAATCTTGTGTTAAAATCTTTGTGCTTAATTGCGTATGCCTTTTTTGAATGATTTTTTTCATAGCCGTTTTGAAAAGCACATACTCTTTTGCAAGCTCCGCATTCAATGCAAAGCTCCGAATTTATTTCGGGATATAAAAACCCCTCAGAGTCGGGTTTCATGGTAATTGCGCTTTTAGGACATACCTGTTTGCATGCCGTACAGCCGCAACATTCGTTTTTTGAAGAAAATATTTGCATAATAAACCCCTTATTCAGTAATTTCTTTTAGATAGTCAACAGAGCGCTTTCTTTCTGCCTGAAGAATTTCATCTGCTTTTTTCCAATCAATCTCGGATTCCGATGCGTTTCCGCCCTTTATTTCACGGTTGATGCCGACGGTCTGAAGAAGGTTTTTGGCTCTGTCGTTAAAGCCCTTTGCGGTTTCATATTCCACAAACAGATTTCTGTGAAATATAACGGAGAATGCTGTTCCGTGGAACGAATTTGTTACGGTATAGGTTGCATTTGCAAAGTAGCCTAAAAATTCTTCAACCGTCGGAGCTGATACATAGGTGAAGTTGTCACGCTTCTTTTGAGGATTATCAGTGATATAAATTACCGGAAGATTCTTTTCCTTTGAAAGCTTTTCGGCGAAGTCGATCAATGATTTTACAGGCTTTACATTAAAAACAAGTATGTACGGTTTATCTGTTTTTTTAACGGATATTTTTCTCCAGTCGTCACTTGAAAGCAGGAGAGTGGGGTCGATATGACAAATCCCGTCTTTACCGGTTACTTTTTTTACAATGCCGAGTGCGCTTTTTTCACGAACCGAGTACGTTTGAAATCCGTCAAGCAGAGGTTTTAGATCCTTTGCTTTGGCGTCACTTATACTTGTAACGCCGAAGCTTGCCGCATAGCTGAATTTTTGATTGTCATCGGCAAAATCGAGAAAATACGCTCCGTCGGGATTTACGCCCTCTCTGCCGGGCCCCCATACCTGGTCGCTTCCGCTTACAAACAAATCGTACTTGGTTTTACATTCCGAAATGTCATTGTCACCGTATGTTTTGTTGCTGATTTTAAGGTAGTTGTTATAAAAGCTTGAGAATCTTTCAATTCTGAGCGCGCGCTTTCGAAACATCAGAACGGATTTGAGAACGGATTTTATCGGATCGGCTTTGTTAAATTGAAACGGTTTGTAGCCGTTATCTATATTTTCACATTTATAATCTATTATTTCACATTCGTTTCCAAGTTCTTGAACAGTGTGTTGCAGAGCATATCCCTGGAGCACGGCGCCGTAGTTTTTTGCTCTGTGAAATGTAACAATACCTACTTTTTTCAAAATAACAGCTCCTTATGAACGTTTAAATAAAATGTATCCCAGAGGGCTGAATGCCAAAACCAAGAATTTTCTTGGTTTCGATTTAACCGTTCCGAGAATTTGACCGAATTTATAGCCGTTTGCCAATCCGTCGCGTGTTATTGCAACAAGGTGTTCGACATAGCGTTTACGGCAATATTTTCTGTAATCCCAGCAGTCGTTTATGTAATGCAGATGCATTACATACTTTTCTTTGGATGCCTTTTTTCGGTCAACGTTTGTAACGGCGTTTTCTTGGTCCTGAATGTAATATCTCAAAGCAACGTTAAGGTATCTTGACATATATTTTCTGCCTACGTTGTGCCAAATTACATTCTCCGGATAAAAGTGATATCCTTCTACAACCGGGAACGGAAACTCACGCATAATTTCAGTGCGAATCATTCCCCAAAGCTCACCTGTTATTTTGTATTTAAAACGCAAGTCAAGGTCATTGCTGTCAATATACGGTACGTCCATTTTTGTACCGTTTATTTTTCCGTTTTTATCACAAGTACGGCATGAAACTCCGTAATATTTATTCTGTTCTTCCTTAGGAATCTTGTTCCATTCTCGCAGGAATACTTCAAGTGCGTCGTCAGTGCAGGCGTCATCGGAATCAAGAGTAATAAAAAACTTTCCTCTGCATATTTTTACCGCATTATTGGTTGCAATATGTTTTCCCTGATTTTCCTGATAAATATAAACTATGTCAAAAAAGGGATTTTCTTTTTTAAAGCCTTCAACTGTTTCTTTGGTATTGTCAGAGCTTCCGTCATCAATAATAATCCACTCAAAATTTTTATAAGTTTGCCTTTTTAAACATTCAAACGCTCTCGGCAGAGTGGCAGCTCTGTTATATGATGGTGTAAACACCGTTATTTCAACATTATTCATAATTAACCCCGTTTAAGCTTTTTTGTGATTTTTGATTTTAACTTAATAAGCTCCGATTTATTGAAGAAAAGCGGCAATGAGATAATATATCCCAATATTCCCACAACCAGGCAAACCGCTATGAATGAAAGCCATCCGGTAATCTCGAAAATACTTCCTACAATAAAATACAGAACCAAAATGATTACAAACGAAACGCTGTTCCTTATTACGGTAGGGAAGAATGTCGAAGGCTTTTTCTTCAGTATATACGCAGCGTATGCAGGCGTGAAAATCAAAGAACGAAGCCCCATCAATATTGAGCTTGTTCCCGCAATAAAGTAAATGCCGTAATCGCTGATATTGCAGGAAATGATTGCAACAATAACACTTACCGTTCCGATTCCGAGATTTATAAACACAGGCAATCTGAGCTTGTTGCAAACCGTATTAAGCATCATAAGCGATTGAGTCTGACTTGAACACAAAAAGGTTATGCAGGTGAGAATCGACATAATTTGTATCATCATAATTTCATCGGGAGTTTTGGTCGGCTGCCAAAGAGTATAGAATTGTCTGCCGAATGCTATAAAACCCGCAATGGGAACGGTGAGTATAAAGCTCATTATTTTGGTTGTAAACTTAGCTTCCGTAATAAGCTCCTGAATTTTTTGTTTTGCATAGAGAATTGTGTAATGAGGTGTAAAAACGGAACCGAGTATAACCGTAAGGTTGCCGATACTGTTGGGAACCGTCTTTGCGATGGAAAGCATTCCCATAAGCGTTGTTCCGAGGGTCAGGTTACAAATCAAAAGGTCAAGTCCGCTCAAAAGCACCTGGCACAATTGAGAAAGCGACAACCATACTCCCGATGCGAGCAGTATTTTTACGACGCTCATATCGAATTTTTTGATATCTATTTTAACCTCGGGCAGGATTTTATTTTTTACGGTAATGTTTGCCAAAAGCAAAAATACTCCGCTTCCGAAAGAAGCAAGCGTAACAAAATAAAGCTGTGCGGGGAATATTGCAAACAAAAGAATAATCAGGGTTACTTTGATCAGGTTGGATATAATGTCGCGAATAGAATTTATGTCAATTCTGTTTTTTACAAAGGCTGCCGTTGTAAATATTGCTGTAACCGTACTTACAACAAACGTAAGAAAAGCAAAACCAAAGGTTATTTTTACGCTTGCAATGAGGTTTTCCGGAATATTCAGAATCAAGTCGAGCAAGCCGACAAAAACGGCTGACAAAATAAGCATAACCGCCGCAAGAAAAAGGTCGGCAACAAGAACAGAGCTGAAAATTTTGGAAGACCTTTCAACGTCTCCCTTGTGATATGCTATTGAAATAAATCTGCCGGATATTGCATTCAGCGCAGTGGTAACGATGGTTGCATATTGAACGAAATTGTTTGCAAGACCGATGAAACCGTATGCGTCCGTGCCGACTTCCTTTACCAGATAAGGTGTAAGAAAAAAGTTAATTCCGATTGTAACGCCAAAGGAAACTATGCTGGCAATTATATTTATTGACATTTGCTTCCCTGATGACTTAGACATTGGTTGTTTCACCCCTGTTTTTTATAATTATAGGAATTATAGGTTTCCTTTGATTTTTTCTAAATAGTTTTGAGATTTTTTACGCTCAACCGAAAGTATTTTTTCAACATTGTCCCAGTCAACCTCTTCGTCGGGATTCGGGTAAAAATCATTGGTGATTTCGTGATTTTTGATGCCGAGTTGATTCAGCAATTCTTCCGAACGGATATTTCTTCCGCCGATATGTTGATACTCAACAGCAAATTTCTTTTTAAATATAACCGAAAAAGCGGTTCCGTGAAATGAGTTTGTACATACATATTCGGCATTTTTTATAAGTCCGACAAACTCATTTGCCATAACCGGATCAAGATATGTTACTCCTTTAACCTTGTGTATTCTCTCCTTTTGAAGATAGTATATTTTAAGTCCGGTTTTTTTGGAGAGCTGTTTTGCGTAATCAATAAGCTTTATTGATTTTCGTACGTTAAACAAAAATATATACGGCTCGTCAATAACGGGTTTTTCTATTTTGTTCCATTGGTTTTCCGTCAGCAAAAGAGTCGGGTCGATATTAATTTCGGCGTCTCTGTTAAGCAGGTTTTTGATTATGTTTGCACCGCTTTGTTCACGAACGGAAAATTCCTGAAAATCAGTCAGTAAATTTTTGTATGCTTCTTTTTTATCGGCAGGCAGTTCTTTTACCGCAATACTTGCGGCGTATGAGTATTTTTGCTCCGACTTTGCAAAGTTTAAAAAGTAAACAGGGTCGAAGCCGACGCAAACAGGACTCCAAACTTGGTCGCTTCCCGCGATGAACAGCGAGTATTCATCTGCCGCTTCGCCGATATTTTCTGCATTGAAAGGGCGGCTCAGTTTCATATATTTGTTACGGAATTCAACGGATTTTCTTCTGTCAATTCCTGTTTGACGCATCGTAATCAAAGAACGCACAAAAGACTTTAGCTTGTGTTTGTTGCCAACCCTTATAGGACGTATATTTCTTGTATACATATAATGACAAGTGTAGTCTATTATGTCGTTTTCGATGCCGTTATTCTGAAGAAACTGTTGCAGCGCGTATGCCTGCAATTTTGCGCCGTAGCTTAAAGCCTGATGAAATGTTACGATACCTGCTTTTTTCATAAATACTGCCTTTCGTGAATCTTTGTGTTCTTTAATACTTTTATGTCACTGTTGTTTTTACGGTTGACGTGGAGCATCATACCGATTGAGAAAAACCAAATAAAAACAATCTGACGGGAATATGTCGGATTTCCCGTGGCTGAATATATTATTATCATAATCTGAATGTACAGAGAATAATAACACAGCTTTGCATCGTTTGGATTATTTTTGAATTTTTTAATTGATTTGATTGTAAAGATAAAGGCAAGTATGACAAATGCCGCAAAGATTATACTGCCGACCGTTCCCAGCTCGCCAAACACTTGCAGGTAGCAGTTGTGACCGTTAAACATCCATTTGCTTCCGCCTACTCTCAGTCCGTTGTCATAGGCAAATTGATTGTAGGAGCCGAATCCCGCTCCGAAAAGCGGAAATTGCGCAATCATCATAGTGATATACTTCCACAATGCGTCTCTGCTTCCGAACGAGGTCATATTTTCCTGATCCATAAATCTGTCAAATACATTTGCAACCTTCGGTATAAACATTATTACAATAAAAGCAAAGCACAGCGCAATAAGGACAATGCTTGCCGTTTTAAAAACCTTGCTTTTTACATTTGAAATTACCATAAAAACGGCAAAAGCCAAAATGGCAATAATAAGCAGAGTGCGTTTTCCTGTCAGCATAAGTGCGGCAAGAAACACGAGAAGCATAAAGATATCTTTTTTTTCAAGTTTTCCGAAAGAAAAATACCTGGCAAACAAAATTGCGATGCCGACGTTCATAATGTATGCGGCTTCGGCTTTTTCACGGGCAAATCCCGAATAAGCTCCGATTGCAAGCTCGTTGTTAATTGCGCTTGTAACCTGAGCTGTATGCGTTGGATTTACAATGAACCAAAAGTATTTCATCATACAGTTTTCAACCACGGCGCTGAGCAAAACGGAAAATGCGATTATCGAGCAAATAACATATGTTATTGTGAGCAACTTGTCGTAATAATTGTCGGGCAAATCAATAAACAGCAGTGAAAATGCGCAAAGATAAAGCAAAAACAATTGCACGGTTGAACTTGAATCATACGAATAAGCTATGGATATGCCTATATATGACAACAGAAGAAAAGCCGAGACAGACACTGCGTTAAATTTCAGCTTTATGTCGGAAAGCAAAAAGACAAGTAAAAAGCTTATGCTCACGGCATAAATGCACGGAAGCCTGAGAGTATATGGAATTACGGTTGCTCCCGTTACGGTAATAAACGGTATCGCAACAACAATAAACAGCTGCCACAGACTTTTCAGGGTTATGTTTTTGGCGTCAAATTTTTTCACACGATTTCACCACAATCAGTATTTATCAAAATATTTGGTCATAAGGAAAAATAATTTTTTGTTTGTTCTCAGTATTTTAAATCGAATATAATCTTTGCTTGATAAAAGCCTTTTTGCAACATCTTTATCAAAATCTTTTACGTATTTTACAAGCTCGTTGCCTTGCTTTTCAAATTTTTTCAGACCGTCGCGCATATACATAAGCTTGTATATTCTCAGAACGGTGGAAAGCTTGTTACACAAAGCGTTTTCAATAATATCAGGATGATTTTTCTTGATATTTTCAAGAATTTTATCTGCTAAATATATACAGTCAAAGTATTTTTCCGAAAATTTTGTAATCGAAGATGAGCCGGTACGGCGGAAGTAAGTATATTTTGCTTCGCTTTTGCTGCTTATTTTTTTGGCGTTTAATGCGGCAAGAAAACAAAAATACTTGTCTTCGTTTGTTTTGCAGTCTTCGGGATATTTGACATCTTTGCAAATTTCGGACTTAAACAGCTTGGTATATGTGCTCATACCCACACTGCCCCGAAAAAAATCACAAAGAAAGCTCTCATTGTTATCCCAAATTTTTTTCTCGTCTGTCGCAATATTACGAATGGTGCCGTCCTCAAATGCAAAGCGTACTTCGCATATTGAAATGTCGGCATTATCTTCTTCTGCCGTATTGAGCAAAAACTCAAACATATCCTTGTCGGGAATGTCGTCGCCGTCACAAAATCCTATATAATCACCCTGTGCAATCTCCAGTCCGGCATTTCTTGCCGCAGATACTCCTTTGTTTTTCTGATGAATAACCTTTACCCGACTGTCCTTTTTTGCAAAATCATCACAAATCTGCGGACTGTTGTCGGAAGATCCGTCATCAATGAGTATAATTTCAAGATTTTTGTAAGTTTGGTTAATCAGACTGTCAACCGATTTTTCGAGATATTTGTCGATATTGTATACCGGAACGATAATTGAAATTTTAGCGTTGTCCATATATATCCTGCCTTGAATTTATTTTAGCTTTTTTAGCAATTTCAAAACACCCGTTTTGTATAAAATGCCACGAAATTTACCGAATATTTTCCGACTCGTTTTGACCGGAATTGTCTCTTTAACAGCCTTATCAATTGTTATTCCGCTGTTAAGCATTTCAAAATAAAGCTTGCGGTCTTTGTGACATTGCGGATTTTGAAAAGCCATATGTCCGTCCTTGTGAAAAAGCAAATTCACGTCAGCCGGATAAACAGTCAGCTTGTTGCTGACTGTTTTCAGCATTTCCGCGCCCTTGTCGCTTTGTATTATTACGGCAGTGTATCCTTTGTCATCGTCTTCAAGGTCTTTAACATATCTTGTTATATCCCAACAGTCAAAAACGGTGAGGTCGGATACACGCGCTTCTTTTCTGAATTTACAATCGTAACAAGACGGGCGGGAGCAAATTCCGTCAAAAAAGCTTTTAAGCATATAATCCGTGTTGGTATTTTCAATGCTCTTTTTACCGTTGGCAAATCTGAGCGTCAGATTTGCACTGTGATATCCGTAGGTTTTTTCTCTGAAATTTGCATAGGTGATTTTTGAATCGAATTTTGATTCCATATATTCCCTGTACTTTTTCCATACATACGGAGAGGGTACCGCACGGCAGACAAAATCGACTGTAAACAGGTTGTCGTACGGTTTTCTTAAAAAGTTTTTAAGTCCTTCAACTTGGCACGGCGTACCGGAAAACATAACGACTCTTCCGCTGTCAAGCGATTTTTTTACCTTTGAAAATGTGTTTCCAAGGTCGCTTTGTACATATTTTGAGCTTCGGAATTTTGAAAGCTCTTGCACTGTTTCCGCAGAAGAATGACATACGCTAAAATCTTTGTCAAAAGCTCCGCCGAAAATAATACCGTTTTGACTCAGTATTTCTTCGCAAAAGGCCGTTACTGCGCCGCCCGACGTGCTCGTTTTTACAATTTCGGGGTTATTGTTGCGAACAACGTATGCGGTGTCCGGCATATCTTGTCCGTCTGTTTGGGTGTTAATAACAGGACATACCTTTTCGCACAGTCCGCAATTGACGCACAAATCCGTATTAACAACGGGGTATTTAAAACCCTCGTTGTCTTCATCCATAGAGATGCATTTTTTGGGACAGGCTGACATACAGGCGGTGCACCCGCAGCAATCTTTTTTGTTTTTGTTTGTAATATTTATCATATTTGTCACCGATTATCAAAGCAGGCGAGTGCCCTGTCCAAAAATGCTTTGGACTTTTGCCTGTGTTCATCAACTTTGCCAAGCACGGCTTCATAGTTGATTTTGTTTTCAACATTGGCAATGTTGCCGTTATATCTTCTGTCGGAAAGTCCGTAATTCTTGCAAAAGCTGTCGATACGAGAGTTCTTGGAGGATGACGAGTTGTCCGAATATCTGTTAAATACCAAGAACTGTTTTTGATACAGCATTGAGAATACCGAGCCGTGGAATGAGTCGGTAAATACATATTCCGCATTGCGAATCAAATTTACAAATTCTGCCGGCCCGATGTCAAACGGTGTATAGTCGCCAAAGTTTTCATCAGCCTTATTGTAGCTGTCCATATGAGGCTCGGTTACAATCTTTAAGCCCTTTTGTTTTGCAAATTTGGTTACGGCGTCGCGATATTCGGCGCTTTTTCCGAGAAAATACGCAAATATGTAGGGCTCGTCGTAAAGTCGTTTGTTTGGTATTTCTTCAAGCCATTGCTCTGCGTCAAGCAAGATAACGGGATCGCATACAACTTCCGCTTTGTTTGAGCTGAGTTCCTCAACTATCTTTTTTCCGCTGTTTTCGCGGACGCTAATAAAGTTGAGTCTGTTAAGAAATGTATTGTATATTTTGTGATATTTCGGATTTATCTGTGATACGCCGAAGCTTGTGGCGTATGATATTTTAACGGTATTATCGTCTGCGAACATCAGGTTGTAAAAATTTGAGGTAATTCCGCTCGGAGACCAAAGTTGGTCGCTGCCAACCATAACAGCAGTGTATTTCTTTGATTGTTCCTTTAATTGTTCATAACCGCAGTAAACGGGTGACAATCTTTTAAACCTGCTTTGTGAAAATTTGTCAAACGCAGCGTTACGAACCGCATTATCCTGTGCAAGCTGAGGATGAAGCTTGAGCATCATCTTTTTTTGTGAGGTTTCAATAATTCTGTCGTTTATAAAAACAGGATTCAAAAGGCGCGGAAGCGACCTTACAAGCAAAAGAGGAGTTATTTTTTTCTTATATCTGATTACTTCAAAGTCGATATTTCTTCTTGCAAGTTCAACCGTTGTAGCGTAGCTTTGCAGCTGACTTCCATAGTTTTTATGCTGATAGCAGGCACAAATGCCGAGTTTTTTCATAAAATCAATCTTTCTTTAATTTGTGTTTATCAATTAGTTCTTTATAAATTTGAATCAGTTTTTCAACATATGCTTCCGGGCTGAAATCACGTTTTGCGGCGTCGACTGCATTTTTACCCATCTGTCTGTATTCTTCGGGGGATAGGTCGCATACTTTTTCAATGCAGTTTTTTAAGTCGTCGCTGTCAAACGGATTGCAGATAAATCCCGTTTTACCGTTGTCAACAATTTCAGGAAGACCGCCCATATTGCTTACAATTACAGGCTTGCCCTGAGACATTGCTTCCATAATCGCATAGGGGCCGTTTTCATACCACTCACTCGGAAGTATTATGCATTTAGCCTCGGCAACGTATTTTTTTAATTCATCGCCCGATTTAAATCCGAGCATTTTTATTTTGGAATCAAGTTTGTGAGAAGAGATATAAGACTTAACCTCATCCTCAATCGCTCCGGTTCCGAGAATGTACAGCGGTGTGTCGTTTTGTAATTTTTCCACAGCCTTAACAAGGGTAATTATGCCCTTTTCTTCTGAAATTCTGCCAAAATACAGCAAATATCCTTTATCGGGATTTTCGGATGAATATTGCGTATCGGTAGGAAGAAAGTTTTTCATATGAATTATCTTTGTACGGATAATTCCGGATTCTTCAAACTTCTTTTTGTAGAAATATGACGGTGTGATGATTAAATCAATATCGTCGTATATTTTCATTCTTTTGTAGTTTATTGCTTCAATTGCCGCCAGTGCGCTTTTTGCGGCAGAACCTTTTAAGCACTTGTTTTTAATGCAGCTTGAATACTTTCCGTGCAAACACTCTTCGCATACGTTTCCGTTGCAAAGCATCTCGTGGTTGGGACAAATGCAATTAAGGTCATGAGCGGTAAATACAATCGGAATATTGTATTTTTTAATTGCCCTTACTATTGAAAGTGTGAGATGTCGGTGTACAAGGTTAATGTGAACAACATCGGGGTGTTCTTGTTCAATCAATGCAGATATGCATTTTTTTGCCTCAAATGAGTACAAAACACGGAAACCGGCTTTAATTTTTTGCATTTTGGAAATGTCGCCGTTAAAGTCAACATTGCTGACAAAAAATTTATCCTGTTTACATTCAA
Source organism: Acutalibacteraceae bacterium (assembly GCA_963599905.1). Lineage (GTDB taxonomy): Bacteria > Bacillota > Clostridia > Oscillospirales > Acutalibacteraceae > Ruminococcoides. The sequence goes on from CAVBYX010000055.1 coordinate 19,965, forward strand.
TGTTGTTTTTGTCTGCCATCGCAAAGTATATAACTTCGTGCCCGTAGCTTTGCAAAAGTTTTGCGAGTCCAAAGTAATAGGTTTCGCTGCCGCCTTTTACATAATGATATTTATTTACAAGTAAAATTTTCATAAACTGCCCCTGTTATTTTTTTCCTTTCAATGAACGTGCAAGAGGATAAAGCTTAGAATGGACAAGCGAAATTATTGCAATCATCATTCCTTTCGGCATAATGTTGCAAACCTTTGTCATTGCTTTTTTGCTTCCTTTGCGGTCGTCCGGATACTGCGGAAAGTCCTTCCAGGGAGAAACGGATTTGTATTTAAGATAATCATCCTTAAAAGGGTGATTGTTATTTTCGTTCCACGGACGTGTTCCCGACAAAAAGCACGAGGTGTAGTGTATTATATACGGGTCGCCGACAGCCTCGTTATATTCCTGTTCGCTCAGATGATGCTCGGGCTTTCTGACCTTTAATAAATCCTTGAAGTTAAAGTCAAAGAAAATTGTCATTGCATCATATTTGGTATGAATCGGCATAACAAGGTTGCGCTTTGCAAGCACTCCGTTAAGCACACCCTGATCAACGTACGTTATATCCCCGTTGTGCTTAATTATAAATTCCAAAAAGTCCTTTTCAACGTTCATTTTGCGCCAACTGCCAAGGTCTATCAGCAAAACGCCGTTATTGGTATAGGTGCTGTCTGTCGGCAGACCGAGTTCGGTTTTGTATCGGTCGCTTCGGCAGTCGTCAACTGCTGCTACGATTTTATCTCCAAGGTCAAGTTCCCACAAATCTTTGAGTGAATGACGGATTACCGTGTCGCAGTCAAGATATATGCATCGGTCAATATCGTCGGGCAAAATTGTGCATAAGAAAAGTCTGAAAAATGTGCTTATGTTCCATCTTCCGACTTCAATGTCAACACCTGCCTGCTTGTTTAAATCAGGTTGAGGAATAAAAATGATATTTCTTTTGTATTCGTTGGCAAGATTTTCAAATCTTTGCTTATTTTCGGCTGAAATGTTGTTATCTATCATATAGATATTGATTTCATCAGCGTCGGTATTATTTTTCAGTAACGAGCAGATTGAAACGCCGGCAATCGGCGCATAGCTGTCTGAGCTTGAATAAACTACGTTCATTTAATTCTCCGAATATTAATTATTTAAGATATTTTTCCCGGTACTCTTTAAAAGATTGCAGGTTTTTGTCCTTGTCGGCAAGGATAAGGTTTTCAATTCCGCCGATTTCTTCAAACGGCCATTCAACGCCAAGGTCGGGGTCGTTGAACATAATGCCGTCATCGTATTCGCCGTAGAATTTTTCTCCGCACTTGTACGATACTATTGACGGTTCAAGCACCAAATATCCGTGAGCAAAATGTTCGGGAACATATATTTCATTCATATTTTCTTCCGATAAATAAAAGCCCTGCCATTTTTTGAATGTAGGGGAGTCGGGACGCAGGTCAACAATTACGTCAAATACCTTTCCTTTAACGCATCTTACAAGCTTTGCCTGCTCGTGAACACGCTGAAAGTGAAGCGCACGAATAACTCCCTTGTGAGATACTGTATAAAAGACTTCCGCAAGATTATGTTCAAGACCGTTTGCTTCAAAAACTTCTTTTGAATAGTCCTTAATAAATGCGCCTCTTACGTCTGTTGCACAAAACGGTTTGATAAGATAAGCTCCTTCAAAGTCTGTTTTGCAAAATTCAAATTTTTGTATCATAGTTTCTGCCTCCATATAAACAGCGAAAAGGGCGAACAATGTCCGCCCTGCAAATCTTAATTCACAGTCTTAATCCAGTCCATTGTCATTTTTGTGCCTTCTGCAAATGAAATTGAAGGTTTAAAGTGGCAGTCGGTTTGGATGTCGGTTGTGTCAAATGCTTCAAGCGGCATATTCACACCTGTAAAGGGTACATCACCGAAAATCGGTTTAGCGTCGGGCGCAAGGGATTGCTGCATTTCAATGATAAATTCCTTAAGCGGACGAGCGTTGCCGCTTCCGATTGTGTATTCTTTATTAGCCTTTCCGTATTCGCCGATGGCAACAAACGCTTTTGCAACGTCATCAATATAGATGAAGTCATAATTTTGAGTTGCCGCAGTAAACTGCAAAGGCTCGCCTGCGATAATTTTTCTTATTGTTGTGTTCACAAACCTTGGCGAAAATTCGCCTGCGCCGTAAGCATTTGTTATTACAGCCCAGCATAAGTCAATGTTAAGGCTGTTGGCAATCGGTTTGCATATTGCGTGAGCAATCAGCTTGCCCGCACCGTATATATACGGAAGTCCCGGAGTGCTTCCTTGTGTGTAAACGGCGGTATAAGTTTCCTTTTCCATAATGGAACCCGCATTTACAAATTTTTTGCATCCCATTTTATCGGCTGTTCTGAGAGCCTGCGCCGTCCAAAGCGCATTTTTCAATTGAATGTTTTCGTCACATCTCAGGTTGCCTGCGGAACCGACCCATGCAAAATGATAAAAAACATCGATGTCATTGTCCGGTATTTTTTCTGAGAGTGATTCTATGTTGTCTAAATCGCAGTATACTATTGAAATTTCCTGTAAATCTTTTATACTGTCAATATTTTCGTTTTCATCCTTGATTACGGCGTAAACTTTTGTGTTGCCGTTTGCCAGTTCTTTACATACATGCGAACCGACAAATCCGTTTGCGCCTGTGACAACCGCCTTATTCATTTTAACCCCCGTTATATCCTGCTGTTTAAAAAGTCTTTGATTTGTGAATCCATACACTTGCGTACATCACCGTTTTCAAGCCAAACTTTTGACCATTCAACGGTTTTTTGAACCGCATTGTCAACATGCCAATGCGGAGTCCAGCCGAATGTTGCCTTTAGTTTTGAGCAATCAAGCTTCAAAAAGTTTGCTTCGTGAACGGCATTTTCTTCCGACTTGTCAATTCTCTTAACTTTACCGTCGGCATATTTTGTAAACATATCAACAAGTTCTCCGGTTGTTACGCAGTCACATTCATCGGGACCTACGTTATAGTAACCGGATTTTTCGATGTTTTCGTATTGAGCCTTTGCTATCATAAGATACGCAAATAGCGGTTCAAGAACGTGCTGATACGGTCTTGTTGAGTACGGATTTCTTACTGTAATGTTGTTTCCGCTTTCAAGAGCACGCACACAGTCCGGAATAATTCTGTCGTTTGCAAAATCTCCGCCGCCTATAACGTTGCCTGCCCTTGCGGTTGATACGGCTACATTTCCATCGGCAAAGAATGACTTTTTGTAGCTGTGAGTCACAAGTTCACTGCAACTTTTGCTGTTTGAGTAAGGGTCGAATCCGTCAAGCGGTTCGTCTTCTCTGTAACCCCAGCACCATTCTTTGTTTTCATATACCTTATCGGTAGTTACGTTTAAAAATGATTTTACACAGCTGTTCTGTCTTACACATTCAAGAATGTTTACAGTGCCCATAACATTGGTTTCATATGTATAAGCCGGTTCTTTATAGCTGTCGCGGACAATCGGTTGTGCCGCCAAATGAAGCACTATTTCGGGCTGTGCTTTGTCAAATGCCTTTTTCAGAGTCTCAAAATCCCGTATATCGCCGATTACGGAATTAATATCCTTTTCAATATCCGCAATTTCAAACAAGCTTGGGTTTGTGGGCGGATTAAGCGAGTATCCTGTTACCTGAGCACCTGCGTTCGCAAGAATTTTGCAAAGCCAACTGCCCTTAAAACCTGTATGTCCCGTTACAAAAACTTTTTTTCCTTTATAAAACTCAAGCATCAGTCAGCCCACACTTTCCACGGGGCTCTTTTCTCAGCCCAAAGTTTTTCAAGTCTTTCTTTATCACGCATTGTGTCCATGCACTGCCAGAATCCGTCGTGTTTGCAGCACATAAGCTGTCCTTCGGCGGCAAGCTGTTCCATGGGTTCACGCTCAAACATAACGGTGTCGTCCTTAACGTAATCAAGAACCTTGGGGTCAAGCACCATAAATCCTGCGTTTATATAACCAGAATCAACGCTGCTCTTTTCGCGAAACGCTTTAACCATACTGTCTTCCGACAAATCAAGAACGCCGAACCTGCTGTCGGGTTTTACCGCAGACATTGTTGCGAGTTTTCCGTGAGACTTATGAAACGCAAGGAGTTTGTTTATGTCAACGTCGGAAACTCCGTCGCCGTAGGTCATAAAGAACGGCTCGTCTCCGATAAACTCACGCACACGTTTGAGTCTTCCGCCCGTCATTGTATTAAGACCCGTGTCAACAACGGTTACTTTCCATTGCTCGGTTCTTTTGTTGTGAACGATAATTTTATCGTCCTGTGTAAAGTCAAAGGTTATGTCCGATGTATGAAGAAAATAGTCTGCAAACCATTCCTTTATTACGTGTTGTTTATAACCCGCACAGATTACAAATTCGTTAAATCCGTAATGAGAATACAGCTTCATAATATGCCACAAAATCGGCATTTCCGCAATTTCAATCATCGGCTTCGGTTTAAACTGAGATTCCTCTGAGATTCTTGTGCCGAATCCGCCTGCCAAAATTACTGCTTTCATTATATTTGCCTCCCGACGTTCGATTATTTTGCGCCCTCGCCTTTAAAGACAGAAATTATTGTTTTAAAAAATATTTTTATGTCAAGAACGAATGAGCGGTTTTTTACGTAGTAGATTTCCATAGCCATACGTCTTTTATAACTCGTTGAACTGCGACCGCTTGCCGCCCAATATCCGGTAAGTCCCGGTCTTACGCTTAAAAACATATCGCGATAGTTTCCGTACAGCTGAGTTTCTTTTTCCGTTACGGGACGCGGGCCGATAAGCGAAATGTCGCCTTTCAGTATATTGAAAAGCTGAGGAAGCTCGTCCAGGCTTGTCTTTCTCAAAAAATTACCGATTTTTGTGATTCTCGGGTCATTATCAAGCTTAAAATTCTTTTTAAACTCCGCCTTTTGCTCAGGCGTAAATTGTTTGATGAGTTCTTCCGCATTTACAACCATGCTTCTGAATTTGTAAACGGATATGGTTTTTCCGCCTTTTCCCACACGCTTGTGAGCAAAAATAACGGGCCCTTCGCTTGTCGCCTTGACTGCAATGCACAGTATCAGAATCAGCGGCGAAAGCAGAACAATTGCAACTAAAGAGAAAATTATATCAAACAGACGCTTAATAAAATCATAAACAGGTTTTTCCCGTGTGCGTTTTGAGTTGTCGTATAAATTTGAATTTGTTTGCGGGTTCATTACCGTATCCATATTCGTCCCTCCTGTTTGTTTTCGATACAGACGTCTTAGTAACCGTAGTAGTAATAATCGCCTGAGTAGTATTTTTTCTTGTTGCGGCTTTCGGGCTTTACTCGGTTTACTATAACGCCGAGTATTTTGCTTCCGGCACGTTTAAGAGTGTCGATTGTTATTTTAAGCTGCGGATACGTTGTTGAGTTGTTTCTTACCACCACAACGACTCCGTCCGAAGCTTTGATTATTGGAATAGCGTCAATTACCACGCCGACCGGCGTTGTGTCGAATATAATATAGTCATAATCTTTTTCCACGCTTTTGATAAAATCATGCATGGCGTCGCTTGCCAAAAGCTCCGATGGATTAGGCGGAATTGCTCCGTAACAAACCGCAAAAAGATTTTGAACCTTGCTTTGTTGTATTATATCCTCACGCGCACATTCTTCGTTAAGATAGTTTGCAAGGCCCGGGGTCGGTGCTATGTCAAGTGCGGAATGAACGTGCGGTCTTCTCAGGTCACACTCTATAACAAGCACCTTGGTTTCAACCTGCTGAGCAAGCGCAAGCGCAATGTTCATTGCGGTGATTGTTTTTCCTTCGCTTTTTGCGGTGCTTGTAAAAGCTATTTTTTTGCAACCTTTTTTTATAATCGAATAATCAATGTTGGTTCTTGCGACTTTGTAGGATTCCCTTATCTGGAAGGTAAGAGCCTTTTGAGTTACTGCCGAATCTTTGCTTTTTGAAGAAGCCATATTTTTGTTTCCTCTCTAAATTGTCTTTATTGTTGTTTTGAAGATTTGCGATTGTTATCCGAAAATTCAAATTCGGGAATAGCGGCGAGTATCGGAAGGTCGCAAATCGTTGTCATATCGGAATCGTACTTAACCTTAACATCAAAGTAATCGCGGACAAATGCGATTATCAGCGAGCATATCAGTCCCGCCAAGAAAAAGATGATTGTGTTTCTGGACACGTTTGGAGAAGTGGGGGTTTTCGGAACTTGCGCTTCGTCAACTATGTCAAGCTTTGCGGATTTTTGAAGAAGCTGCTCTATGGTTGACGGTGCGGTGTCCGCAACGGCGTCCGCAACCCGCTTGGCTTCCTTGGGATCCTCGCTTACTATGTCGGCTTTAAACAATTCGGTGTCTGTAACACTTGTGAATTTTACCATGTTCTTTAATTCGGCGGCTGAGTAGTCGTTGTTGAGTGCATCGGAAACCGCACTGAAAAATCTGTTTGTGTCAAGCATATTGATGTATGTTGTGACAAGCTTTTCGGCGTAATTGTAAGAGATGAGGTCTTCGTTTATGCTCAGGCTTCCGTTGTTTGTGTTTACGTGAAGCTTTACGGTAGCAGTGTAGGTTTTTTTAACGACAAACTTCGTTACAATAAACGAACCCGTTGCGCAAACAAGAGAAACAACCACTATAAAAATTATATTTTTCTTAATGATGCGCAAAATATCCTTGAATGAAAGTTCCATAAATTTTAATGCCCCTTAGCGTATAATTCAGTGTTCGGTCAACAAGTGAACGAACTGTTTCAATATCTAATGTATCTGTGTATATTATATAACACTTTGTGATTTACATCAATTGACAAATCAAAGCAAAGTTTTACCGTATTCGACGAGGAACTTTGTGAACTTTGTGTGATGATTTTGCTTTTTTTATTTGCGAGCTTGGATATTTGAGAAAAAACTTCAGGCGTATGCGAATAATGTGTGAAGAGATTTTGACGGTTGTTTGACAACTTAAAACCATATGATTGTAAATATCACAAAGCAAAATATAATATGTTATACGTTTTTGTCACAACCTACAAAAAAATAATTTTTTAGTAAAAAAAGCTATTTTTTGTTAGCATTTTCGTTCAAATTGTGTTATAATTCAATTAAATATCAAAGTAAACACACGGGAGTTTTAGTTACGGAACATATTATAAATATCGACAGAACGGAAAATGCCGTGGCTCTTTTCGGCAGCTTTGACGAAAACATAAAACTGATAGAACGTGAGTTCGGCGTTAAAATAACCTGCCGTGACAGCGAACTCAAAATCGAAGGCGACGCCGAGAACGCCTCAAGGGCGGGCAAGGTTATCGAGAGCCTTTTGCAGTTTATAAACAGAGGAGAGGCTTTGTCCGAACAAAATATACGGTATTGCATTTTCCCTTGTAAACGAGGGCAGTGAGGATAAAATCGAACAGCTTGCCGGGGACTGTATTTGCATCACCTCTAAGGGCAAACCGATAAAGCCGAAGACCATCGGTCAAAAACGCTATTGCAATATGATAGCCAAAAACACAATCACAATCGGCGTGGGTCCCGCCGGAACGGGAAAAACCTATCTTGCCGTCGCAATGGCTGTAACGGCGTTTCGCAGCAAGCAGATAAACAGAATTATTCTTACCCGACCCGCTGTCGAGGCAGGGGAAAAGCTCGGCTTTTTGCCGGGCGATTTGCAAAGCAAGGTTGACCCGTATCTGAGACCTTTGTATGACGCACTTTTTGATATGCTGGGGGCGGAAACCTATCAGAAATATGTGGAGCGCGGCAATATCGAAGTTGCCCCTCTTGCATATATGCGAGGAAGAACGCTTGACGACAGCTTTATAATTCTCGACGAGGCTCAGAACACCACAAGCGCACAGATGAAAATGTTTCTCACACGACTCGGTTTTAATTCCAAAATGGTTATCACCGGCGATATAACCCAGATTGACCTGCCCGGAGGAGCACGGAGCGGATTAAAGGATTGTATGAGAATTTTGAGAAATATCGACGGCATAGGAAGTTGCACGTTTGACGAAAAGGACGTCGTGCGTCACAGATTGGTTCAGGACATTATTAAGGCATATGCCAAATATGAAAGCTCCAAAACGAACAACGTCAGAAATTAACTTTTGAAATAAATTGCAGAAAGGAAAGTTTACAATGGCAGACAAAATCAAGGTTATTATCACCAATAAGCAAAAGACAGTTAAAATCCCGACGGGAATAAGAATGCTCGTACGCCGTTGTTGCAATGCGGTGCTTCAGCTTGAAAAATTTCAGGGACCTGCCGAAATCAGCGTCACTTTTACCGATAATAAAGGAATACAGGAACTTAACAAGCAGTATCGAGACAAGGATATCGAAACGGATGTTTTGTCGTTCCCGATGGGCGAAAACGGAGTTTATGATACGGATATGGAAACGGGCGCCAAAATTTTGGGCGATGTTGTAATTTCGATGGAAAAGGCAAGAGACCAAGCCGAACTTTACGGACACAGCCTGCAAAGAGAAGTGGGCTATCTTACGGCTCACAGCGTTTTGCACCTGCTCGGTTACGACCATATGAAAAAACTCGACAGAGTGAGAATGAGAGAAAAGGAAGAGCTTATAATGGATGAGCTCGGACTTCCCGCTTCTTCGAGTTACATAGTTGACAAGGTTTGATTTTACGGAATGAAAAAACAGATTTTGAGCTTTAAATTTGCATTCAGAGGTATTTGGAAAGCGATAAAAAGCGAATCGCATATGAGATTCCACATTGTATCGGGATTTTACGTTTTTGTGTTTTCGCTTTTTTATAACTTTTCACCTACTCAAATCGCATTGCTTATTGTCCTTGTGGCAACGGTGATTGCGCTTGAGACCTTGAACACCTGCATTGAAGAGCTTTCAAATCTTTGTGCCGACAGATACGAAATTCTTGTGCGTTTTGCAAAAGACGCAGCGGCAGGAGCTGTGTTGGTTGTTTCTTTGGCGGCAGTTGCGGTCGGAATTATATTCTTTTTTGACTTAGCGGTAATACAGAGGATACTGTGCTTTTTTGCCGATAATGTTTTTCTGCTTGCACTGCTTGTTTTATCGGCGGTTGCTTCGGTGATTTTTATAGCTGTCGGCCCTGTCGGAGTTAACGAAAAACGGATTTTATTCAGGCGCAAATTTAAAAAGAAATCTGTAAAAAACAATAAATAATTCAGTAATCGCATTAAAATTGCATATTGATATTGCACGGGGCGAACTTTGTTCGCCCGTAATTTTTAAATAACACATAAGGATATTATAATATAAATTCAAGGGGTATCAGATGAATACAAACGACAAATCCGCCTTTGTGGCAATTGTGGGCAGACCGAATGTCGGAAAAAGCTCAATTCTCAATCGACTTTTAGGGCAAAAAATAGCAATAGTTTCAAACAAACCTCAGACTACACGAAACCGTATTACGGGCGTTTTGACCGAAGGGGAATACCAGCTTGTGTTTTTTGACACACCGGGTATGCATAAACCTAAAAATTCTCTCGGAAAGTATATGGTTCGCAGCGTAAACGAATCGGTGGGCGGCGTTGACTGCTGTATGCTTGTTGTCGAAGCGGGCAAAGAACCCGGTCAAACCGAAATCTCTCTGATTGAAAAATTCAAGTCGCTTGATATGCCTGCGATTCTTGCCATAAACAAAACAGATACTCTGAAAGAAAAGGACATTTTGATGAAGCAAATCCTTGAGTACAGCAAACTGTATGATTTTGATGCGGTTGTGCCTGTCAGCGCACAGGACGGAAGCGGACTGAACGAACTCCTTGACGAATTGAAAAAGCAGTCAAGCGAGGGCGGACACTTTTTTGATGACGATACGCTTACCGACCAGCCCGAAAGAGTGATTGTTGCCGAAATAATCAGAGAAAAAATACTTCGGCTTTGCGATAAGGAAATACCGCACGGCACCGCCGTTGTTATCGAAAAAATGAAAACACGGGAAAACGGAATACTGGACATCGACGCAACCATTTTCTGTGAAAAGGAAACGCACAAAAGGATAATTATCGGCAAGAACGGTTCAATGCTAAAAAAAATCAGCAGTTTTGCCCGACAGGACATTGAAAGATTTTTTGATTGCAAGGTGTTTTTGCAGACCTGGATAAAAGTAAAGGAAGATTGGCGCAACCGTGCTCAGCTTTTGCAGAACTTTGGTTTTGACGAGAAGAATTTTGATTAATTGTTTAAATCGCAGAAACGCTTTGCTTTAATTAAGTACAAAATTTACCTCATATATTTTGCTTGAAAATAAAAACACTATATTTAAGAAGATTGTTCGGAGGTGTTTTTATGGACGAGTGGTCTATGTGGGAAACTTTCATTACTACCGGCAGTGTGCTGGATTATATACGCTACAAAAGTATTCAGGACGCCAAAGATACGGGCATTGATACCGTAAACAGGGAGGAAACCGATGAAATTCCGAACCGACGGATTGATAATAAAGGAACAGAATATCGGTGAAAACGACAGACTTGTTTTTGCTCTGACAAAATCAAACGGAGTTATCAGGGCGTTTGTAAAAGGAGCAAAAAACATAAAAAATCAAAAATGTGCCGCAACCTCTTTGCTGTCATACTCCCGGCTGACGATATATAAAAGCCGGGACAGCTACATAATAGGAGAGGCTCAGTCTGTCAGAATTTTTTCAAAACTGAGGAGCAATGTGAAAAATATGTGCCTAGCCCAGTATTTTTGCGAACTTGCGCTGACAATATGCCCCCGTGAGCAAAATTCCGGCAACTTTTTGAGCTTGGTGCTTAATTCGCTGTATCTTTTGTCTGAAGAAAAGAGAAGCCCGGACTTGATAAAGCCGTGTCTTGAAATGAGGCTTGTTTCACTTGCAGGGTATATGCCAGACCTTACGATGTGCAGACATTGCGGTGAATATTCCGCAGATACAATGTATTTTTTGCCGAATATAGGTGTGCTTGAGTGCGCTTCGTGTCACCCGAGGTCTGTGGGCGGAATTGCTCTGAATCCTTCGGTTTTGACTGCACTCAGACATACGATTTATGCGGATGACGACAAACTGTTTTCGTTTTCATTGCCCCGGGAGGGGCTTGATTTGCTGAATGTTTGCAGTGAAAATTATTTGAAATATAAGTTTGAAAAAGATTTTAAAACGCTCAATTTTTATAAAGCGATTTCCTGAGCTTTTGCTTTATGCTTAAAGTGGCTGCTCGGGTTTAAAACGTTATTCGGTTGAACAGAGGTTTTTATGAACAGACATTACAAAACACTTGAACTTGATAAAATACTTGAACGTCTTGCAGGGCAGACATCTCTTGATGACGCATATGAAACGGCGCTCAAACTCGAACCGCAGTTTGACTTAAAAAAGGCTCAACTGCTTTTAAAACAAACCGATGATGCGGTTGTGCTGAGCGGCAAATTCGGTGCACCGTCGTTCGGAGCGGCAACAAACTGTTCGGGCAATCTAAGACGTGCACAGGCAGGCGGCTGTCTTACAACTTCGGAACTGCTTGCAATTGCGGATACTTTGAGAATTATAAGAACGGTTAAGGAGTGGCATTCCCGCTTTGCTTCCGTTGAGACAACCCTTGATATTTATTTTTCGGGCTTGGTTTCAAACAAGTATCTTGAAGAACGTATAACTTCGGCAATTATCAGTGACGATGAAATTTCCGACAAGGCGAGTCCTGCGCTTTCCGATATTCGCCGCAAAATTCGTACTGCGTCCTCAAAGGCTCGTGAGGTTCTTGACAAAATAATCCACAGCTCCTCTTACATAAAATATTTGCAGGAGGCTATTATAACTCAGCGTGACGGACGTTACGTTGTTCCTGTGCGCAGCGAGTGTCGCAACAATGTTCCGGGACTTGTTCACGACACATCTTCAAGCGGAGCAACCGTGTTTATTGAGCCTATGGGCGTTGTTCAGGCAAACAATGATATAAAAATGCTCAGAGCCAAAGAGGAAGAAGAAATAGAACGTATTCTTTTTGAATTATCGGCAAACGCAGGCGATTTTGCCGACAGTATCATTAACAGCTATAAAAATCTTGCCGATTTAAATCTGATTTTTGCCAAGGCAAATCTTGCTTATTCTATGAGGGCTACAATGCCTGTACTTAACGACAAGGGAATTATAAACATTAAACAGGCTCGCCATCCGCTCATCAACAAAGATAAAGTGGTGCCCGTGGATATTGAGCTTGGCAAGAATTTTGATACGCTTGTAATAACAGGCCCCAACACCGGCGGCAAAACCGTTACTCTTAAAACTCTCGGACTTTTTACTCTTATGGCTATGTGCGGACTTTTGGTTCCGTGTGCCGATAACAGCGAACTTTCGGTGTTCAGACGTGTGCTTGTTGATATAGGCGACGAACAGAGTATTGAACAGTCGCTCTCAACGTTTTCCGCACATATGACAAATATTATTCAGATTCTTAAACTTGCCAATGCGGGTTCACTCTGCCTGATTGACGAGCTCGGCGCAGGCACAGACCCTGTTGAGGGTGCGGCGCTTGCAATTGCTATTCTTGAAAAATTGCGTACCCGTCATGCAAAAATCGCTTCCACCACTCATTATGCGGAGCTTAAAGAATTTGCTCTGCGCACCGAGGGAGTAGAAAACGGCTGTTGTGAATTTGACGTGGTTACTCTAAAGCCGACATACAGGCTCTTGATTGGAGTTCCCGGAAAATCAAATGCATTTGCAATATCCAAACGCCTCGGAATGGACAATGATATTGTTGAAAGAGCAAGCGAGCTTGTTTCAAGTGAGAGCAGGCAATTTGAGGACGTTGTTGAAAAACTTGAAAAACGCCGTCAAAGCCTTGAAAAGCAGCTTGAAAACGCAAACAAACTCACCGCAAAGGCTAACACGGAAAAGCAAAAGGCTGAAAATGAGATGCGCAAGGCAAAAGAAAATGCCGAACGTGAGATTGAGCGTGCAAAGCAGGAAGCTCAGAGAATAATATCCCGCACAAGAGCCGAAGCGGACAGGCTTGTTGAGGAGATTAACAAGGCACGCAAAGAAAAGGAACTCAGTGCGGCGGCACGTACCAAGCTCAGGAAAAATATTGATAAAATGGAGGCTCATGCCGACCCTATCAAGCTGAAAAATACGCCCGACGAAGAATATAAACTTCCGAGACCTCTTAAGGTCGGCGACACTGTTTTGATATATGACATTGACAAAAACGCAACCGTTCTTGCGCCGCCGTCAAAAGAGGGACAGGTGCTTGTTCAGGCGGGAATAATCAAAACCAGGGTTGACATAAAGAACCTTCGTCTGTTAAAATCTCAGGTGAAGCCGACGGCAAGCCGTTTTTCATCGACAAGAAATGTGCCGAGCCGTATGGATGTACGACCCGAAACCGAAGTTGATGTTCGCGGTGAAACTGCGTTTGACGCAGTAAATATTGTTGACAAGGCGATTGACAATGCGGTGTTGTCGGGTGTAGGAAAGCTGACGATAATTCACGGAAAGGGCACAGGTGTTCTTCGCCGTGAAATAAATCAATATTTAAAGACAAACAAAGCCGTCAAATCTCACCGACTCGGCGTTTTCGGAGAGGGCGAGGACGGCGTAACAATAGTTGAACTGAAATAAAAGCTTTTAAATGAGGAAATCGGATATATGAAAAAGCAGTTTCTTGATACGGGAAAAATCGTGGGTACCCACGGAATAAAGGGAGAAGTGCGTATAGACCCATGGTGCGACAGCCCCGGGTTTTTGTGTGCCTTTAAAAAACTTTATCTTGATGAGAGCGGCAAAACGTATATTGACGTAAAGTCACGTCCGCATAAAAATATAGTTTTGTGCAAAATTAAGGGCGTTGACACTATCGAGGACGCCGAACGTCTGCGAGGAAAGGTTGTATATATTGACCGCAACGATATTCACCTTGAAGAGGGCGTTAACTTTGTGCAGGACTTAATCGGGCTTGAGGTTCGTGACGCCGATACAAACCGAGTTTACGGAAAAATCACCGATGTTTTGAGAACAGGCGCAAACGATGTGTATGAGATAACCGACAACGGAAAAAAATACCTTGCTCCGGTTATTGACGACGTAATTGTTGAGATTAACGTTGACTCGGGTTTTGTGCTTATTCACCCGATGAAAGGAATATTTGACGATGAGGATTGACATTATAACTCTGTTTCCCGAAATGTTTGTGCCTGTGCTGAACGAAAGTATTATCGGCAGGGCTCAGAAAAACGGAGCGATTGAGATTGTTTGTCATCAGCTTCGTGATTTTGCTTTTGACAAACACAGACGGGTGGATGACACGCCCTATGGCGGCGGAATGGGAATGCTGATGAAAGCCGAACCGATTGCCCTGTGCTTTGAGGATATATGTGCAAAACTAAAAACCAGACCGCACTTTGTCTATATGTCTCCCCAGGGGAAAACTCTTAATCAAAAACGCCTTAAAGAGCTTGCCGAGATTGACAACATTTGTATTCTTTGCGGTCATTACGAGGGCGTTGACCAACGTTTGCTCGATGAATTTATTGATGAGGAAGTTTCAATCGGGGATTATGTTCTTACGGGCGGCGAAATACCGGCAATGGCTTTTGCGGACGCCCTTTGCAGAATGGTTCCCGGAGTACTTACAAACAACGAATGTTTTACGGAGGAAAGCCATTTTAACGGATTGCTTGAGTATCCTCAGTATACAAAGCCTGCGGTTTGGAGAGGTGTGGAAGTGCCCGAGGTTTTAATGAGCGGTCACCACGCCAACGTTGAAAAATGGCGTCGTGAAAAAAGTCTTGAAGTTACCCGAAAAAAACGTCCCGATTTGCTTAAATAAAGCTTTTTTGTGGGTTTTTGACTGCACACGGGTCAATTTTGGGACTGATATTTGGCAGTATTTATTTACGCTGAGACTCGGCTTGTAAATTTGCACAATAAACAGAGAAGATTTTTAACATCAAGTGAGTATAAGCACGAAAATCTTCTTACTTATTGACCTCGTTTAAAAAAAAGACTATAATATGTAATAATTAAGCTGTATGAGGCTTTAAAGGTAAATTTATTTTGCAGAGAGGGTTTTATTATGTATGTTAAGGAAGTTTTAGTTCAGAACAAGGCAGGATTACATGCTCGTCCCGCAACTTTCTTTATCCAGAAAGCCAATGAATTTAAGTCTACGATTTGGGTAGAAAAAGAAGAACGCCGTGTTAACGCAAAGAGCCTTCTCGGTGTGCTTTCGCTTGGCATTATCGGCGGCACAACAATAAAGATTATTGCCGACGGTTCGGATGAAAAAGAGGCTGTTGAAGGTCTTGTGGAGCTTGTTGAATCAGGTTTTACAGAATAAAATCATCTTTGATTTATACAGTGAAATTCAGGGGGCGGCTTACCGCCCTTTTTTGTTTGTCATTTTAATTTTAAATTTTTTCAGCATAACGGCAATATCAAAATCAATAGTTCGAACGGAATGTGTGGTGACGGTATGAATCCGAAAATGTCGGTGCTTCGCAAAAAAGCAATGGCTTTGCCGCTTTTGCCCGGTGTGTATATTATGCATAACAAAAGCGGAGAAATAATATATATCGGTAAGGCTGTAAAGTTAAAAAATCGTGTAAGTCAGTACTTTGGCTCTCAAAATAACCATGCCGAAAAGGTTAGGCGAATGGTTGATAATGTGGATGATTTTGAATATATTATTACCGACAGCGAATTTGAAGCCCTGATACTCGAGTGCAGTCTTATAAAACAGCATACTCCGAAATATAACATTTTGTTAAAAGACGATAAGGGATACAGCTATATTCGTGTCGGTTCGGGAGACTGGGGAAAAATCTCGTACGTACTGCAAAAAAAGGACGACGGCGCTGCGTATATAGGCCCGTACAAAAGCAGTTATTATGTGAAAAGTGCCGTTGAAGCCGCAAACAAAATTTTTATGCTTCCCACCTGCAACAAGCGGTTTCCGCAGGATTTTCGCAAGGGAAGACCGTGCCTTAACTATCATATAAAGCAGTGTATGGCGCCTTGTACGGGAAAAATCAAGCTTAAGGATTACCGTGAAAGCGTTGAGCAGGCACTGGACTTTTTAAAGGGCGGTTCGTCAAATTCCGTTAAACGGCTCACCGCCGAAATGGAGCATGCCGCCGAAGAGCTTGAGTTTGAACGTGCGGCACGAATACGCGATAAAATCAATGCGGTTAAGAGAATGTCTGACAAACAAAAAGTTGTGTCGAACAAGGTTCTTGACCAAGATGTCATTGCAAGCTTTTCAAATGACGGAAAAACCTGCTTTCAGGTGTTTCGCTTTGAGGGAGGTCGTTTGTTTGACCGTGTAAGCTTTGTTTTTGACAGCGGTGATTCGGACAGTGAAACCGAAGAGTTTATCCTCGGATACTATACAATAAGAAACGACGTGCCAAAAAACATTGCAACAGACAGAGATTTTGACGGTGCCCAAAGCATTGCCGAGTGGCTTTCTCAAAAGCGCGGCAGTAAGGTTAACATTACCGTTCCCAAAAGAGGCGAACAGGCGCAGCTTGTGTCTATGTGCCGTTCAAACGCAGCCGAGACTCTTGCTCAGCAAAAGGGTGCCACCGTTCGGGAATTTGGTGTGCTTGAAGAACTAAAAGAAACTCTTGGTTTGCCCAAGCTCCCGGAATATATTGAATGTTATGATATTTCCAACCTTGCCGGCACCGAAAACGTGGCGGGAATGATCGTGTACAAAAACGGAAAACCGTTTAAGTCCGGTTACAAAAAATTCAAGATAAAAGGTTTTGAAGGTCAGGATGATTACGCCTCAATGGCTGAGGTACTGACTCGCCGTTTTAAAGAATATTTCAGTGCCGATGACGATTCGCAGGGGTTTGGAAAATTGCCCGACCTGATATTGCTTGACGGCGGCAAAGGTCAAGTCGGTGCGGTAAAACAAGTTTTGCAAAATATGAGCATTAATGTTCCGCTTTTCGGTCTTGTAAAGGATGACAAGCACCGCACCCGTGCAATAACGGGAGAGGGCGGAGAAATTGCAATTAATTCAAAAAGAGCACTTTTTACTTTTTTGAGTAAGATGCAGGATGAAGTCCATCGCTTCGCAATCGGATACCACCATGCAAGGCGAAAAAAGAATACGTTCAAAAGCTCTTTGACCTCAATTGACGGTGTCGGTGAGATCAGAGCAAAAAATTTGTTGAAATATTTTCGCACGATTGACAATATTTCAAAGGCTGATTTGGCGGAGCTTGAGAGTGCGCCGAAAATGACAAAAGACGTTGCCCTTAACATTTACGGGTACTTTCATCCTCAGCATGAAGACGACAATCTTGCAGACAATATATGATAAAAATTTGTTTGAATTAAGTTTATTGCAACTGTATAAAGCAGATTGTTTTCAGGAGATAATTGCCGCAAAATTAAGAAATTATTTACAAAAATACAGTTGTAAAATTCAAATATGTATGTTATACTGACATAATAAATGATATAAAAAATTAACTGCCAAAGGAAGATGCTATGCGTGTAATAACAGGTTCGGCAAGGGGCAGACGACTTGAAACCCTTGAGGGTGACGACGTAAGACCGACCACCGACAGAATAAAAGAAGCCGTTTTTTCTATAATCCAGTTTGAGACGGAAGGCAGAGCTTTTCTTGACCTTTTTGCCGGTTCGGGACAAATGGGAATCGAGGCTCTCAGCCGAGGCGCAAAATCCGCATATTTTGCAGACAGTTCCAAAAGGTCGATTGAAACCGTAAAGCGCAACCTTAAAACCACGAAACTTGAAGCGAAAGCAAAAATTTTTGCTATGGATTATCAAAGCTTCCTTGCTGTGAATACACAAAGCTTTGATATTGCGTTTCTTGATCCGCCTTACGGCAAAGGAATTTTGCAGAGCAGCCTTGAAATTATTCCCGAGCATATGAAGGATACGGGCATAATTATAGCCGAAAATCCCCTGAACGAAGAAATTTTGTCGAAGTACGGCGATTTTGTACTTGACAGACAGTATCACTATGGTAAAATAAAAATAAGTACATTCAGACATAAGGATTTTGTGCGATGAATAAAACAGTAATTTGTCCGGGCAGCTTTGACCCTATAACCAGGGGACACGTTGAAATTATAAAACGTGCCGCAAAAATGTTTGACCGAGTAATCGTTGCCGTGCTTGTAAATTCGGCAAAAAAACCGTGTTTTTCAACCGCTGAGCGTCTTGATATGCTAAAATCTGCGGTGGGTAACATACCGAATGTTGAAATAGCTAACTTTGAGGGTCTGCTTGCCAACTATTGCAAGGAACGCAACGCCGATGCCGTAATAAGGGGGTTGCGTGCCGTAACCGACTTTGATTACGAGTTTCAGATGGCACTTACAAACAAAAAACTGAATCCGAATCTTGAGACGATTTTTCTTCCGGCAGACTCGGATTCGATGTACCTCAGTTCAAGTATGGTTCGTGAGGTTGCTTCAATGGGCGGAGATATAAGCAATTTTGTTCCCGCCTGTATTTGTGATAAAATTGCCGAACATTTCGGTCACAGAGATTAATCACCTCATATTTAAGATTTATATAAGGAGTGGAGAAAATGAAAGTTGATGATTTGATTTTACAGCTTCAGGATGTTATTAACGAGGCAAAGTCTATGCCTTTTTCCAACGGCAAGGTTATGGTCAGCAGTGATGAAATTTATGATATCATTGACCAAATTCAGGACGCAATGCCTGCTGAGGTAAGACAGGCAAAGAACATAGTTGCCGACAGAAAGCAGATTCTTTCGGAAGCAAACCGTGAATCCGAAAATGTGATTCGCGCTGCCGAAGAGCGCAAAAAAGCCATGCTCAATCAGAATGAAATCACACGTGAGGCTCAGGCAAAAGCTAAAGAAATTGTAGACGACGCAAAGCGCAAGTCTGCCGAAATTCGCAAAGCCGCAAATGTTTATGTCGAAAGCATTATTAAGCGCACCGAGGAAAGTCTTGCAACCCAACTCAGTGACATCAGAAAGACAAGAGCGAATCTTGCCAATTCCCAGAAAGCAAAAAGAGACTGATTTTCCCGGGAACACGGTAAAATATAACGGTGACATTTTAGATTGAAAAGCCCGATGCTTGTGCATCGGGCTTTTTGGCGTTTTAAACCGTGCAACGCTCGGCTTCGGATACCGAGAAATTACGGTGACAAAATTGTTATCGAACATATGTGCGTGTAATTATTTGTAACTGAATCGGAAAAATCATCGGACATTTTTATGTTTGCAAAATATAATAATTTTCCCGAGGCGAAATTAACGTTAAAAAAGTAAAAAAATCGTAACTTTTGTCTTGATTTTTTTAATCCGATAGAGTATAATTATTACACTAAGTGTCAGATTGTGTCAATAGGTGACTTTTAGTTACTTAAAATGTTGATTTTGAACAGCTTTTGACCGGAATCAAAAGTATCGGAGGTGGGCAAAATGTTTTCGGGAATGTCAAACCATTCAATTGACGCCAAAGGCAGAATTGTTTTGCCCGCTAAATTCAGAGAGGAACTCGGCGAAACATTTTATATTGCCAGAGGTTTCGGAAATCGCTGTATTCAGGTTATGTCGATTGACGAATTTAATTCGATTTCTGCCAAAATACAGGAGCTTCCCGCCGATAAGGCTATGGCTTTGCAGTATACTTTTACCGCTACGGCTGTTGAGGTTTCTCCGAATGCTCAGGGCAGGGTTATTATTCCTCAAACGCTCAGAGAGTTTGCCGAGATTGAGTCCGACGCGCTTGTAATCGGTATGAATAAAAGAGTTGAGATTTGGAGCAAGGCTAAATTTGACGAATATCTCGCCGCTCAGCAGGATACGGTTGCCGAGGCTCTTACAATTCTTAAACTTTAGGAGGATTTATGGAATTCTCTCATATATCGGTTCTTTTGAACGAAGCGGTTGACGGTCTTGCCGTTAAGGAAAACGGCATTTATGTTGACGGCACTGCGGGCGGAGGCGGACACAGCAGCGAAATTCTTAAACGTCTCAAAAGCGGTAAGCTGATATCAATTGACCGCGACCCCGACGCAATCACAGCGCTTACGCAAAAATTTAAAAAAAATGAAAATTCAATAATTGTTAAGGGAAATTTCGCCGATATAAAAGAGCTTTTGCTCCTTAGGGGAATCGGTGCGGTTGACGGGGTTTTGCTTGATATAGGCGTTTCGTCACATCAGCTTGATACCGCTTCGCGCGGGTTTTCGTTTCACGAAGACGCTCCGCTTGATATGCGTATGAGCCAAAGAGGAACAACAGCCGCAGAGCTTGTCAACACGCTTCCTTTTGAGGAATTGAGACGCATAATAAGCGAATACGGCGAAGAAAAGTTTGCCTCTTCAATCGCAAAAGGAATTGTCAGCGAGCGTGAAAAAGCACCGATTAAAACAACCTTGGAGCTTGCCGAGATTATAAAATCTCACGTGCCGCAAAAGGTACGTCGCGACGGGCACCCCGCAAGGAAAACGTTTCAGGCATTGAGAATCGCCGTGAACGATGAGCTTGGTGCGTTGAGGAAAGGACTTGACGGAGCATTTGATGCTTTGGCAAGCGGCGGCAGACTTGCCGTAATTACATTTCATTCGCTTGAAGACAGAATTGTTAAGCAAAAAATGGCAAAATGGTGTCAAGGTTGCACTTGCCCAAAGGACTTTCCCGTTTGTGTTTGCGGTAACAAGCCAAAAGCGAAGCTTATCAATAAAAAACCGATTTGTGCAAATGAGACAGAATTAGCCCAAAACCCAAGAGCGAGAAGTGCAAAGTTGAGAATATGTGAGAAAATATGAAAAAATTTCGCCTGGGTATGGACAAAGTAACCGATTTGTAGTAAAATATAACAAAACTGTAAAAAATATTACAAATACAAGAAATTGTGTATGAGTTTTTTGAATTTACTACATATACGGTGTGATTTTTATCTTGTATATTCAAGATAAACCGATTGCGTGCATTAGATATAAGTAAAATGTTAAAAAAATGAAACTTTTTTGTTTTATCGAAAAATAATGCAGAATGTAGTGTGTTTTATGAAAATTTGAATACAGAAAGGCGCAAGGTGCAAAACAAATGACGTATAAAAATCAAAATGCCGCATACGATTTGAGTTTGTTTGATGACGGTTATTCAGCTTATAACGAAGGCTCAGCCGCACCGAAGCATACAGAACAGGAATCGGACGGAAAGCAGAGCAAACAAAAGCAACGCAAAGCCAACAATGTGGTAAGGATTCCGGAAGAAGAATTACATAAGATAAGAAAAAGAAAGCACAATCCAGTTAAATTGGCACTCGGCAGTTTGAGTGCCGCAGCGGTTTCGTTGACAATCGGCGCAATAATAGTCGGACAAGTTCAGCTTACGGAGCTTAATCAAGAGATAATAACAGCGCAGGAAACTCTTGAAGACGCTAAGAGTATATATACACAGAATGAAATGAAGATAGAAGCTAACCTTTCCAACGAGGATATTGAGGAGTACGCAACAGACGTGCTTGGTATGACCAAAGCTTCCAATACTCAAAAAGAGTTTATTTCTCTTTCTGAGGGCGATAAAGCCGAGGTGTTCGAGCAAAAGGACGATAACCTATTTACACAGTTTATTGAATCCATAAAAAATCTTTGGTCATAACATTCATTTCAATTTAATAAATATGTAATGAAAGAATGAGAGTTAAGACTGCGTCTTGACTCTTTTTTCGGTATTTTCGGAAAGTAATATTTTATTTTGTCTTTTAAATCTGTCGCAAGGGTGAAAGGAGCGTCTGCTCCCCGTGGCTTCGGCAGGAAATTAGAATTTCCGATAAGAGACCTGAAGCAACCCACCTTAAAATGATTATAATGTATGATGTTTTAAGCAGCACAATGAAACGTCATACCTGATATTTGCTAAAGGAGCTATTGTGGAAAATAACAGCAATTCTGTAAAAACAACAAAAAAGCACGTGCCTACGGGTCCAAATCAAAGATTGAGACAACGCACCGCAATATTGATAATGGCAATCTTGATTTTGGGATTCGGCGCAGCCTTGGCAAGACTTTCTTATTTAACACTTGTTCAGGGCAGCTCACTCCAGGAGGCTGCGGTTAAACAGCAGCTGAGTGATACAACTCTGCCGGCAAAACGGGGAACTATCTATGATGCAAACGGAAAGGTGCTTGCCGAAAGTGCGTCGGTTTGGCAGGTGGTTATTGCGCCCGTTAACCTTAAAACCGATGAACAGCGCGAAGCGGTTGCAAAGGGGTTGTCCGAAATCCTTGACCTTGATTATGATAATGTTTACAGCAAAACTCAGCAAGAGAGTTACTATGTTGTGGTTAAGCGTAAGATTGAGGTTGAAACCAGAGATAAAATTCTTGAGCTTATCAATACGCTTGACGAAAAGTATGAATGCGGAAATGTAATTCAGCTTCTTGATGATTACAAGCGTTACTATCCTCATGACAGCCTTGCCTCTTCGGTAATCGGATTTGCCGGAAGCGACGAACAGGGACTTGAGGGCATTGAGTATCAATATGACAGTTATCTTTCGGGCACGCCGGGAAGAATTGTCAGTGCAAAAAATGCAAGCGGAACAAATATGCCGTTTCAGTACGAACAAAATATAAAGGCTGAAGACGGCAGCAACGTTTATCTTACAATAGATGAAAATATTCAGTCCATTTGCGAAAAATATATGCAACAGGGCGTTGTTGACAACAACGTACTTAATAAGGGCGTTTGTATCGCAATCGACGTAAACACGGGCGCAATTCTGGCTATGGTTACGACAGGCGGATATGACCTTAACAATCCTTATGAGTTGTCGGACGACGATCAGAGTGAAATTGATAAAATAACAGATGAAACAAAAAAAAGTCAGGCGCAAAGCGAAGCACTTTCGGCAATGTGGAGAAACAAAGCCGTAAGTGATACCTATATGCCGGGTTCTGTTTTTAAAATGTGTACAGCCTCAATGGCAATTGAAGAAAACAAGGTAAACGACGACAGCACGTTTACCTGTACGGGTGCGATTACAGTAGGCGACAAAACCTTGCACTGTTCAAATACGGCAGGTCACGGAACGCAGAGCTTTTTGCAAGCCTTGTGTAACTCCTGCAACCCTGCGTTTGTGCAGATTGGTCAGCTTGTCGGAATGAACAAATTCCGTGAATATTATCAGGGCTTTGGTTTTTCCGAAAAAACCGGAATTGATTTGCCCGGTGAAGCCGACGACACGTTTTGGGCAGAGGGTGAGATGACCGACGTCGATTTGGCGGTTGCTTCCTTCGGTCAGAACTTCTCGATTACACCGATTCAGATGATAACAGCCTGTGCGGCGGTCGCAAACGGCGGATATGTTCTTCAGCCGTACGTGGTGTCTAAAATTACCGATGACGAGGGAAACGTAATAAAGAGCGTCGAAAAGAAAGTAAAGCGCCAGATTATTTCAAATTCAACTTCAGCCAAGCTTAACGAAATGCTTGGATACTATACACAGAGCGGCGGTTCTGCCGCAGGTTATGTTGCGGGTTACAAGGTAGGAGGAAAGACGGGTACGTCCGAGAAAATCGGTGCAAAAGTAGAAAGCTCGTTCGGCGAGGACTACATTGCTTCTTTCTGCGGTTATGCTCCCGTAGACGATCCGCAGATTGCTATGCTCGTGTTTTTTGATACTCCTTCGGGCGGTTCGTATTACGGTTATGCGGTTTCTGCGCCTGTATTCAGCAACATTATGTCAGAGGTTCTTCCTTATCTTGAGGTCAAAACCTCGTATACCGATGACGAACTTGAGTATGTTGATGTTGTGGCGGGAGATTATACGGGAGTTTCCGTCAGCGATGCAAAATCAGCCGTCGAAAAGGACGGATTTACCTGTACGGTTAAGGGCGACGGCGATACCGTAATTTCCCAGATTCCGGCTGTTTCGTCCAACGTATCTACAGGAGGAAATATTGTTCTTTACACTGACAGCAGCAGTCAAGAAGAAACCGTAACCGTTCCGAACCTGATAGGGTATTCGGCAAGCGAGGTAAATAATGTGGCAAGTGCCTACGGACTTAACGTCAGCTTCTCGGGTGCGGCAACATCAGGCGGAGTAAGCACTGCCCAAAGTGTTTCCGAAGGAACATCAGTAAGCCCGGGAACGGTAGTCACGGTGACGTTTGCTTCATCGGACAACAGTAATTTGAGAGATTGATTTAAAACCTTAACGCAAAGGATTATTTCTGAAAGGAACGAAATTTATATGGCAAACATGGTTTATGGTATATGGACATTTTGTTCGGCTTTTGCGGCTTTCCTTATATCCGCCTTTTTGGGCAGACGTTTGATTCCGTATCTTCACAGGTTGCACTTCGGTCAGACGATTCTTGAAATCGGGCCGAAGTGGCACAAGAAAAAACAGGGTACACCGACTATGGGCGGAATTATGTTTATTGCCGCAATTGTTCTTGTGACTTTGTTGAGTACGATTATTTACATTTTTGTGGGTTCTAATCTTATTGAGATTTATTTTGCGAATATTCCGCGCGAGGCTGTGTTTATTTTTGCCGGTTTGGGGCTTGCGGTTGCAAACGGTCTTATCGGCTTTGCGGACGATTATACAAAAGTTGTAAAAAAACGCAACCTCGGATTAACGGCGTCGCAAAAGCTTGTGTTGCAATTTGCCGCCGCAGCTGTTTATCTTTTGATTCTTACACTTGCGGACTACGGCACAACCACCACAATTCCTTTTGTCGGCGAGGTGGATTTGGGCTTTTTCTATTATATATTATCGGCAATAATAATTGTCGGCATAGTAAATGCGGTGAACCTTACAGACGGTGTAGACGGTCTTGTGGGTTCGATTACATTTTTTGTTTGCGTGGCGTTTATGGCTGTTGCGGTTACACTGAATTATCTTGGCGTAAGTGCAATGAGCGCAGCCGCAGTCGGCGGTTGCCTCGGATTTTTGATTTGGAATTTTCATCCCGCAAAGGTGTTTATGGGTGACACGGGTTCGCTGTTTTTGGGCGGACTTGTGTGTGCGCTTGCGTTTGCGATTGATATGCCGATTTTGCTTTTGCCTCTCGGAATTGTATATCTCGGGGAAATGTTGTCCGTGGTTTTGCAGGTATCGTATTTTAAGATTACTCACGGCAAACGACTTTTTAAGATGAGTCCTATTCATCACCACTTTGAAATGTGCGGATGGAGTGAAGTAAAAATCGTAACGGTGTTTAGCGTTGTAACCGCAATATTCGGTATAATCTCGTTTATTATCGTACTTCTAGGCGTGTGACATTCGCACCGCATTATCCGGAAGTATATCTTTACAGAGGAAGGGTCGGTTGTATGATCCCGTTTAAAAAGATGCTGTTAAAGGCTGATATTAACAGAATCTATGACGAAAAATATCAGCGTGAACAGAGTGTAAAAAACGAAAAATTCTTTATTCGTTCCTCCCATAAACGCAAGATGAAAAAAACAAAGCCTTTTTCGGTCGGAATGGGAATTGACTTGCCGTTTTGTATTATAATTTTGATTCTGCTGACAATAGGAACCATTATGATGTTTTCCGCAAGTTATGCTTATGCGTACTATACTCAGGGAGACAGTTACTACTATCTTTGGCGTCAGATGATATTTATCGGAATCGGAATTGCCGCAATGGTTGTTATGTCGTTTTTTAACTACAACAAGTTTCACAGAATCGCACCGATAGTTTTGGGAATTGCATATTTCTCGTTGCTGTTGGTTCTTGTGTTGCCTGCGGGAGACGGAAACGTAAAGCGCTGGATACCGATGGGGCTGTTCAACATTCAGCCGTCGGAGATTGCGAAATTTGCGGTAATACTTTTCTTTGCCCATTGGGCAAGCAAGTATTACAACAAGATGCAGTTTGCACAGTACAGCGTAGTTCCCGGTCTTGCTGTTTTTGGAACCATTGCGATTTTGCTTTATCTCGAACCTCACTATTCCGGTATCGTAATTATTGCAATGCTTACCGTTTTGATGTTGTTTATCGGCGGAATGCAGAAGAAATATCTGATTATGGGCTTTGTTGCGGTCATTGCAATTGTGGGATTGCTTGCGATAACCGGCGGATTGTCGTATGCCATGACGCGTATGGACGGTTGGGGACAGTCGCTTGTTTATACAGATGAGGATATGTGGCAGACAACCTGGCAGACCAGAAATTCGCTTTATGCAATCGGATCCGGCGGACTGTGGGGACTCGGACTCGGACAGTCAAGACAAAAATATCTTTATCTTCCCGAGCCTCAAAACGACTTTATATTTGCAATTGTCGTTGAGGAACTCGGACTTATCGGAGCCGCAATCATCCTGCTTATATTTGCTTTGCTTGTATGGCGCGGCATAACTCTTTCTTTGCGTGCGAAGGATAAATTCGGAAAGCTGCTCGGAATCGGTCTGACATCTCAGATTGGAATTCAGGTTGTGTTAAATATACTCGTTATTACAGACTGGCTGCCAAATACCGGTATCAGTCTTCCGTTCTTCAGTTACGGAGGCAGTTCGCTGATTATGCTTCTTGCACAGATGGGAATTGTGCTTTCAATTTCGAGAACCGCAAATATCGAACGCAAATAAATTATTGCATATAATTTCGGAGGAATAGACATGAGAGTGTTGCTTGCAGGCGGAGGCACGGCGGGACACATCAATCCCGCTCTTGCCATTGCAGGTTATATTAAATCCAAACGCCCCGACACGGAGTTTTTGTTTATCGGAAATCAAGGGGGGATGGAGCAAAGGCTTGTTACCCGGGCGGGTTATGATATAAAATCAATTAAAATAAGCGGTTTTAAACGCAGCTTTTCGCCGAAAAATATAGCGGAAAACATAAAAACGGTGGGCAGAACCTTTTCTTCGTCTGCCGCATCAAAAAAGATTATAAGCGAATTTAAGCCCGACATTTGTATCGGAACGGGAGGATATGTTTCGGGACCCGTGGTCAGAACTGCGGCAAAAATGGGAATACCGTGTGCGATTCACGAACAAAACGCATATCCCGGCATCACCAATAAAATGCTTGCAAAGAGAGTAAAAACGGTAATGCTTGCTGTTGAAGCCGCAAAAAAATATTTTCCCGATTCAAACGTTGTTGTAACGGGAAATCCCGTTCGCAGTGAAATTCTCACGGCAAACAAAGAAGAGTCCCGCAAAAAACTTAACCTTGACGAACGACCTGTTGTACTTTCGTTTGGCGGCAGTCTCGGTGCAAGAAAAATAAACGAAGCCGTTGCTGACTTGGTTGCACGCAGCGGCAAAGACCAAAGATATCAGCATATTCATGCGTACGGCGGCTACGGGGAGTGGTTTCCGCAGCTGGTTAAGGAAAAGGGCACGGATATTTCATCGTGCAAAAACCTTGATATAAGACCGTATATTGATAATATGCCCGAGTGTATGGCGGCTGCCGACTTGGTTATTTGCAGAGCGGGAGCCATTACGCTGAGCGAAATTCAGGCTATGGGCAAGCCTGCAATATTGATTCCGTCACCCAATGTTGCCGAGAATCACCAGTATCACAACGCTATGGCTCTTGTAAATGCGGGAGCGGCGGAAATTATTGAGGAAAGCGGGCTTTCGGGAAAAGCTTTGACCGAAAAGGTTGACCGAATGCTTAAAAGCCCGGATAAGTTGAATAAGATAGGTGAAAACTCACGAAAAATGGCGATTACAAATGCCAATGAAAGAATTTATTCGGTTGTAAAGAAAATTTTGGGACTTGTCTGACTGTCACAAACAACACCTTTGTTCATAGAATATACAGGTATTCTTTTCGAGAGGGTGTTACGGTGTCCAAATTGCTTGTTACGGGACGACAAAAGCTTAGCGGCGAAGTATATGTGCAGGGAGCCAAAAACAGTTCGCTGCCGATTCTTGCGGCTACAATCCTAACCAAAGGAGAAAGCGTTATATTTAACTGTCCGAACCTTTCGGACATTGACGCTTCGTCACGGATTTTGCGCTATCTGGGCTGTAAGGTTGAGCGAAGCGACCACACGGTTGTGGTTAAAAGCGATGACGTTTGCAGATTCGACATTCCCGATGAGCTTATGCGTAAAACCCGAAGCTCAATTGTTTTTCTCGGAGCTGTGCTTGCACGCACGGGACGTGCAAGGCTGAGCTTTCCCGGAGGCTGTGAAATCGGTTTGCGACCGATTGATATGCATCTCAAGGCGCTTCGGGAGCTTGGTGCCGAAATAAAAGAAAAACACGGTTATTTGGACTGTTCCGCTCCGTACGGGCTGAAGGGCGCAAGAATTTCCCTGCCGTTTCCAAGCGTCGGCACAACAGAAGACATAATGATTGCCGCCTGCCTTGCAAGCGGAACAACAACTATTACAAATGCGGCAAGAGAACCTGAAATAGTTGACCTTGCCGATTACCTTAACAAATGCGGTGCCAAGATTTACGGTGCAAGCGAAGGCGTCGTTGTGATTGACGGTGTGTCTTCGCTAAACGGCACAAGCCACACGATAATTCCCGACAGAATCGTTGCCTCAACGCTTATGTCGTGCGCAGCCTCAACGGGTTCTCATATTATGCTGAGAGGTGTAATAGGCAGCCAGCTTGAGTCCGTTGTTCCGATTTTTGAGGAGGCGGGTTGCACCGCAAAATATAAAGACGGCGATATGGAGTTTGTTGCTCCCAAACGTTTGAAAACGATGAAGACAGTTCGTACAATGCCGTATCCGGGGTTTCCGACAGACGCTCAGGCTCCGTTGCTTGCGGCGGCTTGTGTTGCGGACGGCACGTCGGTTTTTGTCGAAAATATATTTGAAAACCGCTATCGTCACACAAGCGAGCTTGTAAGGATGGGAGCACGGATCAGAACCGAGGGAAAAATTGCGGTGGTGGAAGGTGTTCAAAGCCTTTACGGCGCTTCGGTGGAGGCTACTGATTTACGCGGTGCCGCAGCACTGGTGGTTGCAGGTCTTTGCGCCGAATCCGACACGGAAATCAGCGGCATTAAGTATCTTGAAAGAGGATATGAGAATTTTGAGATCGTGTTGTCGTCGCTCGGGGCGGACATAAAAAAAGTTTAACAGTGTTAATATATGTGATATAATAGGATAGGGAATTTTGGAAAGGAGGATTTGTATGAGCGAAGAAAGGCTGAACTCAGCAAAAGGAAAAAGCCGAAAAGAAAGGGTAAAGCAGGCTCAGAGTTATCACAAACGGCAGAAAAAAGCCGAAAAATCGACTAAAACATCAAAATCCTCTGCAAAGCAAAACAACGGTAATATGCCAAAGAAAAGCAAAAGTTTTAAAATCAGGAAAAATAATTCAAAAACCTATGAAAATATAAGCCGTGAAGAAAAATACAAGCGTGAAAGCGACGAGAGAATCAGAAATCTCAAACCGCATGATTTTGAGGACGGTTATTACATAGATGAATACGGCGCAAGGCAGAAGCAGGAGCGCAGAACAAAGGAAATCCGTAAGCAGGAAGGAGAGGTTATTCGCAGAAATAAGAAGCCTCTTACTCATAAGCAGATTAAAAGAAGACATATTCTTGTTTCTGTCGGCATTATTTTTGCCGTTGTTGTAATCGGAGTAATCCTCAGCCTGACGGTTCTGTTCAGAACAGAGCGAATAGATATCGAGGGCAACGATTATTACTATGAAGACCAGATAATTGCATTTAGCAACGTCAGCCTTCAGCAGAATATATTTGTTGCGGCGGCGAATGCGACACCCGAAAAAATTTCCGAAAATCTTCCGTATGTTGAAAGAGCGGAAATCGGATTTTCGATTCCCGATACGGTTACAATAAAAATAATCGACGCCGTTCCGTCGTATGTAGTCAAGGACGGCAACAACTTTTTGCTGATAAGCTCCAAAGGAAGAATTTTGGATTCGCTGACAGAAAACACCGATAATCTTCCCGAGCTTGTTACCGGAGATTTAAAAAACAAAAACGTCGGCGATTATGTAAGCTTTGAAGACGACAGCGTGCCTGATATTCTTAACAACGTGGCTGAAAGTCTTAAAAATGAGGGTGCTGATAAAATAACCTCATTTGACGTTACCGACACAACCGATATATCATTGAATTATGACGGAAGAATAAAAATTATTTTGGGATTGTCGAACGATATTGACTATAAAATAAAGACGGCAATGGCAATAATCAACGAAAAGCTCGACCCGAACAATACCGAGTCGGTTACAGGAACTCTTGACGTTTCAACGTGCAACACGAACAAAATGTCGCACTACATTCCGGACCCGACCGAGGCAACCTCGGCAACCGAAGCTTCCGCCGCTGCTACCGTTCCCGCAACTTCCGCCGCTTCGTCGGGAGTTGCGGCAGGCAACGGCAGTCAGAACGGAGGCACGACTCAGAACGGCGGCACGACAGGTTATAATTATAACGGAACATATTCCGGCAACAATTCGGGTACAAACAATAACATATCTTATCAATAAAGTTTTCTGAGAGATTAAGGCATACGGTTGTAAATTTTGTTTTGTTGCAAATTCAAGAAATTATTCCCGAAGCATTGATATTTTAAATAAAGTATGTTAATATATAGATTATAATAATGTATTCTATGATATTATGCGATTTTTAGGAAATTGGTTCCGGATAACATAAGGAGGACGTTACAAAATGGCTTTTGAAATGGAATTGGAAAATGAGTATATGCCGAAAATTAAAGTAATCGGTGTCGGCGGCGGCGGCGGAAATGCCGTAAACCGTATGGTTGCCATGGAAGTTAAGAACGTAGAATTTATTGCGATAAATACAGATGAGCACGTTTTAAGACTTTCAAAAGCTTCTCAGAAGATTCAGATCGGTGAAAAGCTTACAAAGGGCAAGGGCGCAGGTTCGATGCCCGCAATCGGTCAAAGTGCGGCAGAAGAGAGCAAGGACGAAATTTCCGGCTTGCTTAAAGATACAGATATGGTGTTCGTTACCGCAGGTATGGGCGGCGGAACGGGAACCGGTGCGGCTCCCGTTGTTGCCAAGATTGCAAAGGACATGGGTATCCTTACAGTCGGTGTGGTTACAAAGCCGTTTGCTTTTGAGGGCAAAAGAAGAATGACACAGGCAGAGCAGGGTATAGCAGAGCTTTCCGCTTGTGTTGACTCGCTTATTATTGTGCCTAACGAAAGACTCAAGTATGTTTCCGACCAGAGCATTACCTTGCAGAACGCTTTTGCAATTGCAGACGATGTGCTCAGACAGGGTGTTCAGAGCATTTCAGACCTTATTTTGCTTCCGGGTCTTGTAAACCTTGACTTTGCAGACGTTACTTCCGTAATGAAGGACGCAGGCCATGCTCATATGGGTATGGGAAGCGCTTCGGGTAAGGACAAGGCTTCTGTTGCCGCGGATATGGCAATTTCAAGTCCGTTGCTTGAAACATCAATTGACGGAGCAAGGGGTCTTATTATAAATATCACAGCTTCGTCCGATGTAAGTCTTGACGATATCGACACAGCTTCGACTATGATTAAGGATAAGGTTTCGGAAGACGCTAACATCATTTGGGGTGCTGTTATTGACGATAAGATGGAAGACGAGATGAGCGTTACCGTTATTGCAACAGGTTTTAATGCCGACGGTAATCCCAAGAAAGATGTAAAGACAGCCGATAACGCAAAGGTTGACTCTGCAATTGCCGATGATAAAAAGAACAACGTTTCAACTTCAACCAAAGATAAGACCGAGGATGAGGACGATACATTCTATGACATTATGTCCATCTTTAATAAGTAATTAAACATAAACAGTCCTTTTACGCCGCTTCGGTTTTGAAGCGGCGTTTTTATTGCCGAAATTTAGCAATTTGTACAAAGGTATTTTCACATATTTGTAACATTAATTTTAAAAACATTGCATTTGCACTGTTCTATGTGACTGTTTTGTGTTAAAATCAACAAAGACTTGATCGAATTAGTCGAATTAATTCGATGTATCATGTAATATTTTATGGAGTTTTGAAATTAATGTGAAAGGTGTGTTAAAATGAAGAAGAGAATAATCAGCGCAGTTCTTGCTGCCGGCATTGCTTTGTCAAGCTTTGCCACAAGTTTAGGCGTTGTAAATGCGGCAACAACCGACGAATCCAACGTTTCCGCAACAAGCTCGGAATCCGTATCGGCTAACAAGTACGGACTCAAAGACAACATTCAAGACGGTGTAATTTTACATTGCTTTGACTGGACTTATAATGATATTAAAGCAGAATTGCCCAATATCGCAGAAGCCGGTTTTACAAGTGTTCAGACCTCTCCCGCACAGCCTAACGGTACAGGTACTTGGTATTGGCTCTATCAGCCAACCTCGTTCAGCATAGGCACAAACGGTATAGGTACGAAGGCTGAGCTTCAATCTTTGTGCGACGAAGCCGAAAAATACGGAATCAAGGTCATTGTTGACGTTGTTGCAAACCATTTAAACGGCGATCACAGCAGAATCGACAGTGATTTAAGAGCGTCTCAGTATTGGCATACTTACGGCGGAAATGTTGACTGGACAAATCGTTGGCAGGTAACACACGGCGAAATCGGTATGGCTGACCTTGCAACGGAAAATTCATATGTTCAACAGAAGGTAAGCAACTATGTTTTGGAACTCAAATCGGTAGGTGTTGACGGTATTCGTTGGGATGCCGCAAAACACATCGGCGTTCCGAGCGAGGGCGATAACTTCTGGAAAGTTGTTACACAATACGGACTTTACAACTACGGTGAAATTCTCGGTGCTCCCGATGATCGTCAGACGGGCAACGAGGGTATTATGAAAGAATACACTGATTATATTACCGTAACAGACAGTAACTACGGTAAAACCCTCCGTGATTCGTTCAATTCGGGTAATGCTCCCGATTCATACGGCAATTGGTGTTCAAGAGGCATTTCAAGCGATAAACTTATTTATTGGGCTGAAAGCCACGATACATGGTCAAATAACAAGGACTGGGGATATTCAAACGATATGAGCCAGAATGTTATCGACCGTGCTTATGCGGTTGCCGCAAGCCGTAACAAGGTTACCGCACTCTACTTCTCGCGTCCTTCTTCCAAAAATAAAGACAGTATCCAAGCGGGTCAGAAGGGCTCGACTCACTTCACAAGCAGTGAAGTTGCCGAAGTAAACAAGTTCCACAACGCAATGGACGGTAAAGCCGATTACTACAAAAAGTCAAACGGCTGTTCGGTAATCACCCGTAAGGACGGCGGTGCAGTTATTGTAAAGGGCAGCGGAAGCGGTAACGTTTCGGTTGAAAACGGCGGCGGTTACGCAAAGTCCGGTACATACAAGGACGCTGTTTCAGGCAACACATTTACAATTACATCAAGTACAATTTCAGGTACGGTAGGCTCGTCGGGTATCGCTGTAATCTATGAGGCAGAACCCGAAGGCCCGTCCGCAGACGTAACTCCGGGTTCAAAGAGTTATAAGACGGACACTCTCACACTGACGCTCAATTACGATAATGCAACAAGCGCTCAGTATTCAATTGACGGCGGTGCATTTGTAAATTATACGGACGGTCAGCAGATTACAATCGGCGCAAATCTTTCGTACGGCACAACAACCACAGTTACCGTAAAAGCAAGCGACGGCAATACTACATCCGATCCGGAAACCTACACATATACAAAAGTAGATCCGAATGCCGTTGATGTTGTCGCTTATGACAACTCATCAACAAAGTGGTCAAGTGTAAAAGCATATTTCTGGAGTGACGATAACAGCAAGATGATGACTTGGCCGGGCGAATCAATGACAAGCCAAGGCGATAATATTTATGAAATCGAAGTACCTGACGGTGCGGAATATGTAATCTTCAACAATGGCACAAGTCAGACGGATGACCTTCAACTTGTTGGCGGAGATAAAATTTATCGCAACGGTTCGTGGCAGGATTACTCGGTTGTAAGACCTACTCAGCCGACAACGGCAACGGTTCCTTCGACGGCTACCGAGCCCACAACGGCAACGGTTCCTTCAACGGCTACCGAGCCCACAACAACGCCTGCACCCGTAACCCGAGTTCTTATCGGCGACGTTGACAATGACGGTACAGTTTCAATTAAAGATGCAACAATAATTCAAAGATATATCAACGGTATTACCACTGTTGACGTTACGGAGAAGTTCAAGCTTGCCGCCGATACAAACGGCGACGGCAACATTGATATTCTTGATGTTACAACGATGCAGTATTATCTTGCGGGCAACAAAGACAAGTCGGGCAACTGCGGAGAATATACAGGCGATGAAAGTCCCACAGCTCCGTCAACAGAGCCCACTGAGGCAACAGAGGCTACGACTCAGCCCGAAAAAAACTATGTTTATTTTAAAAACACAAGCAATTGGTCAACGGTAAATATTTATGTGTGGAGCACTACGGATACAACCTATATGAAGTGGCCGGGTCAGGCTATGGAAAGTATCGGTAACAACACATACAGATTTGAGCTTCCCGACGGTGTTGAATATGCTATATTTAATAACGGTTCAACACAGACAAGTGACTTGAAAATTCCGGGTGCAAATATGATTTACTCAAACGGACAGTGGAGCAGTTACTCCGAATAAAAATTTAATAAGTTTATAAGAGCCGCCCCTAAACATCTAACATTTTTCATTGTACTATTTTCTCACTCAGCAGGGGCGGCATTATTTTTTGTTGAAAAATAAATTTGATTGTGGTACTATCATATTGTTTGAAGCAATTTGTAAGGAGAATAAAATTTGTTTAGTGATTTTGAAATTAATATTGATTACATAATAAACTCAAAACTTTTTGAAGGATTGACAGTAGCTCAAATTGAAAGTTTTTTAAATTCAACAAACTATAATATCCGAAGGTTTAAAGCGGGTGAGGATGTTCCTACGGATATTGATAAATCCGTATTTGTGCTCGACGGTTCTGTTGCTACATATGATAACCGACCTAACGGAACAAAGGCTTTTATAAGCACGTTTGAACCGAGTACCGGCTGTCTGATAGCCATAAGCGTCATCAGACCGTATCCGTATGAAAATTTTGTAATGGGAGCGAGAAAAAATTCCGTTGTTCTTTATCTTGAAACCATGTCGATTATGAAGCCTATTCCGGGAATGTTGTCGATTCAAAATACGGTTCAGCAGAATGTAATCAAAATATTTTATCAGATGACGGGTAATGTCGCAGAGCGAACATTTATCAATACCGAATCTTACGCTTCAACAAGAATAAAAGAATATTTAAAATTGCTTTATACGCGACAGGACGGCGATACGATAACAATTCCTTTGAAAAGAACCGAGCTTGCCGACCATTTGAATATGGATATTTCAACGATCAACAGGAAATTTAACAAGCTGTCCGAAAAGGGACTTATTAATGTAAAAGGCAAATCAGTCATAATACTTGACACGGATAAATTCAAAAATTACATTTTCGATAACCGATAAACATCGAAAACGGGAACGGCTTTTTGCTAACGCCATATAAGGCAGTAATTAAAAATCAATATTTTATAGGGCATAGTAAAGAGGCGATTAAGGCTTTGACTGTAAAAGGTCAGAGCCTTTTTTTCTGTGTTTAAAAAATCCGCACATTCGCAATTTAAAAACCAGCCGAGTAGAATATAGCCAAGGAGGAAGCCATGATGAGAAATATCAAATACCACCTTGCACTGACCGATAACGAATACAGTTTAATCATCAAGTCGCTGGATGACTTGAGAAATGACCTTATCG
The DNA here is from genome assembly GCA_963599905.1 of Acutalibacteraceae bacterium. Taxonomy (GTDB): domain Bacteria; phylum Bacillota; class Clostridia; order Oscillospirales; family Acutalibacteraceae; genus Ruminococcoides. Next base: position 55,688 of record CAVBYX010000055.1, read on the forward strand.
CACAAGGCAGATATACCGATGCAGTCGATGCTGTGTTTGTGAAGTTTATCGGAGCAAAGAAAAAGAATTTCAAAATAATCTATCAGGAGGGCTGACTATGAATGTGCAGTACGAGCAGCAAGGCGATTATCTTATCCCTTGCGTAAGAACAAAGGAACAGAAAGAAATACATTTAGGCGTGTGGGCAAACCGCCACAGACGATTCCTTAAGGAACATCACAAGATTAGATATTACAATCTTCTTACGAGTGAAAAGCTCTACGATTACCTTGCAGATATCGAAAAGCAAGCGGAAAATATGGTTCTTCGGCTGGTAAATGAACTTGCCGAAAAAGAGAATGTAACGGAAGCACTCAAGGCTGAAAATGCTATGGAGTGGGTGCAGAGGATGAATAATATTCGGAATAGGGCGACAGAAATTGTAAATGCGGAATTGATATATACGGTATAAGTAGCGTGGCGGCAGAGAGAAATCTCTGTCGCCATAATTTTATTTCGAAAATTTACATCAATCGCGAAATGTGATATTGCTATTATTCGAGTTTTGGAATATAATAATATTATTTAAGTGAAGACTCAAAATGCACAGGAGGATTTTATGGATTTTATGTCTGCAAGAGAAGCCGCTGATAAATGGGGTATTTCCCAAAGAAGAGTGGCTGTTTTGTGCTCTGAACAAAGAATAAAAGAAGCAACTATGGTCGGTAATATGTGGATTATACCTTCTTCAGCAAAAAAGCCCATAGATGCAAGGGGCACACGATATAATCAAACCGAAGAAAAAGCAGTTAAACCCTTTTTGAAATGGGCTGGTGGTAAAGGTCAGCTTCTTAAAGAGATTGAGCACTACTATCCTTTTAGTAGCGGAAAAATCACAAAATATGCAGAGCCGTTTGTCGGTGGCGGCGCTGTTTTGTTTGATATACTTAGTAAATTTGATTTAGATGAAGTTTATATCAGCGATATTAACGCTGAGCTTATCAATACTTATCGAATTATTCGTGATGATATTGATACACTAATCGAAATGCTTCACGCTATGCAGAACGATTTCATTCCGTTAGATACGGACAAACGCAAAGTATATTATATGCAAAAGCGTGAGCGTTTTAATGATTTGAAGGTCAACGGAAATGAAAGCATTAATATCGAAAAAGCGTCATTAATGGTTTTCCTTAACAAGACTTGTTTCAATGGTCTGTACCGTGTAAATAAAAAAGGTTTATTTAATGTTCCTATGGGTTCTTATAAAAATCCTATGATCTGTGATGAAAATAACCTTAGAGCAGTATCAGGAAAATTGCAGAGGGTTAATATTATATGCGGAGATTATAGAGAGTCGTCTGACTTTATTGATGAAAATACTTTTGTTTATTTTGATCCGCCATACAGACCAATCACAGATACAGCAAGTTTTACAGCATATACCGAGAATTTGTTTAATGATGATGCACAGATTGAGCTTGCAAAATTTGTTGATGATATGGATAAAAAAGGCGCAAAGATTGTAATTAGTAATTCTGATCCGAAGAATTCAAACACCGAAGATGATTTTTTTGATAACATCTATTCTGCACATAAAATCAAACGAGTTGAAGCAACTCGTTTGATTAACTGTAATAGTGAAGCAAGAGGAAAAATTAAAGAGTTGCTCATTAGCAATTTTTAAGGAGGTTCATTATATGCCATACGGAGAATATGCACAATGCCCTTGCTGTGGAAAGACGGCATACGGCAAAGATGATATAGAGCAAGAATTCGGATACAGAAATATGGGTGATGGTCGTTATATACCACAGTCGTATTGTCGTGAATGTCGTTCGGCTCATTGCGAAGCCGGAAAGCCTTGCAAGGTTAAATAAAGATTTTCGAGGAGAAGCGTTATGATAAAGAACGGAAAAGGTGGCGGAAACACTAAAACAGGACTTGTTTTTGAGGGGAAAACAGATTTAGCAACTTTTTAAACAGTCAAGAAGGGTATCGGGTAACTGATGGAGTTGTGTTTTATAATGACGAAAAAGTGGCTCGCATATTCAAAAAGCACGGATTTTATAGATATTTAAAGGAAGTTGGGGTTGATTGGACAAAGATTATATCCAAAAAGCTCTTGCCCGATGATAGTATTTATGTAATTATCAATAACACACTTTTTATTATTGAATGCAAATATCAGCAAGTGGCAGGCTCTGTTGACGAAAAATTGCAGACTTGTGATTTCAAAAGAAAGCAGTATCAGAAACTGATGGCACAGCTCAATATTGATGTAGAGTACATCTATTTGCTTTCGGATTGGTTTAAGGATCCTAAATATAAAGACGTTTTGGATTATATCATTAGTATGCGTTGCCACTACTATTTTGAATACATACCGCTAACAAAGTTAGGTTTGCCCGTGCCGCCTAACAGCGAGGAGGAATAAGTAATGTCAAGAGATTTTAATGTGTGGTTGTCAGGTTTTCGTGACAGTATCGCAGACTATGGTTATTACATAGATTTTGAAAAGGTTCATAGAAATGTGGATGGCATTAAGGTTGAACTTAATATCTTAAATTCTCTCATTGGCTCTAAAAACATAGATGCTGATTTTGAGAATTTGATGAGAAAATATCCCGAAGTATTAAAGTGTATCCCTCTGCTCTTAGCAGTTCGAGCAAATGAAATCTACTGTCAGGATGAAAATGGCGGTTATTTATTCCAATTCGATTTTGAAAAGTATCCACCAAATAGCCACGCTTACTATTATAGATACAAATACTTTATGCGTGAAACAGGATTGTTTGATTTGTTGGCAAATCATATTGTGAACAATTTGGTGGACTATGCAACAGGTGTTGAAACAGGTCTTGACTCCAACGGACGAAAAAATCGTGGCGGTCATTTAATGGAAAACTTGGTTGAAAGTTTTATTCAAAAAGCAGGTTTTGTTAAAGATGAGTCATATTTCAAAGAAATGTACATTCATCAGATTACCGATAAATGGGGCGTTGACCTTTCAGCCATATCAAATCAAGGAAAAACAGAAAAGCGTTTTGATTTTGTGGTCAAGACACCTAATATGATTTATGGTATTGAAACTAATTTTTACGGCAGCGGCGGAAGTAAATTAAACGAAACAGCACGCAGTTACAAAACCCTTGCTCTTGAAACCGATACAATCGACGGTTTTACTTTTGTATGGTTTACCGATGGAAAAGGTTGGACAAGTGCTCGCCATAATCTTGAAGAAACCTTTGATGTTATGGAACACATTTATAACATTAAAGATTTGGAAAATGGCATAATTACAGAGGTTTTTAAATAATGGCAAAGAAAATTACAAAATGGGAACCTGATGATTTTGAGTTGGAAATGACAACACATTGGTCTTTTCCAAAACGTGGCGATTGGGCAACTCACGATGCAAAATGGCGTGGAAATTGGTCGCCGTATATTCCTCGAAATATTATATTAAGATATTCAAAAGAGGGCGATTTAGTCCTTGACCAGTTTGCCGGAGGCGGGACAACCCTTGTTGAAGCGAAACTTTTGAATCGTGATATTATCGGTGTTGATGTCAATGATGTTGCACTCGACAGATGTAAAGAAAAAGTGAATTTTGAACACGAAGATGCAAACGGAAAAGTTTATATCCGTAAGGGCGATGCAAGAAATTTAGATTTTCTTTCAGATGAAAGTATTGATCTGATTTGCACACATCCACCCTATGCTGACATTATTAAATATAGCGAAGATATTGAAGAAGATTTATCGCATCTTAAAGTAAAAGATTTTCTTGAAGAAATGAAAAAGGTAGCTGCAGAGAGCTGCCGTGTTCTGAAAAAAGATAAATTTTGTGCTGTACTTATGGGAGATACAAGACAAAAGGGTTGTATGATACCAATGTCCTTTGATGTTATGAAAATTTTCCAAGATGCCGGATTTACTCTTAAAGAATTGATTATCAAAGAGCAACACAACTGTAAAGCTACGGGATATTGGAAAACAAATAGTGTAAAATATAATTTTTTGCTTATTGCGCATGAGTATTTGTTTGTATTTAGGAAAAGATAACATCCAAGTGATAGCTATATGTTAGCAAAAGCAGAAGTGCACCATAGAATGGGGATAATCTATACTAAATTAAGGCATATCAAGTCAAAATTTCTAAGTAAAAACAATAAAGATAGTTTTACCTTTAGAAAGGTAGAATAAGCCTTTAATGATTTAGCCGACAAATTATATTCCCACCACAACAAAACAATCTTAAATCAAACAAACCCGCCCAAATTCACCCCGAAACATAACAGTTCGGAGCGACTTGGGCGGTTCTTTTCATATTCAAAATTAAATTCATAAGACCACTTACTTGTGGCACAGAAAATGTGTCCCAAGTAGGTGGTCTTTTTTGTTGTCTTGAATTTTTTTCAAAGAAATTTTCAGTAAATCACCCCTTTTAGGGTGTACAAACGCCAATCTCACTTGGAGATAGTGAAGGGATAAAAATAATTTCAAGAAATTTATCTGAAATAGGGTGTCAAAACGACTTTCAATTCCAAATAAGTGAAGGGAATAAAAAAAATTAAGAATTTTTTCAGAACAAGCCGAAAATGGGTGTCCATTTCACTACCCTTTGTCCAAATAGGTAGAGGGATAAATATTTCCTGACAAAAGAATATGTGAATTTTTTGTGAACATTTCTTTGGAACAGCTCATTTTGGGTGTGCATTTTGGACTGCTTGTGCAAATGAGTGAGGGGATAAATTTTCCGACAAAATTTATTTTTTAAAAATACCCCCCAGAAATGGCTCTCCCGGTTCAAACAAGTGAGAGGTATTTTAAATCCCTTCAATCGAACCTTGAAAACTGAATACCCGTTACCGAGTGGAGATACTACGCCAAGACCATTATGCGAGCGAATACGTCGGCAAAAAGCGGACAGGAATTAACGGACACACGGAAGAACGGCTGAAAAATTTAAATGAAAATGTAAAGGAGAAATTTAACAATGGAAAAATTACAAGTTATTGATTCGGAAACGCTGCTTAATACGCCGCTTGATTGAGCTAAGAAGGCGTGACGCAAATGACGATAATGACGGCTCTGACAGTATATGAGAATAACCGTCATTTCTGTCACTCCCGTCACCATGGAGTAGAGAAATATCCGTGGTACTACAAGAAAGAAAAGTCGCAGAGTTTAACGAGCATAGATTTTGTGTTGCCGTAGGGCAAACGAAAATCGGCGGTAATAACCGAAAGGGGAAGTTCCCCTGTAACCCCA
>CAVBYX010000056.1:0-106433 GCA_963599905.1 Acutalibacteraceae bacterium
GGATACCATCGCTCATACGGCAAAGAGTAAACATAGTCAAGCTGTTTTGTATTTAGCGGCGGCATAGGCGGATTTTGAACAAGAATATAATTGCCGTGACGCTGAATCAAAGTTTTTCCTCTTACAGCGTCGGCTTCCTCAAGTTCCCTGCGTGAAGCTATGGCGTAATCACGCTTATTTTCCTTAACACGTTCGTAACTTGGAAGCTCAACAACAGATTTCGGAACATAGTCGCTTGTTTTTATCTTACAGCAAATTCCCCTGATGTCATATAATGCCTCAACAGGATTACCCTCACTCAGGCGTTTTGCAATCTCCATAGTTTGAAGTTCGCCCATTCCGTACACAAGAACGTCCGCCTTGCTGTCAAAAAGCACCGACGGCATAACGCTGTTGTTCCAATAATCGTAATGCGCAAATCTTCTCAAAGAAGCTTCAAGACCGCCTATTATTATCGGACTGTCGGGATAAAGTCTGCGAATGATATTAGAGTATACAGTAACAGCCCTGTCGGGTCGTTTTCCGTTTTTACCGCCGGCAGTGTAGGCGTCGTCGTGTCGTTTGCGGCGTGCTACCGTATAGTGAGCAACCATACTGTCAATATTTCCTGCCGACACCATAAATCCCAGTCGAGGCTTGCCGAATTGGGTAAAGTCATTGTCGTTTTTCCAATCAGGCTGTGCAAGAAAAGCTACTCTGCAACCGCAGTCCTCAAGCACTCTTGTTATTATGGCGGCACCAAAAGAAGGGTGATCCACATAGCTGTCGCCGCAAACGTAGACAAAATCTACGCTGTCCCAGCCTCGTTCAATAACCTCCTGCCTGTTCATTGGCAAAAAAGCCATAACTCACCCTCCTGTCTTACAATATTCTTAATAATTTAAATCGTAGCAACACTTTGCTTGTTAAGGAACAAAACTTTTGACAGATTGCAATCAATGCAATGAGCATTAACTTCTCAGAATTTCAGTTGGTAGAAATTATTATTTTTTATTTCTGCCGAAAAGCCGACTCAAATCCGCACTTGAATTATTCCGACCTGTTTTGAAGCACATTTCGACGTTCAAGCCATTCATTGTATGTCATTAAAACATCTCTGGGTTTTGAGCCCTGATGAGGGCCGACAATTCCAAGCTGTTCCATATCGTCAATCATTCGTCCGGCTCTTGCATAACCAACCTTCAATCTGCGCTGAAGCAATGACGTTGAAGCCTGTCCTGCTTCAATAACGCACTGAATAGCTTCGTCCATTTTTGTATCGACATCCAGCCCGTCATCATCGGAATTATTTCCCGACTTTTTGCCTGCGGCAATCTCTTCGGTTGCAATGCGTTTGATTTTTTCTTCGATATCAGCATTATACTGAGCCGAATAGGACTTTTTGATGTATGATGTAACTCCCTCTATCTCTGCGTCGGATGCGTAACAGCCCTGCACACGCATTGGTTTTGGTGCGCCGACAGGTGAAAACAGCATATCGCCTCTGCCGATAAGCTTTTCACCGCCACCCTGGTCAAGTATCGTTCTTGAGTCCATATTTGAACTTACTCTGAGAGAAATACGGCTCGGAACATTTGCTTTGATAAGACCTGTAATTACATTGACGGTGGGACGCTGAGTTGCAAGGATGAGGTGCATACCTGCGGCACGAGCCATCTGTGCAAGACGACAAATTGAATCTTCAACTTCACTCGGAGCCGCCATCATCAAGTCGGCAAGCTCATCGATTGCTATTACAACACGGCTCATTTTCTCTTTGGCAACCGGCAATCCGTTAACTTCCATAACCGGTTGAATCATCTCTCCGTCTTCATTTTCAACAAGAGGATGGCACGAAATATATTCAAGATTTTTTTCGATTAACGCATTGTAAGAATCTATGTCCTTGCAATCAAATTCAGAGAAAATTTTGTACCTTTGAAGCATTTCGTTTACCGCCCAAGAAAGAGCTCCTGCCGCTTTCTTTGCGTCGGATACAACGGGAATAAGCAAATGAGGAATACCTTTATACTTTGAGAACTCAACCATTTTAGGGTCAATAAGCAAAAGCTTCACCTCATCGGGCGTGGCTTTGAAAAGTATGCTCATAAGTATTGAGTTTACACAAACCGATTTACCCGAACCGGTTGTGCCGGCAATCAGCAAGTGAGGCATTTTGGCAAGATCGGCAACCACTATGTCACCGGTTATGTCACGTCCGAGAACACAGGTAAGCTTACTTTTGGCTCTTCTGAATTTTTCGGAGTCAATAAGCTCACGCATCGAAACCATACTCACCACCTTGTTCGGAACCTCGATTCCGACCGCAGCTTTGCCCGGAATGGGTGCCTCTATTCGTACGCCGTTGGCAGCGAGGTTAAGGGCTATATCATCGGAAAGGTTAGTAATTTTACTTATTTTAACTCCGGGAGCAGGCTGAAGCTCATATCGTGTTACCGAAGGTCCGCGACAAATATTGGTTATATTTGCATTAACTCCAAAGCTGTGAAGCGTCTCAATCAGCTTTTTTGAATTATTCTGCATTTCTTCCTTAGCCGAACGGTCATTGTTATTGTTGCTGGGTTTTAAAAGCTGAATCGGCGGAAAACGATATACCTTTTCTTCCTTATTCTCTTCACCGGAAATATTCGCCATATATCCCGCATTCTCAAGCCCTGTGGGCTTGTCGGCAGAACTTTCCACAGACTTTCTCGCAGACTCCGAATCATTCAGGGTATTCACATTATTAACAAGTATACCCGATATTTTTTCACGGGAAATATCATCGGCAATATCTTTAACAACGGATTCGCTCTGCTTTTCAACGGGTTTGCTCGCACGGTTAATAATATTTATTAAATCCGCCGACAAATATTTATCTTCTGCGTTCGGTTCGTTGGATTCTGTGTAATCAACGTCGAGTCCTGCCACAGCATTATCAGCCGCCTGATTTTTGTTACGTTTTTTCTTAATGTCACCGAGCGGAATATCAATAGGTCCGGAAAATTCTCCCGACTTTTGAGATTGAAGCCGTTTCTTCATCTTCTTTGAATTTTGATTTTTTTCAGGATACCGATACTCCTGAATCGGCGATTCGCTTTCAGGCTGTCTTGAATCCTGTATTGTCTGTGAATCCCGATTTTGAGAAGAATATTGGCGGCGCTCATTGACAGATTCATTTGGAATTTGACCTTGATCCTGCTGCCGCCTAAGTCTTATTTCTCGGCGTGCTTTATGAATGGTAGCAATTTTTTGGGCTTCAATGTGCATTTTGAGAGAAGCCGCAGCCATTACGTCTTTAATTGAAATATCGGCTAAAATCGAAACGCATGCAGCGGTAAATAATATACACGGAATAAATGCAACTCCGCTTCCGCAAAGCGCAGCCATAGGATAACCTAATATTCCGCCGATCAACCCACAGTTAAAATTTATAACCGATGAAGCATTGGAAGCCTGCATATAAAGATTGCCAAGACAAGAAAAGAAATTTTTGGTACCGTCATTAAAATCCGCACCGTTTATCAAATATACCGAAGCACTCGAGAACAGTACAGTAAGTATACACAGAATAACTTTAATTTTAAATCTTGCAACATTTTTTTCTTTTTCGGTAATAACACAAAGATACACAAAGAAAATCGGAACAAGCAATATTTCAAGTCCGAACAATCCGAAGAAAAAACTGCGTATCGCAGCCCAGACATACTGACCTTTAAAGAAAATCAGTGCCGTAAATATTGCCGCAACGGTAGCAAACAATATCGCCTTTACCCTTGGGCTTACGGTCACCTTAGGTTGTTTGGCTGAATTATTCGATTTGGCTTTTTGCGATGAATTCTGAGCTTTTTTTGCGGATTTTTGAGCAGATTTCGGAGCAGTCTTTTTTGCCGGAGCCTTTTTGGCAGGCTTTTTTGTGGAGTTTGTCTTTTTAGTTGTCTTTTTCTTTGCTGATGCTGGCAATAAAATTCACTCCTGTTAATTTAATTAAATACTATCGGTGCGCCTGTAAAAATATTGGAACCCGTATTCATCTCTATTATTGAAATTATCAAAAATGCAATACCCACAACAGCCGTATATACAACAAAAATAATCATCTTATCGGATTTTAAGAACCACTTAAAGATAACAATTGAAAGATAACCGACAATTGCCGAAACAATAAGACCAACGATAATCATAAGCGGATCAATGTTTATTGTCTCGGGTGATTTTACAGCATCAACGCCCTCCAAAAGGGCTGCGGCAAGAATCGACGGAATTGCAAGTATAAAAGTATAGTCAAGCGCCTTTTGCTTGTTAATTCCTCTCATTTCTCCGATTGCAAGCGTTGAGCCCGAACGTGAAAGTCCCGGAAAAACAGCAGCCACAGCCTGGGTAAATCCAACGCACACAGCGTCGAGAACCGTATAGTTTTCACGGCCGTTTGATTTTTCCGAGGAATTCTTGAGATGTCTGAATTTTCCGGAGTTTTTGCGATTAAAGTATATGCCTGCCGCAAGCAAAATGCTTGTAACAATGAGTGCAACAGAGGTAACCGTGAGCACAGGACTTTCGGAAAGAACATCCGCAAAATCCTTTATCTTTAAGTCTGTTCCGGGAATCGGGAGGAATAAAAGAAACAAAGGTAAAAGTCCGATTATCAGCATAACAATCAGATTTCTTTCATAATTCATCTGACTCCATTTGAATTTTCCCGTAAATATGTCTTTAATCATACTTAAAAATTCTTTGATTAAGTTCCATATAAGCTTATGATAGAATGCAATAACAGCAATAAGCGTACCAACGTGAAGCATTACGTTAAAAAACAGGTTATTGTCTCCGCTCGTGCCCAAAATATGCTGTGTAATTGCAAGGTGTCCGCTTGAAGAAACCGGCAAAAATTCGGTAAGTCCCTGAACTATACCCTGTATGATTGCGTCTAAAATTGTCATAATTATGTACTCCTTCTAAACCTTGTTTGTTTTATCTGCATTTAAATAATACTTACAGATATTGCTGATTGGAATATTATTCAGTAGAGAAAATTGACCGTTAACCACACTGACTAACGGTCAGACTCTCTGAATTTTTAAATCGGAAGGCAGCCGCCCGCCTTAAAGGCGAGGATGTCTGCAATATAAATATGGTTATATTATCTCAGCCAAACGAATTGCTAATTATTATTTGCTTGAGCGCGACTGGAACTGTCGGACGACTTTTTTGCTTTGGCATACTTTGATTTTCTGCTTTTTATCATTGAATAAAGCTCGTCAATTGCATCCGAAACCGTACCTACGCCGTCAATGAGACCCTCGTCAACAGCTTCCTGTCCCTCAAGAATTGTTCCTACGTCCATAACCAGTTCGCCTGTATTAAGAACAAGTTTGTTGTAACGCCCCTTTGAAATTTTGGAATTTTCACAGACGAATGTTGTGATTCTGTCCTGCATCTTTCTGAAATAATCAAAAGTTTGTGACACGCCGATTGTAAGACCGCTTGTGCGAACCGGGTGTACGGTCATTGACGCACTTTTTGCTATAAAACTCTTTTTGGCGGCAACCGCAAGAGGAATACCGATTGAATGACCTCCGCCAAGCACAAGCGAAACGGTAGGCTTTTTCATTCCCGAAATAAGCTCGGCAATCGCAAGACCCGCTTCAACGTCTCCGCCTGCCGTGTTAAGCATAACCAGAAGTCCGTCAATCCTGTCATCCTCTTCAATCGAAACAAGCAACGGAATAATGTGTTCATATTTAGTTGTTTTATTCTGTTGAGATAAAATATAATGACCCTCGATTTGACCGATTATTGTAAGGCAATAAATAACACTGTCATTACGGCAGATAATGGCAGAGCCTGTATTTTCAATTCTGTCGGAATTTGAAATATCATTTTCCGAAGAATCGGATTCATCGCCCTCACACGGATTTTTTACAAAATCGTCACGACCTTTTATCGACCCTCTCGCCTTTGACTGCTTATTTTTCATAACAATGCACCTCCGAAATATATGTTCTCCCGAAAGCGCAATAAAATGTATACAAATATGATTATATCATTTACCGTAGTATTTTTCAATCTTTTTATTCTTTTTTCTTATAAGTAATAATTATTTAAAAGAATTATTGTACTATAAAAGAAAATACATAAATTTATGGAGTGATATTTACTTGTCATCAGAAGCAGTTATGGTTATTATCATCGCAATCCTTGTTGCTTTATCGGCAATTTTTTCGGCGACGGAAACGGCATTTTCATTTGTAAACAAAATTCGTACTCAACAGCGTGCCGAAAGCGGTGATAAAAAGGCAAAAAACGTGCTGTATATAATTAACCACTTTGATAATGCACTTACCGCAATCTTAATCTGCAACAATGTTGTAAACCTTGCGTCGTCCTCAATCGCAACCGTGCTGTGTTTAAATCTCTTCGGAGACGCCGGTTCGGCAATTGCAACGGGCATTACAACACTGTTGGTTCTTACTTTCGGTGAAATTCTTCCCAAGTGCGTTGCAAAAGAACATTGTGATTCTTACTCGATGAAGGTTGCCGGTTTTTTAAAAACCCTGACAATTATACTCACGCCGTTAATATTTATATTTTCAAAGCTGAAAATCCTGGCTCTCAAAATTGCCGGAAGCAAGGACGCAAAGCCGTCGGTTACCGAAAACGAGCTTAAATACATTGTCGAAAGCATTGAAGAAGAGGGCGTTCTTGAGGAAAGCGAAAGCGAAATGGTTCGTTCCGCCCTTGATTTTGACGAGACCACGGCAGAAGAAATTCTTACTCCGAGAGTTGACGTAACGTTTATTAACGTTGCGGATTCGGAAGATAAAATAAAAGAAATCATTATGGAAAACAGATATTCCCGTATTCCGATTTATGAGGACACGATCGACAACATTATCGGTATTCTTCACACAAGGGATTATCTTGAATCATTGGCAGACGGTAAAGCACCGAAGCTCCGTGACATTATACAACCGCCGTACTTTGTATTTAAATCTCAGCAATTATCAAAAATTTTGAGTGCATTTAAGCGAATCAAAATTCATCTTGCCATAGTTACCGACGAATACGGCGGAACCTTGGGCATTGTAACCATGGAAGATCTTATTGAGGAAATCGTCGGCGATATTTGGGACGAAGACGAGGAAATCGAGCATAATTATTACAAAATCGGCAAAAGTGAATTTTTGGTTAACGGAGATATGGACTTTTCCGATTTGCTAGGATTGTTTGATATGGATGAAGATTCAATAGAAAGCGATTCGGTTACAGTCGGCGGATTTATACTTGAGCGTGCCGGAACAATTCCGCATAAGCGCGAAAGCTTCGACGCTAACGGCTTTAGGTTTACGGTTATGGAAGTTAAAAACCAAAGAATTCTGCGTGTTGTCGTAAAAAAGCTTGACAGCACAGAAACGGAAAATAGAGATAACGAACAAAATTCAAAAGATGTTAATAACGATAAAAAGGTTGACAATTAAGTCAACCTTTTTCTTATTTTTGAAACAGCGGAACAAATCATACTTATCGGAACACAGAGCAATGCCCACAGCATACTGTAAAAAGGACAAATTTGCCCTTTGATATTGAATTTGCGCTTGGAATAATCCCAAACATTCATTTTGTATTTTAGGTTCACAATACACCCACAGATAAATTCCGCCGATGTAATTACAGCACTTCCAAGCAAACATTTTTTCGGTATTTTCATCTTTGCACATTTTTCAAACAAGCTCGTAATCCACACAAAGCACAATCCGCCCGTAATCAGCATTGACCAATGCGTTTTTCCTCTCCAAAGAATCTCGAGCGCTCCGTATCCCGTTCCACCGAATATAAATAATTTTAATGTATGTTTAATTTTGAATTTAATCATAAAACCACCGACTTTATTGTTTCAAAAGCAGGTGGTTTTTATACGTTATTCATTTAAAAATCAATTCCGATTTCACAGAGCATATTTTTCAGCTCATCATATGTATATAAACAATTAATTGCGGTAAGCATAGCATTCGCAGAAAGATAGCTTGGCAAATTAAGGAATTCTAATAGCTTTTTTCGGTTTTCGGCAGCATTCTGCGAACCGCTGAGCCCAAGATAAAACAAATCAGCTTTTTCAATGTTATGATTCGGAGATTCGGTTTCACCGACTATCGTTGCTCCGCTTTTGCGAATTGCATTGACAATCACATCATCGTTTATTCCCTCTACTCCCAAAAAGCCTTCCTTGCTTTTTTGTGCTTTGCGTTTTTCTTTTCCTGCAATCTGAGGAATATAACAATGCTTAATTTTGTCTTTATCAACTACACCGTTAAGAAAATTGCGAATAACAAACCCGGCACCGTCGCTGTCGGTCAGAATAAGAATACCTCTCGCATCTGCAATTTGCCTAATCAGGTTTTGCTTTTCTTTGTCAGCAAATACCCTAAACCCGTTTGTTTCAATTATCGGCGCATCTACGATTGATGAAAGTTTTATTTTGTCATATCTTCCCTCAACAATTATCGCTTCTTGAATTTTTATCATCTATACCCTGCCCTCCTTTGCAATAATCAAAAGTCGGGCAATGAGCTGTTCCATAAACGGTCTGAAGGTTGTTTTTTGGTCTTTAAGGCTTGTTTTCATTTTTGTATCAGCCTCAATCAACACATCAAGACTCTTTCTCAAGGCTTCGGTTGATACTCTTACGGTGGCTCTTCGAGCCTTTCCGAGAGCAAAAGCCCGTGACTTGTAACCGTCAAAATCGGAGACAATCTCACTTTGCAAAACTCCGCATTCATCGGCAACTCTGATTCTGTATGCGTCAACATATGCCGAAGAAAGCGCACCGAGTATTATCTGAGGTTTTTCCTGCTGATACATAAGATTGTCAAGCGTTGTGAACGCTCTTTGTCCGTCGTTATTCAAAACGGCATCAGACATCGCATAAACCTTAATTTCAACGTTTGTTGCGGTTGCAAGCTTTTCGATATCATCAAGCGTTATCTCCGATGATGAAGCATATGCACTGATCTTTTCGGTTTCGTTTTTCAACAGGTTCAAATCCTGTCCGCAGTAAGAAATCAGTTTTGATGCGTTGATATGTGAAATGGTTTTTCCGTTTTCGTTTGCCCACTTTGCAATATACCGTTCAAGCATAGATTGGCTGAGCTTGTCGAATTTGCAAACCGAACCGCATTTTTCAACGGATTTTACAATAGACTGAAATGCCTTTGCCTGTTTTTGCGGAACATATGACGGCATTGAAATTATTAAAACCGAAGTTCCGCCAACCGAACGGGCAATTTCTTTAAAATAATCTATTTCTGACGGTTTCATCAAATCAAAAAATATATCGGTTGCAAGAACGCAATTATACTCGCTGAAAAACGGCGCAGCCTGAACAGCTACCGCAAAATCGGTAAGATTTATCTGTCCGTCAAATCTATGGAATCCAAATTCAGACGGTTTTTTGCCGACTATTGCATCTACAAGCTTTTGCGTGTAATGTTTTACAAACATTTGCTCGGAACCGTAAATAAGATAAACGGGAGAAAATTGTTTTGATTTAATTTGTTTCTTTAGTTCAGTTTCGGTTATAGAAGCCATTTTTCCTCCGTTAAAGCTTTATTTCGGTTTTATCATCAAACGCCGTTATAATATTATCTGAAATCATACTCAGCTCATACTCTGATTTTTCAAAGTCTTCTTCTTTTCCGGCAAAAATTATACTCTGACAGTTAAGCAGGTCAGATTTTTCAGGTACTCCGTCCGTCAAGATATAATCGACGCTTAAAATACTTTCGGGCAATTTAGATACATCGACACCCGACGGTAAAAATAATATTGAAGAATTGTTTGTCACTATGTACTGTACGGTTATTCCGTCAAAAGCGTATATCGTGTCGTCGGTATAAGAATTAAGTCTAAGCGAAAAACTGACATTGTCACCGAAAACGCTGCGCCCAAATCCGTCATAGCTTTCAAGCATTTCCTGATTTTCGCTGTCCTTATCATATACCAAAACATTGGATACGTCAAATTCATCAAGCAATGACGGAAGATATTCGGAGTATCTATTTTTCTGATTTGGAATTATTATATTGTCAACAGAACTTAAATCAACTGATAAAGCCTGCGTAACAGTATATCGGTACTTATTTGTTCCGCCGCAAGACAGAATTGTGGCATTGTTTCCGTTCCTGACAGCAGCAGTAACACCTTGACTGTAATAAACATTCAACGTTACAATGTTGTAGTCAACTATCAAATACAATGCCCAGCCAAGCACAAGTGTGATTGTCGACAGAGCAACCGAAGTTCTTATATAGAATATTTTTGCCTTAATCAGATAGCCGACTATAACCAGCACAACAGAAACCGCAAGCCAAACATAAAAATAAATTTTATCAGCCTGCACGCTGCAAAAGGGAATCTCGGCAAACCACTTCATTATTTGTATAACAATTTTGCTGACAATACCTGCCGACAAACCAAACGGATAAGCCAAAAACGATATTATCGGACAAATATACAAAACCGAAGCTGTCAACGCAAAATCAAGTATAATACTGACCAAAGGCTCACAAATAAATGCAATAAATACTGTCAGCGGAGAAATCGTGCCGAATGCTGTAACGGTTATCGGAATTACCCACAATGTAGCTGAAACCGAAACAGCAATTGCTTTAACCGAGGTTTTTAATATCCTTTGTTTAAGCTTGAGTTTTGTTATTATGTAAACATAGATTCTTTTCGCCCACAATATTATACCGAAAGTTGCGGAAAACGAAAGTAACATTCCTATATCTCCGACCGAATAAGGATTGAACACCGTTAAAAGAATTGCGGAAATGCCAAGTGAATTAAGGCTGTCGGATTGGCTGAAAAAAATCGGCGCCAAATATGTAAGTCCTACCATAATACCCGAACGCACTATTGACGGTGTAAATCCCGTAACGGCAGAATATGCAATAACAATCAGAAGAACCGCAACACAATGTGCAATTTGATTATTTGTAATCTTTTTTATCAGAAATAAAATGAATTCAACGGCAATTGCCAAGTGCATTCCGGAAACCACAATTAAAAACGAAGTTCCGGTTTTTGAAAAACTGTCTTTAACATCATAGGAAAGTGCTTGCTTTTCGCCAAGCAAAACCGCTTTGCATAATGATGACGGACTTTCGGACATCAAACTGTCAAGTGAATTATTAAGGGCTTTGCGTGCGTTTACTGCATAACTGTACAATGAAAATTGTTTTTTACCTGTACCGGAAATCTCAAAACTGTCCTCATATGCCGAAAAATATATACCTTTACTTATAAAGTAAGGTGTATCGTTTGCCTGGGGAGTGATCGTTGCGGTAATGCGATCAAATTCCGATATATCCAAATAACTGTAAGAAATAAAGTTAATTTTTATATTTGCTTTTTCGCCGTTTATTTCATCGACACATACTGTGTACGTGCAGGACTTTTCACGTTTCTGCATTTCCTCACATACAAAACCGCTTGCTTTTATTTCTTTATCGGAATATTTTTGTATAACAGGATTATAAATTACATTTGTATAAAACGTAATTGAAATCACCGCACTCAACGAAGTAATTCCGACTGCAATTAGGGAATTACAAATTACTCTATTATAACTGCAAAGTTTTAAAACAAGCGCAACTGCTACGGATACGACAGACAGACATAAGACTGTAATTACAATCACACTGTTATAAAAGTAAAAAACGACCGCAAGTACAGACAGATAGGTCATTCCAATCAATCCAAACGGTCGTTTCATAATGATTCTCCAATTAAATCAACACATAATACAAGTAATACTTTTTATTTATAATACAGTAACAATTATTTAAAGAACAAAGGAAGTTCGCCAAGGTAAACAAAGTCTTTTCTGTATTTTGCGTCACCCTCGGCAAGAACAGCGGCTTTGCCCACAATCTCGGCTCCCGTAAGTTTTACAAGCTTTTCAAGAGCGTTAAGACTTTCGCCTGTTGATACAACGTCATCGACTATGAGCACACGTTTACCTTTAAGGAATTCGGCATCGTTTTCGCCCAAATAAAGCTTCTGCGTTTTAAGAGTAGTAATAGAATTAACCTCAACCTCAATAGGATTACGCATATAAACCTTTAAGCTTTTGCGGGCAACAACATAATTTTGGCAACCGATGCGTGCCATTTCATAGCAAAGCGGAATGCCTTTTGCCTCGGCTGTAACAACAACATCGTGTTCGGGGCAAATCTTCAAAAGTTCTTCCGCAACCTTTTTGGTAATCTCAACATCGCCAAACATAATAAATGCCGCAATATCTATTTTTTCGTCTACCGAGAAAAGCTCAAGCTCACGCTCAAGTCCGACAATTTTAATCTTATATGATTTCATTCTTTAACTCTCCTCAACACATCGTGCCGTTAAGCTTTTTGCCGCCGAGAATGTGGAAGTGCAGATGCTTTACGCTCTGACAACCGTCCTCTCCGCAGTTGTTTACAATACGGTAACCGTTGTCAAGTCCGAGTTTATCGGTTATTTCCGGAATTTTTGTGAATATGTATGCAACAATTTCTGCATTTGATTCATTGATTTCATTTGCACAACAAATGTGCTGTTTTGGAACAACAAGCACATGAACGGGTGCCTGTGGCTCAAGGTCACAGAAAGCAAGGATTTTATCGTCCTCATAAACCTTTTTTGACGGAATTGAACCGTCAACTATTTTGCAAAAAATACAATCAGCCAAGCTAATCTTCCTTTCATAAATACTCCGTATATATTTTACAACTAATATCGTTCAAGGTCAATATATCATTTATTTTTGGCTGTGATTTTCTTTTCCTCTCCTCTTATAAGCCGCCCTATATTAGACTTGTGCTTAACAATCACAAATACGCCTATAATCAACGTTGCAAATGTTGACAGGACAACATATGAAACCGAATAATCGGAGTTAAGATAATCGAATACAAATGTCATCAGAAATGTGTAAATCGGATAAAGACCTGCGCAGACTATGCTTGAAAGTGAAATAATCTTTGTGGCAAAAAACAATATCAAAAAGGTTGTAATTATTAAAACAAATACCCGCCAGTCTTCGGTTGCCATTAACGCAGCCGCGGCTACAACACCCTTACCGCCTTTAAAGTGAAAATAGACAGGATACGAATGACCCAGAATGCAAAAAATTCCGGCAGCATATTTGCCGCAATTTATAAATTCACTTTGTAACATCTCGGTATCCGCCGAAACGAAAGAAAATATAAAACCGCCGATCAAAACAGCAATAATACATTTGAGTGCGTCGCTGACAATTGTTATAATTGCGGGAACTTTACCGACACTCCTTAAAACATTGGTAAATCCCGCATTTCCGCTACCAAGCTGACGGATATCCTGTTTGCCTTTTGACACAATCTTCGTAACCACAATTGCGGTATTAATACTGCCGAGAAGATATGCCGAAATTGCAGCTAACAAAAATCTCCACCAGTTTTCGACAAAAAAGCTTAAATAAAAGTCCATTATCTTTCTCCCCGCTCTCTGATGATTATTCTTACAGGAGTCCCCTCAAGCCCGAAGGTTTCGCGGATTCTGTTTTCAAGATAGCGCTGATAGGAAAAATGAAACAGCTGAGCGTCATTGCAAAAGAAAACAAAGGTAGGCGGCTTCACCGAAGCCTGAGTCATATAAAAGATTTTTAATCTTTTTCCTTTGTCCGACGGAGGCTGAACCCTTGTGGTAGCCTGAGCCAAAAGCTCATTGAGCATTCCGGTTCTTATGCGTCGATTGGCGGATTCGTTTGAACTGATAATAAGTTCAAACAGCTTATCAAGTCTCGTTCCCGTTTTGGCTGAAATAAACACCTGAGGAGCATAAGACATAAACGCAAAGTCAGCATCGAGTTTTTTTCGAAACTCCTGCATCGTCTTATCGTTCTTTTCGATGGCATCCCACTTGTTTACTGCCAAAATACAAGCTCTGCCCGCCTCGTGGGCAAGACCCGCAACCTTGGTATCCTGTTCGGTGATTCCCACGGTTGCATCAATCATAATAACACACACATCACTGCGTTCAATTGCCATTTTTGCGCGAATGATGCTGTATTTCTCGATATTGTCGTAAATCTTGCTTTGTCTGCGCAAACCTGCGGTGTCCGTAAAGCTGAACGTACCGAACTTGTTTTCAACAATTGTGTCGATCGTGTCTCTTGTGGTACCTGCAATGTCAGAAACTATACAGCGTTCCTCGTTGGTAATTTTATTGATAAGCGATGATTTTCCGGCATTCGGTTTGCCGATTACCGCAACCTTGATTATTGAATCATCATCGAATTCTTCGTCACCGAAATTTATCTGCTCAAAAACTCGGTCAAGCAAATCGCCTGTGCCGTGACCGTGAACGGCAGAAACCTGAACAGGGTCACCCAGTCCGAGATTATAAAATTCATAAAAATCGGGGTCGGGCTCACCCACTCCGTCACATTTATTTACACAGACAACAACCGGCTTTCCAGACTTCTGAAGCATTTGCGCAACCTCCATATCGGTTGCAACAAGTCCGGACTTTAAATCCGTAACAAGAATAATTGCGCTTGCCGTATCAATTGCAAGCTGAGCCTGACGGCGCATTTGCGATAAAATAATATCGTCGGAATCAGGCTCGATACCGCCTGTGTCTACAACAAATGCCTTTTTTCCGCACCACTCAACCTCGCCGTAAATTCTGTCACGGGTAACGCCGGGGGTGTCGTCAACGATAGACATTCGCTGACCGATAAGTTTGTTAAAAAGCGTTGACTTGCCCACGTTTGGGCGTCCGACTATGGCTATTACGGGTTTGTTCATATAACCACATTACCTTTCTGTGTTGTAAGCATATTGTTAATTAATGCGTTTGCATTTGCAACCGCCAAATAACATATGCCGAATTATTCTAAGACAAAACAAAAGGGCGTACAGATGCCTGCCGCCCATAGTGTTCTTAAATGCAAAAATGATTACTGTGCATCTTTCTTAACGATAACCTGTCTGCCGTTATACATACCACAGTTGCTGCAAGCCTTGTGAGCTGCTGTAAGCTCACCGCAGTTTGGACAAGTTGTAAGTGCGGGAGCGTCAAGCTTCCATACTGTCGAACGTCTTGAACTCTTTCTTGCGTGTGATGTTTTACTCTTAGGTACTGCCATTACAAAGACCTCCTTATAATATATGTTAGTCAATAAACTGTTTAAGAATCTCAAGCCTCGGGTCAATTTGTCGCTTATCGCAGGAACACTCACCCTTATTAAGGTTTTGACCGCAATTTTGGCACAAGCCCTTGCAATCGTCCCTGCACAAGTTCTTTTGAGGTAAAGACAAAAGAATATCGGTTACGACAATTTCGTCAAGCTCAAGTTTGAAATCCGGTGTTTCAATATAATCGTCATTGCCGTCGTCAACCAGAGTCTGTGCAAGCTTATGAGAAAATTCCATCTTCATATGCTTTGTAAACTCTTCGCCGCACCTGTCGCAGTTTCTGATATAATCGAAATCGCACTCAAGATAAAGCGTAACAAGGCTTGCTCTGTTGTGAGCCTTTGCAGTAACATTAACCGGTGTTTTGAATGGAAAAACGCCGTCAATATCAATGTCTGCAATATCAAGTTTATAGCTTAGTTCTTTTGTTTCGCCGTCATTCTGAAAAACGGACTTAAGCTCAAACAGCATAACTGCACCTCAAAGTTGACCGCATAAACGCATATTAAAACGCTGTTTATTATTATACAAAAGGTTTAAAGCTTTGTCAACTAAAAATTGCGGTAAAATCGGCATTATTTTTTGTTGAAACCTGTTAATCTGACGCATAATTCTTTGCAGGAATTAATTTTGTGTTTAAACATCAATCGGTGTCGTAATCATCAATAAAACTGTGCTTTTCCTCGCCGCGTTTATAAGAAATTATTGTCTCAAGATTCACATTTTCAACGCTGTGAAATATGTTGCTTTCAATTTGTGGGTTTATCTTTTTTAAATTGGCTATAAGCTGTTTGATTTCCTGTCGTTTAGAGCCGGTATTGCCGTTGTTGCAGGTTGTACAGGTATCGGTAAACCGACAGGCGCATTGAATGAAGTTCAGGTTGTTATAATCACGCCAACGCTTTATCTCATTTTCACGAACAAGATACAGCGGTCTAATCAGCTCCATTCCCTCGTAATTGGTACTGTGAAGTTTGGGCATCATAGTTTGCACCTGGCCGCCGTAGAGCATTCCCATAAGAATAGTTTCAATTACATCATCATAGTGATGACCGAGGGCAATCTTGTTGCAACCCAACAATTTAGCTTGTTTGTAAAGATACCCTCTTCTCATTCTTGCACACAAATAGCATGGATATTTTTGAACATTGTAAACCGACTCAAATATATTTGTTTCAAACACAGTAATCGGAATGTTAAGTTTTCGTGCGTTGCTTTCAATTACACTGCGGTTGACAGGGCTGTATCCCGGGTCCATAACAAGATACACAAGCTCAAACGGGAACTTATTGTGCCGTTTTAACTCCTGAAACAGTTTAGCCATAAGCATCGAATCTTTTCCGCCCGAAATGCAAACAGCTATCTTATCGTTCGGCTTTACAAGTTCATATTCAACAACGGCGGCGGTAAAACGGCTCCATATTGTTTTGCTGAATTTTTTTCGTATGCTCTTTTCGACTTCATCGGCGCAAATCTCATCGGTCATTTTGCGTTTTAACCAGCCGTAATATCCTTCTTTTAGGTTAATGGCATTATATCCGTTCTCTCGAAGTTCTTCGGCTAAGGTATCACTTATCTGTCCGCTTTTGCAGCAGATTACAAGCAATTTATCCTTTGGCAAAACAGAAAAATCCTGTTTTAGCTTGTCTAATGGAATATTGACAGCATTCGGAATACTGCCGTACCCAAAAGAAAATTCGTCACGAATATCTATTATCATTGAATTTTGACTGTCAAGAGTAGCAAGAGCATCTAAAGTTATCTCAAGTTGTTCGTTATTCATATTGGCACCACAAATAAAAGCATTTTACGATATTCTTTTTAAGATTTAAAGCATTAATTAAATATTACCGTAAAAGCAAGTTGTAAACGTTAAAAAACGGCGCAATCAAATGACTGCACCGTTTTAATTCTCAAAAGGAAATTATACTTTCTGGCAAACAGCGTTGATTGATTCCGGAATTTCGCTTTCGTCAGCAGAAATCAAAAGAACGATATTTGTTGAAGAAGCCTCTGAAAGATCCTGAAGCTTCTTTGTAAATGTCTCAAGTCCCTCTATGCCCTCGGGACAAATCTTGAAAGTAGAGTCAACAAGGATGTCGGTAACGTCATAGTTACCTGCGCAAATACCGCTTACAAAACCGAAAAGCATATCATAGCCCGATACAGAATACTGCTCCGCATCAACAAGTCTTGCCTTATGTGTAACATCATATGTAAGCTTTGAACCTTTTTCGATTACAACAACATTGCCCTCTGATGCTGCAACAGCCTCATTTGCAAGAGCAATAAGTTTTTTTGTTTTTCCTGTACCTTTTTTACCGATAAGTAAAGTAACCATTTTACAGTTCCTCCATTTTTATACTTTATAATCAGAAATTACTTTAATCTTGCTTCAAGAGCAGCTTTTTGGTCTTCGTAACCGGGTTTTCCGAGCAAAGCAAACATATTCTTCTTGTAGCTTTCAACACCCGGCTGGTTAAACGGATTAACACCAAGCATATATCCTGAAATCGCACAAGCTTTTTCAAAGAAATAGATAAGATAGCCAAGCTCAGTTTCATTCATTTCGGGAACGTTCAAAACTACATTCGGAACTCCGCCGTCATTGTGAGCAAGAACTGTGCCTTCAAAAGCCTTTCGGTTTACATAATCCATAGTTTTTCCCGAAAGGAAGTTCAAACCGTCAACATTTGCAGGCTCTGTGCCAAGAGTAACTTCTTTCTTACATTTATCAAACAAAACAACAGTCTCAAACATTGTGCGTCTGCCGTCCTGAATATACTGTCCGAGTGAGTGAAGATCAGTTGAAAATACAACGCTTGACGGATAAATGCCCTTGTTGTCCTTGCCCTCACTCTCGCCAAACAACTGCTTAAACCACTCTGCCATCATTGTGTATGCAGGCTCATAAGCAACCATAATTTCAACTACTTTACCCTTACGATAAAGGATATTACGAATTGCGGCATATTTGTAGCAATCGTTTGTAGCCAAATCATCATTGTCAAATTCCTTTTGAGCCTTTGCAGCACCCTGCATAAGAGCGTCAATGTCTGCACCCGAAACAGCAATCGGAAGCAAACCTACCGCTGTAAGCACAGAAAAACGTCCGCCGACATCATCCGGCACTACAAATGTTTCGTAGCCTTCTTCGTCGGCAAGAGCCTTTAAAGTACCCTTTGCCTTGTCAGTTGTGCAGAAAATACGCTCTCTTGCGCCGTCCTTGCCGTACTTATTTTCAAGCATTTCACGGAAAACACGGAATGCAATAGCAGGCTCGGTAGTTGTACCTGACTTTGAAATCATATTAACGGAAACATCCTTGCCCTCGCAAAGCTCCATAATCTCTGCAAGTGCAGATGAGCTGATAGAATTTCCGGTAAAGAAAATCTGAGGAGTGTCTTTGCAGGTAAGATTGTAATTCTGAGAATTCAAAAATTCGATTGCAGCTCTTGCTCCGAGATATGAACCGCCGATACCGATAACAATGAACACATCGGAGTTTTTCTTGATTTTTTCTGCCGCAGCCTTGATTCTTGCGAACTCATCTTTGTCATAGTCGGTAGGGAGGTTGAGCCATCCGAGAAAATCGTTGCCCAAGCCCGAACCCTCGTGAAGAGTTTTGTGTGCAGCCTTAACTTCTGCCGCAACACCGTCATACTCGTGTTCGCCGATAAATCCTCTCAAATATTTGTCTGTAAGAGTTGTTGCCATTTAAATTCCTCCAAAATTCCAATTCAGAATTATTAACAAAATTTATATCTTTGTTGTTTTATTATACTATAACTCGAGGTTTTTTGCAAGATAATTTTGTTATTTTTTTATTGAAGCAACATTCTGTCCCGCTTTCAAGGATAAAACTTGCAACAAAAATCAACCGTACAAAGCAAGCACCGTCTTCACGTTCTTTCAGCAAGATGTTATAACTTCCGCCGAAAGAACGTAAGTTATCTCCCGTTTAAGAGGCAGAGGACATTCGCACTGCATTATAATGCCAACAAAGAATTATAAACTACATTAAATATTAGACCGAAAGTTGTTTTCTCAACCTGTTGTCGTGCAGTTATGTCAAAAATCTTGGTATCACCGTTAATTGTAAATTTAAGCGAACCGACAACCTGATTTTCTTCAATCGGTGCCTCAAGGTTTTCGGGTAAATCCAACTCGGTTTTTATTTCGGAATCAGAATTTTTCTCAACCACAACATTTGAATCAACATCACATTGCAAATCAACGGTTTTCTCCATACCGCCGACAACTTCAAGTGACTTCGGCATTTTTTCGGGAACTTTTAATTCTTTTACAGCAATATTTGCAAAACCGTAATCAAGCAAAGCGGCGGCATCCGCAAATCTTTGTTTTCCGCTTTCGCAACCTAAAACAACAGAAATCAGAGATACGTCTCCTCTGGTTGCCGTGGCAGACATACAACAACCCGCATCATCGGTTGTGCCTGTTTTTAGCCCGGTGATACCGTTATAAGTTTTTAACAGCTTATTGGTATTTACAATTTGAGTTTTTCCGTCTCGTAAATTGTCAAGCCATATCGACGTATAGTCAAAGATTTTTTCATGTTTTGTAAGCTCACGAGACATAATTGCAACGTCATTCGCGGAAGTAACGTGTCCATCTTCATCGAGTCCGTTGCAATTCTTAAACACCGTGTCATTCATACCGAGTTCCTTTGCGCGATTATTCATCTGTTCCACAAATACGTCCTCGGTTCCGCTTATATGTTCCGCAAGCGCAACTGCAGCATCATTTGCCGAAGCGACTACGGTTGCCTTTATCATATCATCAGCAGACATTGTTTCGCCGTTTTCAAGCCATATATCGCTTCCGCCCATAGAAGCAGCGTGTTCGCTTGCGGTAACGGTATCTTCCAAACTCAGTTTTCCTCTGTCAATCGCTTCAAACACCAGCAAAAGAGTCATAACCTTAGTCACCGAAGCACAGGGACGTTGCTCGTGAGAATTTTTTTCGTATATGATTTTACCCGTTGAAGCTTCCATAAGCACAGCAGACGGAGCCGTTACACTGTCATTCTCCAAACCCGAAGCCGTAACTACAGATGCCGTAAGCAGCGATATGCATAAGACTGACGATAGTATTGCCTTTCTTAACATAAAAAACACCTCGTTCATTAATATGAACAAGGTGTATAAAATATGATTTTTAATTAAAGCAACAAGTACACGCAACAAAGCAAAAGTAGCTTTGCTTATCAAAATTTTGATATGAATTATTTCAAAAATCCGAGTTGGCACAAAATAGGAACCTCGACCGATTTATTGGAACAAGTTCTGACAAAGCATATTACTCTCAGTATGAAAATTATTATTAAACAAATTGCGCCGGCAAACGGAGCAATACAAGTCCAGCAAAGAACGCCTGATATAATCGCAACCAAAACTTGCGAAATCGAAATTTTCAATTGCTGTTTAATGTGAAAATCAAGATATGCGGATTTATTTGTAATTCTCGCAATCAAAGCCATAATAATTCCTAAAAAACCAAACACATAAACACAGAGAGCTAGTATTTTATTGTCGTGAATCTCTGCGTCACTAAATTCAGCGGTGTGATCAAAAGAGTTTATATACTGAATGTTAGGAATCGGTGCTCCTTGAGGTTCAGGCTGTGTGCCTACATTTGGACTTTGAGCCTGTTGGTTTACATTCTCATTAAATGATGTTCCGCAAGATGTGCAAAATACAGCTTCATCAGAACATTGAGCATTACATTTTGGACAAACTTTCATAATTATGTTTCCCTTACCTTTCGACCCGTAAATTTTAAATTGCTTAGAGTAACGGGCAATACAATAAGCAAATTTCAGCCTGTTATTCAATTAAGCACACAGAATGTGCTGAAATTCCTTCAAGTCTGCCTGTAAAACCAAGCTTTTCTTCGGTGGTTGCCTTTACGCTCACACAAGAAATATCTATGTTACAAGCATAGGCAATATTCCTACGCATTGCATCAATATAGTTTCTGAGCTTTGGTTTTTGAGCAATGACGGTTGAATCAATATTGACAATTTTACAGTTATTTTCGGAAAGCACACGACAAACCTCTTTTAACAGAACAATGCTGTCTGCACCTTTAAATCGGTCATCCGTATCGGGAAAAAGTTTGCCGATATCTCCAAGTGCGGCTGCACCCAGCAAAGCATCCATAATTGCATGCAACAAAACATCGGCGTCGGAATGTCCGAGCAACCCGAGTTCAAACGGAATTTCTTCTCCGCCGATTATAAGCTTTCTGTTTTCTGCAAATTTATGAACATCATAACCGTGACCTATACGCATTATCAAACCTCCGAATTTCTTGCTTTTAAAATACTTTCGGCAATAATAACATCAATAGGAGTTGTCAGCTTTATGTTTTCCCTACTGCCTTTGACTACTTCGACTTCACCGCCCATTTTTTCTATTAAAGAACAATCGTCGGTAAAATTCGCAACATCGTCTCCGGCACTTTCTAAGGCAAATTTGTACAAATCCTTTTCAAAAACCTGCGGAGTTTGAACCGCCCTGAGTTGTGAACGCAAAGGAGTGCTCTCAATTTTATTAAATCCGTCAACAATCTTAATCGTATCTGTTACAGAAGTTCCGAGTGTTGCCGCACCTGTATCAAATGCGGCTTCAACTACACGCTGTATTTCGTCAACAGTAATAAGCGGTCTTGCACCGTCATGAATCGCAAAGTATTTTGCTTTTACGTCGGCAGAACCGATTCCGTTCCTTACGCTTTCCGCACGTGAATCCCCACCTTCAACGATTTTTGCAACCTTTGTAAAACCGTTATTGTCGGATATTTCACGGATTCTGTCTGCATCCTGATTTCGGCACACAACTATAATTTCGTTTATAAGACAGCATTTCTGAAACGCTGTAAGCGTGTATTCGATTGCCGGGTGTGACAAAAGCGGAATAAACTGCTTGCTGTCGGCAATTCCCATTCTTACAGAGCCGCCTGCCGCAACAATTATTGCAGAAACATATGCTGACATAACTTCCTCCAAAATCAGATTTTCTCAAGAGCCTGCTCAAGGTCGTCAATCAAGTCGTCTACGCTTTCAAGACCTACCGATAAACGAATCAAATCCGGAGCAATGCCCGATTCTTTAAGCTGTTCATCGGTTAGTTGGCGATGTGTGTGACTTGCAGGATGCAAAAGGCAAGTGCGTGCGTCTGCAACATGGGTAGCAATGGTAATCAGCTTTAGGCTGTCCATAAATTCAACAGCCTTTTCCCTGCCGCCTTTTACGGCAAATGCCATTACACCGCACGAACCGTCAGGCAGATATTTTTTTGCAATACTGTTATATTTATCGTCCTCCAAATCGGGATAATCAACCCATTCGACCTTGTCGCAAGATTTTAAATATTTTGCGATTGCAACGGCGTTTTTGCAATGTCTTTCCATTCTTACATCAAGTGACTCAAGGCCGTTCATAAGATAAAATGCATTTTGAGGCGATTGAATTGAACCGAGGTCACGCATAAGCTGAGAAGTAGCCTTGGTGATATACGCAAGCTTGCCGAACTTTTCGGCATACACTATTCCGTGATATGATTCATCGGGAGTTGTGAGTCCGGGGTATTTGTCTGCGTGTGCAAGCCAGTCAAAGTTTCCGCTGTCAACAATAGCTCCGCCGACACCGATTGCGTGTCCGTCCATATATTTGGTTGTAGAATGAGTTACAATATCGGCACCCCATTCGATAGGTCTGCAGTTTATAGGAGTGGCAAACGTATTGTCAACTATCAGCGGAACACCGTGTGAATGAGCAAGGCGTGCAAATTTTTCTATATCAAGTACCGAAACGGTGGGATTGGTTATGGTTTCGCCGAATACGGCACGTGTATTTGGCTTAAAAGCCTTTGCCAATTCTTCTTCCGACAGATTTTGGTCAACAAACGTACACTCAATCCCCATTTTCTTCATGGTTACTCCGAGAAGATTGTATGTACCGCCGTAAATCGAAGATGAAGCAACAATGTGACTGCCCGTCTCACAAATATTAAACAAAGCAAAAAAGTTTGCAGCCTGTCCGCTTGATGTAAGCATACCCGCAACTCCGCCCTCAAGGTCGGAAATTTTTGCCGCTACCGCATCGTTTGTGGGATTTTGCAGTCTTGTATAAAAATATCCGCTGTCCTCAAGGTCGAACAGTCTGCCCATGGCGTTACTTGAATCGTATTTAAAAGTTGTGCTCTGCCAAATCGGAAGTTGTCTCGGTTCACCGTTTCCAGGTTCGTATCCCGAATGAAGACATTTTGTTTCCGTTTTCATATAAATCATCCTCAATCATCCAAATAAACTCTTAATAAATCCGGTAATAAAATCGGTGCCGTATATTACAGCCGCAACTAAAATCAAAAAAAGTATTGCAGAAACCACTTTAACGGTAGTACGCTTTACACCGCTCATCTCTTCAAACCGCTCATCAGCCGGTTTTACATCTTTGTTTGTCGGAACGGTTACATCTTCGTCAAGAAGTTTTTCGTTTTCAGCTTTGACAGCTCCGATTCCTATACAAACATCAAAAGCCTTTTCGTACGCCCGGAACGGCACAAGCAAGTCATATTCCGAAAAATCACAACCCATTCCCGCATCGGCGGATCCGTCTTTCTTCTTAACCGCATCGCTTGGAATTCCGCTGTCATTAAGAGCGGATTTAACACGTTCGAGCTCAAAACCCGAAGCCGACAAAAGATAAACAGGCGTATTCTTATCCGAAATATCGACAAGTTGCACTTTGCAGTCAGGACAATTTAGGTCACAGTCATTATGAATATGTTTGCACTTTTTACAATACTTCATTTTATTACCATTCCTAATATTGATTATTCTAATATTAACATAAAATAACGGTGAGAGCAATACCTCACCGTTAAAATTCATAAATTTTTTAAATATTTGCAATTTATCGGAAGTAAAGTTATTCAAAAATCGGCTGATACTGTTTTCCCGACAGAGCATATTCCGCACATATCGGTATTTTTTCAAAATCCGCCACAAGAGAATTCGGCTTTTTTTCAATATCATCCTGTTTAAGCGGAACAAAATAAATATGCTTTGTATTAAGAAGCCTTCCGATATTTTTTGCCGAAGCACCGAGTGCGTCATTGGTTGCCGCACATAACAGTATCGGTCTTAATATTCTAAGATGTGATTTTGCCGCCATTGTCACCGAAGTGTCGGTTATCCCCAATGACAGCTTTGCAAGTGTGTTGCCCGTGCAAGGCGCAATTACAAGCAAATCGCACAGCCGTTTCGGTCCGAGAGGCTCGGTTTCGACCGACGTGTGCAAAACCTTGTGCCCGGTAATCTCTTCTGCCTTTTTTATCATTTCCTCTGCTTTTCCAAAGCGTGTATCTGTTGAATATGCGTTCTGAGACATTATCGGCAAAACGTCATATCCGAGTTCCACAAGCCTTTGCATCTGCGGAAATGCTTTTGAAAAGGTGCAAAAGGAACCGCACATTGCAAATCCAATGGTTGCTTTTGTCACCTGTAAACCTCCTCAATTATATTAAATACTGTTGTTTCGATTATTTTTCCCGCTGTTTTCGGAGCGCACTTTCCGGGCAGTGATAAGGCTCTTACCGCATCAAGTTTTAATCGGTGTGCCGTTTCAAAGTCTACCCCACCCGGCATTGAAGCAAGGTCAATTATTAATGTGTTGCGGTCGGTGCTTGCAAGCAGATATTTGTCAAAAAGCAATGTGGGAACCGTGTTAAACACAATATCGTAACCCCTTACGCTTTTGAGTTTTTCGGTGTTTTTTGATTCATATCCCAAAGCTGAAATATAGGCAAAATCAAGCTTTTTCCTTGCGGTTACCGTGACATCTGCACCGAGACTTTTAAGAAGCTTAGCAAGAATCTTGCCTATTCTTCCGAACCCGGTAATAAGACAGCGGCTTCCCGCAATTGTTCCCTCATAATTTTGCATTGCACATTCAATCGCTCCCTCAGCAGTCGGAACCGCATTGAGAACCGCAAACTCTTCCTGAGCGGAATAATCAAAAACATTATCGTTTTTCAAAAGTGGGTACGCCTTTAAGAACTTTTCGCGCATTGCAACAAAAACAGGTTTCCCTCTCAATTTTCTGCAATCGTCATCATCAAGCATTAGTTTTTTATCTGAAAAAGGAGTATTAATCGATTTATCTGCCCTGACAGACGGTAATGGAAAAATCACTGCATCGCTGTTGGAAATTGTCGCTTTTATACTTGCAATCTGCAAGGCACCAAAACTTTCCAGTTTATCAAAACCGCCTAGAAAAACTTCATAACATCTGTCTGAAATTGATTTTGCAAGAAAGAGCTGGCGTTTATCTCCGCCGATTATGCCGAAAGTCTTTATTTCACCGTCAACCATACCCACACCACACCAATATATTAACTTGACAAATCCGCAACGGATTTTATTTTGCTTATGCAGACAAATAATACCAATCTTATAGTTCCTGTATATTAATAACATATAATCGGTATTAAGACTGTTTGTTATACTGCATATTATGCTGCGGTTATTTTTGTGTGAAAGCAGTCATACGACAAATTTGAAGATGCATCCTAAGGGTTTCGGCAAAAATTATAATTCAAAGCGAAAGCGTGAAAAAGCTTGCCCCTAAAATCGGAATAATTCTCATCCGATGTAACAATACCCGTATATATAAAAAGGACTGTGCCGATTAACAACACAGTCCGATATAAAAAACGATTAAGCTTCCGCAATCACTTCAACCTCAACCAAAACATCTTTTGGAAGCTGTTTTACGGCTACACAAGAGCGTGCAGGCTTTTCTGTAAAGTATTTACCGTAAACAGCATTAAATGCCGCAAAATCTTCCATATTTTTAAGGAAGCATACGGTTTTCACCGCCTTTTCAAGCGAACTGCCCGAAGCTTCGAGAAGATTTTTGAGATTTGTACAAACCTGCTCCGTCTGACCCTCAATTGTATCTGCTTCTACATTTCCGCTTACAGGATTAATTGCAATTTGTCCCGAAGTAAATATCAATCCGTTAACCTTTATAGCCTGTGAATACGGACCTATTGCATCCGGCGCATTTTTAGTATAAATCTTTTCCATAATAATTACCTCCGAGATATTAAATAAGTTTAAATCCTGCGTCCGTAAGAGCGTCAGAAATTTCTTTTACATGTTCATAATTCCTTGTTTCAAGCACAATTCTAAGGTAACAAGCGGTAATATCGGTTCCCTCGCTTGCACGCTCGTGGTGAACCGAAATAACATTTGCACCTCTGTCGGCGATAATTCGAGAAACGGCAACAAGCTGTCCCGGCTTATCCTGAAGCTCAATGCAAAATGTCTGCTGTCTGCCCGACTTGAGCAAACCTCTCTTGATTACACGGTTAAGAATTGTAACATCAATATTACCGCCTGATACAATACAAACAACCTTTTTACCTTTTAAGGGAAGTTTGTTAAACATTACGGCAGCAAGCGGAGCAGCACCCGCACCCTCCGCAATCATTTTTTGACTCTCGATAAGTTTAAGAATAGCAGACGATATTTCATCATCATTTACAGTTACTATATCGTCAACATATTTTTGAATATATTCAAATGTATGTATTCCGGCAGCCTTTACCTGAATACCGTCCGCAATCGTGGAAACATTGTCAAGACAAACAGGCTCACCCTGCCTAATTGATTCAAGCATTGACGGGGCACCTTCAGCCTGAACACCGTAAACCTTAATATTGGGATTCAGACTTTTTATCGCACAAGCCACACCCGACATAAGTCCGCCGCCGCCGATTGCTCCGACAACAGCGTCAACATCGGACATCTCATTGAGTATCTCAAGACCGATTGTACCCTGACCTGCCATAACATTTTCATCGTCAAACGGGTGGATAAAAGTATAGTTTTTTTCGTCACGAAGCCTTAAAGCCTCATTGTAGGCATCGTCATATACGCCGTTTACCATACAAACTTCCGCACCGTAGCCCTTGGTAGCCTCCACCTTAGAAATCGGCGCGCCGTCAGGCAAACAAATCAACGATTTTATCCCATACTTTGTTGCGGCAAGTGCAACGCCCTGAGCGTGATTGCCCGCAGAGCAGGCGATAACGCCTCTCTCCTTTTCTTCTTTGGAAAGCTGAGAAATTTTGTAGCCTGCTCCACGAACTTTAAACGAACCCGTAATCTGAAGATTTTCGGGTTTAAGATAAACTTCGCAATCCTCTGTAATCGCAGGTGCTTTTACGATGTGTGTAGGTCTGACTACGTCCTTAAGAACATATGACGCATGATAAATTTTATCAAGAGTAAGCATACTACATCTTCCTTTACTTATAGTTAATTGACTAAAACTTATTTTATAACAATATGCAAGTAAAATCAAGTTTTTTTGCAAAAATATAAAAGCGGAATTAAACCGCCAATCTTCAAATATAAAAATTATTATTATTGATTATCTTGAAAAAATGTGGTATTGTTATTATATAAGTATATTTTGGAAGTGATTTTGTGCAATTAAAAGAATCAGGTGAAATGTACCTGGAAACAATATATATCCTAAGTAAAAAATCTCCTTATGTCCGTTCTATCGATGTTTGCGAAGAAATGAATTATTCAAAGCCGAGTGTAAGCCGAGCCGTCGGAATTTTAAAAGAAGGCGGATACCTTACGGTAGGCAAGGACGGTGCCTTGAAGCTGACGGAAGCCGGACTTGAAATTGCAGAAAGAACATATGAACGTCACACTGTTCTTTCGCAGATTTTTGAACTTTTAGGTGTAGATAAAGACGTTGCTGCCGCAGACGCCTGCAAAATCGAGCACGTCATCAGCAATGAAACTTTCAGTGCGCTGAAAAATCATCTTCTTTTAAATCTTAAGAACGATTAAATCCGAAAAGTCAACAATCAGAAATAAGGTTTGTTTAAAAATTCGGCAAAATTAATTGCGGAACATATTGGTTTCTTTTAAAACGGTTTGTTGCCGTTTTGATTTTAAAGAAATTTCACAAATATGCTCCGCTTTTTTCTTTTGAATCTGTTTTTTCTTAGTGAAACCTTTATTTAAAACGGAGCAAAGTACAAAAAAACGGAGCAAAGTACAAAACTTTGCTCCGTTTTTAAAATTATTTCGTTTACATCGAAGGAATCTGCTGTGGAATCAGCTGTCTTTCCGTGAGCGCGCAAAACACAACAATTGCAACTAACAGCACTGCGGCAATTAGGATTGATATTAAACGATTTGTTTTTTTCTTTTGAATTTGGAATGTCATAACGAAAATAGATACAACACACAAAATACCGCTCAAAATATGATGGAAATATGGCATAGAATTAAATGCCATACCAAAATAAACAACAGCCAAAACAGCTTGAATAGTATTTCCGAGTCCCAAAATCACAGCACCCAATACATTCTGCTTTTTGCAATAATAAGCTATCAGACCTCCTGGCAATGTAAGCAAAGTCATCGGTCCCCACATGTTTATATAATAATTGACAGCATCTCCAAGGGTGAGATCAGGTCCCGGAAGTTGAACCAAATAAACAATCGGTTGACTGATAAGAAAGAAAACAAAACACTTAAGCATTGCTTCCCAATTTTTTTTGCAATTCACAACAATAACAACAGCAAAAATCACCCAACACTCGTATGATATACCGATATCCTGAAAAGACGTTTCTTTCAGGGCGGGTACCAACATAATCAATCCGGTATAAACTCCAACGATTATCGAGAAAATAATTACAAAAAGCCAACTCATTTTTAAATCTCCGAAAATACGTTTCATAAAACAACCCCCGATAATTGTATTTCTTCCAAACAATCAGCATTATGCTGTATAAAATCTCGTTATAAAAAATTCTTGCAACTAATTAACAGTCACACAAATTCGGTTGACTCCTTCTTCATTGCAATTATACTCAACATCAATGTTATCGTCCGGTAACATCTTATCAACAGAGTCTTGAATATTTGCTTTTTCATGCGCCGAAAGATCGTTCCAGCTAAACTCGATTCTACAACGACTCTCCCTGTCACCCAAATACTCCAATACAAATTTTACTTTTGTATTCTCATCAAGCAAAGGTAAAATCGTACGCAAATAAACACATTCAACAACATTTTTGATTTGCAAAAAGAATTGCATCGTAAATGCATGTCGAAGAGCAAATTTATTAATTTCACTGATAAATCCAAGATAATCAAGCGTATTTTTATAAAACTCTTTTATAACCATATCCTGACCGTAAATGAATCGACGTGTTAAATCTTTCTTCGGATTGTTAAATATCTCATCAGGCGTTCCCTCTTCGTAAACAACACCTTGGTCTAAATACAAAATCCTTGACGAAACACTTTTGGCAATTCTCATTTCATGCGTAACAATTACCATTGTCAGCCCTTCTTGAGCCAATCTCTTAATAACTTCTAAAACCTCGCCCACCATTATAGGGTCAAGAGCCGATGTAGGTTCATCAAACAGCAAAATTTCAGGCTTCATTGCCAAAGCTCTTGCGATGGCAATTCTCTGCTTTTGTCCTCCCGATAATTCATCCGGACTGCTGAGCTCCTTTTCCTCAAGGCTGACAATTTTCAAAAGTTTCATTGCTCGGTTGTAGGCGTCTTCTTTTGTCATTCCGAGCAATTTCATGGGTGCGTACATAATATTTTCAACAATATTCATGTGATTGAACAAATTGAAATTCTGAAACACCATTCCCATTTTTTGTCTTACAAGATTCAAATGACAATCCTTGGCACCGATATCAGTGCCGTCAATCAAAATTTTGCCCGAAGTAGGTTCTTCCAATCTGTTGATGCACCGAAGCAATGTTGACTTTCCCGTACCGGAAGGCCCGATAATCGAAACAACTTCGCCCTTGTTTATTTCAACATTTACATCCTTTAAAGGCATAGTATTTTCAAATTTCTTTGATAAATGTTGAATTGAAATCATTAACTCATATCTCCTTCCTTTGCATTTTTCGTTAGACGTTTTTTATACTTTTTTGTTATTTTTATTTGTATCAAATTCATTATCGTAAACAACAATGCGGCAATCACAAAATATACAATCGCAACGGTTACCAACGGAACAATTGCTTCATATGTACTGCCTCGAATAATATCGCCGGCTTTTGTTAAATCCGTTACGGCAATATATCCGACTATTGCGGTTGCTTTCATCAAACTGATTAAATTGCTGAAATATCCCGGCAACATATTTCGTTGTGCCTGCGGAAGAACAATGCCGGTGAAAGCTTGGCGCTTTGTAAATCCGATTGCGAGCGCAGCCTCCCATTGACCTACATCAACCGCCTTTATGCTGCCTTGGAAAAGCTGTTGCATATACGCTCCGTAAACCAGTCCGAAACCGAATATCGAAACTCCGACATTGCTTATGTCAGAACTTGCAAAAACAACATAGTACAGTATCATCAGAATTACAACAATCGGCAATCCCTGCATCAGAGCGGAATATACAGTTGAAAATGCTCTGAGAATTTTTGACTTTGAGAAAGATAAAGCACAGAAAAAAGCGCCGAAAAGATTTGCCAAAACGAAGCCGAAAAATGTTATGATTATTGTGACAAACAGTCCTCGGGCTATCGAAAGCCAACGATTTTCGTCAATCAATGTTTTACGAATGCTGTCGAAGATTGTCTGTGATTCACCTTGCTCGTCGGCAGAGCTATCGGTATCCGCATTACTGTTGCTTTTGTCACTCATAACAAGGTTAGCGGTACTTATATTTTCGGAATTGACAATCGCGACAATATTTTGCAAATAATAAAAATCGGAAAAATTAACGCTCTTGGCACGTTCCTCAGTCCATGAAATCTGACCTGCGGCCAAATCATATTTACCTGTCGCAACACCTGTCAAAACTCCCGAAAAATCGGTATTATCAATATCTAATCCGTAGCCGTATTCCTTGCAAAATCCGGCGATAACCGCTATATCAAATCCCACATTCTCACCGTTAAGCATGTACGAAAAAGGCTTCAGAGTATTTGAGGTCGCCATCTTCAACACACCGTTTTCTCCTGTTTCGGGAATATCAATATTTTCTTCGGTCTGTGAATTTAACCAGTAATTCTGAAAATCATCAAGCTTACCGTTTGACTTTATTTCTGCTATATACTTATTAAATTCCTTCCTGACGGAGTCACCCTTGTCTGTTCTTGAAAAAATAGCTCCCACATTATATGTAGTCAGCGGATCGTCGATATATCCGAATTCGGGATACTGCTCAGCCATACTGTAATAATTCACGGAAGACAGAGCATAAAAATCGACCTTTTTTGATTTGAGAGCAGCTGCCAAATCCGTGGCACTGTTAAAATATTGCAATTTAACGTCTTTTATTTTCGCCTTTACGATTTCATCTTGCGGCGTTCCCGTCATTACACCGGCTGTTTTACCGTAGAGAACCTCTAGATCCTTGTCATCGTCGGTCGTTGCGGCAGATACCGTAAATATGTTTATAACGCTTAACATACAAATTGCGGCAACCAAAGCCGCACATAACCTAAATAGCTTATTTTTTTTATTCTTTATCAAAATTTCACCCGCTTTATTGATTATTTGCCAAAAACCGCTTAGTCATCCGATAAAAATCTGCCTGAGAATTTCCGACCGGATAAACCGTATCTTCACTTATTCGGTATTTTTATATTTTCACACCATTATACATCATAAATAATTAAAAGTCCAGTAATTATATACTTTTTTCGATACTTTCCGAAAAACATTCCGATTTAAGAAATCTATTCTCAGCCTGTAAAATAATTTTCAGTGAATTGAATCCAACTCGGATATACTTATACCGTGAATTATTGTATCTTCAGACTCAATGCAAAGTCTGTTGAGATTGCTGTCACCGATATATGTCATACCCATAAAAACAGTACCGAAGTCGGCAAAAATTTCTGTATATAAAGTATCAAAAATTATTCTCAGATCCACCCTGCCGTTATCACATTTAAGAGGTGCGGATTTATCGAGACATTTCAATATTTTATCGTCAGCGTTAAAAGATATTTTTAAACCGAAAAGTTCCAAAGAAAACGATTTTTCCGAATTCGCGGAAACGGAAACATCACACGCTTTGCTTTGAATAATCTTAATAAACGGCAAATTTGAATTAACAGCAACCGCAGTTCTTAAATCCGTGTTTTTGTAAAGTGTTTCAAACTCCTTTACAGGCAATGCCGAAAGGTACATTTCATTGTTTATGGTTTTAACGGTCATATTTTGCGGTATATTAAGACAACTTCCAAACGGATTATTCGGTATTACAAATGACGCAAAGGCTGTTCTTACACGTCTGCCGTTCGGCAAGTCCGACCAAGATTGAGCGGCATATGACGCATTACCGAAATTCAACCTTTTTTGTTCGGTTTCAACGGTGAATTTACTGCCGTCAAACGAGCCTATGAAATATCTGTCGAATGCCGCGGAAAAAACCCATTTAATATTTTTGCCGTCGTCTGCGCAAAGAGGATAAAAGTCGGGACATTCCCAATCTTCGGGCATTGTAACTTTCTGTATTTGCGACCAATCAAACAGGTTTTTGGATTTTAGAATCGCAAAGCTGTGACCGTCGAGAAAAAGCACCATAATATAACTGTCATCGGGTTCATAGTATATTACTTTTGGATCACGGTTCTCTTTTACAATATTTTTGATTATAGGATTCTTGTCATACTTAATCAGAGTTTTGCCGCCGTCATTACTGTAAGCAAGACACTGTGTAAAGGTTTTACCGGCAGAAGTTTCGGATGTATTTCCCGCCGAAGTATAAAAATATATTATCACAGGCTCATCGCCGCACTGCAACCCTGTAAGATTTTTCCTATCAATTATTGCGCTGCCCGAAAACATTGTACCGTCTTTATCGGGAAAAAGCACATCTCCGATTTCCTGCCAATGTATAAGATCATCGCTTACTGCGCCGCCCCAATGCATATTTTCCCAAGTGGTGGCAACAGGATTATGCTGAAAATACATAAGGTATTTGCCACCGTAATACACAAGCCCGTTCGGGTCGTTTATCCAGCCTTTTGAAGCCGTAAAGTGCACATAAGGTCTGTATTTTCCGTCATACCTGAATATTATTTCATCAGATTTTTCAAAGCAGATATTCATCCCGGGATTTGATATGATTTTTATCCTGTGACCCTTAAATCTTCTGATATCAACGGGAAATTTATAATCGGGCAAATCATTGTCGAGTTTTAAAATCAAATCAAAAACAAGTTCATTATCAATATAAAAATATAATCTTTTATTTTGTGCATTATCGCTTGTCGGCAACAATATATAATCGGTATCACATAAAAATTCCATTTTATCACCTCTCAGAATATAAGGAGCCGACGCTCCTTTGCGCCCTAGCTGTCTGTCGCAGGTAATTATTCTTGCAAGAAAACAGAACTTCCTCCGGTTTTAATCATATTATACGTGTTTATATTTGTCAACATTTTGAAATAATATATTACAGAGTCAAAATCGAAATAAAAAAAGCAGACACAAAGTCAGCTCGGTACATAAAAATTAAGGATAAAAAACAAAATCGAGTGTCCTTATCCAACTCTCAGGTTGGTTAAGAACACTCGATATGGTGCGGGTGACAGGACTTGAACCTGCACACCGTGAAGCACAAGAACCTAAATCTTGCGTGTCTGCCAATTCCACCACACCCGCATAAGTATTAACTTAATTGACAAAGGCTATTATACACAACAAAGCAGATTTTGTCAACAGTAAAGAACCGCAAAACTTATCAGTTCTTTTCCGTGCGTTTAAATCGGAGCAATTCTTCGCTTTACTTACAAGAAACAGAGTTTACGACAGGTTTTAGGGGGACACTTCTCGGGGATTCGGTGTAAAATATAAACTCACACCGAAAGACATAACGCACGCCGCATCAGAGAAAGGCAACATCTGCACTGCGGTATATGACTATCTGAGAAGTTTGACTACATTAATCCTATACTTTTTCGTTTGGCAGTCAATTGACTTTTTATTTAAAATCAAAACATCAATTAAAAACATCATAAGAGAATCTATCAACGGTACAACCACACAAATCACCGATTGGTGTCTGACGCTGCCAAGATTAATATCACCCAAAGAATAATGTGTTGTGTTCGGATCCGACATTAAATTAAGCAGATATGATGAAATGCTGTTCCAATCCGCCGGATTGAACACTCCAAACAAAAAAAGATTACCTATGTTAAACAGTGCAAACAAACCGTAGAATATTAAAATTGCCCTTACGGTATTTTTAGTCAACATTGATATTGCCATTGTCATTAACACAACAAATACAGTTGACAAATTAACAATCATAATCATTTCTGCCAAAAACATTATATTGGAATTATTGTAAAAAAAATTTGTCGCTATAAATATAACATCAATAATAGGTAAATTAAAAAAAACAAGCAATACGAATTTGCTGATATAAAAATCAACCATATTATAACCCTGTTGAACGTAAAAATCATTTACCCCTTTCTTGTAATCCTTTGTAAAAGTGATGATAAATACCAAACTTAAAACCAAATATATAAAATGAGTGTATGAGTTATAAATAACTATCATATTCGACATCGGTGAATCTCCGCTGTGACAAATATGATTAAACACAATACCGAATGCACCTATTACGAAAATTAAGACAAAAACCAAGGCTGCCACTTTTGAACGAATTAATCTTATAAATTCAAAATGAAGGAGCTTTTTCACTATAATACTCCTCCATCAGAATCATTTATACAATTCTCGTGTATATATTCCTTAAACAATGCTTTTTCTTTATTCATTATATATATCCTTCCGCCCAACGCAAAAGCATCCTCGATACACTGCGTGGTATTAAAAATCACTGCCTTATTTTTGTTTGATATAAGTCTCAATTGATCAGTAATCAATTTTTTATTTTCCGAGTCCAAACCGTTTTCAATTTCATATAAAGCCAAAATGCCTTTTTGTGTTGACAAGGCGCAAAAAATTTCTAATATCCGCTGCTCACTTATACTTAAATTACGTACTCCTTTGTGTTTTATTTGAAGTATATATTCATATATATCGGGATAGGTTTGATTGACGTACTTAACCTTATTGTTGCCCATAAGTTTGAAAATGTCCTTAATAAGAACTTCTCTCGGCAAGCTTACACAATCAGAAACAACCGCCGTATTATCAGTAATCGCACTGCTTATTATACCGTTTTCCGGTTTAACTTTTCCCGTTAACATTTTATAAAAAGTGCATTTTCCGCAACCGTTTTTGCCGACAATATTAATGATGTCACCATTCTTAAAATCAATCTTTACATTTTTATATATGACATTCTCTTTTCTGTTTAGAGCCAAATCGAATTTTAAGTTATACATTTTAACTCCAACCACCTTATCAACTAAAATTCATAATATAACACAGTGCAGATGTCCCCTACCTCTTGACAGGGATATCTGCACTTAGCTTACAATAAAATCGGCAAATTATCAATTTATGATAATATTTATGATAATATATGATAAAAGCACGGCACAGCGACAATAATAATTTAAGGCAAATTGGGGTTTAGGATTTGATACAAATTTCAATGCTGTGCCGTGCTGATATCCCAAAATTAAATTTGCAAGAATTAATGCGCTGTATTAATTTCTTGCAGATATACGATTAATAAAATCTATCCATTCATTTTCGGAAATGTTGTTTTCTTTAGCCGCTCTCAATGCTTTGTTTACAATTTCATGTTTGCTTATGTATGTTGCAATATCACCGGCAACTGTGGGATATGACTTTGATTTTGCCGCCAAATCCATCATTTCCGCTTCTTCTTCACTGCTTAGCGACAAAGCTGTCGTAAGCTTTGCCAATATATTATACTTCGGTGCCGAACGCGATCCGTTTTCTATGCCGCTTACATATGACGGAGATACCTCTATAAGCTGAGATAATCTGCGAATTGTAAGACCTTTACTTTTTCTTTTTTCAAAAATATAATTTCCAAATGTCATAATTCCTCAACCCGTTTTAAAATCAACAACCGGCAATTCACTAACCGATATGCCGTAACTGATAACTACTCACACAATTAACCAAAGCAGCGGCAACAGTAATCTTGTGTTGTTTTACAAATGCCGTTGCCGCTTTCCGCAACTTATTTCCTAGCCTTTTGAATCAGCTCGGAAATATTCTTTGGTTCTTTTGGCTGGTAATTGAATACCTGCGAGGCTGCGTTGGCAGTCCTTTCGGCATCTCTTAAACTTCTTTCCGCCAAAAGTTCAAGCATTTTTCTTTTCATTGTTCTATCCTCCGAAATTTAAAATATTTTAAAGAGCATTGCACAACTTTAAATCAACCGTGTAATGTCTCCTTAATTTTGCCCATTATCATATGAATACAAATAACAAAAACAGTAACAGTTATTGTCGTACTTATGATATATAAATCCGAAAAATACTTATTTATAATTCCGCACATTATAAATAAAACATTCATAAAAGCAAGGCTGTAAAGTTTAAATTTTCGACGATCTTTTAATTCAATCGGTTTGTTTTTGTTTTGAAGCGGCGCAAAAATCAAAAGAACATCAAGACAAAATACGTAACACAAAAATTCCACCGCAACAGGAATGTCTTGGATAAACGATATTGTCAAAACAGTGCACAAAGTGGTTATAAAAAATATTGTATTGCACATTAAATGCGTATCCGCATGATAGCCGCCGCTAAACCTTCTGAATGTGATGAAAATCACAAAATAACACAATGTTTCAACGTATCTTTTTGTAACCAGTGCAACCGAAATCGCAAGCAACGTACCGACAATATTTGATATCATTGTTTGAAATCCGAAGCAATAAAGTTCTTTAAATTCACCGCTTATTATATTTTTTTGCAACAAAAAAGCGGTTAGCTTGTTGCTTAAATAAAGAATCATAATGTCACCTTAAAAGTAATGTATCATCTTTACTAAGTACAATCTAAACCACTTTTATTGATTTAATATTCTGTTTTAGAATTATCTTCCTAAACGGTCGTTTCGCTTCCTATTCGGTAGTTTTTTGAAGCATTATTTCACAAATAAACTCATTTTCAACTTCATAATACTCCAAAAATCCATTATTTTTTTCAACCATCTCCTTAACTCTTTTGGTTCCGATACCGTGTAAATCTTTATTTTCTTTGCTCGTAGTCAAATTTCGGTTGTTCTTTAATACCGATTTTTCAATATGATTACCAACCTTTATAAAAAGATATTCATTTGCATTTTTTATAAAAAGTTCAATATACGGGTCTTTAACTTTTTCTTCCGCTTCAATTGCGTTATCTAACAGGTTAAACAATATTACACTCAAATCAACTGTGTTATATTGACTCAAATCAGCCACTATACTGCATTTTGTTTCTATGTTTTTCTT
The DNA here is from genome assembly GCA_963599905.1 of Acutalibacteraceae bacterium. Taxonomy (GTDB): domain Bacteria; phylum Bacillota; class Clostridia; order Oscillospirales; family Acutalibacteraceae; genus Ruminococcoides. The sequence goes on from CAVBYX010000056.1 coordinate 37,660, forward strand.
CTCGCACAAAGCAAATTTATTGTTAATAACGGCACTAATGGCAGAATTATCAATATTGACATAGCTTTTGGTTGATTCAACAACTTTTTCCAACCCACAGCTCATATATTCTCTTGCTTCGTCATATTTCTTTTCGTCTAAGAGAGTTCTTAAACATCCGACAAAATTCTTATAGTCATGCCTAAGCTTTCGCATATTATTATATTGTTCTTTCATTAAATCAATTTCTTCAAGCTCTTGTTCGGCAACAAATCGATTGACCTTTAAGTTGTACAACTCTTTATTTTTACCGGAAATTCTGTTCATAAGAGAAATTGTCAAAATATTAACTACAATCGTTGAAGCAAATAACGATATTATGCAAATAAAGGAAACTATGTCTACCTTAATCAGCTGCATAAAATGCAGTGCCGCAATTCCGATTATAACAGTACATAACAGCACAGATGAAATAAATATCCATTCCGAAACACGAAAATTGCTTTCTGTTCTTCTGAATATTTTTATCAACAGCATTACACCGTAAAGCAAAATCAGTTTTGTAAACACAAGGCTTGATAACCTTTGTATATTTTGGGCAAAAAGCAAATCTCTGAAATTGATATCAAATACGAACCTGAGCATAGAAAAAGAAATCAGAGAGGCAAGGATAATTATAACCTCTATAAGCACCGAAACAAAAATTTTAGAAGGTACCTTTCCTTTTAAGAAAAACAGCGAATAAAGTATATTCAATGTAAGATACACAAACTCTGCTATATACACATTTGCATAACTTGAATAACTCACAGTTAATATATCATTAACTGTTACCAACAACGTATGTATAACTATTATTGAAACAAATGCGATATTTGAAACCGCCCGTCCGTATTTGTCACCAAAAATTCTTCTTAAACAATATTCCTGCAAAAAAGCTTCGACTGTTGTTGCACAAAGCTCCACTATACCCCACATATTAACCCCTGCTGTAATTCATAAAATTCTTTTTAACACATTGCAATCTTCGGCGGCTGACAGGAATTTTATTACCGTCATCCATAATAACCTCATCGCTTTTGATTGAATATATGTGCTTGCAATTAACAATGTAACTGCTGTGAGTTCTCACAAACGCCATGGAATTTATCTGCAATTCCAATTCTGCTAACGATGACAAAAGACGCACCTTATCGTTTTTCAGGCACATATAAACGTTGTGTCCGACGCTTGTAAATGCGTAGATATCCGCAACCCTGTATTTTCTAAAACCTTCGGTAGTTTTTAACGGCATCAAATAATTATCGCACATACAAAATTCAACGGCGGATTTTATCGCTTCATTAATTTCATCAATATGTTCCTTTCTTATAAATCTAAACGGTGAGACCTGAAAGGATTCATAAACATAATTTTCAAGATTTGTAACAAACATCAAAAGTGATTTGTCTCCGTTTAGCCTAAGCTGTTTTGCCACTTCCATACCGTTTTCACCCGGCATTTCTATATCAAGAAAAATGATGTCAAAATTATACTCGGAATGTTGTTTTATAAAATTCGCACCGTTATTAAACATACAAATACTGTATTGATATTGGTTTTCTCTGAAAAAATCTTTTAAAAGTTTGTAAATTCTGTCACACATTATTTTTTCGTCGTCAACAACGGCAATATTAAGCATAATTAGTCACCTCCGGATAAATTATAACACACTCAGGTCAATTTGTACATAACTTGTGCACAAAAATCATAAAAAATGACACTAAATAAAGATATCGGCATTAATATATTACATTTCACAAAATACATAAATTTGCGAACGGCTCTTATTATTATGAGTGAATTAATTATTAATAATAACACTTTTGTTACCCGACAAATCGAAACATTAAAAATAAAAAAAATCAAGCGGCATAGATTCACACTATGCCGCTCAAGCTAAATTCAAGCTAAATTAAATTCAATTAACCTAAAATAACAGATTCACCAGTTCTTCCGGTATTGGTATAACCTCGCGAAAGATATTTTTGAATCAAAGTTGCGTCTGCAACTGTAATTTTTCCGTCGTCGTTTACGTCAGAAATTGCAGTGGCAATGTCATCAAGCGCAACAATATTGAGGCTTGCCTTTTGAATTAATGTAACGTCATCAACTGTTATGACACCATCCAAATTTGCGTCGCCGTAAATGTATGATTTACCCGGTGTTGAAGGAACTTCGGTACCCTTTGTTACGTCAGTTGCCTCAACCTCTTCTTTTGCGGGAGTGAGGTCGGTGTCAGTCCAAGACTTCGAGGTGTTCAGGGCAAAAATCTTTGAACTCTTGTTAATTCTGAGTTTTGTTGACGAACCGTCACCCGGATACTGCTGATTCGAACCCGATCCGTTGATAATTACCGTTGCATAATCAGATTTTGAAAGATCAAATGTCGAGTTTGTTACTTCGCCGGTTTCATTGTCCTTTTCAAGGCAGGTTGTAGGTACTTCGATGTAATAATATCCGGAAGCTGCATCATACTGCATTGCCTGACCCGGCCAACCGTTATTTGTATAGGTCTTATCGGAAGAAGTCTCTTCATCATAGATATATACATTATACGGAGCTTTCCAAGATGATCTCTTTTCGGCATTAAAGAATATATAAACACCTGAGCCGTTATCTTCCTGTTTTACATACTTGTATGATGTTGTTGTGGTATGATTGTCGCTGTCGGTTGCCGTAAGCGTAAGGTTAATTGTATCGTCGTAATTATAATCAGAACCGATGCGGATGGTTGTTTTGCCTGTATATGTTACAGGAGTTGAATCATCAAGGCAATATGTACCCGAAACAGCGTTTTCAAGGTCGAGAGTAGTTACCATTGTTTCACCCTTGAATGTTCCGCTCTCTGTGGAGCAGGTGTTTCTCGGTGTTGTTTTTCCGTCATATACAACCGCAACGCCCGTTGAGCCGATAGAACCCGTAAGAATTCCGTTGCTTACAGTAAACTTATTGCCGGAAACAGTATCCGTATATGTTCCGTCAGCCATTCCTGTACCCGAAATGCTTACGTCCGCATTTGTTCCGTTCGTATTTGAAAGGACAATGCCGCTTGTTCCTCTTTCAACATACGCAACGCTTCCCGAGTATCCGAGATTTTCCGATTGACCGACAAACAAGTTGTGGAATTTGTTAATCTCGGAAACAGCTGTGCCCTTATATGTAGTATCCGTTGCAGCTTCACCCATAAGAGCATTGCCGGGACGTGCAAAGTATAGAGATGTTGCGTCTTTTCTTGCCGCTACAATAGCCCACGCCTTTACGATGTTCTCGTCGGAAACACTTGCTGTATTTGAAATTCCCGCCGAACCCGAGGTGCCTTCGTATGTGTCGTGAGATTCAGCCCAAATAACAACGTCGGAAGCATCGGCACCCGATTTATAGCTTGCATTAGACGCCGTTGAAGCCTTGCCGTTAACAACAGCGTTCAAAACAGAGTCGCCGGTTCTGTTATCGGTAAAGTTAATGTATTTTGCATATGAATCATAGCTTCTGCCCGAACCGCAGGTGTTGAGTATTTCGCCGTAGATGTAAAGGTCGTCACCGGTTTTTGCTTTGTAATACTCACCTGCTTTTGTGCTGATTTCTTCCCAATAATCAGATGCGTATGCACCGTCATCGGGAGTTTCGATATGTTTGGCAGCGTCAAAACGGAATCCGTCAACGCCGCAGTCGATACATTCCTTAAGCAATGTTACAACTGCATCCTGAACATTCTGGTTACCTGTATTAAGGTCGGGACAATTTGAAAGGTGTCCCTGAACAACATTCTTTATACTGGTATCGCTTGCCGTAATCTTATTATTACGGAAATAATCGCTCTTATTATCATAAAAATCGGGCTGATATGTCTTAACCTGACTGCTTAACGAATTAGGGTCAGACTCGGTTTCATTGCCCATGTGGTTAGAAACGATATCACAAATAATTTTGATACCGTACTTTTCCGCCTCGGCACAAAGGTCTTTTAGCTCAGACTTTGTACCCAGCCAAGACTGCTGAGCAATCGACATACTTACCGGCTGATAGAGCTTCCACCACTGACCGGATACATCGCTTGACGTTGAATAATCCTTTGGTTGCTGTACAGGTGAAGTCTGTACGGTTGAGTATCCTGCTGCTGCAATCGCAGGAAGATTTTCTTTGATTGAATTGTAAGACCAGTTAAATGCATGCAAAATTACTCCGTCCTGAACATTCGACTGAAGTGCGGCGTCGGAAACGCTGCTGTCATTGATCTCGGTAGCGTTTGCGGAAAACGCAAATGCAGCCGAAGAGGAAAGTAAAGTCGCCGCAATAACAATACTTGCAACCTTTTTGAATATTTTCATCAAAAACATCCTTTCATTATAGTGCTTTTTGATTGCACTTTTATTATATCAAAGCAGATTTTAAAAGTATATGTTATAAGCTACAAAAATTTTGAATATTTTTTGTGCATATTTTCGCCGGCAGGGAAAACGTTTACAATCGTGAGCTCAATAATAAATTTTAATTTCTACTTTTTGTGTAAAGCAATTGACATTTTTATTGTATTAGAATATAATTTTTATGACGTTTTACAATAAATTTTTACAGCTTAATGCTTGTTATTTATTAACGAACAGGGGGCATAAATGAAACAATTATCCAAAAAAACGGTTATATCCTTGCGGGATATTTTTGTAAAATTTGACGGTGAAGTTATTCTGAATCATATAAACCTTGATATTAAGGAAAAGGAATTTGTGACGATTTTGGGGCCGAGCGGTTGCGGCAAGACAACCACATTGCGAATTATCGGCGGATTTGTTGAACCCGAAAGCGGCGATGTTGTTTTTGACGGCAAAAGAATAAACAACTTGCCGCCCAACAAGCGCAATGTCAACACCGTTTTTCAAAAATATTCGCTGTTTCCTCATCTTAACGTTTATGATAATGTTGCCTTTGGTTTAAAACTCAAAAAGATGCCCAAAAATATAATAAAAGAAAAAGTAACCAAGATGCTTGCAACCGTTGACCTAAAGGGCTACGAAAAGCGTTCAATCGCAAAGCTTTCGGGCGGTCAGCAGCAGCGTGTTGCAATCGCAAGAGCTTTGGTGTGCGACCCCGAGATTATTTTGCTTGACGAGCCTTTGGGTGCGCTTGACCTTAAATTGCGTAAAAGCATGCAACTTGAATTAAAAGAAATTCAGCAAAAAACAGAAAAAACTTTCATATATGTAACTCATGACCAGGAAGAAGCCCTGACAATGAGCGACACCGTTGTTGTTATGAACAACGGCTCAATTGAGCAAATCGGAACTCCCGAGGATATTTACAATGAGCCGGTTAATGCATTTGTTGCGGACTTTATCGGTGAGGCAAACATTCTCAACGGAATTATGATTGACGACTGCCGCATAAAAATACTCGGAAAAGAGCTTGAGTGCGTTGACAAGGGCTTTGGAAAGAACACGCCTGTTGACGTTGTTATCCGCCCTGAGGATATTGAGATTACAAGTCCCGAGGACGGACAGCTTGCGGGTATTGTTGAAAACTCCACATTCAAAGGCGTTCACTACGAGATGAGCGTCATGTGCGACAACTGTGAAATTCTTATTCACTCAACAAAAACCGTCGAAATCGGAAGCAAAATCGGTATGCGTGTAATACCGTTTAACATTCAGATTATGAACAAGCTTCTGCCGTTTTATTACAATGTTATCGAGGCTGAAGTTTCGTATTCAAATAATGACGACAACTGCTTTGAGTTTCCGCTTGAGGGTGAAACAATAAAGGTTGAAAACCATTGTTATCCTCAGGGAACAAAGCTGAAAATTACTCTGCCTCCCAACGCTTTGTCGCTCGCTGCCGACGGAATCGGCGATTTAAAGGACGTATATATCGAGTCGGTGGTTTACAAGGGCGAACACAACGAGATTATTCTTGAATCGGACGAACGCAAATGGCTTATGCTCAGCAACACCGACGAACAGGTGGCAACCTATGTTCCGCTCAGCTTTGACTTTTCCAAGGCTGAGTTTGAAGTAATCGGTCAGGAGGGTTAGTATGAAATCACGCAAACCCTCTATCCCCTACATCATATGGATGGTTGTTTTTACAATGATCCCGCTGATTATGATTGGCGTAACGGCTTTTAAGGACAAGCAGGGGAATTTTTCGCTTGAACCGATGATAAATGCGTTTTATTACACCGACGTGTTTGTAAAGTCGCTGTGGATTGCGTTAATTTCAACTGTAATTTGCCTTTTGCTTGCATATCCTCTTGCATATCTCATAACCAAAATCAAAAAATCGTCTCAAAATACGATAATTATGATTATGATGATACCGATGTGGATGAATTTTCTGCTCAGAATTTATGCATGGATAACCATTCTGCAAAAAAACGGCCCCGTTGATATGGCACTTTCGCTTCTCGGAATTCACGGAACATACATCGGTAACACAGCCGCAGTTGTGCTTGGCATGGTTTACGAATATCTTCCGTTTATGATGCTTCCGATTTACACGGTAATGAGCAAAATCGACGTAAGCCTGATTGAGGCGGCACAGGATTTGGGTTCAAACAGCGGTGCGGTGTTCAGAAAGGTAATTTTTCCGCTCAGTATGCCCGGTGTAATTTCGGGAATTACTCTTGTGTTTGTGCCAAGCGCAAGCACATTCCTTGTTTCTCAATATCTTGGCGGAACAGACGATATTATGATTGGCGATATTATTGACAAAATCTTTTGGACAGACCAAAATACGGGTTCGGCAATCTCGCTTATACTGATGATATTTATTTTTGTATTTCTTGTTATTATGAACTTCTTTGGTGACGAGGAGGCGATTGCGTGAAATCAGGAAAACGCAAAAACGGTGTACTTTCAAAAATATACATCGCTTTGATTATTGTTTTTATGTATGCGCCGATTGCTGTTTTGATTTTTTTCTCTTTTAACAACAGCAAAACCACCGTTTGGAACGGATTTACATTAAAATGGTATGAAGCGCTTTTTAACGACAGCAACATAATGAATGCACTTGCAAACACGCTGATAATCGCCGTGCTTGCTTCGCTGTCTGCCACAATTCTCGGCACCGCAGCGGCAATCGGAATCAGCAATTTTAAGGGCAAAAAAAGACTTATAATTCAAAACGTTTCAAACATTCCGATTATCAGCCCCGACATTGTTCTTGGCGTTTCGCTTATGCTGCTTTTTACGTTTTTGGGCGTAATTTTTAACTTTGAAATGGGATTTTTTACGGTACTGATTGCCCACATCTGCTTTTGCGTGCCGTTTGTTGTGCTTAACGTAATGCCGAGAATCAATCGAATGGACCAAAGCATTTACGATGCGGCGCTTGACTTGGGCTGTAACCAGTGGCAAGCTTTTTACAAGGTTGTTATCCATGAGCTTATGCCGGGAATTTTCTCGGGTCTGATGATGAGCTTTACCTATTCTCTTGATGACTTTATCATCACATATTTTACCAGGGGTGCAAAATTTCAAAGCCTTTCGATTGAGATTTATTCAATGACGCACAGAAGAATCTCACCGAAAATCAATGCTCTTTCGGCTCTGCTGTTTCTTGCGGTGCTTGTTATTATGATTCTGATAAATCTGCGTGACAGACACGAAGAAAAAGTCAGCGCCAAAAAAACATAAAATATTTGAAAAGGAGTTAAGAAATGAAAAGAACTATCAGCATTATCCTTGCCGCCGCTCTTTCGGCAACAAACGTTGCCTGCCTTGCGGGCTGCGGAGAATCAACCGCAAAAGACGCAGGCGAAGTCAATGTTTACAACTGGGGAGAATACATCTCCAAAGGCGAAGACGGACTTATGGACGTTATCGGTGAGTTTGAAAAAGAAACGGGAATCACCGTAAACTACACTACGTACGAAACCAACGAAGAGCTTTATAATATGCTGAAAAACAGCAACGTAAGCTATGACGTGGTGATTCCGTCGGACTATATGATAAGCAAAATGATTGACGAAGATATGCTGCTTGAGCTTGATTACGACAACATTCCGAACTATAAATATATTATGGACAGGTTCAAAAACCTTGCGTGCGACCCCGAGGGCAAATACACGGTTTGTTACAGCTGGGGCATAACGGCAATGGTTTATGACAAAACAAAGGTTGCCGAAAAGCCCGATTCGTGGGAGGCACTTTGGAACGAAGATTTAAGCGGTCAGATTCTTATGTTTAACAACAGCAGAGATGCCATGGCAATAGCAATGCAGCTTTGCTCGGTTACTCCCGCAAACTGCACAAAAGATGACGTTGACAAGGCAGCCGCCAAACTTGCCGAACAGAAGCCGTTGCTTAAAAAATACGTTATGGACCAGGTGTTTACCGAGATGGAAAACAGCCAGGCAGCCATTGCACCGTATTACGCAGGCGACATTGCAACAATGATTGAGGCAAATCCCGATCTTGATTACGCACTTCCCGAGGACGGTTCAAACCTTTTCTACGACGCAATGTGCATTCCGAAGTGCAGCAAAAACAAAGAGAATGCCGAAAAGTTTATCAACTTTATGCAAAAGCCAGAGGTTGCCGCTTCCACCTGTGAGTATCTGAGGTACGGCACACCGAATCAGGAGGCGTTTGACAACTATATCAGCGACGACATCAAGGACAGTGAGCTGACTTCTCCGAGCGACGATTACCTTGACAAATGCTACGTGTTTACAAATGTTTCGGACGATGTTTACGCTTATATGCAGGAACAGTTTGTAAAGATACAGGCGGAATAACATACAAATTCGCACAGACGTTACAATCAAAAGCCGACGGCGGTTCACAAAAGTGAACCGCCGTTTTTTATAGAAATGTGTATTAAAATATTCTATTTTATAATTGCGTCGTATGCCGTATATGCAGCTGAAATATCGGTGTTGCAGGTCAAGACATAAAAGTCGACGTTTGACTTAACCAATGCGTCAATATTGTCAAGCATCAGTTTTGCCGAAGAAGCTTTTAGCATATGAGCGGTTGAGGAATAGAGACAGCCGATTAACTCGCCGAGATTTGGGATTCTTACGGAATTTTCCTCGCCACGCTCGATAAAAACAACAGCCTTAAGCGGAGCCGAGACGTTTTCGGCAATCTGGCTTCCGCCGTCAAACGGTGTTCCGAATGCAACGGCTTCGTTGGCAAATATTCTGACGGCAGGCTTGTCGTCGTTGATAAAAGCGACTTTGTCGCCGAACGCCTGCTTCCAAAGTCGGGTGTGTGTTGACTTGCCCAATCCCGACTTGCCTGCAAAAAGGTATGCGCCGCCGTTAATTACCAGAGCCGAGGAATGAAGCAACATAGTTTTAAAGCGAAGTGCCGATTTAAAAAAAACATTGCCGACCGCAAAGCTCTCGGCATAACCGAGGCTTTTTTTTTCGTTTATTCTTTCGTAAACATCGTTAATGTAGGCTTGTGAAACAGACAAAACCAGGTCTGTTTTGCGTTCGCCGTCATAGCGGAATTTTTTGAAAAAAGAATCGAGATAATCGTATCTCGGGGTATATTCGGTCACGAGGTCTGCAATCAGGTATCTCAAATTAATATCCTCCAAAAAAGCCTTCCGTTTTATTGGAAGGCTTTAAAATCAAGAAGCAAGCTCCTTTTGAATTGCCGTTGCGTCAAGAACATCAACTTTTCCGTCGCCGTTAAAATCGGCAAGATAAAGCTGAGTATCGTTAAGGGTTTCGGATGCCGCTATATACTTTTGAAGCAAGGTGGAGTCAAGAACGGAAAGCTGTCCGTCAAGATTAACGTCACCTTTCGGATAACCCTCAACAACAACGTACGGAATATTGTTTTCGATTGCGTATTGCTGAGCGTACGAATTAAGGCTGCAATAAATCTTAAGATTGGTTGCGCCCTTGAATGCAGAAGAAGAAATTGATGTTACGTTTTTGCCGATGTAGAGCTCTTTGAGGCTTGAGCAATTGCCGAATGCGTTGTTGCCGACAGTTGTAACCGAATCGGAAATTTTAACCTCACTCAGCGAAGTACAATTTAAAAAGGCTTCTGCGGGAATCGAAGCGGTTTCGGACTGAATGTCAACGCTCTTTAGCGAAGTGCAACCGCTGAATGCACCGAAGCCGATTTTTGTAATTTGGGAACTAAGCGTGAGAGAAGTTAAATTAACGCAATCGGAAAAGGCAAAGTTACCGATTGTTTTAAGATTTTTCGCTTCGGAAAAATCAACACTCGTTAAAAACGAATTGCTCTGAAATGCCATATATCTGACAGAACCGACATCAATGCCGTTGAGAGTTGCGGGGATTTTCATAACGGAATCAGAACCGTTGTATTTTGCAACCTGGGCTTTGCCGTTGTTGTCGATTGCAAAAATAAAATCTCCGTCAGTGTAATAGGTTTCCGCAAAAAACGTTACGCATGAAACAGAAATAAGCATTGCCGCGGCAATTATGACCGCAACAGACTTTTTTAAAAGATTCATAAATCCTCCCAAAATCAAAGGGGAAGCAGCTGACCGCCACCTCCCCTATACGGTTAATTATTTAATAACAAAGTCAGATTAACCGAACGGATCGCCATCATTGTCATCGTTACCGCTCTCTTTAACATCCTCAGGAGTACTAAGGTCAATGTTATTAAGAATATCCTCAAAGGAGAACTTTGTTACCTCTATTTCAGGTTCTAAATATGATTTTTTCAAGTTATAACCTCCTCCGTTAAAACATTAATCATAAACAACATTGTCAATTGTCGGATATGTTTTTTTATTGTCACCGCTTAGACCCTTTGCAGCAATATCACTGATTTTAACAGTACCGCTGTTAGTAATATTCATTCCATCAGGTGCTGAGCCGTTAACGTAAAGGTAAGGAACAGCATAGTATGTGTAATTCTTGAAGTTTGTATTGACATTGTTGATACCGTAATAATACTCTAATCTGTTCTTGTTGTCAAGGTCAGAAAGCTTAAACTGAGCATCTTTAAGTTCTTTGGCAACTCCGTCTTTAACAGCAAAAATCTTAACACCTACTGTGATGTCATTGCCTTCATATGTATCAAGGCGAATACCCTTGTAGTTATAAGCAAGAGCAAAATCTAAGTAGATACGATCATATTCTGTATCTGCTTCGCCGTACTTGCCAGTATCAGTCGTGCCTGAAGTTGTGTTATTCCAGTGGTTTCTTGTAGTCTGGAGATAAACAGCTGTGCAAAGATTTTCATCGTCTGTAACATAGATTTCTGTGTTCTTCTCTGAAGCGTCATCTGTGAATACAGCCTTTACTACATAGTCATCATAACCAACATAGTTGAAGTACTCGGAATAACATTTTGCTACCATAATGTCATCCTTGTCACCCGTAAAGTCTGCTGCCTTGTAGATTGCCCAATAGCTGAAGTACTTTCCGTCAGGTTTTACAACCTGGAGATAATCTCCGCCCCGCTCATACGCTGTTTTCGCTTCGTTTACAGTGAAAGGATCGCCGTACGAAACTCCATTTACCGATACAGGAGATCCATCTTCGCTGTAGTAAATTTTAGCACTAACGGTTCTGTCAGTCTGTGAGGAATTTAACTTAGCATAGAGAGTATTATCACCAATTGTTTTACTATCAGTTGCTTCACCATCCCAAATGAGATTCTTCATAAAGTTGGACTCATAAGGAATCTTGGACTGAACGAAAGAATTGTTAAGTGCTGTCGGAACAACACCGCCAAAGTAAGTTTTGATTTCTTCATCAGACATTTTGCCTGAAACCGTGTAAATCTTCTCGCCATAAAGACGTGTGTTGAACTTATAATCAATCTTGTAGTTTACATCTGTTGACAAAAGTGAGTAGAACCTCAATAAAGACTTTTCGACTTCACCGTCAGTACCAAACAAATCGTCTACGTCAACTGTGATTGTTGTTGCAGTTGTAGTTCTAAGACCTTTTGTGTATTCGGTATAATCAGTAAAGTCACCGTTACCGAGTGTTGTATCTTCTGAATTGTCATAGAAGTCGTCAAACTTGTAGTTGTAGCTTGGTGTGGTTGTAAGTTTTACTGTAAATGTGTAACCTGCACCCTTAACAATGTAATTAGCAGGAATAGTTGCGGCATTTGAAGATGTATCTGCATCTGTACAAATTGTTTCCTTTACAACACCGTTTTGGTAAACAACAATAGTTGTTAAAAGCTTTTCTGCCGAAGCTGTTGCTGATTTTGAGTGGAGCATATGCTGAACTTTAACAGGAGTTTGAGGCAACTGCTTGTTTGTGAATTTAACTTCGTTAGTTACGTCAGAAGCAACTGCAACTTCAGCATAGCTTTGTGCTGCTGATTCACCATCGTTAACCTTAACAGTGGTTTCATACTTTGCAGCTGTGTCTTCAACAACCTTAACCTTAGCTCCGACAGGAAGACCTTTGAAGTGGAGTGTTTTGCCTGCCTGAAGCTTTGCGCCGTCAACAAGTGTGCCGTCTAAATTCAAAGTGTATACAGAATTATCACCGTCAACCGTGTACGCAAGCTTATAAGCATTATAACCTCTGCCATCACCAAGGTCAACAGTTACCGTTGCGCCAAATTCTGTTGAATCATCGTCTTTGGTAACTTCGGTACCTGCTGCGTTCTGAACTACCTTAGTTATATCAATACCGCCAACCTTTGGTGTGTTAGTGTACTGGAGCAAGATGTCAGTCTTTGCAAACTGTTTTGCAGTATCTGTGGTTTTGAATATGAAATCGCCTGTATCCTTTGAATCGACACCTGACGCTTTTTTTATGGTAAAACCGGTAATATTGTCTTGAACTTGCCATCCGGTAGTATACTGCAAATGACCTGTGTCTGTCTGCTTAACATTGAATTTGTTGCCGACAGTAAACTGATCGGTAAATGAAGCTCTTTCAGCGCTGTTTACCTTGTACTTACCTTCAGAATCGGTTGTTTTTGTACCGTCTTTTGAGTGGGTATAAACCTTGTCTGAAGCAGCATAACCTTCATCTGTCTGTGTATAAGTAAATTCGTCTGCTTTGGCAACTGCATCCTGCAAACCTACGTTCACATTTGTTGTGTCAACAGTGTTCTGTGTTGTGAACTGGTTGCCTATAGGTGAGAAGTTGAAACCGAATTTAAGGTTAGACTCGATCATACCGCGTTCCATGTAGAACATTGTAAGTGTATGAGTCTTTGAAGGATCAGAGTTGTCAAATTCAAAAGATGTGTTACGTGTAGCACTGTTTACAGAATCCGTATTGGTTGTCAAATTAACAGTTTTTGTGCTGAAGTCAATTGAACCCTGAGATGTTTTGTGGTCACCGCCAAGGTCGAGAACCAACTTGCCGTCGATGAATACCCAGAGGTCGTCGTCACCGGTAAAGTCGAACTTCTGTGCCTCACCGTTGATCAAACCGTTTTTACCAACGTTAAACTCGATGTCGGTACGCATACCGAAACCGTAGTCATACGCGTTGTTCTGAGTTTGACCACCGTTTGTCTGTGAAGCGTCAAACGGGAAGAAACCAACGCCGTTGCTTGTTTGAGAACCCATAGCTTTAGCTGCATCGTAAACCCTGTCGTTTACATCGGTGCCGTAGTTTACGATAAAATTACCGGAACTGTCTGTGGCAAGACTGCCGTCACTGTTTCTGCTGAGCCAAATATTATCTTGCGAAGCACTGTTAAACTCATAGTATGTTGTGCCGCTTGAAGATGTTGTCTTTCTCATCGGGAATTCAGTATTAACAATAGCTCCCAAGGTTTTACCTAAAGAGTTTTCACCTGCAAGCCACTTGGCATTAAAGAGCGGCATTTCAGCACCGTCTTCATCTGTTCCGGTACTGCTGTAATAAGTTACATTCTTATCTGTACCCGAAAGAGTCTTACCTGTTAAACCTATAAGAGAAGAAGTCATTCCACCGTTAAGGCCAGCTGAATTGTTAATCTTGTTTTTAAATCTAACCAAGTTTCCATCAGTACCTGTATAACCATCAGATTTATTCCAGTAGTTACCAAAATAAAGAGGATATTCTACATTGTTAGCCGTTGCATAATCCGCAAGTGCCTTGTTAAGATTTGTATATGGCTCCCATAATGTGTGTGAATCATCATATGTACATGATCTCCAACCGTTGGTTACTTCGTTATCGGTGTAGTAATCATACAAAGTTGTGGTGATTGTGTAAAGGTTATCGTTATTTTTGATGGCATCACTTGCAACAGCATTGTACTCATTTGAAGTAGGTGTAGGTGGATCTCCTGAATATGTAGACCACTCACCTGCGTTCCAACCTGTTATTTTGCATGCATTATTGATACCCTTGTTGCTTAATTTTGTTGCAGTATTCCAAACAGTATTACCATCTGCACTGTATCTGGTAAATTCAACATAGCCACAATATGCATTCGGTACAGTAACATAATAATAATTAGTGCTGTCAATTTGAGTTGCACTTACCATGCCGTCAACGGCAGTACCTGTATCATAATAATAGAACTTAGCTTTGAATGTAGCCCCATCATTTGACCAGCCTGTAAAAGATGAAAGATCAAGATAGATTTTCTCTCCTTCGGTAAACTTATCGACACTGCCCACACTGTCACCGGCGTTTGCGGCAACCGCACCGTTGTCGGTGCTTGCGCCTACTGCGTCATTCTCGCTTGCCGCACTTACAGCGGAGGTGTCGGAATCGCTCAGAGATACGGCATTAAAATTAACCATACCGACAGTAAGAGAGGTTACCAACATCATAACTGCGAGAACAACAGACATAGAACATTTTGAAAAACGTTTTATTGAAGTTTTCATAATTACCTCCATTTTAAATTGATGATTAGAGCAACGAACACAAGCCCTTGTAGCCAACCTGCACAAGAAAAGCCGAGCGTATGTACAAAACTCTAAATGTGGGACTTGGCATTCACCGAGCAACGTGCGATTGCCTTTTACATCTTTTACCGCCTGACCAACGGTGAAACCGAGTTAGGGTTTCGGATGCGGAGCATACTGTTACCCACTTTTGTTTATGTTATTATATCATTAATCTCTTGGATTTTCAATAGCGATTAGCAAAATATTTTATAATTTATTTTTCTTTTATGGAATTTTCGGCTTGTTATCGGCATTTTTTATCATATGAAAACAGAAATTGGAATTTGTTGCATAATTTTAAAAGAAATATTACTACCGATTTGATTATTTTTTACATAATTTTTACCGTACGGTTAATTATTTAATTAAAATCCGACACAAAGACGTGAATTTTAACTGATTACCGCTTCGTACATTGCGGCGGCGGCGTCCTTTCGGACAGTCTCTTTTACCTCGCAAACACGCACCTTAACCGAGCGTGAGCCGAGTTTTATTTCGATGACGTCATTGACTTTGACGTCATACGAGGCTCGGGCAGGCTTGCCGTTGACCTCGACCTTGCCCGCGTCGCAGGCTTCGTTTGCAACGGTTCTGCGTTTTATCAATCTGGACACCTTTAAATATTTATCAAGCCTCATATTATCCTCTCTCTTTCAAATAACTTTTTAAGCGTGCGGTTCGTCTGCTAACGCTCTTGTATATTTTAGCGAAAAATCTGCCGCTTGGCAATATCATAAAAACATTTCAGCAAAAAAAACCAGAAAAAATCCCCTCGGTCAAGCCGAGCCGTTGCGGCAGGAGTGACCGAGAGGACGATTGATGTATCAGCTTTAAAATTATTTTAGGTAGTAGGTTGAATTGCCGATTTGACCGTCAATTCCCGTAAAGCCCGAAGCACAGCAAACGTAAACACGCATATTGGCTGTGCCCAATGACGAAACCGTCAGTGTGCCGTTTGTAACGTTTTTAACGTCGCCCGTTACGGCATCAACGTATTTTCCGTTCGGAATATTTTTGAATGTTGCGCCGCCCGATACGGACACGCAGGCAAGGCTGTCGGTTGAGTCGTCGGTGTAACGGCGAATGTAAGCCATATCTCCGCTTACATAATTTGAGGAAGTTGTGTACTGTCCTTTTTGCAAGGCGGGAACGGCACGTCTGATTGCGTTGAGCTTCATAAGGTGTTGGCTGAGAGTTGAGTTGAGAGTATCGGCAACCGTGCCGGAGGCGGTGTATTCGCTGAAATCGGTTGCGGTAACGTCACCCTCGAGGTAGTCGCCGTAGTAGGCGCGACCTGTTGTTGACAGAGGAGCGTTTGGACCGACGTCGATAACCGCACCCTTTTGGAACTCAACCTCGGAACCGTAGTAGAGACACGGGATGCCGCGGAACGTGAACATAAGGTCGAGGTCTTCTGCCCAAGCCTGTGTGCCGCCCGAAAAACGGGTGTTTTCGTTTGGCTGTTCGGGAGCGTAGTCGTGCGAATCAACATACATTACATTATATGTTGAGTCGTTGTAATATTTGTCGCCGGATTTTGCAATGCCGAACGCACTCTTTGCGCTGCCGAACAATCTGTGCATCTGGAAGTCGATCGCATTCATTCCCGATGCCATTGAGGTGTCGGGCGTATGGTAGGTAATGCCGTTGAGGAAAGCGTTGTCGGAGGTGGGTTCGTCGGCGGTGCTGTCCTCTTCAAGATAATGGTCAAAGGTTATGTCCATATTGTTGGCAACGTCATTGATTGACGTTCCCCAAGACCACTTGTCAGCCCACTTTGAATTTGATTCTTTCCAAGTGTAGTACGGCGAAGATTCTTCGGCGTGTCCGCGATACCAAACGTCTGTAAATCTTGTGCATATTTCACCAAACATAAGGAAGTTGGACTTGCCTGCCGCCTTGGCGGCGGAAAGAATTTGGTCGTTGTACATAAGGTTGAGAACAACTCGGGGAATGTGGCGAACGGTATCGACACGGAAACCGTCTACGCCCATATTGATGTATTTGCTGTATGCGTCTACCGTGTATTCGGCAACGGCGGGATTTTCTGTGTTGAGGTCAACGCAGTCGCCCGCTATCTGACAATATTTACACGTCCAATCGTCCCAGTTCAGACTTTGGAAATAACCCGAATGATAGTAGTTGTCTTTATTGTAGACGTCACTGTCTGAGAGCTTGTTTGTGCCGTAATCCGACGAGTCGGGCTGAGTTCCCGTTGAGTTTCCGTTGTCGGAAGAATAAGTGAGGTTCTTCATCAGATTTAATCTTTGCTGATACTGAACCGCAGGCTTTTGACTCCAATATTCTTCGGCGGAGCTGAGCCCGTAGGCATTGAGCAAAGTTTCTGTCGGAACCATGGAATCCTCAAGACTTGACAAGTCTTTTGAAGTGTCCTTTGTAAACAAATTGCAGAAATACGATTCACCAAAGTTGCCTGTATGGTTCCAAACAACGTCCTGATAAATCTTCATTCCTTTGGCGTGGACGGCTCTGATTAAATCCTCGTATGTAAAGTCGGAACTTTCGTAACGGGAGTCAACCGTACTGAAGTCCATGGCGTGGTAGCCGTGATAATCGTAGCCCGAAGCGTTTGTTACAACAGGCGTTACCCAGATTGCCGAGAAGCCGAGAGCCTTTATGTAGTCAAGCTTTTCGGCAAGACCCTTGAAGTCGCCCCTCCATGCAGGGTCGGAATCGGGGTTGTTGGCGGTTGAGTCGTCCCAACAATGGACGTTGTTGCCTGTATCGCCGTCATAAAAACGTGTTGTCACAACAAAGTAGATGCTTTCTTCACGCAAATCATCGTCGGACACAGGGTCGGGATTATCCGGATTATACTTAGACCACTTGCCGTTATCAAACCACCAATCGGTTGACGCGGCAGAGGTGAGTTTTTGTTCTTTTGAATACTGATTACCGTCTGAGTCGGTAATGATTGCATTGATTTTTGTAACGTCGTTGACGGTGTATGTGCACCAATTGTCCGAGCTTGTCATCTTTTCGCCCGGATAAGACTTTGACATTGCATCGTTTGTGGGAAGTGCGTTCCACAAATATACATAAAGCTGTGAAACGCCGTCTTGGCGAGCGTGAATTGTGATTGAATTTTGGTCTGCTGCCACGCTGTCGTCAACCTCGTTGCTTTCGGCTGAAAAAGCAGTGAACACCCCTGCCGTTGCAGCAACAAGCATGGCGAGTATCAAAGCGCAAGCCCTTCTTATTCGCTTCATAATATTCTCCTTAGCACTAAAACAAAAAAGTGTAGGTTTTGTACCTAAAACCCTGATTGCCTTTTGAAATAAAATAAATAATTCGGTGTCCTGTGATTGATTAAATTGCAATATTCGGTCTAAATCTCTAAAAAACACAATCAGGCTGTTTGCCAACGACAGTATGCCGTGCAAACAGCCTGTTACTCAACTAAACAAGGAAACACATTGCTGTATTAAATTGTTAAGCCGAATTACATTCGTCAGCATTTGTAATATAATATGAAATTATACTATTATTTTGCCAGCATATTTTGGATGAGTGTTGCATCAACAATCGTTATAAGACCGTCACCGTTTATATCGGCTGCCTCAAGTTTTACGTTACTGAAATCATCATACTCGGCAAGATATTTTTGGAGATAGGTTGCGTCAAGGATTGTTACAACGCCGTCACCGTCAACGTCGCCTGCTATTACGCCGGGATCGGTTACAGGTACGGTTGTGGTCACCGGAGTTGTCGGTGCGGGAGAAGTTGTAGGAGTCGGAGCTGTTGTAGGACTTACAGTAGTCTCAGGCGGTAATGTAACAGGAGATGTTGTTGTAGGAACGTCTCTGCTTACTACCGTGTAGTTATATGTTTTGTTTACGGTGGTATTGTCCGAACCCTGAACATAAACGTTTACGGTATATTTGCCTGTGGTGTTCGGAGTAAACTTGTATGTACTGCCGAGTGTGTAATAAGGTGTATTCTGATTACCGTTCGGGTCTGTAACAACATACTTATAGAAAAGAAGGTTGGTGCCTGTCTTGCCGCCGCCTGCTTTTACGGAAACCGTTGTGGCGGTGTTTACCTTGATAACCCCGAGATTTGCAGGAGTTACGGATTTAATTACCGGCTTTGTGAGTGAAGAATCATCTTCGACATTAAGGTTGAGCGTGCGGCTGTTTGTGTTGCCGGCTCCGTCCTTGAAATCAAATGTAACTACGTATTTGCCGGTTGTGTTAGGAGTCCAGGTTGTTGAAGCCGAACTGCTGAAGTTTGAGATAACAGAGGTTGCGCCGCTCGGGTTTGTTACAGAGAATTTGTAATAAACAGATGTGCTGTCTGAGCTTTTTGCCTCTGCGGAAAGTGTTACTTCAACGCCTGTATAAAGTCCTGTTGCGGGATCGGCTGTGTAAGAGCTAACCTGAATCGGGCTTGTGTCGTAAACATCCTCCCAAGTTCCCTTGCTGTTATTGTAATAATAACCGTTTTGAACTGTAAGGTCACCTGTCTGTGAAGAGCCGCTGTCGTTAAAGATACAATTCTTGTACTCTTTTGAAGCCTGATAAATCCAGAAGCCGCCGCCGATGTTTGTCATCTTTGCGCCCGGCCATGCAGCGTTGCTGTCGGTTGAGTCGTTCCACATGTAGCAAGTCGGCGATGACCAGTTTGCATCATTTTTAAGATAAACAACCGTGCCGTCGCCGGGTGTAACCGGTGTTGTTGCGCTTGTGGCAGTTGTCTCAATCGGATCGTCGCTACCGGAGTAGGTTGACCAAGAGCCTGTTGAGTTGTCATAAATGTAATCGCTTTTTGCGGTAAGGTCACTTGTTTGAGAAGAACCGTTATTGCTGAAAATGCAGTTTGAGAATGACTTTGCGGCTGTATACTTGTACACATCCGAGCTGACCTTTGTCATTGCAACTCCCGGCCAAGAACCGTTTGAATCAGATGTTCCGTTCCACATATAGCAAGTCGGGTTTGACCAGCCTGCGGAGTTTTTAAGATATACGGTATAGCTGCCCGAAGACTGCTCGGTTGCCGCTACTTTCTCGGTTGCTACAGCCTGAGAATAATCCGACCATGTGCCTGCCGACAAATCATAGATTTTGCCGTGACCCGCATAGCTGATGTCTTTTGTCTGTGAAGAACCGTTGTTGAAAATTACATTTTCATAATTACCGTCAAGCTTGTAAGAATAAACGCTGTTACCTTCGCTTGTCATTTTGACGCCCGGCCAACTTGCATTGCTGCTGTTATCTGTCCACATATAGCAATACACGGTAGTCCAGCCGTTGTTAGCCTTTGCGTATACGGTATCGCCCGTAGCAGCAAAAGCCTGAGCAGTTCCCGCACAAATAGCCGAAACTGCGAGTATCAGGCACAAAAACGTGCTTAATACCTTGTGCTGAATTTTAATCATAAGATATTCCTCCATTTTCATAGTATTAGACCATACTGCAATATTACCCTATTATAATACAATATCAGCTAATTTCTTTTTTTCTGATAAAGAAAATAATCGTTAATTTGCCCGCCAAAAAATCTTTACACTATTTGTGCAACTTAAACAATAAGCAATTATAAAATATTCGTTGACGAAAAATACGGGTTGCGATACATTCAAAAATCGGGAATTTAGCTGTTCCTACAACCTAAACGAAGTGTTATTTTATCCCAATACGCCTTAAAAGCCTGTTCGTTCTTATTATCGCCATATATATAGTATACCCTGTCTTTGATAATGTCGGGCAAATATTGCTGATATGTATAGTGATTGGGATAATCGTGAGGATATATATAAAATTGACCTTTATTTTGATTATCCTCACCGTCATAATGCATATTTTGCAATTGTCTCGGCACAGGGCCGATTTTTCCGGTTTGAACATCGTTTACGGCACTGTTGATCGCATTATAAGCCGAGTTTGATTTTGGCGCATTGCACACCATAATCACTGCATCCGCCAAGGGAATCCTTGCTTCGGGCAGACCCACAGCCAGAGCTATGTCTACGCACGATTTTACAATGGGAATTATCTGAGGATAGGCAAGTCCGACATCTTCGCAGGCACACACCATTAGTCGGCGGCAGGCACTCGGCAAATCTCCTGCTTCAAGCAATCTTGCAAGGTAATGAAGAGCCGCATTCGCATCGCTTCCGCGCATACTCTTTTGATAGGCAGACACAATGTCGTAGTGCTCGTCGCCGTTCTTGTCATACTTCATAGAACTTTTCTGCACAAGTTGTTCCACGGTTTCTAACCTTATGCTGATAACTCCGTCAACTTTGTCGGAAGCAATTGCGGAAAGCTCAAGTGTATTCATAGCTTTGCGAACATCTCCTCCGCAGCCCGACGCAATTTTGCGTGCGCAATCTTTTGACAGCTCGATTTTAATGCCCTGTTCATCTTCAAGCATTGCTGCGGCGCGAAAAACAGCCTTTTGGATTTCTTCGGGCGGAACAGATTTGAACTCAAACACGGTCGAACGGCTCAAAATTGCGTTGTAAACATAGAAATACGGGTTTTCAGTGGTAGCCGCAATAAGAGTTATACTGCCGTTTTCGATGTACTCCAATAACGTTTGCTGTTGCTTTTTGTTAAAATACTGAATCTCGTCAATATAAAGCAAAATTCCGTTTATACCCGAAAATGTGTCAAGCTGTGCAACCACTTCTTTAATATCGGAAGTAGATGCGTTGGTTCCGTTAAGTTTTTTAAATGTTTTGTTGGTTTTGCGTGCAATATAATTTGCAAGCGTAGTTTTTCCGACGCCTGACGGCCCGTAAAATATCAGATTCGGCACTTCTCCGCTTTCGATAATTTTGCGCAGAGGTTTACCTTCTCCAAGCAAATGTTTTTGTCCGACAATATCGTCAAGATCTATGGGTCTGAATCTGTCAGCCAAAGGTTTATTCATTAAAATTACCTCGATTAAAATAACGGGCGAACAACGTCCGCCCGTAAATTATTATTAACAACTGATTATTCGTACAAAGGGTACTTTTTGCAAATTGCCTCAACACCGGCTCTTACTTTGTCGCAGCTGTTCTCGTAGTCATTAAGCACAAGGGTTATGTACTCGGCAATCAAGTCCATATCTTCTTCGTTTAGTCCTCTTGCGGTAACTGCGGCTGTGCCGATTCTTACTCCGCTTGTAACAAACGGTGAACGTGGTTCGCCCGGAATTGTATTCTTGTTTACTGTGATATAGCAATCATCAAGACGAGCTTCAAGCTCCTTGCCTGTAACATCCGTATCACGAAGATCCATAAGGAGAACGTGATTGTCCGTGCCGCCCGATACAAGCTTGTTTCCACGCTTAATGAGTCCCTCGGCAAGCGCTTTGCAATTAGATACTATTTTTGCACCGTACTCCTTAAATTCAGGTTTGAGCGCTTCACCGAAGCAAATTGCCTTTGCAGCAATAATGTGCATAAGCGGACCGCCCTGTGTGCCCGGGAAGATAGCCTTATCTATCTGCTTTGCGAACTCTTCACGACAAAGAATAAGACCGCCGCGAGGACCTCTGAGCGTTTTGTGGGTTGTTGTTGTCACAAATTCACAATACGGAACAGGATTAGGATGAACACCTGCCGCAACAAGACCCGCAATGTGAGCCATATCTACCATAAGATAAGCTCCGACCGCATCTGCAATTTCACGCAGCTTTGCAAAATCAATGATTCTCGGGTAAGCGGAAGCACCTGCAACAATGAGCTTAGGCTTGCAATTTTTTGCGATTTCAAGAACCTTATCATAATCAATTCTGTGAGTTTCGCTGTCAACACCGTAAGGAACAAAATTAAAGTATTTACCCGAAATATTAACGGGAGATCCGTGTGTAAGGTGTCCTCCCTCGGTAAGATTCATACCCATTACAGTGTCTCCGGGTTCAAGCATCGCAAAATATACCGCAGTATTTGCCTGAGCACCCGAGTGAGGCTGAACGTTTGCGTGTTCTGCACCGAACAACTCACAAGCACGCTTACGGGCAATTTCTTCAATAACATCAACACATTCGCAACCGCCGTAATAGCGCTTTCCCGGATAACCTTCGGCATATTTATTGGTAAGGTGGCTTCCCATTGCTGCCATTACAGCAGGAGAAACGATATTTTCACTTGCTATAAGCTCGAGATTTCTGCGCTGTCTTTTAAGCTCATTTTCCATGGCTTCTCCGATTGCCGGGTCATAATCCTTAAGATAATCAAGTCCGATGATATTAGGTAATTCGCTCATATTTTAACTTCCCCTTATATAAAATTTACGGCTTATGCCTGTATAATCAGTACGCTTCAGAGCATTGCAAAGCTCTTTCTCTTAATACGTACAAATCTTCAAGTGTTGAAATCTTACCCGCCTCATTTCTTAAAGCGGCAGCTCCTCTGACTCCCTTAAAATACCCCACAACAAGCTTTCGAGCCTGCAAAAGTGCCATATGCTCACCCTTGTATTCCGCCATTTTGGAAATGTGACATACCATCACATCCAGTTTTTCTTCGAGTGTTGGAAAAACAAGCGGTTTTTCCGGGTTTTCAAGAAATGATTTTATCTGAGAAAATATCCAAGGGTTGCCCAGCGTTGCTCTGCCAATCATAATAAGTTTGCAGCCCGTGTAATCCATAATTTCTTTGGCTTTTTGAGCTGAGTCAATGTCTCCGTTTGCAATAACGGGAATCTTGACCGAATTGCGAACGCTTTTTATAATATCATAATCCACAGGCGGTTTATAATATTGCTTCTTTGTTCTTCCGTGAACGGTAATTGCGGCGGCACCGGCTTGTTCGCATCTTTTTGCAATTTCAACGGCATTAACGCTGTCGTCATCCCAACCCTTACGGATTTTTACGGTAACAGGTACGTTACTCTCTTTTACAACGGCTTTTACAATCTCTTCACAAAGCCTCGGATTTTTCATAAGAGCCGCTCCGCTTCCGGCAGAACTGATTTTCGGAGCGGGACAACCCATATTTATGTCGATTATGTCGGGATTTTGTTGCATTGCAGACCTTGTTGCCAAAGCCATACATTCAGGCTCTCCGCCAAAAATCTGTATTCCGCAGGGACGCTCGGATTCCGAAATTTCCATAAGCTCTTCACTTTTCTTATTATTAAACGATAGTGCTTTTGAGCTTACCATTTCACTCACACAGCAACCTGCGCCGAATTGCCTGCAAAGCTCTCTGTATGCCCTGTCGCTCACCCCTGCCATGGGAGCAAGAAAAGCAGGCGAACTAAACTCTGTATTTCCTATTTTGGTAACCGTCATGCTCTGTTACCCGAAGAATGTCTTTTATCAAGCTTTGTGCTTAAAATCATTATAACTATTACAAGTACGCCTACCACGACACAAGCCCATGAAACAACTCCGGCAGTATAGTTGGTTGAATACGTCTTTGAACTTACTGTTTTGGAAACCGTAGGAGCAACAAATTCGGTCGTTGCGGTCTGTTCGGATTTATTGGAATTTACATTTTCGGTCTGTCTAACCTGTTCTGTATTTCTTTGCTCTTGAGTTTCCTCGGGTGCGGCTTGCGTTACGGGCTGAACATATTCGGTTGTTCGGGGTTCAACGTGCTCGGTCGCGGGCGGAATATATTCCGTTACAGGCTCCACGTATTCGGTGACAGCTTCGGTTATCTGCTGATACGGTGCCTGAGTTGCGATACCCATATATTCGCCGGTTTCGTCGTCATATCCGTCACCGTCAATGTCTGCGGCAAAAACCGATAACGAACAACCAACGGCAATAAGCAAGGCAGCAATAAAACAAATTACTCTTCGCATTAAATTATTAATCTTCATACTCATACTCCGATATTAATGTTTTGGCGTATATATTTAGATTATATCAAACGGAAGTGTTTTTTGCAAGTTTTTTGACAATATTCCGATTATTAATCCGTAAGCACATTGTAAAGCACGTTTGCAAGCAGCTGAGCCGTATACTCTACCTCATCAATCGAGTTTGCGTCTGTGCCAATCTCAATAAGAAGCGAACCGTCGCACACATATTCATTGTATGCAAAAAAATCAAAGCTCATAGGTCTTGTCATACCCGGATACATAGTTTCTGCCGTGTTTTGGATTTTAAGTGCAAAGTTCAAATTATTCTGCCAATTTTCAAAGCCTCTTTCGTTATATATGTCACAACCTGACAAAACCATTATCTGCGCCGCTTTTTTATCGTCATATGTAAATACCGTTTTCACTTTGCAATCATCTGTTCCGAGTGCGTCTCTGTGTATATCAAGCACAACTTTTATATCACTGTATTCCGACATATCGCTCTTAACCGTTTGAACGCTTCTGTCGTATGAACCGTTATAGGTAGAATCATGAACCGTTTTGTCGTGCAATGTTTTTATTCCCTTTTTATTGAGGGTATCCGAAATTACGTTTCCGACCGCAACAACGTTAAAATCTTCGTTTTGAGTACGTGAATAAAAGCTGTCGTAAAAATAATCAACATCTTCGTCCATATAACCCTCGCTCGTATGCGTGTGATAGATAAGAACCTGCGGAGAATCCGAATTTTCCTTTACGTTAAAGGTAAGAGGCGTTTTTAAAATCGAGTCAAAATCGAAATCAAGCCCGGTTTTGTTTTTTACAAAGCAATTTTCAACCTGCGTGCCGTCCGCACCGATTGTTTTTTCTGCCACAGAATACTTTTCTTCTCCCGTATGGTCTGCAAAAGAATCGTAATAATCCGACTTATCGCGATTTGATTTATCAACGGGTTTATAACTTTCTTCATCGGGCTTCTCTGTCACAGACGGTTCGGTAGAAGAAGACTCGGATTCGACAACTGCGGTTTCCCCTTTATTGTCAGAAAGCCTGTATTCGCCGTCCGCAAGCGTAAAAACGGCAGCGGCAAGCGCCGCTGAATTTTGCGAGCCAAAACACTCCGGCAACCTGCGAATTAAACAAAATCCTGCGATTATAATTATTGCGAATGAAGCAACAACTTTTAAAATTTTTGTAAATTTTCCTTTTCTTTTCAAAAAATCACCTGCTTGTTAAATTTATATGCAGACAGATTTTTTTCTATGATTATCAATTACATCAACGAAATCAAATCGGCAAGTTCAAATTCATTTTGAATTGCGGCGTTAAGTGCAAATCCAATAAGACGTGAAGCACGTTCGGTGAGCAAATCAATCTCGCGAGGAGTGATTATCATTTGTTTTCCGCTCGGCTCTATGCGATTTTTCTGCTCAGTATACATTTTGCCGTCAGTCAAATCGTTTGCAAAAGTTTGAACATCAACTACTGTAGGAACACCGATTGCAATCACGGGTACGCCGATAGTTTCTTTTGTGATTTTTGTTCGGTGATTACCCACACCCGCACCGGGTGAAATGCCAGTGTCACTGATTTGTAGTGTGCAACCGAGGCGTTCAAGTCGGCGGGAAGCAAGAGCGTCTACAGCCACAACCGCATTTGGTCGTATACGCTTTACCACACTGAGAATGTATTCTCCGGTTTCTATGCCCGTTTGTCCGGTAACACCTGTTTGCATAACCGCAACAGGGCGAAGCTTGTCAAGACCGGTTGCTTTTGCCGTCTCCCCTGTTATGTGTCGGGTTGCCAGTACGTGCGAACTTGTTTTGGGTCCGAGAGAATCTGGAGTGATCTCTTTATTTCCCAATCCCACTACAAGCAAAAGTCCGTGCACGGGTAACAACCGTCTTATTTCAAATCCGATTGTTTTCAGTCGTTCGTCTGTTTCGGTAAAATTATCGGTCAAAGACGGAAGTTCGATTGTAATGTATGTTCCCATATCCTTTCCAAGTTCCTGCTTTGCTTTTTGATTTTTGATTGTCAGTCTCGAAATTTCAAGCCCGTTTTCACTGTAAGTCTTAAAATCCACACCGCTGATATGTTCGCCTGCAATTTCTCTTGCTTCAACGGCAAGGTCGGTACGTAGCTGCATACGCTCAAATCCTTTTCATTTTAACTTACGATTATTATTGACAAAGAACGATTTTATATTCTTTACTTTCAAATATTTTTTTGATATAATAGCTTATAATTGAAATGCAATTATTAAAATTATTAGAGGTAATGCTATGAATTTTAAAATATTTAATATCCCTGCTGCCGTAATTGTTGCAATCGGTTGCATTGCGTGCACGACGCTGACAGGAGTTTATGCGGCGGAGACAGATGAAAATGATTTAATTTCATATAATTCGGAAAATGCCGTAACATCAGCTCAATCCGACCTACCCGAAAGTTACAGTTCAAAAGATTTGGGTTTTGTCACATCCGTAAAAAAGCAATCCTATAATGATTGTTGGGCTTTCGCCGGACTTGCCGCTTTTGAATCCAAGCTGTTGAGAAACGGCTATAATATTGAGAGTATGTCTGAAAGCCACCTCAATGCTTGGGCAACAACACGCTCAAACAACAAAGGTTGGATAAGAAGTTACACGGGAGACGGTTACGGCACAACCGCTTTGGGATACTTTACATCATGGCAAGGCGGAATTCTTGAAAGCGACGTGGGACAAATTGACGTAACAAAAGTTGAGCACGGTGATGACGTAGCGACAAATCTTGCAAAATACGGCGTTACAGCGGTTGAATATCTTACTAAAGATAATCCGGATGCAATAAAACGTGCGATAAGAGAAAACGGCGGAGTCTACTCGGCATATGCACACGCCCCCTCATGTCTGTCCGATGACAGAACGGCTTATTATATGCCGAGCACATACGCTTCGGGATATACGGGTCATGCAATCGAGGTAGTGGGTTGGGACGATAATTATTCTGTTGACAACTTCAAAACTTCACTGAATATAAAGCCCAAAAACCCGGGTGCATGGCTCATTAAAAACAGCTGGGGCAACAATAATTCACTCGGCGGATATTTTTGGATGTCATACGAAGATAAGTTCATATTTGCAACAAAATACAAACCGTCATATGCAATTAAATCCGTTCAGTCGATTAACGATAATACTAAACTTTATCAAAATGAAATTGACGGCGCAACATATGAGTTTTCATATATTAACAGCAACAACATTACATATTTGAATAAATTTGATTTTTCAGACGGCTATAACACGCTTGACAAAGTCATATTTAAGTCTGAAAGTCTGAATTCCGATTACTCGATTTATTATGTTCCGACAGATAACGGCACGCCGACAACAAATACTGACAACTGGACTAAGCTTTACAGCGGAAGCATTGATTACAAAGGCTATATTTGCGCAGATATAGACGACTATACTCTTCCCGACGGTTCGGGTTCTCTTGCGGTAACAATTGACAGTTCAAATACAGACAATAACGCAACTGCATCTGTCGGAGTCTGCGAATGGCTGAAAAACACAAGTTCAAAAAATTACGTATTTATCAATGATTCAAAATACGGCGACAGTTATATTTATTACAACAATACAATGACAGACGTTATGGACTGGTATAAAACAAACAACGACGATGAACTCGGAGGAACATTTGTCATAAAAGCTGTTGCAACAAAATCCGATACCGCCCTCATAGGCGATGTTGACCTGAACGGAATCGTTGACATCAGAGACACGACTGTAATTCAAAAATATATTGCCGGCTCAATTCAGCTTGATGAAAAAGCAATATCCAATGCGGATTTTAATGCAGACGGCATCATCGATATAAATGACGCAACCGATATTCAGCAATATCTTGTAAATAATAATTAAAATTTTCTACGTTTGTAAAGAAAGTCTCTCTTCCAGGTGAACTGCACTGACTGATAAAACAGAACCGTTATATTAATACGACCGGGCAATCCCACTTTGGATTGCCCGGTCAATGTTTTAAATGTTTAAAGCTACATTCAGTTGCTATTTTCAGAAACAGTGGTTTCACATTCTTTGGCGCACATCTTGCCGTTAACGTCTGTGTAATAATCGCCCTTTAAAAGTATTTCGGAAATCGGCACGATTTCGTAGCCCTTTTTCCTGATTCCCTCGATTACTGTCGGCAATGCTTCAGGAGTGTTTTTTGCACCGTTGTGCATAAGTATAATACTGCCGTCCTGAAGCTTATTAAGTACGTTTTGGGTTATTTGTTGCGGAGTCGGGTCTTTCCAGTCAAGCGAATCGACATCCCACTGAACACAGTACATATTGCATCCGTTTACGGCTTTTACAACATCGTTATTATAGTCACCGTACGGTGCTCTGAAAAGCGTTGGTCTGCAACCGGTTATTTCTTCAATCTTTTTGTTGCACTCCTCAACTTCTTTAGTCATATCAGATGACGACATCTGAGTCATATGAGGGTGCGTGTTGCTGTGGTTTCCTATATCGTGACCCTTGTCTGCGATATCTTTCACACTCTCGGGGTAATTGTCAACCCATGCTCCGACAAGGAAAAACGTGGTCTTGACCTCATATTTGTCAAGTATGTCAAGAAGCGTATTCGTCTGTTCGTTTCCCCAAGCGGCGTCAAACGACAACGCTACCTGTTTTTTATCCGTATCAACGTGATAAATGGGGATTTCTCTCGGCGTATTTGCCGTCCGGACTGCCTTTACGGTTGATGAAATCGCAACGGTTGCCGCCAACACCCCTGTAAATAAGCAAAATCCCATTGAAATAATTTTACGTTTTGTCAATATAAGTAAACGCATAAAATCCCCTCCGTTAGATTATATGAAAGGGATTTTTTTATATGCTTTGCTAATGAATTTTCAGCAAAAATTATTCAAAGTGCCATTTAATTCCGTCTTTGGTATCTTCAACAACCACGTGCATTTCTTTCAGCTTATCTCTGATTGCATCGGCGGCAGCCCAATCCTTTTCAGCACGTGCTTTTGTTCTTTTGGCAATGAGATCGTCAATTTCCGCATTACTTTCAGAAGTTTCTTCAGTATTGTTGCTGTTGTCAATAAGGTTAAGCGACAGCACCTTATCAAACTCTTCGATAGCATAAAGCTTTGTGACATCGCTTACATCGGCTTTAAGCACATCATAAACACAGGTCAAACCCAGAGAAGTGTTTAGGTCGTTATCAAGTGCTTCTTTAAATTTATCAATAAGCGGCTTTGCGTCTTCAACGTTAGGTTCACCGTCTGATGAAAGAGCTGCAATACGCTTTTTGAGCTTATCATAAGCCGTTGCCGTATTGTCAAGACTCTCATACGAAAACGTAAGAGGCTTGCGATAATGGCTTTGCAGGCAGAACATCCTGTAAACAAGAGGGTTGTAACCCTTCTTCTCAAGCAAAGAAACAGTAAGAAAATCGCCCTTAGACTTGCTCATCTTGCCCCTTGCATCATTCAAATGAAGAACGTGAAACCAATAGTTGCACCACTTGTGACCGATAAACGCTTCGCTCTGTGCTATTTCATTTGTATGGTGAGGAAATTTATTATCAACTCCGCCGCAATGAATGTCAAGGTACTCCCCGTTGTGCTTATAGCTTATGCAGGAGCACTCAATATGCCAGCCCGGATAGCCGAGTCCCCAGGGACTTTCCCACTTAAGTTCCTGCGAATCAAACTTTGATTTTGTAAACCAAAGAACAAAGTCGGTTTTATTGCGCTTATTTTTATCTTCTTCAACGCTGTCACGAACTCCGACGGCAAGGTCGTCCTCATTCATATTACCGAAAACATAATAATTCTCTAACTTTGAAGTGTCAAAATAAACGTTTCCGCCGGCAATATACGCATATCCCTTATCAAGCAATTTTGATATCATTTCAATAAACAAATCAATACAATTTGTAGCCGGTTCAACAACATCGGGGCGTTTTATATTTAGTTTTTCACAATCGGAGAAAAACGCATCAGTATAAAACTTTGCGATTTCAAGCACGGTCTTATGCTCACGCTTGGCACCCTTGAGCATCTTGTCCTCACCTGTGTCGGCATCGCTTGTAAGATGTCCCACATCGGTAATGTTCATTACACGGTTTACATCATAGCCCGAAAATCTGAGATACTTTTCAAGAACGTCCTCCATAATATATGTCCTGAGGTTTCCTATGTGAGCATAGTGATAAACAGTAGGGCCGCAGGTGTACATATTAACTTTTCCGGGGGTATGAGGAACAAATTCCTGTTTTGACTGTCCAAGAGAATTATATAAAACCATTTGCTTACTCCTTGTTGTTTAACTTTTCAAACTCTTTCAATTCTTTCAACTCTGTCAATTGCCTTTGAAGCACAGTGATTTTGTGGTCAAAATTACACAGCGTAAGAGCTACCGGGTCAGAAACGTGAATTTGGTCAAGAGTTTCGCTTCTGATACCGTTAAGCTTAACTATTCTTGCAGGCACACCCACAGCAGTTGCATTTGCGGGAACTTCGCTGAGCACTACGGCTCCTGCGGCAATTCTCGCATTGTCGCCGACCTTAAAAGGCCCGAGCACCTTTGCGCCCGAACCTACCAAAACATTGTTACCGAGTGTTGGGTGTCGCTTTCCGGTATCTTTGCCTGTTCCGCCGAGCGTAACATTTTGGTATATCGTGCAATTGTCGCCTATAACGGTGGTTTCGCCGATAACCACGCCCATTCCGTGGTCAATAAACAAACCTTTGCCGATTTTTGCGGCAGGGTGAATCTCAATGCCGGTTTTATGTCTGCTGCGCTGAGAAATCCACCGTGCTATAAATTTATGATTATGGTTATAAAACCAATGAGCCTTCCTGTGTGACCTTACCGCCTTAAAACCCGAATACAGGAAAAACACTTCGGCTTTGCTTCTTGCGGCTGGGTCACGTTCAAGAATGGCGTTAATATCAGATTTTAAAGTATCAAACAAATCATCACTTCCGAATAAAATAAAATCTCAGAGTGTATCAGGTTTCAGATATAAACTTTCTGTTCTGTACGATATATATAACTCCCGAAATTACGGCAAAAGCAGTCGAAATCCAAACCAAAACCTCTCCTGCAATTCCAAAAGCAGAACTCATAAGACTTTCCGCCTGAGCAGAAATCAAATCCGTATCGTTTGCCAAATCCAAAATAAACTGCATAACCAGTATCGCAATTACAGCAATCATTTGAGAAACGGTTTTTGCCTTACCCCAAATATTTGCGGCAATTACTTCACCGCTTGAGGCTGCAATCAATCTTATTGAAGTAACGGAAAATTCTCTGAACAGCACAATTATGACGGCAACGCAGTCGCAATATCCGTTTTGTACAAAGCACAAAAGTGTGGCAAGCACAAGAATTTTATCCGCTAACGGGTCGGCAAATTTGCCGAAATCGGTTACAAGATTTTGTTTGCGTGCAATTTTTCCGTCAAGCAAATCTGTAATTGATGCGGTGGCAAAAATTATCAACGCCACAAGGTTATTAAACGGAAAATCTATCAGCAATGCCGCTACCATAAGAGGCACAAGAATTATCCGTCCTAATGTCAGTTTATTTGGTAAGTTCATTTTGTTGCCTTCTAATATTTAAATTAATTCCAAAACAGAATAATAATTTTACTTTTTATATTCTAAACCATCTCTCCGACAGGGTCACAACCTGTATAATCGGTGATTTTAACATTTACAAAACTTCCGACTTTCGGTTTCTCATCGGGACAGGTAAAGAATACACAGCCGTCAACCTCCGGAGAATCCGCATAACTTCTTCCGAAATAACATTCGGCAAGCTTGTCATACCCCTCAACAAGCACTTTTACATCCGAACCGATAAGACTTTCACAGTACTCAGCCATAATATTTTGCTGCTGTTCCATAATAATGTCGGCACGTTTTTGCTTGGTTTCTTCGTCAACCTGGTTCGGCATAAGTGCCGCCGGGGTATCTTCCTCCTGGGAATAAGCAAAACAACCAAGTCGTTGGAATCTCATATCTTTTGCAAATTGAGCAAGCTCTTCAAACTGTTCGTCACTTTCGCCGGGAAATCCGGTTATAAAGGTTGAACGCAAAACAACATCGGGAATTTTGGTTCTGATTTTGTTGAGCAACTGTGTAAGTACTTCCCTGTCGCCGTGTCTGTTCATTCTTTTTAGAATTTCACCGTTACAATGCTGAAGCGGCAAATCTATATACTTAACGATTTTGTCTTCCTCTGCAATTGTGTCAATCAGCTCGTCGGTAAGCCTGTCGGGATAGCAATACAACACCCTTATCCATTCCAAACCGTCGATTCGGCAAAGTTGTCTTAACAGCTTTGCAAGGTAAGGCTCGCCAAACAAATCTTCACCGTATCTTGTTGTATCCTGTGCAATTACGTTAATTTCTTTAACGCCGTTCTTTGCAAGAGTTTTTGCTTCTTCAATGATATTTTCGGGTTTTCTGCTTCTGAAACGACCTCTAATCATCGGTATTGCGCAATAAGTACAGCGATTGTCGCAGCCCTCCGCAATTTTCAGATACGCAGTGTGCGAAGGTGTGGATTGGATTCTTCCTCCCTCAAGCGGAAGACAAACTTTATCGGGAAAGACTTCTGCTTTTTTACCCTTAAGAGCTTCCGAAACTATGTCTGCAATCTGTTCGTTGGCACCGATTCCTATTGCCGCATCAATTTCATAAAGTTGCTTTGTGATTTCATTTTGATATCTTTCGGCAAGACAGCCTGTAACAATTATAGCTTTAATTGTACCCTCACGCTTTAGTTTGCCAAGCTCAATAATTTCGTCAATGCTTTCCTGCTTTGCAGAATCTATAAATCCGCAGGTGTTTACAATAACTGCGTCTGCCTGTGCAGGGTCGTTTACAATTGTAAAGCCCTTGTTTTTCAGTGTAAACAAAAGCATTTCGGCGTCAACCTGGTTTTTTGCACAACCAAGCGATACAATACCGACTTTATAATTCATATGCTGTCATCCTCTGTGTATTCTTCAATGACGCCTTTGATTTCATCCCAGCGATATCCAAGCCTTTGCAAAGCGGCAACGGCACGGCGTCTGGTTTTTTCATCGCTGATATTCTTATACTTTTTATCTATTATAATCCTGATTTGCTCGCTGACGTCAACCTCTATTTCTTCAAGGATTTCAGCCGCAAGCTCTTTGTCAATGCCCTTTCGCACAAGCTCATAAACAACTGCATTTTTAGACATATGCTTTGTGAATATCAGCTTTTGTGCATAACGGAGCGCATAGCTTTCGTCATTTACAAGACCAAGCTCCTCCATGCGCTCAACGGCTTTGTCGGCTGATTCCTCGTCACAGGTTCGCTTTATTTTATCGGCAAGTTCCTTTTTTGAGTGGTCACGGTAAGAAATAAGCCACAAAGCTTTTTCCTTTGCACGCCTTTCATTGCTGAGCCTGATAATCTCGTGCAAATCTTCGTCATCAATATCTTTACCGACGTCAATGCGATTCTCTGTTAATGTTCTTGTGTCAAGATTCATCACATATTCGCCGTCAAGATACAGCGCACTCATAGCCTTTCTTCTCGGCTCAATCGCTGTAATAACCATCAGTCGTCAACAAGTACGTCAATATTTGTTTTTCCTGCTTCCGGAACCTTTGCCGCAGACGGTTCAGCAGCGGGAACTGCTGTAATCTTAGCCTTTGGAGCAGGTTTTTTGCGCTCATATAACTTATCAATATTAGCCCAAAGTTCGTCTTCAATTTCCTTTGCAATAGCAGTATCGGTCTTTAAAAGTGCCTTAACCTTGTCGCGTCCCTGTCCGAGACGGTTGCCTTTATAGCTAAACCAAGCACCCGCTTTTTGAACAATATCAGCTTTAACCGCAAGGTCAAGAAGTTCTCCCTCACGGGAAATACCTTCACCGTACATAATATCGAACTCGGCTTCTCTGAACGGCGGAGCAATCTTATTTTTAACAACCTTTGCCCTTGTGTGAGAACCGATCATCTCTCCGTTGACTTTGATTGTTTCGACTCTTCTTATATCTATACGCACGGAGCTGTAAAATTTTAATGCGCGACCGCCTGTTGTAACCTCGGGATTGCCGTAAACAACGCCGACCTTTTCACGCAACTGGTTAATAAAAATAGCTACGCAATTCGACTTTGAAATTGCACCCGCAAGCTTTCTCAATGCCTGTGACATCAGTCTTGCGTGCAAACCGACATGGCTGTCACCCATTTCTCCCTCAATTTCTGCTTTTGGAACAAGTGCGGCAACCGAGTCAATAACAATAACGTCAATTGCGCCGCTTCGGATAAGTGCTTCGGCAATCTCAAGAGCGTCTTCACCTGTGTCGGGCTGCGAAACCAATAGAGAATCCACATCAACGCCCAAAGCTGCCGCATAATTAGGGTCAAGTGCATGCTCAACATCTATAAAAGCAACGTTTCCCCCGTTTTTTTGTCCCTCGGCAATACAGTGAAGAGACAAAGTGGTTTTACCCGAAGATTCAGGCCCGTATATTTCAACAATTCTTCCTCTCGGAAGTCCGCCGATTCCAAGCGCAATGTCAAGAGAAAGCGAACCCGTTGAGATGTGTTCGATATTCATATGCTTGTTTTCGCCAAGGCGCATTACCGCACCTTTGCCAAACTGCTTTTCAATCTGTGTAAGAGCCGTTTCAAGAGCCTTCATCTTGTCAACTGCCATATTATATACCTCCAAATATCCCGTTTATGAGACATCAAATACCGCAATCCAGCGGTTTGTCATAAGTTATTATAATGTAGTTTATTCAAAATTGCAATAAACCAAATATAAAAAATCGAACAAATTTTCTAATTATTAAGCATTGTCCCGATTATAGCCCTTTGAGTCCCGCCAAAATCATTTTCCGTTCGTATATTTGAAAAACCTGCCGACGTCATAAGACTTTTGACATAATCAGCCTGACCTTCTCCGAGTTCAAAAGCAAGTGCGCCGCCGCAAACAAGCTTATCGCTCCACAGTCTTATTATTGCCTCGTAAAAATCAAACCCTGTTTTTCCGCCGTCCAATGCCATTTTAGGTTCAAATTGCACTTCTTTCTGCAAAGTGCCTAACTCGCTTCTTTTTATATAAGGGGGATTCGACACTATCAAATCATACCGACAGTCATCAAAATTTTTGTGACATTCAAAAATATCTCCGTTGACAAGCGATATGTCGCAATTATTAAGCTGTATATTCTTTTGAAGAAATTTAAATGCCTTATCGCTTAGTTCAACCGCAGTCACATCCGCATTGCAAAACTTATTTAGCGCAACAGATATTGCTCCGCTGCCCGCACACAGATCAATTGTTTTTCTATTATGTCTGTTTTTCAAAAAGTTTTTGCAAAGCCCTACCAAAACCTCTGTATCGTCACGAGGTATAAGCACGCCTTCCCCAACATAAAAGTTAAAACCGCAAAAGCTCCAGTTGCCTGTTATATATTGAAGCGGAATACGCAAAAGCCTTTTTTGCGTGTACTCAATCAGCGTCTGCTCTTTATCTGCACTCAGTTCGGTATTGCCGTTTACCGTTAAATTGATTCTGTCAAATCCTGTTGCGGCTTCAACCAAAATATGTGCCTCAAATTCAGGAGCTTCAAAACCGTTTTCTCTCAGTGTATCCCTGCATATCAGATATGCTTGTTTTAGTGCTGTCATTTTGAAAGAATGTCGGAACCGTCGTCCGGAATAACTTCTTTAATTGCTTCAATTGCAACTTCAATCATTTTATCGTCGGGTTCTTTTGTTGTAATTCTTTGTGCCCAAAGACCCGGTGCGGCAATAATCCTTGTTACAAGGTTATCGTGTCTGCCACAGATTTTTATCAACTCATAGCCGATTCCGCAAGAAACCGGAAGCAGAAGAATCTTGAATACAGGCCTCAAAAATCCGATTCCGAACGGAGCAACGGGAACAAAAAGACCGACTAAAATTCCTATAATAAGCATAATTACCATAAAACTGGTTCCGCATCTAGGATGAAAACGAATTTGCTTTTTCACATTTTCAATTGTAAGTTCTTCCTCGTTTTCATAACAGAAAATGGTTTTGTGTTCGGCTCCGTGATACATAAACACACGTTTCATTTGCGTTGTCTGCGACACAATTATAATATATCCCAAAAACAACAGCAGCTTTAAAACGCCCTCGAAAATCGACTTCCACAATACTACCATATCACTGTTGCCCTCTTTAAAAGCAGGCACTGCGTTTGATGACAGGTCAAATAAAAAGGACGGTAAAAAGAAAAACAAAAATACGGCAAAAGCAACTCCTATGATTGAAGCAAAAACCATAACAATTTTAACGAGATTATCGCCGAATTTGTCATCAAGCCATTTTTCAAATTTTGTTGGCTCCTCTTCGTCAATTTCGCCCGCCTCGACGGCTTTGTCTGCCGACAGCATAAGAGACTTGTAAGAAAGACGCATCGAGTCAATCAAACCGGCAATACCTCTGAAAAACGGAAGTCGGAACAAAGCACATTTTGACGGTATGGTGTTGATGCTTATATCTTCTTTGTATATTTCATCTTCACCGGTTCTTACACACACCGTTGTACGCTTCGGTCCGCGCATCATAATGCCCTCAATCAGAGCACTGCCGCCGATTGAGGTTATCTTTTTTGTTGAAGTTTTTTTAGACATAGGCACTTTCCTTTTATATATTAAAAATCCGTCTGAGTTATTGGCAAAACTCATCATCATTTTCTGTACTTATTCAGTCGGATCAACACTCTGCTTTAATTACAGGTATAGATTCAAATTTACCGCAATAATTTAAAGTTTGACACTTTCGGGTAAATTGTTTTCTTCACCCTCTTTGTATATCGGAAACGTAAGAGTAACCGTTGTACCGACGCCCTCTCCGCTCTCAATATCAAGCGAACCGTGGTGAAGATTCATAATTTCGTCAGCAACGGCAAGTCCAATGCCCGAACCTCCTACCGTTTGGTTTGCCTTATAGAACTTTTCCTTTACTTTTGGCAAATCATCCGCAGAAATTCCGCAACCGGTATCCGTCACTATGATTTTAATAATGTCAGGGTCATCCTTGGAATATATTACCTGAGCAGCAACAACGCCGCCTTTTGGCGTATATTTTAGCGCATTGTCAAGAACATTGATAAAAACCTGTTTCAGCCTGTTTCTGTCGCCGTAAACCGGAGGATAAATCGCCTCGGGATCATCGTATAAAAGATGTATTCCCTCTTCGACAGCTCGCTCTTTCAGCATATAAACCGTTTCGTCAAACTCGGCAAGAATATCAATTTTTTCACACATCAAAACCATTCTGCCGCTTTGGATTCGTCCGAAATCCAAAAGCTCTTCTACAATGCTTGTAAGTCTTCCGCTTTCTTTTATTATTACATTCATTCCCTTGTCAAAGGTTCTGCGATCAAGCTTTCCTCTTTCGGAAAGTTGCATCGTTTCTGCCCAACCTTTGATTGCGGTAAGCGGAGTTCTGAGTTCGTGTGACACGCGGGAAATAAAATCGTTTTTCATTTGTTCCGCCGTCTGTAAATCCTTTGACATATCGCTTATTGCATCGCATAAATCTCCGATTTCATCATCGTACTTATGTTCAATCTTTTCAGAGGCGGAAAAATCTCCCTGCGCAATTCTGGCG
Source organism: Acutalibacteraceae bacterium (assembly GCA_963599905.1). Classification (GTDB taxonomy): domain Bacteria; phylum Bacillota; class Clostridia; order Oscillospirales; family Acutalibacteraceae; genus Ruminococcoides. The sequence continues at coordinate 75,927 of CAVBYX010000056.1, forward strand.
GAAATTTCCGATAAGCGTCTGATTGGCTTTACGATTGAACGAATAAACATAATTCCCGATAACACAACAAGCGCTATAATTATGATTCCGACAAGGATAATCATACCCGAAACCAGCATAATGTGCTCATTTACAGGTTCAAGCGAAACAATATATCTTACCGCACCGACGGCGGTTCCGCTGTCGGTGGTAATAATTCTTGTCTCACTCATTGCCTTTTCGTTTGAGCTCAGTTTTCCGCTCCAAAAAGCATATCCGTTACCGTTTGTCTTGGCTTCGTCAAAGTCGGGCAAATGCTCGTCACTCGTGGGAATAAAGCCCGTGGAGGACATTACGATTCTCCCGGTTGAGTTTATAACCATAACCTCCATCTGCTCTTTTTTATCAAAATTTTCCACATAATCGCGCGCAGATGAGGTAAATGAAGTTGAACTGTCACTGGTGTAACCCGAAAACACAAGAGAAAGCTCATTTGCGGTAGAAGTAAGCTTTTGTTCTACGTTATTCTGAAAAACATATGTAACAAGAAAGATAAGACCTACAACAATCAAAATGATAATGGTTAAGACTACGCTTAGGGTGTTTAAAATCCAACGCCTTGTAATGCCCTTAAACATATTTGTTGCAGTCCTCCTTTCTTATAAATTCGACTTTGATTTCGGCAAATAAAACCGACGATTATACGAACGGTTATTCTCCGGAATCCCACTTGTAGCCAAGTCCCCAAACCGTGATAATATGTTTGGGGTTCGACGGTTCGTCTTCAACTTTCATTCTCAGTCTGCGAATATTAACATCAACAATCTTATCTTCACCGACATACGCATCTCCCCAAACATGGTTAAGAATGTCAATTCTGTCAAGAGCAACACCGGGATTCGAGAAAAAATATTCCATAATTTGAAACTCAACCTGTGTAAGCTCAATCATTTTGCCGTTTTTGTGAAGTGCACGGTTGCGAAGATTAAGGGTAAATTCGCCTGATTTTAACTCTTCTTTAAATTTATTTTCGGCGCGAGACTGAGCAAGCGCAACACGTCTGTACAAAGAATCCACTCTTGCAAGCAATTCGCTCGGCGAAAAAGGCTTTGCAACATAGTCATCCGCTCCAAGCATAAGACCTGTAACCTTGTCCATTTCCTGAGTCTTTGCGGAAAGCATTATAATACCTATTCCGCCGTTGCGGTTTCTCAGCTCCTTACAAACCTGGAATCCGTCTATTCCCGGCATCATAACGTCAAGAATGGCAATATCGAAATCGCCGTTGTTTTCGTCATATTTTTGAAGTGCAGCCTCACCGCAGTCAGCTTCAACAACATCATAGCCTGCACGTGTCAGGTTGATAACCACAAAATCGCGTATTGCGGCTTCGTCCTCGCAAACTAATATTTTTTTCATATCAAAACCTCCGCTTTGTTTAATTATACGTTTATATGGCAAGTTCGTTTAATACGGAAAATGCTGTTTTTATCTCTTCATCATTCAATTCGTACTCATTTTTGCTGTTGCGGTTTACAAAAGTATAAGCGTACTTGTTGTCTTTATATATAATGGTGTAGTTTCCTTTGTTTTTACCCTTGTCCCAACTTGCAACGTCAAAAACTTTGATTTCAAAAAGCTCATCTCCAAGCTCGTCATCCTTCCATTCGTAAAATGCCGTGGAATTGTTCTCGCTGTCAATCAGAGCGGTAACCGTATCTTTTTGCCATTTTTCAGGCATCTTGACCGTATATTTCAAATCATAGTTTGCAATCATACTCACACTCTGAACAAGTGTTTCGCTCCCCAAATCAAAGGTGTTCCATATGATTTTATCCGCAACAGTCTCGGTTGTCTCGCTGTCCGAATGTGGTAACTGTGAAACAACCGGAATTTCGTAAAGCTGGTCATTGTTAATATCGGCGCAAATTACAGGTATTGATCGTTGCGTCATATTTTTGGTTTTATCTTTAAACAAAGGATTTCTTAAAAGCGACAGTTCGTTGTTATAGTAAATAATCTGTGTATTTATCTCCTCGCTCGCAAACGAACCGTCCACCACTATTCCTTTTGTTTTATTGTCCAAATCGCAAATCGTAACGTTCTTATATCTAACCACGTTCGGATCCATAGGAACGGTTGCCTTTGCAAACATAGACTTTTTCTCGGCATCATAAGAGAGCATTGATGCACGCGCCTCGTTTTCTGTGTTATAAAGCGAAAGTGTTATAACCTCGTCCATTCCGTCGGAATTTAAATCGCCGCAATAAAATGCGGAGTAATTCTGACCTGCGGTAATCGCCCGAGTTGTACCGTCGCCGTAAGAATAACACGACAAAAAGTTAATATTCGGAGAATACGTTGCATATCCGACAAAAATTTCAAGTGTACCGTCGCCGTCAACATCCGCAAAATCAACACAGTCAATGTCCGTGGTTTCGGTTAGAAAATCAGACGATAACTTCCAACCTCCGTCATCGTCATACATAACGAGCATATGTATACTTGTTGTATTGCCCTTATCGCGGTAAAACGCAATCGCTTCGGTTGTGCCGTCACCGTCAAGGTCAGACATGACAATTGCACTTCTGTAATTGCCGCTTTTTGGATATTTCAGCGTATAATCTCCGTTTGCGGTATCGGCAATAAGCTGTTCAATTTCCGCTTCATCGCCCATAGATTTCGGCGGACGAAGCATATTTTCCAAACCAAAGTCCGTAAAATTGCAGCCGCTTGCAGACATCAGTAAAACTGTGGCGATTACAGCCGCAGCAGCTGTTTTCGGCTTCAAATTGTCATCCTCCTTTTATTGTTTCTGCACTGCTATGCAGTATTTTATCTTAATTCCTTCGGCAGAGAACATTTTCTCATGCTCGGTTTGAATATTGTCTTTTACATCGCTTGCATGCAAATCACGTGTAAGATAAAGAATTTCATATCCGCTTTGCTTAAAATATTCAAGACTTTCATCAAAGAGTTCATCATCATCCGTTTTAAATCTTATCTCTGCATCCTTTTTAAGAAAGCTTTTATATATTTCAAGCTTTTTGTAATATGTCAGCCTGCGTTTTTTGTGCTTTGCGCGCGGCCACGGATTACAAAAATTTATGTACAGTCTTTCAATTTCGTCCTCCGGCTTAATGATTTCATCAAGCTGTTCGACATTATATCTGACAAGAAGCAAATTAGTGATGTCATCCTGAGTTTTGCCGCTTTCTTCAAACATTTTTACAATTGTACGTCTGCCAACGCCAAGCATATCAATCTTTATATCAAGAGCAATTATATTTTTGTCCGGGTTTTCGAGTGCAAGCCGACCTGCAAAAGAACCCTTTCCACAGCCTATTTCAAGTACAAGCGGCTGTTCTTTTTTAAAGGCTGATTGCCACTTTCCGGCATATTCTTCGGGATTTTTTATGAAGAAATCACACACGGACAATTCAGGTTCAGCCCACTTCTTTTTTCTTATTCTCATTTTTCCTCATTGTGTATATGCCATAAAAAAGCATACACCAAAAATTATTACATTTAACTCAAATCGAAGCAATCATTTGCTTTCCTTGCAAAATCATAGCTTGTGACCGAATGCAAGCTAAAAAACGACTCCTGTCACATACAGAACCAAGGATATTATTATTTAGATTATATCAAATTGTAACAAATTATGCAACGATTATTTTGTTAAAATGCCTATGTCATTAAATATATTTAACATTATCGCTATATGTTTTCGATTTTGTAAACAAAACCTCCGAAAATTCATCCGAAAGCATTTTAACGAGCGGATTTATTACAACATCTTCACTTTTGTAATGACCTGCGTCAATTATATTTACTCCGAGGGCGTTTGCGGCATTGATTTCGTGATGTTTAATTTCACCCGTAAGCAATGCATCCGCATTTTTTTCTGCGGCTGCAAAAATCATGTCGCCTCCCGAACCCGAACACAAAGCAACTTTTTTTATATTTTTTTTAACAGCCGTATATCTGAGTCCGTCACAATTGAGAGCCTTTTTTACTTTTTCGGCAAAATCATTTATGTCCGTTGCGGTTTCAAGTTCTCCCAAAAACAGGCAATCTCCGATTTCCGAACGTCGAATATTTTTTAAACCGACAGCCTCTGCAAGACAAGTGTTAACTCCGAATTTTTCGGAAAAGTCAAGGTTTGTGTGCATACAAACGGCAGCTATATTTTTTAAAGCAAGTTTATAAGGTACGTCATTTGTTTTGAGGCTTTTAATCGGGTTAAAAATAACGGGGTGGTGACTTATGATAAGTTCACAGTCAAGTTTTTCTGCCTCGTCAACCACGTTCTCCGTAATATCAAGAGAAACCAGTGCATTTTTTACAATCCTGTTTTTATCACCGACAAGCAAGCCGCAGTTATCAAAACTCATTGCGGTTTCAAGCGGGGCAAAAGTCTCAAAAAAGTCCAAAATATCGTTAATTGTTGTCATTTATAATTTCCTCAAGACGTTTTGCAAGCACAGCAAAACGCACATCGCCGTTTGCCTGTTTAAGAAGTCTGTTTATATGATTTCTGACAAAACGAAGATGTGTTTCATTTTTTTTATCAAGCTCTGCAATATAATAATAGGATTCGTCATGCGCAGTAACATTACCTGTATATTCGGCAAGAATGACTGTATAACATTTATTTGAAGCGACACAGCAATCCTGCTTTAAAATTTTGTAGCCGTTCTTGCACAGCCATTCAATAAGATACTCGCTCTTAGTCATAGGCTGAAGAATAAATCGCTTTGATTCATCCTCGGAAAAGCCGCATTCTCCTATTATTCGGGAAATAAGTTCTCCGCCCATTCCCGCAATTACAATATCATCCGCTTCGTCGCTGTTAATTGATTTTAAGCCGTCGGAAAGTCTTGTTTCAATCTTATCCGTCAGATTAGCCTCAACAACAGTATCATGTCCGCGTTTTAGCGGTTCGGGATTGATGTCGGCGGCAATCGCAGAAGGACATTTGCCGTTTTGGCACAACCACACAGGCAAATATGCGTGGTCAGTGCCAATATCGGCAAGCCTTGCGCCGTTTCTGACAAACTCTGCGCAAAGCTTCAATCTGTTATCAAGACGCAAAATGCCGATACCCATCAGCCGATTGCCTTGTTAAGAGCCTCAACAAGTGCATCCGCGTCCGCACCGTGAACCGTGCAGGCATCGGCAATTGTTTCTCCTCTTGAAGCAGGACAACCGAGGCAATGCATACCGATGCCGAAGAAAAGCTCTGCTGTGTCAGGGTGCTTGTCCAAAACATCACCGATGATAGAATCTTTTGTTATTTCCATAATAAAAACCTCCTTGCTTTTATTGATACTATTATAACACATTCCGTCAAAAATAAAAGCCTGTATTTTTGACATTTCAATATGAATCTGAAACAATATTTTGCAGTCTTTTTTGTTTGAAGTTATCCGCCTGCCGACCAATATTTTCTGTCAAGGCTGCGATATTGCACTGCCTCCAGCACATGGTCGGAACGGATTATTTCACTTTCGTCTAGGTCGGCAATTGTGCGGGCAACTTTTAAAACTCTGTCGTATGCTCTTGCAGTTAAACCGAGTTTTTCAAAAGAATTTTTCAGGGTATTCTCAGCCTTTTTATCAATAATACAAAATTTTTCAAACTGCTCGGCATTAATTTTTGAATTACACAGAGTGCCGCTTTCTTTAAAGCGTTCTCTTTGAATTCCTCTTGCCCTGTCAACTCTTTTTTTGATTTCAGCGGAAGTCTCGGTGACTTCTGTACTTCGCAGTTCATCAAACTTTACCGGCGGAACCTCAACATGAATATCGAACCTGTCCAGTAACGGGCCCGAAATTTTATTCAAATATCTTCTTATCTTCACTTCCGAACAACTGCATTTATGTGTTTCGTCTCCAAAATATCCGCATGGACAAGGATTCATAGCCGCTACTACCATAATCGAACACGGATATGTGCAATTTTGTCCCGAACGGGAAATTGTAATTTGTCCGTCCTCTATCGGTTGGCGTAACACCTCAAGTGCGGCTCGGGAAAATTCCGGCAATTCGTCAAGAAACAATACTCCGTTATGAGCAAGAGACACCTCTCCGGGTCTGATTGTGCCTGTACCTCCCCCGCCGAGACCGACAGGCGTTACGGTATGGTGCGGAGAGCGAAACGGACGTGTTGTAATCAATCCGTCTCTGCGAAGATTACCTGCGATTGAATGTATTTTGGTTGCTTCAATCATTTCTTCAAATGTCATGTCAGGAAGAATTGACGGTACACGCTTTGCAAGCATACTTTTGCCCGATCCCGGCGGCCCGATAAGCAAAATATTGTGTCCGCCCGCTGCTGCGATTTCGAGTGCTCTTTTCGCCTCAAACTGCCCCTTGACCTGAGAAAAATCAGGGAAAAATTCATTTGAATTTACTTCAACTGTGCTTTCCGCAGATACGGGAGAATAGTTTTCGGGATGATTAAGCATATCTTTCAGCTGAACAACGTCCTTAACGGGATAAGCGTCAATTCCACATACGACAGAGGCTTCGCTGATATTTTGAAAAGGCACATAAATGCGCTTAATTCCGCATTCACAAGCCTTTATTACCATTGCAAGAACTCCGTTAATCCCACGCAGCTCTCCGCTTAATGACAACTCGCCTATAAAAGCACAATCTGAAAGGTCAGCGGTAATTTGCCCCGTCAGTTTCAGCAAGTTCACCATAATCGGAAGGTCGTATATCGGGCCCTCCTTTTTTATATCCGCAGGAGCAAGATTAAAAGTAATATGGGCGGACGGAAGCTTAAAACCACAGTTTTTAAATGCGCTTTTTACTCTGTCGCGGCTTTCTTTTACTGCGGTGTCGGGCAAACCTACCATATCAAATGCAGGAAGACCAAGTTGTATTGCGGATTCAACCTCAACTCTATACCCGTCGATACCGTTTATTCCGAAGCTGTTACATTTTACAACCATATTACCCTCCAAAAAAACAAAGTTCTCAGTCGGAGAAACTCTCCGATTTACTTGCAAGAATCAGAGCTTGCGACAGATTGCACGGACACAAAGGCACTTAACTCTCACCAAAGCACTGAAGAAACCCAATGCCTGAGATGCGGATGACTCCTCCGCCTTGCGCTATGTTAAATCACATATGAAATTATAGCATTATTTTAGGCTGTTTACAATTGACACAAACGCCGAAAATCACCCTTAATCTTATAAGATGTGCATAAATAATTCGTGTTATTTTTTGCATTTTTACAGAAAGTACAAAAAAATATTGACAATCAGGTAATAATACTATATTATCATATATAGATATTTGTGTTGTGAGGTGAACCTATGGAAGTATCAAATCCTCCCTATTCCTCACTTACGGACAATAATCTCGCAATCCTTTTCAAAAACGGAGATAACAGAGCTTTTGACGAGCTTTCAATACGCTATCTCGGCACTATTCGTTTTATCGCCCGAAAATACTCGGCTCGGGGTTATGAGCAAAACGATTTTGTACAGGAAGGCTTACTTGGGCTTTTGTATGCGTGCCGAACGTTTGACAAATCAGGCGGAGCAAGCTTTAAAAGCTATATGACAACGGTTGTTGAACGCAGATTTATTTCAATTATCAGAAGAAGCAGCACTCAAAAAACCGTACCTGATTCCGCACTTGTTCAAATTGAAAATCTCGGCGAAAGCATTGAGGATACTTCGTTAACGCCTGAAGAACTCATTATGATGAAAGAGCACCTTAATCTTGTTATCGAAAGGCTTAAAGCTGTTTTGTCAAAACGTGAATATGATGTACTTATGCTTTATGCCGGCGGAATGAGCTACCACAAAATTTCCGACAAACTGAAGATTGACGAAAAATCCGTTGACAATGCGCTTTGCAGAGCACGCAGGAAAATATGCAACGATAATATGTCCTGAAAAGTATAAGCGGTGCAACTCCGCACGGGGCAACAAATCTATTTTTAATTTATACCAAAGAGAGGTAAAACCAATGTACGAAGACAAAACACTCATTTGCAAAGAATGCGGAAATGAATTCGTTTTTACTGCAGGAGAGCAAGAATTTTACGCTGAAAAAGGTTTTGTAAATGAGCCGCAGCGTTGCAAAGAATGCAGACAGGCACGCAAAAACGCTGCAAAAGCAGGTCGTGAGTATTACGAAACAACCTGTGCCGAATGCGGCGGCCCTGCAAAGATTCCATTTAAGCCTATGGAAGGCAAGGAGTATTACTGCAGTGAATGCTTTGCAAAGAGAAAAGCAGAGGCTGAATAATATTTAGTATTATAATTTATTAAGTCGTTAAACTATAATAAATTTGCTCTGTACACGGTGAGGTGCTTCCTCACCGTGTTTTTTTACTTTGAATTAAACAAATAAAAAAGAAGTCCAACCCAATTCAACGAATTAGGTTGGACTTCTGGCGGAGGACAAGGGATTTGAACCCTCGCGCCGCGTTAGCGACCTACTCCCTTAGCAGGGGAGCCTCTTCACCACTTGAGTAATCCTCCGTGTAGCAAAGTACATAAAATAAAATGGCGGAGAGGAAGGGATTCGAACCCTTGGTCCCTCGCGGGATCACTAGTTTTCAAGACTAGCTCCTTAAACCACTCGGACACCTCTCCGTATTTACGCTGACTGTCTCAGCAAAAATTATTTTATCATATGTGGTTTGCTTTGTCAATACAAAAATTCATTTTTTTAAACTTTCTTGACAAAAGCGGTTATTTAATATAAAATAAAGTCATTGCACAATTCGATTTAAGTTATGTTTCCGTAGCTCAGCAGGATAGAGCGTCCGCCTCCTAAGCGGAAGGCCAGCGGTTCGAATCCGCTCGGGAACGCCAAAATGCACTGAATTTCTTTAAAAGAAAATCAGTGCATTTTTACTTAATTACGTACTGAATTAAAACGACAATATAATTTTTTATTCCACCGATTTTAAAGCTTCAAGCATATCAACCTTTTTCAATCTGCGATTAATAATCACACCAAGTACAAAAGTAATAAGTGCGATTACTATTACAGGTATTATGAATGCTTTGGCGCCAAGCGCAGGGTTAAACATAACTTCGTCGGGAGGAACAATATAAATTATATATTGATAAAGCACGTCTCCTAAAGCAAAACCTGTCAAAATACCGATTATCGTCAACAATACGGTTTCACGATATATATACATTGTGACCTCATTATTATAGAAACCAAGTACCTTTATCGTTGACAGTTCTCGAATACGTTCGGAAACATTAATATTTGTCAAATTATAAAGAATTACAACAGCAAGCATCATAGCGACTATGATTAAAATTCGCATAATCTTATTTAACGACTGCACGATTGTATCAATCTGATTGGTCAAAGTTGTGTTTTGCACTACTCCCTTTACCCCATCAAGTTCCATAAATCTGCTTGCTTGAGTTTTTGCATTTTCTGAAGAACGGTCGTTCAGCGTTACAAGTTCTGCATTTGAAACATATTTTTTAGAGAAAGCTGTCTGATAATAATCACTGTTCATAAATATGAAATGACCCGTATACATTTCAGTGATTTCGGAGACCGTGACCGTATGAGACTCACTTTCGGAATCATCAATTTCAAACGAATCACCTATCCCGACATTAAGCAACTTTGCCAGTCTTTCCGACACAATACATCCGTCGTCCGACAATTCAAGCTGTTTTCCCGACGAGCGATTTACAAGTGTAATATAATCCGAAAGAGAGTCTGAGTCTTTTGGAACAATAAGCTTAATCTCCTGCTTGTCACCGTTTTTGCCTGCAATTTTTGTTACGGTTTCATAGTGAACAGAAGTTTGACTTTCAACAAAATCGGAATCAAGCAACTCATTTATCTCATCTCTTTTCTTGTCGGAAATACCGTCATTTTGTGCGACTATAAGGTCGTATTTCATAATATCATCAAACTGGCGTTCCTTAATCCCTGAAATTGAATTTTGAACGCTGAATCCCGCAAAAATCAAAGTAACCGAGCCGCACACACCGAAAATCGTCATAAGCATTCGCTTTTTGTATCTAAAGATATTTCTTGCGGTAACTTTGTGAGTAAAGCTCATATGATTCCAAACAGGTCGAATACGTTCAAGAAGAATTTTTGAACCTGCTTCGGGAGGTTTTGGCTGAAGCAACGCTGACGGCTTTTCTTTAAGTTCTTTATTTGCAACTATGAAAGCCGGAACAACGGAACATAAAAATGCAAGCACAAGCGCAATTAACGAGATAATCGGATAAAAATGCAGCTCAATTTTAGGGTAGGTAAAACTGTGCCCGTAAGCGTTGTATACAATCATCGGAAGCAATGTATGACCGGCAATAATGCCTACTACCGAGCCGGTAAAACTTGCGGCAAAACCATATACTGTAAACTTTTTCACAATATCCTTATTTGAATAGCCGAGTGCTTTAAGTGTTCCGGAATTAATTCTTTCCTCATCAACAAAACGAGTCATTGTTGTAAGGGTGACAAGCGCAGCCACAAAATAAAGAAAAATCGGGAATATATTTGCAAGGGCGTCTACGATATTTGAAACAGTACCGTAAATACGGTAGCCCTCCGAGCCGGGTATCTCACGGCGTGTGTCAAGCGCATAAACGGGAGATTTCAATCTGTTTAAAGCGTCTTGTGCCTCTGTTACCTTTTCCTCGGCATCCGATATTTTTTTATCTGCGCTCGACTTTTCTTCGTTATATGCTTTCCAACCATCGTCAAGCTCTTTTTCACTGTCTGAAATTTTGATTGCAGCATTATCAAGCTCTGTTTTTGCATCAGAAAGTTTTGACTCTGCCTCAGATTTTTGTGTCAGATACAGAGCATCTGAATTTTGATATTCCTGCTTCTTTTGTCCAAGCTCTGTTTCTGCCGCCGAAAGCTGTTCTCGAGCAGATACGATTTCATTTTGCTTAGCAGAATATTCAGATTCTCCGTTATCAAGTTCGGATTTTGCCTGTGCAAGCTGATTTTCGGCATCAGCCGCCTGTGAAGCAGCGGAGTTATATGCGCTCTGTTTTTCTGCCAAATCATTTTTTTCGGCAACAACAGCACAAAGTTGCTCGTACTGTTCCTGAGGTAACACCGCTTGCAGTTCGGGCAGCGACAACTCAATTTGCTCAATTGACATTCCTGTTGCTGACTCTGCCGACCGAATCTGTGTATCAAGCTCAGTTTGCGCTTGGTCAAGCTGAGCTTTTATTTTTTTGAGTTTTTCAAATTCATTCAACTTTTCGTTATATTCAGCCCATTTTTCATCTAAAGTTTTCCTTGCGTTTTGAAGTTCCGATTCCGCACTGCTCAGTTCAGACTTTTTTGAATTGAGAGTGCTCTCCGCCTCATCAATTTGATTTAAAGCGGAAGCAAGCTGTTGTTCTGCATTTGAAAGCTGAGTTTCAGCTTCTGTCTTTTGTGTATTATATTCTTCCAATCCGTTGCTGTATTTATTTTTGGCAGATTCCAGTTCCGATTCACCGTCTTTAAGCTTTTGTAAGGCATCGGATAACTTATCCTTAGCATCGTTAATCTGCTTTTTGACATCATCGATTTTGCCTTGGTATTCGCTTTTTATTGAATTTAATCTTAAATTTGGCTGGTCGGCAAGCAAGCTGTTCAGTTCATCTTTATGGGATTGTATCAATTTTGTATATTCGCTTGAATACGGGTCAACTCCATCAGTATCGTCAAACGAAAGCCTTGCAATCATATACACGTCCGAATCGAATGCATCCTTTGTTACAACCGCATAACCCTGAAGCTCACCGGTTCCCGCAGTTGACTGCCCCATATTAATTATAGATAAAAGTTCGCTTGAATTCACAAAGCCGACTACTTTAAGTTCATGGCTTTTCAGTACCGTGTTTCCTGCAACATCCGCTTTTTCGGTAAAGGAAATTGTATCGCCAATATTATATTCATCGGATAAAAAACTTGCAACGGCAACCTCGTCGTCACTTTTCGGCATATTGCCGCTAACCAATTCATATTCCGAAATACCGTCAGTCTGAGAAAATACACGTATGCTTTCTTGCGTATCGGTAATGACTACATCTTTAAGATAACCGTATTCTGTCTTATCGGCACCGTTAACCTTGTTAATTGCGGTTTCATTCTCTTCATCAATACCGTAATCACCGATTATGCTGATATCAGCCAAGTGCAAAGTTTCAAAATAATCTTCGGATGTTTTTCTCATATCCGGGCCGGCTACTTTTAAACCGACCAAAGCAAATGAACCAAGCGCAACCAGGCACATAATCGAAATAAAGCGCCCTTTGGATTTTGAAAAACATTTTTTAATATCTTTCCATAATGTCTTTTTCTTCAAGTCTTTCACCGCCGTTCTTTACCACTCAATATCAGCTATTTTTTGCGGATGTTCATTAATCTTAATTTCTTTAACACTGCCATCGTGCATATGTATAACACGGTCGGCAATCGGAGCAATCGCTGCATTATGCGTAACTATGATAACAGTAGCTCCCTTAATTCTGCTCATATCCTGAAGAATTTGCAAAACATTCTTTCCCGTCCGATAATCAAGTGCACCCGTCGGCTCGTCACAAAGCAATATCTTTGGGTTCTTTGCAACGGCACGCGCAATTGCCACACGCTGTTGTTCGCCGCCGGAAAGTTGGGCAGGAAAATTGTTAATGCGCTTTTCCAAACCTACATCTATTAAAACCTGAACGGGGTCAAGAGCGTCTTTTACAATCTCAGAAGCCATCTCAACATTCTCTTTTGCAGTCAAATTTTGGATGAGGTTATAAAATTGAAAAACAAAACCAACATCGTTTCTGCGGTAAGTTATAAGCTCATTTGGCGAATACTCCGCTATATTCTTGCCGTCTATGATTACCTTGCCTTCATCATTTGTGTCCATTCCGCCGAGAATATTCAAAACCGTGGACTTTCCCGCACCGGAGGTTCCGAGGATAATTGCAAGTTCTCCTTTCTCAATAGAAAAGTTAACTTCCTTGTTGGCTTCGATTACGGTATCGCCCATTTTGTAGCGTTTGTAGCTGTGCTGCATTTCAATATAACTCATAAGTATTCCCCCTTTAAACCTATTTCTTCGCCTGTAATGCGAAACAAATAACGTCCTCCCGCAATACTCAAATCCATATGTGAATTTGCGATTGTACCTCTTGCGACATACGAAAACGAATGAAGAAGCGGCGTCATTTTACCTTTTAATTCTACAACTCCCGTTTCCGTAAGCGTGCCCGTGAAAGCGTCTTGATTTCCAAAAACTTCAAGTATTCCGTTAATCACGTTATGTTCCTCAACAAAGCTCATTGTGCCATATCTTATTCCAAGCGGAACATACATTGTGATACTGAATTTTCGTTTCATAACGTCCTCCTTTCTTTTGTTATCTGTTATTCTAATGCAAGTTAATCATGAAAAAAACGGTCAAACAACACTGAATTGTGGAAATACGGACAAATGCGCTGTGTTTGACGGTCAAATTAACGGACAATTGACCGTATTTCTTATTGAAATATTTATCGGACAGTTGTATAATAACGGCAAGGTGATTTTATTATGAAACACAAAGAAACAACCCTGCAAACCAAAACAGCCCTTGCAGCCGGTTTAAAAAAATTTATGAAAAAAAAGCCCCTCGGAAAAATCACAGTCAGCGAAATTATCACTGACTGCAATGTAAACCGAAAGACTTTTTATTATCACTTTGAAGATATTTATGACCTTTTAAAGTGGATGCTTGAACAGGAAGCCATTGAGGTTGTTAAAAATTTTGATTTCCTTATCGACTATGAAGATGCAATAAAATTTGTTATAAAATATGTAAAAGAAAATTCCCACATACTAAACTGTGCTTATGACAGTATGGGCAGAGATGAGCTTAAACGCTTTTTTTACAATGATTTTTCGTCGGTTGTGCATAATGTTATAAATGATACAGAAGCAAAAAACAACCTATCGGTAACCGATGATTTTAAGGAGTTTATTTGCGACTTTTTGACAGAAGCAACAGCGGGAATGTTGGTTAACGGGTTCAAGAACAAGCAAAAAATCGAACAGCACGATGTAATCCAAAACATAACAGTAATACTCGATTCCCTCCCCGATATACTAAAGCGGGCATCGCAGAATACATAAACACAGCGATAATAAAAAGTTAATAAATCAAATAACAGAACCTATTAATCTGCCGACAATAACAAAACCCTCCTATGGTTTTTTCTGCTATAGGAGGGTTCTCTTTAACGGTCGTTTTCACCGAACCTGTTCAATTTTGTATTTTACTTAAACTGCTTTGCCTCTCAATAGGCTTCGGACATACAACATTTTTGTACTTATGTAGTACAAATTATGCGTTCAATCCAAATGATATTGAAATTGCATTGTCAATCTGATTCATAGCGTCCTCATCTACTGTTCCCATTTTTTCTTTAAGTCTTTTTTTGTCGATTGTTCTCACCTGTTCAAGCAAAACCACGCTGTCTTTTGACAGTCCCGAGGTATCCGCCATAAGAGGAATATGAGTAGGAAGATTCGCCTTTGATTGCCTGCTGGTTATTGCGGCGGCAATAACGGTTGGGCTGAAACGATTGCCCACGTCGTTCTGCACAATCAGCACGGGTCTTATTCCGCCCTGTTCCGAACCGACAACGGGACTTAGGTCTGCATAGTAAATGTCTCCGCGGTGTATGGTCAAAGCTTTCACGCTCCAAATAATTAATCTACTGATATTTTTGCCTTTCCGGGAAAATTTATACAGCTATTACATATTATTTTCGGGCGTGGAATTTGTGAATTTCAAATCAAATCGGAACTAACACCTACTTTGTTTGCAAAACATATGAAAAGTCAGCTTCTCGAAATTTCGGCAAGAGAGATTATTACTCTCTCTGAAAGCTCGGAGGAAAACGCCGACTTAAAGGCAACAAATATCTGCTCTTTGTTATATTATTTGGTGCTGTCTTTGTTTTCAAGGAATTTCGGCTCTGAAAACTGTATGTAGAATTTTTCATTTTCAATTTTAGCTTCCGCAATATTACCGCTTTTATCCGCAGTGATGATGCACGTGCCGTTGTCTGTTTTTAGATTGTAGAAACTGTTTTCACCATTTTGCGCAGACAGCTCGGCTCTTCCGTCAGAAATACCTTTCAAGATATTCTTTATCAGGTTCGGAAAACTGCCGCTAGGCAAATATGCCTCATCCGCACTGCAAATCAGACTATCACGTTTAAGCTCGGTTTCACCGCCTTTGTAATTGACAGAAAGCCCCGCTATTGTATCGGGAGACGTAATATTAATTCCGATTAATCCGTGTCTGTCGGAAACCACACTTCCCTTAAGCTTCATATCATTGTATTCGGCACAAAAATCGGCTGAAAAATCAGTTACAAGGGATTTTTGTTTTTGAACACTGCTGCTTTGACAACCGCATAAAGTCAATAAAAACAAATAAATAAAGACATACAATGCACACAAAACTTTTTGCACAAAAGCACCTCCGGTTTTGATATATTATATGTCTTTTTACTTTCTATAATTCCGACAAACATGCTGTCGTTATACAAATGAAATTATTTATTTTCTCCTAAGCCCCAATTGCCTAACCCCAATTTTAGCTTAAATGCGGAAAACAGGTTTAAATCAAAGCAATCTTGCCTTTACAAGCGCCTTTCTTATGAGAATTGCAAGAATTGAAGCAATCACGCATTTAGCAATATCAACAACTATGAATACCGATGTAAGTGCCGTTATTGCAGTAATCAGGTCGGCATTTGCATATATCATATAAAAAGCAATACCCGGGATATATATGCAAGGTATTCCGACAAAAATTGAAACAAGAATAAACCTTACAATATTATCATTTTTGCCTTTAAGCAGGCTTATAAGGAATGCGGCTATGATAAATCCGATGATAAATCCACCTGTTGGCGAAATGATTGTGCCAAAACCGCTTTTACCTCCAGAAAATACAGGAAGACCGACAACGCCGAGCAATGTGTATAAAACCTGAGCAATAAGCGCATATACAGGCTTTAAAATAAGTGCAACCAACACAACCATAAGAACCTGCATTGTAAACGGAACGGGAATAAACGGCAACGGTATTGATATATACGCCGAAACACACAAAAGCGCGGCACAAACCGCAATTTGCGACATGGCAAGAATTGTAAGCTTCGGTTTTTTTGCAACTAATTCAGGCATAACGTCAACCTCTCTTTCAGCTTCAGTTGACATTGTATCACTTTGTATTAATTTTGTCAACCTGAAATTTCAGGAGATTGACAAACAGCAGCCCGACTATTTTATCTGACTGCTGTTTGTCAATTAACGGTTTACTTTTCATTTGCTTGGGGCTAACTGTCATATTCGGACAATTTTTCTTTAGCGTGGCTTTTCTTTACGGAAACGATAACAATTATTAAAATTACAATTAATACTGCCGTTGAGATAATGGTTATAATCGTAAGCAGATTGTAGTCAACACCGTTATTGTCTTTACCTGCCGACTCAACCGATTCCGTTGCGGTTTCGGTATCCCGAGTTTGCGGTTCGGCTGTTGTTACGGTACTTTCGGAATTATAGGGAGTATTATTGCCTCTTACTTCCAAATCGTTTACAAACAGTTTATGACCGTTTAGATAAATATTTGCGTTAGTGCTGTCTTCATTTTCCAAAATGTCAATATGACTGTCGGATGTCAATGAAATAATCGAATCCTTGGACAATTTAACCGATACTTTTTTGGCGGAATCGGCATTGTCAATTGACCCCTGAAACACACTTTCATTGCTTAAATTAAAGGCAAGTGTTGAAACATCGTCGATAATCACATTTCCCCCGACATTTTGATTTGACATATTAAGAGTAACATTACCGCCGTTCGAGCCGTCCTCGCCCCAGCTTCCTTTTTGGGCACGCAAAAAGTCTCCAGAGGTATTGACAATCGTATTATTCGTTAAATTTATTTCCGTGGCTGTATTTGTAACAAAAAACGTGTCACCCTTGTTTGTAATAATCTTGCTGTTTTTTGCGGTAAATTTAGAAGCTCCGATATTTAAAAAATCCGATGTTGATTTGTAGAGAAAAATGTTTTTGTGAGTTTCGGAATTTTCGCTGAGACTTGAATCGGTATTGTTAAGAGTTACATTATCAAGCGTAATTGAGTTGGCACCGTCAACAACTGCGCCCTCGGAGGCGGTTGAAGTCAGAATTGCGTTACTGACACTTATATTTGCAGTTGAATATACTGTCGGCGAATTCGAACCGCTAGTAGAATATGTTCCGCCGTTTACCGTCAACACTCCTCCGCTTTTGATTGCCGCGGAATAATCGCCCGTTGTACTTACCGTAGCATTTTTTACAGACATCGCTCCGCCGTCGGCAACCACAACGCCGCCCGAGTAATCGCCCGACGTGCCGACGGTTATATCGGAAAGATTAACCGTACCGTTGTTGTAAGCAAATACCGCATTTGCATATTTCCCGTTTGTGCTGACAGAACCGCCGTTAAGGTTTAAAATCGCACCGTTATATGTAAGCACTGCGGAATTTATACCAAGTAAATCGGCATTCTCGTTATCACTGTCACCGCTTTTGTTTACGGTGGCGTCGGTTATTGTCGATGTGCCGCCGCTTGCAAGCACAGCATTCTCCGATTCGGATATACTTGTATAATTTTGAGATGAAATTACTGTATCCTTTGAAATTACAAATAATCCTTTATATTTAGGTACAGACTCAGAAAAATCTGTACTTTGAGTGGAATTCTCTTTTGTGGTATCGGGTGGAGTTGCGGCATTTGCCGTAAACAAAGAGAAAAACACAAACACAAAAAGGAAGAATACCGTAATCACCTTTTTGCTGTTGTACAATAATCCTCTCATATGCTTCACCTCTTTGATTCTCTTTTATTAGTATATAGCCTTAACTCATAAAAATCAACAAAATAATAAATCTCGCAGACAAAATATTGCAAAATTTTATTTAAGCTACTTACCGCAAGCCTGAACAGAATTCGCCTTGCAGTCTGAAATCCGGCTATATATTCGGCAATATTATATAATTTTACACATTTGATAATATTTGACATATCAGTCAAATATTCCAATGCAATCCATTATTTATATGTTGATATTGAACAATCATTCTGTATAATGTAAATTGAAAGCCAAAGAGTAAACAGCTTTCAAACAATTTATTTCAGGAGGTTTTTTCAAATGAAAAAAATGTTTAAAATTTCTGCTCTCATACTAAGCACTGTGCTCATCGCTTCAAGCGCAACAATTTCTGCAAGTGCATCAAACATTAATCTTGCAAATATTCAGTCAATTTGTGACAAATCAAATTATACTGCTCTTGCCAACGGTGATTGCCAGGTACTAAACTCAATTGACATAAACAGCCTTATCGAGAAATGCGGAACCGATACATCGGATGTTCAGGCAATTATAAACAAAGGAACATGCAATGCAGATGACATCAAGAGTCTTGTTTCAAAGGGAATTTGTTCCGAAGACGACCTAAAATCACTAATTGAAAAATGTGGAATTTTACCTGACAATAATCAGTGCATAACAGGCGGCAACACCAACGAAGCAACGCCGCAGCCGACTCAGCCTTCCACAACACCGCAAGCTGCACAACCGACAACACAACCTGTTACAGAGCCGACAACACCTGAAACAACAAAACCCAATAACGGAAACACAAGTGAAGTTTCAAGCTATGAAAAGCAGGTCGTTGAACTGGTTAACAAAGAAAGAGCATCAAGAGGACTTTCTCCGCTTACATTAAACACAGAACTTTCAAGGGTTGCAAGAATCAAATCGGAAGATATGCGTGACAATGAGTACTTCAGCCACAACTCGCCGACATACGGTTCACCGTTTGATATGATGAAAAGCTTTGGAATAAACTATCGCACTGCCGGCGAAAATATTGCAATGGGACAGCAAAGCCCGGAAGCTGTTGTAACGGCATGGATGAACTCTGACGGACACCGTGCAAACATTCTTAATGCAAACTTTACGCAAATAGGCGTTGGTTACGCAGCTAACGGCAACTATTGGACACAGATGTTTATCGGATGATATTTTAACCTAATTAATAAGACTGCCGCTGAATCACCGATTTGGCGGCAATCTTATTTTGTTACATTGCAATTTTTAGCCGAAAAGATAACTGAATAATTACAAACTATATGATTTTAACATCAAACATTAAATTTATTATACATACAAAATTAATTGAAGCTTACGGTTTTTCAAGATGAAAATTCATATTATCCTCTGCAAAAACAACATTTACTCCCTGCTTTTCAAAGTAATTTACAATAAATTTCTTAAGCTCGGCATTTGGCATTTCAAGGTTAAAATACTGTCCGCCGCAGGCGTCGTGAAAATGAATCTTATCCGTAAATTTTTCATTTGCCGCACGTTTTAAATCCAGAACCTTATCATATGTTATTGAATATATTTTCATATCTTTATTCTCCTTGATTATTGGATTATTATCAAATTCTATTATTGATATTCTGATTTTTATTATACTCTTATTTTTGATTTTTTGACACAATCAAGTGATTTTTTATACTTCATCATATTTTGTTATAAAGATAAAAAGGCTGAGCCGCAAATTAATATTGCGGTACAGCCTTAATTTAAAGTATATCAGTTAAGAGCCTCGATTGCAGCCTGAATGAGTGAAATCTGTTCTCTTTCTTTTGCAGCCTGCCCCTTAACCTTTTCAATTACAGCTTCGGGTGCTTTAGATACAAAGCCCCGGTTGTTAAGCTTGCCCTCACTCTGAGCAAGGCGCTTTTTAACCTGCTCAAGCTCTTTATTAAGTCTTGCAAGTTCTGCCTTTTTGTCCACAAGCTCGTCCATAGGAATGTAAATCTTTGCATCGGCAGTAACTATTGTAACAGCACCGTCAATTGAAAAGCTGTCTGCAACCTCAACTTCGCTTGCGGAAGCAAGCTTTTGAATGAACTGAGTGCCGTCCTTAAAGGTCTGCGGGAATTTTGTGGCAACATAAACCTTTGCCTTTCTCGACGGCGGTACATTCATTTCGTTGCGGCGGTTACGGATTGCACGGATAGCATCCATAATGCGCTCCATCTCTTTTGCGGCTTCCGGATAGTCAAGAGACGGATTATACTCAGGGTACTCGGCAAGCATCACAGTCTCGCCGCTGTGCGGTATTGTCTGCCAAATTTCCTCGGTAATGTAAGGCATAAACGGATGCAATAATCTCAAAATTCGGTCAAGTACATAAAGGAGCACCTGACGGGCATTTTGTGCATCTTCGCCCTCGCTTGAAAGTCTTGCCTTTACAAGCTCAATATACCAGTCACAGTAGCAATCCCATATAAATTCGTATATCTTTTGAACCGCAATTCCGAGCTCAAATTTTTCAAGGTTTTCGTTTACTTCTTTGGCTACGGTGTTAAGGGTTGAAACTATCCATTTATCCTCGGTTGTAAGAGTTAACGGAAGCTCATTTTTTACATCAAAATCATCAATGTTCATATGAACATAGCGGGAAGCATTCCAAAGCTTATTTGCAAAGTTGGCACATGCCTCAACACGCTTTTCTGAGTAACGCATATCATTTCCGGGAGAATTGCCCGTGGCAAGGAAAAATCTGAGCGCATCCGCACCGTATTTGTCAATAACCTCAAGCGGGTCAATTCCGTTGCCGAGTGACTTTGACATCTTAACGCCATTTTCGTCACGAACAATTCCGTGCATAAACACGGTATCAAACGGAGCTTTTCCTGTGTATTCACAGGCTGAGAAAATCATTCTTGCAACCCAGAAAAAGATAATATCATAGCCGGTAACAAGTGTGTTTGTAGGATAGAAATACTCAAGTTCCGGAGTTTTGTCAGGCCAACCCAAAGTCGAGAACGGCCAAAGTGCCGAACTGAACCAAGTGTCAAGAGTATCTTCGTCCTGGTGCAAATGAGACTTACCGCATTTTGGGCAAACCTTCGGTTCTTCCTTTGCAACAATTACTTCGCCGCAGTCATCGCAATACCATGCGGGGATTCTGTGTCCCCACCAAAGCTGACGTGAAATACACCAATCCTTGATGTTCTCCATCCAGTTATAATAAACTTTTTCAAAACGCTCGGGAATAATTTTTGTTTTTCCGTCTTTAACAACTTTAATTGCGGGCTTTGCAAGAGGCTCCATTTTTACAAACCACTGCTTTGAAACCATTGGTTCGATAGTGGTGTGGCAACGGTAACAGGTACCCACATCATGGGTATGCTCTTTAATCTCTTTAAGGGCGCCGATTTCTTTGAGGTCGGCAAGAATAGCTTCTCTTGCCTCCGTAGTGGTCATTCCTGCGTATTTTCCGCAATCAAGAACCTCAGGTTCATTTTCGGCAAGCTGTCCCTTTGACTTTAATTCATTATATTCTTCAACGTCTTTCTTGCCTGTAAGATGTCCGTCATAAGTAAAGCAACGAACAATCGGCAGGTTGCAACGCTGACCTACTTCAAAGTCGTTGGGGTCGTGAGCAGGCGTAATCTTTACAACACCTGTTCCCTTTTCCATATCCGCGTGCTCATCACAAACAATCGGCAACTCTTTATTAAGCAGAGGCAAAATAACATGACAACCGTGTAAGTGCTTGTAACGCTCATCGTCCTTGTTGATTGCAACGGCGGTATCACCGAGCATTGTTTCGGGACGGGTGGTTGCAATTTCAAGATACTCTCCCGTTTCTTTTACCTTATAGAGCAAATGCCAAAAATGACCGTGCTGTTCTTCATATTCAACCTCAGCGTCCGAAATTGACGTACAGCAATGCGGACACCAGTTTACCATTCTGTTACCGCGGTAAATCTTGCCGTTTTCGTAAAGTCTTACAAAAACTTCTTTAACCGCTTTTGAACAGCCCTCATCCATTGTAAAGCGTTCACGTTCCCAGTCACAGCTTGAACCCAGCTTTTTGAGCTGACTTGTAATTCTTCCGCCGTAAACTCTTTTCCATTCCCATGCTCGTTCAAGGAACTTTTCTCTGCCGATGTCCTCTTTGGTGATTCCCTCTTTGCGCATAGCCTCAACTATCTTAGCTTCGGTTGCGATTGAAGCGTGATCCGTACCCGGAAGCCAAAGTGCGCTGTAACCCTGCATTCTTCTCCAACGAATAAGAATATCCTGCAATGTTTCGTCAAGCGCATGACCCATATGAAGCTGACCCGTAATGTTTGGCGGCGGCATAACGATTGTGTAAGGTTTTTTATCTTTGTCCACTTCTGCGTGAAAGTAATTGCCTTTCAACCAAAAGTCATAAATCTTATCCTCAAAGTCCGAAGGCTTGTAGGATTTTGCAAGTTCCTTTGCCATATAGATTCTCCTCAAAATTAATTACATTTGATATACCTTTTTATTATCGCATTTTCTGTCTGATTTGTCAATTAACGACAAATAAAATTTTACTTTGTTAAACTTTAGATAAAATTAAGTTTAAACCGTTTTGTACTGTACAGGTATTTATACGCCAAGCTCATAATATTAAACCGATTATCGGGCATACCATAATCACAACAAGTGCTTAACTTTACGTTATTTTTACAAAATAGCACTGGATATTTTCTTATATATAATGTATAATGAACACAATGATATTGTTTTGCACTTAAACATAAAAAATATAAAAATTAATTGTAAAGGAAGTGTAATTTAATTGAAAGATAAAGGTTTGATTATAGACAGAGAACTCAGTTGGATAAAATTTAATGAAAGAGTCCTTGAAGAAGCAGAAGCAAAAGACAACCCCATTATGGAACGTATGAGATTCATCTCAATTTTTCAAAACAATTACGATGAATTTTTTCGTGTAAGGGTAGGTTCGATTTCAGACGAAGCACTTGTAGCCGCAGACAACACAAACGAAGAATTAAAAAAGAAATACAAAAAACAACTTAAGCATATTTTTAAAGCCACATCCGCACTTATGCCACGCCTTGACAGTGCATTTGAGGGTATACTTAACGACGGAAAAAAATACTTTACCAAAGTAACCGAAGAAACGGCTACCAATGCAGAAAAAGTCGTTTTGCAAAGAATTTTTGAACATGAGGTAGCGCCGTATCTTTCTCCTTTCATTATCGAGAAAAAGCACCCGTTCCCGTTTTTTGACAACGGAGTTCCGGTTGTCGGCGTAACCCTTCAAAAGAAAAACGGCGGTTTTAAATTCGGGCTTGTACCGCTCAGAAAATCGTTGCCCCGTGCTGTATTTTTGCCGTCGGATAATTGCAGATTTATGCTGATGGAAGATCTTGTCACTATGTTTACCGACCTTTTCTTCGGCAAAAATACAATAACGGAAAAAATAATATTCTCGGTTATAAGAAATGCGGACATTGACGTAAACGAAGGTCTTTACGACTTTGATATGGACTTTCGCTCAACAATGGAAAGGCTTATTGAACTCAGAGGCAGCCTTGCTCCCGTTGAGTTAAAATACAAAGGAAACAATTGCGAAAGAATTCTTAAACATCTTAAGCTCAATTTGTGTCTTGGTAAAAAACAACTTTTTAAACAGGAAACACCGATTGACATGGGATTCTTTTCATTGATTGAGAAAAGGCTCGACAAACATAAATATCCCAAACTCTACTATATTCCGCTTTCGCCGCAGTATCCGCCTGTGCTCCGCAAAGGAAAATTGCTTGACAGAATCAGAAAAAAGGATCTGCTTCTCAACTATCCGTTTGACGATATTCAGGTACTTATCGACCTGCTCGACGAGGCAGCTGTTGACAAACGTGTAAATCAAATTAAAATTTCGCTTTACAGACTTGCTTCAAATTCCAAAATCATACAAGCTCTCAGCAATGCCGCAAAAAACGGCAAAAAGGTCACCTGTCTTGTTGAACTGCGTGCGCGTTTTGACGAAGAAAACAATATTGACTGGTCAAAAATTCTTGAAGAATCCGGTTGTAAAATTATATTCGGAATGCCTAACTATAAGGTTCACTGCAAACTGTTGCTCATCGGAATGAATGACGAAAAGGGCGATATTGTGCAGGTAGGAACAGGTAACTTTAATGAATCAACGGCAAGACTGTATACGGATCTTGCCCTGTTCACTTCAAATCCCGACATTGTTGCGGACGCACGGGAAGTGTTCAAATGTCTGAAAGAGGGCAAATTCGTTGAAAACAGCAAGGAGCTTTTGGTTGCCCCCCTCGGTCTTAAAACAAAATTAATCTCTCTTATTGACGAAGAAATTGAAAAAGCTCGTCAGAACAAGCCGTGTGCAATTGAGCTGAAATTAAATTCACTGACCGACAAGGAACTGATAAGAAAACTTATTGAGGCGTCCACAGCGGGAGTTCCGGTTAAGATGGTCATAAGAGGAATTTGCTGTCTTGTTCCGGGAATAAAAGACCAAACGGATAACATTAAAGTATTCAGCATCGTAGGCAGATTGCTTGAACACTCAAGAATATATATTTTCGGCGCAGGTGCGGATAAAAAATATTATATTTCATCAGCCGATTTTATGACCAGAAACACTTCTCAACGTGTTGAGGTTGCCACTCCCGTTTATGATTATAAAGCCAAGGCAAAGCTCAACAGGATTATGAAATATTGTCTTGCCGACAATACAAAATCACGTGAGATGAACAGCGAAGCAGAGTATCATCACGTTGTACCTACGGCAAATGCAAAAACTCACAATGCCCAGATGGAGCTGTTTGCCGAAGCATACAAAGAAACCGAAACTGCGGAAAGACGTCAACAGGAGCGTAAATCCCGTTCAAATACCGCAAATTCCGAAGTTAAAAAGAAAGATTCATCCGTAAAAAAATAAGAGGTGTGCTACAATGAAAAAAAGAGTTGGAATTTTGACAAGCGGCGGCGATTGTCCGGGTCTTAACGCTGCAATCAGAGGAGCCGTAAAGGCACTTTATGAGACATTTGGCGATGAAGTGGAGATTGTCGGCATTTTAAACGGATATACAGGTCTTATCAACGGTAATTACAAAGAAATGAAAAAATCCGATTTTCACGGAATTCTCCCCCTTGGCGGAACAATACTAGGCACATCACGCCAGCCGTTTAAGACTATACAGACAGTCGGTGCCGACGGTATTGACAAGGTTGCAAATATGATAAAAACATATAACAGTCTTAGACTTGATTGCCTCTTGACGCTCGGCGGCAACGGAACTCACAAAACGGCAAATCTTCTGTCACAAAAAGGATTAAATATTATCGGGTTGCCAAAAACCATTGATAACGATATTTTCGGCACAGACAGAACATTCGGCTTTCATACTGCCGTTGACATTGCCTCGGAAGTTTTAGACAGACTGCACACTACCGCAACAAGCCACTCCAGAGTGATTGTCGTTGAATGTATGGGCAACAAGGTCGGTTGGCTGTCGTTGTTTTCCGGCATTGCAGGCGGTGCCGATGTTATTCTTTTACCTGAACTTCCTTTCTCTTACGAAGAGGTTGCCAAAGCGATTCTCAAGCGTAAGGCTGACGGAAATAACTTTGCTATTGTGCTTGTTGCCGAAGGTGCGCTTTCAAAAGAAGAAGAAGCATTAAAGCGCAAAGCAAGGGTAAAACGCAGAGGCGGAACCAATGTTACTCCTCATGTAACTCAGTATATTGCGGAACACACGGGCATTGAAACACGCAGTATGATTCCGGGGCATTATCTCAGAGGCGGCACACCGTCGGCATATGACAGAGTGCTTGCAACAGAATTCGGTGCATATACCGCAAAGCTGATAAAGGAAGAAAAATACGGTCTCACCGTTGCGCTGAAAAACGATAAAGTAACTTGCAACCGACTTGAGGACATTGCCGGAAAAGCAAAGCCGATACCCAGAGATTACGACTTAATACAGTATGCAAAATCTATCGGAATATCTTTCTGTGAAGGTTGATTTTAACCGGAATGCTTTCTTTTGACATCGCTTATAATCCAAATAACCTATTAACACAAAATCCCCTCATTGATGTTTATTCGACATCAAAAGGGGATTTCTTATTTTGGTTTAATTGTTAATCATTGCGGTGTTCTTTATAATAAGCCTCTGCATCATAGTAATCGCTGAAATCATCATAGTAAAAATCCTCAGCAAAACAATAATTCTTTGCGTTTTGATTTACTCCGAAAGCTCTAACTTTTCAGGCAATAAATAATTATAAAAATTTATTTCTTTCTGATTTAATTATACAAAAAAATGCCCCATAAAACGGACTGAGACGACCGAACTTTAATCAATCGTTCGATCGTCTTATGTGATTGTTTTGCATTAAACAAATAAACTCAATTATTCTTCGATTGTAACAGAATTTATTACAGGCTGATTAGCCTTTTGAACTGTTCCGTTGCTGTCTGAAACAGGAGTGTTTTGGCATATTTCATCAACAATGTCCATTCCGTCGGTTACATAACCGAATGCGGCATACTGACCGTCAAGGTAGGTGCTGTCCTTTTGAACGATAAAGAATTGTGAACTTGCGCTGTCGTTAGCTTGAGAACGTGCCATTGAAATTGCTCCTCTTGTATGACTGAGATTATTTTCAACGCCGTTACCGCTGAATTCGCCTTTTATATTCTCGTCACTTCCGCCGGAGCCGTTTCCCAGCGGATCGCCGCCCTGCATCATAAATCCGTTTATAATTCTGTGAAATGTCAAACCGTCATAAAATCCTTCTTTGGCAAGTTTTACAAAATTTTGAACCGTTATCGGTGCATCATCCGGAAAAAGGGCAACTGTGATTTTTCCGTAATCTTTAATGTCTATTACGGCAGTAATTGCATTGTCCGGAATTGATACGGTAGTGTCTTCGGATGCAACGGTGGTTTCTGTACTTTTTTTTGTTTCACTTTTGCTGCTCGAACTTGAACTTGAGCTTGAAGTTGAACCACAGCCGCTTAAGAATGTGCAGGAGAATGCAATCATTGTAACAATCAACAGACTGAGTGCTTTTACCGAAATAGGTTTAATGTTCGTATTTTTCATTTTACTTTCCTCTCGTAAATAAATTGATGATTTAAAATTAATTCTATCATCAAATCAGCGATAAATCAACCTTTTTAAATTAATTTCTTCGGTTGAGCGATTACCTTTATATTTCTTTCGGAAAGTTGAATAAGATTAAAAAGCGACGCCGCTCCGCCCTTAAAATATGTTGAGATAATATCGGGAGACAAGCTGAGCGACAGCGTGTTCCTTTCGATAACAGAGTCTGTAATTTCAAGATCAAGCATCATTGATGCCGATGTCAGAACTTTATATCTGTTTTTGTCGATTGAAAACATAGATTGTGGATTATTTTCTTCGGTGCAGTATATCGTTCGGAAAATCCGATACTCGGCACTCATCAGATAATTGCTTACCGCATTTGTAAGTTGCTTGTCACCGATTTGAGCCAAAAGGTCAAAAATCACCGTTGTGGTGTTCATCAAAAGTTTTTTATTTATCTGATTAATCATATTTCCCTTTATGTGACGTATTTCATCACTTTCGGGAATATCATCGGCAGTAACTGCGGCAAGTCTGCGCTGTACCGTTCTGCCGAGGAGATAGTCGCACGAAACGTCAAAATACTCCGCCGCCCTTACCAAAAAATCAAGACCGCATTCACGGATTCCCTTTTCATAATGTGAAAGTAATGCCTGTGAAATTCCAAGGTCTGCGGCAACCTGCTTTTGGCTTAATCCTCGTTCCTTGCGCAAAAAAGTGATAATTCTCGGAAAATCTTTATTCAAACCTTGACACCTCAAATTCAAAAATAGTATAATATTATAGATTGTTTTGATTCTCGGCAATTGTATATGTAAAATTACTTTGCCCGACACAAGATATATACTATCAGTATAACACGACTATTACAAATTGTAAATGATTAATCGGAGTTTTTATGCAGTCATATGTAATTCATTTTATCAGACACGGCTCAATTGACGAAACCTTGTCGGGAAAATACATCGGAACAACTGATGCGGTTTTGTCCGATAAGGGTAAAATTATGCTAAGAAAGTTAAATTCCGAGTATTTCTATCCTCAGCCAAAGGTGGTCTTTACGAGCCCTTTGAAACGTTGCACGCAGACCTGCAAAATACTTTTTCCCGAACTTAAGCCGTTGGTTATCGACGCATTATCCGAATGTAACTTTGGCGAATGGGAGGGAAAAACCGCAGATGAACTTAAAAGCAATCCCGACTTTGAAAAGTGGCTTGCCGGAGATAATTCCGTTAAACCTCCGAGAGGAGAAAGCAACGCAGACTTTGTAAGACGTATTTGCAATATGTTTGACAGCATAGTTGAGGGGCTTATGAAGACGGGAACAACAGAAGCTGCAATTGTAACTCACGGCGGAGTAATAATGACTTTGCTTGCGGTTTACGGACTTCCGCAGGCTAAGCCGTTTGAGTGGGCAATGGAGAACGGTTGCGGATATTCGTTGCGCATAACACCTCTTTTATGGCAAAGGGACAAGGTTTGCGAAGTATTTTCAAAACTGCCTTATGAACGGTCGGAGGATTGACATACGGCATAAAGGTTTACAAGTAAATCAGAGCATTTATTTGATTTATACAACATTTAATTTTAAAGGAGTATATTAAAATATGGCAGATTATAAAATAACATTGCTTAAAGGCGACGGAATAGGTCCTGAGATTGTAAATCAGGCTGTTAAGGTACTTGATAAGGCTTCGGAAAAGTTCAACTTTTCCGTTGAATACGACGAAGCTCTTCTCGGCGGTTGCGCTATTGATGCAACAGGCGTACCGCTTCCTCAGGAAACAATTGATAAGTGCAAAGCTTCCGACAGCGTAATTTTGGGTGCGGTCGGCGGTCCAAAGTGGGACAATCAGCCCGGTAACAATCGCCCCGAGGCAGGACTTCTCGGTATTCGCGGAGCACTCGGACTTTTTGCAAATCTTCGTCCGTCCGTGATTTTCGGGCCGCTTAAAAGTGCTTCGCCTATAAAAGACGAGATTATAGGCGACAATATGAATGTTTTGATTGTACGCGAACTTACGGGCGGTATCTATTTCGGAGAGAAAGGCACAAAGCTTGTTGACGGCGTATCTGCCGCTTGGGATACGGAAATGTATTCAGTCCCCGAAATCGAGCGTATTGCCAGAGTGGCATTTGAAATGGCTATGAAAAGAAACAAAAAGCTCACAAGTGTAGACAAGGCAAACGTGCTTGAGTCTTCACGTCTTTGGAGAAAGACTGTTATTAAGGTTTCAAAGGACTATCCCGAGGTTGAGCTTAATCATATGTATGTTGACAACTGCGCAATGCAGCTTGTTCGCAATCCAAAGCAATTTGACGTAATTGTAACTTCAAATATTTTTGGCGATATTCTTTCAGATGAGGCTTCTATGATTGCAGGTTCAATCGGAATGCTCGCTTCCGCAAGTCTTTCCGAGGGCAAACTAGGACTTTATGAGCCTATTCACGGTTCCGCTCCGGATATTGCGGGATTGGGCATTGCAAATCCTCTTGCTACAATTCTTTCTGTCGCAATGATGCTTCGTTATTCACTTAACCAAAACAAAGCTGCCGACGCTATTGAAGCAGCTGTTTCCAAGGTACTTGAAACTCACCGTACTCCTGATATTTACGAAGAAGGTCTGACCAAGGTTAGCTGTGAAGAAATGGGCGACCTTGTTTGTAAGGAACTTTGATTGAGGTATAAAATGCAACTTTACGATATGCACTCGCACATTTTGCCGGAATTTGATGACGGCGCAAAAAGTATTGACGAAAGCCTGACGCTTCTTAATTGTCTTAAAAACCAAAATGTCACTAATATTTGTCTTACGCCTCATTTCTACACAAACGAAATGAGTGTGGCGGATTTTGTAAAGAGCAGACAGGAAGCGTATGAAAAATTTTTGCCGCATAAACCCGAGGGAATAAATCTTGTTCTCGGTTCCGAGGTTTATGTAACTAAGTATCTGTTTACTAATGACGATTTGTCGGGTATTACATATGGTAAATCAAAATATATTCTGACAGAATACGCTTACTCATCAGGCTTCTCCGACCACACGCTTGAAAAATTTTATAAAATAATGGACAATTACGGTCTTATACCTGTTTTGACTCATGTTGAAAGATACGAAAATTTAATGTGTGAACCTGAAATTATTCGTGAGCTAAAGGACATGGGTGTGATTATTCAGACAAACATAAGTAATTATGCCGATAAGGCTGCGTTTTTCAGAAAAAGAAAGCTGCTTAAATTCATCAATGAAGGATTAATTGATATAATCGGTTCGGACGCACATTCAATGAAGCATAACACGCCCGAGGTTTTCATCCAAGCATTGAAGTGTATATCAAACAAATGCGGAGAACAAAAGGTTGAGGAAATGATGAATACGTCTGCAAAAATTTTTAACAGAGCAGTCGGAAATATATAAAACCAAGATAGCGTCTCAATGGTGAACTGCCCCAAATTGAACAAGTCCGTAAAAAATGGACAATAGAAAAAACAGACCTCCTATGGTAGAA
>CAVBYX010000057.1:0-62425 GCA_963599905.1 Acutalibacteraceae bacterium
GAACTATATTATGATAGGCGTGTCGATTGTATTGCTTTATCTTGCAATCAAAAAGCAGTATGAGCCGCTTTTGCTTCTGCCGATAGCATTCGGTATGTTGCTTGTAAATCTTTATCCCGCAATTATGGCTGCTCCGTCTGTCGAACTTTTGACGGAACAACAATGTGCGGCGCAAAATATTGATTTTACAAGTCATGCCAAGACGGTAATTGACGGTGTAACTTATGCCGAAAATCCGACTTACGGCGGTTTGCTTTATTACCTTTATCAGGGTGTAAAGCTT
Organism: Acutalibacteraceae bacterium; assembly: GCA_963599905.1. Classification (GTDB taxonomy): domain Bacteria; phylum Bacillota; class Clostridia; order Oscillospirales; family Acutalibacteraceae; genus Ruminococcoides. The sequence goes on from CAVBYX010000057.1 coordinate 284, forward strand.
GGTATTTATCCTCCGCTTATATTCCTCGGTATCGGATGTATGACAGACTTCGGCCCGTTGATTGCAAATCCAAAGAGTCTTATCCTCGGTGCGGCTGCACAGATCGGTATTTTTATCACATTTATAGGTGCTATCTTCCTCGGATTTACTCCTGCCGAGTCAGGTGCAATCGGTATCATTGGCGGTGCGGACGGCCCGACTGCGATTTATGTTACCACAAAATTGGCTCCGCATCTTCTCGGTTCAATAGCAATTGCCGCATATTCTTATATGGCGCTTGTTCCGATTATCCAGCCTCCTATCATGAAGGCACTCACAACCAAAAAGGAACGTTCGGTAGTAATGGAACAGCTTCGTCCTGTTTCAAAGCTTGAGAAAATTATGTTCCCTGTTATCGTTGTTATTCTTATAGCAATTTTCCTTCCGGATGCAGCTCCGCTTGTAGGTATGCTTATGCTTGGAAACCTGTTTAAGGAATCGGGCGTTGTTGACAGAATAGCCAAGGCTGCTCAGAATGAGTTGATGAACATCATCACAATTTTCTTGGGTACAACCGTCGGAGCCACTGCTTCGGGTCAGAATTTCTTGACATTAAGCACAATTAAAATCATTGTTCTCGGCTTGTTTGCATTCTGTATGGGTACTGCTTTCGGTGTGATTTTCGGTAAGATTATGTATAAACTTTCCGGAGGAAAGGTTAATCCTCTTATCGGTTCGGCGGGTGTATCTGCGGTTCCGATGGCTGCACGAGTATCACAGAGGGTTGGACAACAGGAAAATCCGGGTAACTTCTTATTAATGCATGCAATGGGCCCCAACGTTGCCGGTGTAATCGGTTCTGCTGTTGCTGCAGGTGTTCTTTTGAACGTTGTATAATATTTGTTTATAAGCTTTTTAGGGAAGCGTTTCGCTTCCCTTTTGTATTTTCAAGCTGCATTTTTGACGATTTTTCAGGTGATTAATCCACACTGTTTTATTTATAATTCTTTTATGTAATTATTTATAAGTTTTATTGTATTATAATATGCAAGCATGATATGCAAATTCAAGTAATCATGGGTAAATGTTATGGACATAAAAATTATATTAATAGTCGTTGCTGTATTTTGTGTTATTATCGCAATGATGAGTATTGCAATAGAAGGGGTGCCTCTCATGGCAAAAAATATTTCAATACAGAAAATTCTTAACGTCCTTTTACAGAGAATTAAATTTATAATTCTTTCAACTTTGGTTGTGGGACTTCTGTTTTTTTTGTATTCAAAGATTGTTATCACGCCGATGTATACTACTTCGGCAATGATTTATATACAGAACTATAATGCTAACAGCGCATCCAATGCCGCAAATTCGATAAATGCAAGCGGCGAAGTATCTGAGGGTTCCAACCAACAGGCTCAGAAGATTTATAATTCCGATATCAACGGTTCTGCCAGCCTTGCAAATATTTGTGTAAATCTATTTCAAAATTCTGATGAAATAACGGCACTTTATGACGGATGTCAGGTTACTATAAGTGTTACAAAAGATACTTTCTTCATAACAATCAGTGTTGACGGCACAGATCCGGAAAAGTGTGCAACGGTTGCAAACAATATTGCAGAGACCGCACAAACAGTATTCCATAACCATTTTGATTACGGACAAATAGGTACAATCAGATCTGCAAAAGTACCCTCGGCTCCTTACGGACCCGATAACTTCAGGAGTTTGCTAATCGGACTTGCTGTCGGACTTGCTGCGTCGTGTTTGATTTCTATTTTACTTGAACTTATTGATACCACAGTTAAACCGGATGACGATCTCCAGCAGATGTATGATCTCCCTGTATTCTCTGAGATTCCTAATTTTGCTCCACAAAACAGGTGATGAAGTATGAAATTATTTAACAGTAACAAATCAAACAAGGGCAGTAAAAATTCAAACCCGAATGATAAGTCTAAACATGAAGCGGGTAAAAAAACAACCTCAAAGCACAGCTCTTCGGCGGTTGATAAATCAAAGAAGAATAAATCGACTTCGTCATCAATGGCAATATCCGATAAGAGCAAATTTGCGATTGTTGAGTCATATAAACTTGCACGAACAAATATAATGTTTTCGCTTTCGGCTTATGACAAGAAAGTTTTTGCTGTTACCAGTCACTCTAAAGGTGAAGGTAAAAGTACCGTTTCGTCAAACGTTGCAATTTCGTTTTCCAAGCTTGAAAAGCGTGTGCTTTTGGTTGATTGCGACTTGCGTCGTCCTAATGTTCATAATATTTTTAATGTTGACAACAAAACCGGTCTTTCCAATATTATCGGTAATATGGTAACTTTTGAGGATACTGTTCACCGCAATGTTTTGCCTAATCTTGATGCCATTTCCTCGGGAACAATTCCTCCGAACCCCTCGGAACTTTTGTGTTCTCCGAGATTTGTCAATATGATAAAGCGCTTAACCGAAGAATATGATTATATTATTCTTGATACGCCTCCTATCGGTGTTGTGTCGGATGCATTGTTGCTTAAGGATTTGATTGCGGGATTTGTAATTGTAATCAGAGAGGGTTCTACTACCCACGGTGATATTCGTGAACTTCTTGACAGCATTAAGCTTGCCGATTCTAAGGTTCTCGGCATGGTAAAAGTAGGATGCGATGTCAGCAAACGCAAAAAGGGCAGAGGATATTATTATTATCAATATTATTGATAATAAATTTAAAAATGCAATAACAACAGACTTACTAAGTTTTATTATTATAATCTTTGTAGGTCTGTTTTTTTTTACAAAATAATGCAGGATTAGTAAAAAAGACTTGCAATTCTTACAGCACAGTAGTAGAATATATTATAGATTAAACGTGATTTTGCAATTATAAATTAAGGGGATAGCAAAAATGAATTATTTAAATTGCAACAGGCAGGAACTGGAAAAAGAATATTCTTCTTTGAGAAAACAATTTGAAGATGTTAAGGGCAAGGGCTTAAAACTTAATATGGCAAGAGGAAAGCCGGGCAAGGAACAGCTTGATTTATCTCTCGGACTTCTTGATGCAGTAAACAGCAGTTCTGATTTTGTCGGCGCAGACGGTATGGATTGCCGCAATTACGGTATATTAAAGGGCATAAAAGAGTGTCGCAGGCTTTTCGGTGAAATGCTCGGAGTTGATTACAATAAGGTTATGGTCGGCGGAAGTTCAAGCCTTAATATGATGTTTGACACAATATCCTGCATGATGACAAAATCGGCAGTGGACGGATGCAAGCCGTGGTATGAAGTTAAAAACAGAAAATTCTTGTGTCCCGTTCCCGGCTATGATCGTCATTTTGGAATAACAGAGTATTATGGATTTGAAATGATTCCTGTTCCGATGACATCAAGCGGTCCGGATATGGATATGATAGAAAAGCTTGTTGAAAACGATGAGTCCGTTAAGGGTATTTGGTGCGTGCCGAAATACTCAAATCCGCAGGGAATTACTTACAGCGATAAGACTGTAAAACGTTTAGCGGCTCTTAAACCTGCCGCTAAGGATTTTAGGATTATGTGGGATAATGCTTATTGTATTCACGACATCAGCGATACTCCTGATTCCTTGTTGAACATTTATGACGAGTGTGTAAAAACGGGTAATGAAGATATGCCGATTTTATTTTGCTCAACATCTAAAATTACGTTCCCCGGTGCCGGTGTAGCCGCAATGGCTGCTTCAGACGCGAATATGAAAGTGTTTGCAGAAAGATATAATTATGAGATTATAAGTTATGACAAACTTAATATGCTTCGCCACGTGAAATATTTCAAAAACTATGACGGAGTATTAAAACATATGCAACTTCATAAAAAGGTTCTGAAGCCCAAGTTTGATATTGTTTTGAATACGCTTGAAAAAGAACTTTCACCAACGGGAATAGGCGAGTGGACAAATCCTAACGGTGGGTATTTTGTAAGTGTTGACGTACTTCCCGATACAGCCAAGAGGGTTGTTTCGCTTTGTAAGGAAGTCGGTTTGATTTTGACGGGAGCAGGCGCAACATATCCGCTCGGTAAAGACCCTGAGGATAAAAATATAAGGATAGCTCCTTCGTTCCCTCCGAATGATGAGCTTCAGACAGCGATGGATGTATTCTGCATTTGCACAAAGATTGCCGCATGTGAAAAACTGCTCGGTTAAGAATAATCAGGTGTGAATTTTCCCGGTTTTCGGATAGGAAAATTCAGTCATTCGGCGGGGATAATAATTTTTTGTCGAAGCACTGAGGCGTTGCACCAATGCAATTTTTTGCAAACAAATCAGAGCGTTGCTATGATTTAAATTCACAATATTTGATAAAGTTAAATATTTTTTTATCAAATATTTGCGTTTCCATTGACTTTTTTGCAAAAAAAATTTATAATAACTCTGTTACGTCTGTACCTATGCATTGTAACAGAGTTGTTTTTTTGCGTAGATTCAGACAATTATGAACGGAGGTTTCAAAGGGATGAAAAGAGTTCCAAAGCCAGTGTTCTTCATTGTTGCTTTGCTGATACTTGCCTTTACGTTTACTGCTGTTTTCGGAATTTCTTATTATAACGGAGATAACAAGAATACAGTATTTAAGGGCATCGGTGACATACGATGGGGAATCGACATCAGGGGCGGTGTTGAGGCGACGTTTAAGCCTGCCGACGGTTACGACGCAACTGATGAGCAGTTAGAGTCTGCAAAATCAATCATTGAACTTCGTATGGTTTCACAGGGTATTACAGATTATGAATTGTATGCTGACAAGGGAAGCGACAGAATTATTGTTCGTTTTCCGTGGAAATCAGACGATACCGAGCATAACGCAGTAGAAGCAATTGATGAAATTTCTTCAACCGCACAGCTCACATTCAGACCGGGTAAGCAGTATGAAACAACTGATATTGATTCCAACGGTGAATATGTTTATAAAACTCCTACCGGAGATACGGAAACCGTACTTATGGACGGTTCGGCAGTTAAGTCTGCCGAGGCTCAGGTTTATCAGGACAGCAGCGGCGAGGCACAGTATGTGGTAAGCCTCGAGCTTACTGATGACGGTGCCGAGACTTTCGAGGAAATAACCACAACATATCTTAATCAAACCGTTTCAATTTGGATGGATGACATTATGTTGTCGGCACCTACCGTTCAGGCAACTATTTCTAACGGTAAAGCACAGATCTCGGGAAGTTTTACGGCGGATGAAGCTACCGCACTTGCCAACAAAATTAATGCGGGTGCTTTGCCGTTCCAGCTTGAAACGGCAAACTACGGTCAGGTCAGCCCGACCCTCGGTGAAAATTCTCTTACGGCAATGGCTGTTGCCGGTGTAATTGCTACAATTATAATCAGCATTATTATGATTGCATTTTATCGTTTGCCCGGATTTATCGCCGTTATTTCCCTTTGCGGTCAGATGGGTCTTACCATTGCAGCCGTATCGGGCTTCTTTACAACAATTCCGTCTTTCACAATGACATTGCCGGGTATTGCAGGTATGATTCTTTCAATCGGTATGGGCGTTGACTGTAATGTAATTACGGCAGAGCGTATCAAGGAAGAGCTCAGAACAGGCAGAACTCTTGACGGTGCACTTGAAAAAGGTACAAAAAATTCACTTTCCGCAATTATTGACGGTAATATGACCGTTGTAATCGTATCCATAATTCTTATGCTGGTATTCGGCCCTGCAAATGTTCTTTCAATCATTTTCGGTGAATCAACAACAGGTACAATTTATGCATTCGGTTACACACTTCTCATTGGTGTAATTTCTAACTTCATTATGGGTATATTCTTAACACGTATGATGCTCAGAAGCATATCCGGCTTTAAGTTTGTGCGTCATAAGTGGTTGTTTGGAGGTGCAAAGAATGACAAATAATGTTCATACTAAGGCTAAAGAACAACTTACCGACGAAGAAATCGCCGAGAGATATAACAATGGCAATAAAATAATTGATTTTGTAAGTCACAAAAAAATATTCTTTGGCATTTCAATTACAATTCTTTTAATAGGTATTATATGTAACTTTATTTTTGGCACAACTCTTGATATTCAGTTCTCGGGCGGTGCTACGCTGAAGTTCAGTTATGTCGGTGATATTGATCAGAATGAATTGTATGACTTCATTCAAGAGAAAACAACCGACAGAATAACGACCTCGTTCTCGTCAGACCTTATGGGCACTACAGGAAACAATGTTTCTGTTCAGTTTTCGGGTAACGATGCTATTGCAACCGATATTCAGCAGAATCTTGAAAAAGATTTGCAGAATGAGTATCCCGACAATAACTTTACCGTACTTGAGTCGTCATCGGTTGATGCCTCAATGGGTGTTAAGTTCCTTCTCAAGTGTCTTTCGGCTGTTGCAATCGCAAGTATACTGATGGTATTGTACGTTACTGTCAGATTCAAAAAAATCGGCGGTTTGTCTGCCGGTGTTATGGCTCTTGCTGCTTTGTTCCATGATGTAGCTATGATTTACTTCATGTACATCATTTTCCGTATGCCGATTGACTCAAACTTCATCGCGGTTGTACTTATGATTTTGGGTTATTCACTTAACGATACAATCGTTATTTACGACCGTGTACGTGAAGAAAGAAAGCTTTTGGGCAGACGTGCAACGGTTGCTCAGTCGTTTAACCTGAGCTGTACAAAGTCATTAAAGCGTACAATTATGACATCGGTAACAACGCTTGCGGCTATTATTGTTGTTTATGTTGTGGCAGTTGTTTACAACATCTCGTCGGTTAAAGGTTTTGCTCTTCCGATGATGATAGGCTTAATTTCAGGTTGTTATTCGTCAATATGCATTGCGGGTCCGCTTTGGGTTATGTGGCAGAACAAAAAGTCTGCTAAGAGAGCAGCCGCAAAAGCAGCTAAAGCTAAATGATATTAGCTATAACAGGGTACTCACTTTCCTTTAGGGAAGTGAGTCCTTTTTTTATGCTTGCACTTTTCAAAAAATACATTTGAGGGTTTCCGTTTTCGATGCATGCACTAAGCTGCGCCATATCAAGGCTTAAGGAATCAACATAATCGTGAATCAGAAAAATGTCAATGTTGTCGGCTGTTTCTGCCCAATTGTTTTCTGTTTCTATGCTGGCATTAAGTGCGCTTTCAAAGTCGTCTTTAAGCATATATCCGTCTATTTTTTCAATTCTTTCGGTAAATTCGTCCGACTTGGCGTTAATATACCAAAATTGATACAATGCTCCGGCAACGGACAGACCGAGAAGTAAAAGTGAAAAATATATTCTTTTCATATCAAATCTCCTGTTTAACGTAAAGTGTTTTACCTGTCTTTCAAGATAATATTATAATTTCCGATACCGTCAAGCGTCATAATAAAGATGTCGCTCACTTTTTTCTTCTCCTTTTTTAAAATTTTATAAATATAGTTTTCGTCTTTTTGACAAAGGTCAAGCGAATTATCGAGTATTTCTCCGTCGTTAATTACAACTGCCTGGATTTTTTTGTCTTGAATTTTAATGTTTAGATTTTCGGCAGACGGCTGTCTTTTTTCAGGCTTTTTAAGCACGCTTATCGAGCCGTTTGTTTCGACAATACAATATTGTATATCTTCTATGTTAAAAATGTCTTGTTGTCTCAACTGTGTAAAAAGATCTTCGTTACTTAGTCTTAATCTTCTCATTTGTTTTTGCAAAATTTTACCGTCACTAATCACAACAATCGGATTTCCGCAAACAAGACGTCTGAATTTACTGCTTTTTAACATTAATGCGCTTGTGATTATTTCTAACGTTACTAGAACGGCAACAGGTATTACGCCGCTGAAAAACGGCTGAGAGGTGTTTTGCATGGGCAAAGAAGCTATGTTTGATATAATCAGCGTTGCCACAAGTTCGCTTGGTTGCATATCGCTGATTTGTCTTTTGCCCATTATTCTGATGGCAAAAATAACAAATACATACAATATAATTGTCCTGATAATAGAAATTAACATAATATCACCACGAATAAGTTTTGCAAAATTTTGAATATTATTCGTTACATAATTTAGTAATTTGCGCAGATACTTTTAGCAGGTGATTTTATGAACAATTTAAATAATTCCTTAAAAGAAAATATACAAATGCTCAAAAAGCTGTTTAAAGAATCCGCCGACTTAACAATTCGTGAAATGAATCTTATATCTTCCGAGTCTGTTTCGGCGGCTTTGATTACAATTGAGGGAATGTGCAACAAAGAGGTTACGGCGTCTTCTGTTTTAACTCCGCTCACTACCCACGATTTTAAGGATCTTAATGGTGAACAGGTAATAGATGAGATTGTATTGTCGGTTCTTGCTTCGGGCGAAATTATCGAAATGAATACGCTTGATGAACTAATCTCGTTTGCAACCTCGGGATTTGCGGTGATTATGGTTGACGGAACGACCAAAATGCTTGCTGTCGGTGCTCAGGGATATTCGTACAGAAGTGTTTCCGAGCCTGAAAGCGAAGTCGTTCAGCGGGGTTCGCGCGAGGGTTTTACCGAACCGCTTCGTGTGAATATGTCGCTTATCAGACGGCGCATAAAAAGTCCCGACCTTGTTTTTGAAACAATAACTACCGGCAAAACCTCCCGAACACATCTTATGATTTGCTACCTGCAAAAAAGCGTATCGCCCAAGCTGCTGGAAAAAGTGCGTGGCAGATTGAAAAAATGTAATTTGGATACGGTTTTTGCAGCAGGCTATTTGTCTGAATACCTTGAAGACGAATGGCCTAAATCAATATTTTCGGGAATAGGAATTTCCGAACGTCCAGACACGGTTTGCGGAAAGCTTACCGAAGGCAGAATAGCGGTATTGATTGACGGAACGCCTGCGGTAATAGTGGTGCCGCATCTGTTTGTCGAAGAATTTCAGGGGGTTGACGATTATTCCAACCGCCCGTATTACGCCGCTTTTATTCGCATTTTAAAATATATTTCATTTTTTATTTCGGTTTTTCTTCCCGGAATTTATACTGCGCTTGCACAGTTTCATCCCGAATATTTTCCGACATGGATATTAATCAAAACATCCGAATCGCTTGCACAAACGCCGTTGCCTGTAACGCTTGAGGTAATCTTAATGGTTTTTATTTACGAAATTATGAAAGAGGCAGGCTTAAGAATACCAAAATCACTTGGACATGCGGTCAGTATTGTCGGTGCACTCGTAATTGGCGACAGTGCGGTGAGTGCCGGAATAATCAGTTCGTCAACTTTGATGGTTGTTGCGACTGCGGCAATTTGCAGTTATGTCACTTCTCAGCTCTATCCTCCGATAATGATACTTCGGTTTGTTTATATAATAGTGGGCGGTTTGCTCGGATTGTGGGGAATTCTTCTCACAACTGTTGCGGTGCTTGTTAATATGAGTGCAAAGACCTCTCTGGGTATTCCGTATCTTTCTTCGCTTGCGCCGTTTTCACGCAACAGTATGAGGGACGTGTTTATCAGAGCACCGTGGAAGATATTATCCGGGCATACGATAAAAATTCAGAATTTTCCCGAATCGGAGGATTAGTAATGCAGATTAATTTTAAATTTCCCTCTAACAGGCTTTTATTGTCTTTGTTTTTCTGCGGTTCTGCTGTAATTCTTTTACAGAACTATAATGTATCTGACAACACTTCATTTTTGTTCAACCTGATTTGTCTTGCAACAGGGATTTTGCTGTGTTGTGTAATTTTTATTCCGTCAATGGTTCTAAAAAAGAAATATAATCTTGACCTTGTTATGCTGACAAGAAGAATGACGCCGAGGTTATATTATTTGATTATGGCTTTTTATTCGGCATATGCGGTGTATACCGCCGAGTATTTCCTGCTGAGATATACTGATATGTTTCACGATAAATATTTTTCGGATGTGGGAGTAAACGTTATTGCATTTATAATGATTGCAATTTGCCTGTACAGTGCGTGCCGAGGTGTTAATATCATAACAAGGTTTGGAATAATACTGTTTGCATTTGCATTGCTTTGTTTTCTCCTTATTTTTTCGGGCGGTTTTCAGTCTCTTGATTTTGAATTGCATCACTTTGATTTCAGCGGCAGTGCGGTTGATTTTATCTCGAATACAATATTCTTTTTAACGCCGTCGTTCATAGCGGTTATTTTTGCAATACTGTGCGGTTATTCCGAGAATTTTAAGTCCCGTCAGATATTTGTAACGCTTATATCACTGGCTGTTGAATTTGCCGCCATACTGTTTTTTGTAGGTTTTGCGCTCGGAGCATATGCCGACAGTCAAAGTTATCAGACTTTTCTTATGTCCAAAATATCGCAAATAAGCGGTCTCAGCGGCATAGAGAGCTTTTATTTTGCACTTGCAACTTTGTCTGTGTTTGTGGTGATTACATTGCTTTTATGCTGTGTCAACAAAGAGATGGGTGAAAGAAAAACAGTGTTAAACGTGACGATATTTTCAATTATAATTTTTGTTTTGCATATTTGTGCATCCTGTCTTGATTTTGTCGGTGAAGTATTGACAAATCCTTTGTTATTTGATTTATTTAATATTTTGGCTGCGTTTGTTATTCCGGGAATATATCTTTTGGCTTTCGGGAGGAACAAAAATGCGTAAAAAAATAATTGCTTTGTGGCTTTGCTTTGTCTGTGGCGTTTCCGTGCTTTTTTCGGGGTGCTCGGAGTCACGTAGAATTGACACCGCAGCACTCGCAGAGAATGTATCTGTTGACACGGTTGACGGGAAAACCGTATACACATTCTTTCTTTTGTCAAGCGACGACAAGCCGTGGGGGATTGATATTCCCGCAGAATCTTTTGAAGAAGCCTGTAACCTTGCCGAAAATCGCTATATTCCGAATATATCTCTTGCAAGAATAGATATGATTATGATAAATAAAAACCTGTACAAGGACGTTATGAAATCGGATATAAAGTATATTTCAACCCAACCCGTTTATTCACCGAATCTGAAAGTTACGCTGTGCGATTCAAATACAATTAAGCGTATGAAAGAGGAGAAACGTGTTCCCGAAATAATAGATAATGAACTCAGGCTTACGGAAAACAGCACCGAAAAGGTTAATACGGCGTGTCTTTCGGTTTTTAACCGTTTTTTTGAAAGCAATGACGATTTTAGAGTTGCGTATATTAGTGCCGAAAAGGAATTAAAAATCGAAACAATAAAAATACAACCTTGATACGGACTAAAAATGAAATAAAATTCACAAAAAGACTTTATCTCAGGGTCAATATGGTGTATAATATAGTTGAATTATTGTATTGTTTGCTGAAAATTCAAATACATCAAAGGCGGTGGATATATGTCGACTGAATTCTCTGTTCCGTTATCGCAAATCGTTGAAAGTCTTAATCTCAGTAAGGTTTATATTGCGGAAAACTATGAAGATATTAAAATTTCCACGGTGGAAATCAATCGTCCCGGACTTGAACTTACCGGATATTTTGAGTTCTTTGACAACAAACGTATTCAGGTTCTCGGAAACACCGAATTTGCATATCTCGGGCGCTTCGGTTCCGAATCTCAAAAAATGGTAATAGATTCGATTTTCAGCTTTGGCCCTCCCGCAGTTATTATTTGCAGGGATATCGAACCGTCAAATGCGATTCTTGAAAGTGCAAAGTTGCATAAAGTTTCAATTCTGAGCACCAACGACAGTACGTCTGACCTTACCGCCCGTTTGGTTCAGTATCTGAACAGAGAGCTTGCTCCCAGGATAACAAGGCACGGAGTGTTGGTTGAAGTGTACGGTGAGGGTTGTTTACTTTTGGGCGACAGCGGTGTCGGTAAGAGTGAAACCGCAATTGAGCTTATTAAGCGAGGTCACAGACTCGTTGCCGACGATGCGGTTGAAATTTTGAGGACTTCGGCAAGCACACTTGTAGGTCAGTCGCCTCAGAATATTCGTCATTTCATTGAGCTCAGAGGCATAGGGATTATTAACGCACGCCAGCTTTTCGGTATGGGGGCGGTAAAGACCAGCGAAAAAATTGATATGGTAATCAATCTTGAATTGTGGGACAATGCAAAGGTTTATGACAGAATGGGTCTTTCAAACGAGTATATGGATATACTCGGCGTGGAAGTTCCGACATTAACAATTCCCGTTAAACCGGGACGAAATCTTGCCGTAATCATTGAAGTGGCTGCTATGAATAACCGTCAGAAAAAGATGGGATACAATGCCGCAAAAGATTTGCTTGCAAGTCTTGGTATGGATGTAAGCGAAGTTGAAGAATCCCCAAAAGTAATAGTTGATAAATGGGGAAACTGATTTAAAGCAGAAAGCTGCTTCGAAAAAAATAACAATACACTAGGGGGTTTATATGGATAATTCAGGTGCAATTTATAATCTTGCTAAAATTCTGGGTTGTGACGCACGCAAAGATGAATCTATGAAAAAGCACACAACTTTTAAAATCGGCGGAAATGCCGAAACATACATAAAGGTTCCTACGCTTTCAAAACTCAGTACAATTTTAAGAGAGTGCAAAGATTCAAATGTTGACTTTCTTTTGCTCGGCAACGGAAGCAATATTCTTGTCGGCGATGACGGAATAAAGGGTGCGGTAATAAGACTTGACGGAGAATTTCGTAATATTACTCTTATTGACGACACTACGGTTTTCTGCGGAGCTGGCGCATCTCTTGCGTATTTGTGCAAGTTTGCGTTAAAATGCGGACTTTCGGGTCTTGAATTTGCTTGGGGAATCCCCGGAACAGTCGGCGGTGCCGTGTTTATGAATGCCGGTGCCTACGGTTCTGAAATGAAGGATGTTGTTATCAGTGTATCACATATTTCTTCTGACGGAAAAATCGGCAGAATCGAAAAGAACGATTTGGAGTTTGGTTATCGTACAAGTGCTTATCGCAAAAACGGAATGATTATAACGGGCGTTACGTTGAAGCTTCAAAAGGGTAATCCTGATGACATAAGAGCCGAGATGGATGATTTTCTTAACAGGCGAAGCTCAAAGCAGCCGCTTGAATACCCCAGTGCGGGAAGTGTTTTTAAACGCCCCGAGGGAAATTATGCGGGCACATTGATTGAGCGGTGCGGACTGAAAGGCAAGAGCATAGGCGGAGCACAGGTTTCCGAAAAGCATGCGGGATTCATAATAAACAAATCAAATGCAACCGCAAATGACGTAAAAAATCTCATTAAGGAAGTTCAGAGTACGGTTGCAAAAGAAACAGGATACAATCTTGAATGCGAATTGATTGTTTTGTAAGTCAGCTGTATTTAATTGTTAAAAATTCTTTTTAAGAATTAAAATAATGATAATTCGGAATTGAAAATGACCGAAAACAGAATATAAATGGTGATATTGTGGAATTTGTAATAATTACCGGAATGTCGGGTGCGGGAAAAACCTCCGCTCTGCACATTCTTGAAGATATAGGTTACTATTGTGTTGATAATATTCCTGCTTCTCTTTTGACGACTTTTTACACGCTTTGCTCAAAGTCCGACGATGAAATGATGAAGCATGTTGCGGTTGTTGTCGATGTAAGAGGCAACGAAAATTATACAAAGATGAACGAAGAGATTGAAGAATTTAAACTTGCGCACGGTGATGTAAAAATTCTTTATCTTGACGCTAAATCCGATGTGTTGATTATTCGCTACAAGGAAACCCGACGCAAGCACCCGCTTGCGGAAAGGTTGAAGGACGGAACTGTGGCTGAGGCCGTTCAGTTTGAAAAAGAACTCCTTATGCCCGTGAAGAAAATTGCTGATTATAATATTGACACAACTTATATGTCAAACAAACAGCTCAGAGAACGTGTTATGTCCGTGTTTATGGAGGATGCTTCTCAAAGTATATTGCTTGCGTTTATGTCATTTGGCTTTAAGTACGGAATACCGCTTGAGGCGGATTTAATCATTGATGTAAGATGTTTGCCGAATCCGTTTTATATTCCGGAGCTGAAGCAACTTACCGGCAACGATAAGGCAGTGCGCGACTACGTGTTGAAAAGTGAGGATACTCAGGAGTTTTTGAGACTCACTTTGAACCTTCTTGACTTCTCGGTACCGTTATATCTCAAAGAGGGAAAAAGCGAGCTTGTAGTCGGAATCGGTTGCACCGGAGGCAAACACCGCAGCGTTACCATTGCCAAACAGCTCAGAGAACATTTTTATAATAAAGGATATAAATGTGTAATTCATCACAGGGATATAAACAAGTAAAGGGGAATAAGAGTGTCTTTTTCTTCCGAAGTAAAAAAAGAAATTTGCTCTGCTGAGTTGTTTGACAGAGAACTTTTAAAAGCGGAGCTTTACGGAATGTTGCTGTTCGGAAGAACATTTCGCGAAAATTCAATTGTGCTTACAACGGAAAACCAATATGTCAGCAAGCGAATAACAACCTTGCTTGAAAATTTATATATGCCGATAATAGAAAAGCACGCAACATTGCGCACAAAGGCAGACGAAAGTCGTCTTTTTAAAGTTTCCGTAGTGGGCGATGATGATTGCATGAGAATTTTTGATGACTTCGGTCATTCAAATTCACAGGTCACGCTTCGTGTGAACAGAGCCAACATATCGGGAGACGAATCTGCCCGTGCGTTTGTTCGCGGAGCGTTTTTGAGTTGCGGTTCGGTGTCGTCGCCCGAAAAAAGTTATCATGCCGAATTTTGTGTGCCGCACAAAAATCTTTCGGTTGATTTGTGCAAAATTCTTTCCGAGATAACCGAATGCGGATTCAGCCCGAAAACCGTGTTGAGAAACGGTAATTACATAGTTTATTTTAAGGGCAGCGAGCAAATTTGCGATTTGCTTACATATATCGGTGCACCGCTGAGCGCAATGGAAATTATGGGAACAAAAGCAATTAAGCAGGTTAGGAATAACATAAACAGAAGAATAAACGGCGAAGTTGCGAACATCGGAAAAATTGCGTCGGCGTCCGCAAAACAGCTTGAAGCCATAAATTATATAAAAAAAACCGCAGGGCTCGAAACTTTGCCTGAAGATTTGCGTGAAATCGCATATCTTCGACTTGAAAATCCCGAAATGTCACTTAGAGATTTGGGACAAAATCTTTCTCCGCCGATAAGCAGAAGCGGAGCAAATCACAGATTACAACGTCTGCTTGAATATGCGGACGTTGCGGAGGAAAACAATGGATAAAAAGATGACTTTTGAAGAAGCCAACAAAAAGCTTGAACAAACCGTAAAGTCTATGGAGGACAAAAGCCTGACGTTGCGGCAAAGCGTTGATTTATATGCCGAGGCTTGCGACCTGCTTGCCTATTGTATGAAAGAGCTTGATTCCTACAAGGGACAAATCGAGGATATAAATGAAAGAATAAAGCAGATTAATTCCGAGGGGGAACAGACGTGAAAAATTACGTTGAATTGACAGAAAAAGCGCTAAAAGATTTTTTGCCAAATTCGGATTGCAGAGAAAAAGTGCTGATTGATTCTATGAATTACAGTCTTGAAGCGGGCGGAAAAAGAGTTCGCCCAAGACTTGTGTTTGAGTTTAATGCGCTTTGCGACGGAAAAGAAGAAGCCGCTGTTCCGTTTGCCTGTGCGGTTGAAATGATACACACATATTCTCTGATTCACGATGACCTGCCTTGTATGGATGATGATGATTTGCGCAGAGGAAAGCCGTCAAATCATAAGGTATTCGGAGAAGATATTGCGTTGCTTTCGGGAGACGCATTGCTTACGCTTGCGTTTGAAGTCCTTTCTTCGGAAAGGACAGTAAAGCTTGCGGGTGCAAAGGCTTGCTGTACTGCGGTAAATACTCTGGCAAAATATGCCGGGGCAACGGGAATGGTAGGCGGACAGGTAATTGATTTAATCAGTGAAAACACCAATGCGCCTGTTGAAATTTTGCGTGAAATGGACAGCAAAAAAACGGCTTGTCTTATAAAAGCAGCATGTGAATTGGGATGTTTGTCGGCGGGAGCCGATTCCGACAGGATTAAGGCTGCCTCGCTTTACGGAGAAAGCATAGGACTTGCATTCCAGATTCAGGACGACATTCTGGATGCGGTTTCTTCTGTTGAAGAGCTTGGAAAACCGATTGGCAGTGATAACGAAAACGGAAAATCCACGTATGTTTCGTTACTTGGCATTGATAAATGCAAAGAACTTGTAGATGAATTGACACAAGCCGCAATTGATTCGCTGAGTGTGTTTGACAGCGATGCGGCACAGCTTAAAGAATATGCTTTGCAACTTGCAAAGAGAAAAAAATAAAAGATTCAGATATGGCAAATACAGCAAATTTGCCAAAACGGGAAATGGGTAAAATATGGGTGAATATAAAATTCTTCCTACAATTAAATCACCTAATGACGTCAAAAAACTTTCAGAAGGAAGCTTAAAGACGCTTTGTACGGAAATAAGAGAAAAACTTGTTGAGGTTGTATCGGTAAATGGCGGTCATTTGTCTCCGAACTTGGGAGTGGTTGAGCTTACCGTTGCTTTGCACCGCAGTTTTAATTTTCCTAAAGACAGCATTGTCTGGGACGTGGGACATCAAAGTTATACGCATAAGTTGCTTACGGGCAGATATAAGGATTTTGATACTTTGCGCCTCAGAGGAGGAATCTCGGGCTTTCCGAAGCGTGAGGAAAGTCGTTATGACGATTTTAACACAGGACACAGCAGCACGTCGATATCTGCCGCATTCGGAATTGCAAACGCAAAAATGCTGTCGGGAGATAACAGTCAAACGATAGCCGTAATAGGCGACGGTTCGTTTACCGGCGGACTTGCGTTTGAAGCTATGAACAACGCAGGAAGATTTAACCGGAATTTTATTGTTGTGCTCAACGACAATAAGATGTCAATCTCAAAAAACGTAGGTGCTTTTCCTCGGTATCTTACTACCGTAAGGATTCAGCCGTGGTATATCAGAGTTAAACATATTACCGAAAAGACGCTTTCAAAGCTGCCGATTATGGGCAGGGTTATAAAATGGTTTTTAAAACGCAGCAAGTCTCAAATTAAAAATTTGATTTATAAGAATACTCTTTTTGATTGCTTTGGGTTTACTTATCTCGGTCCCATCGACGGTCATAATATTGATGAGCTTGAAAATGCTTTTGAGGTTGCAAAAAAAATTAACTCTCCAGTACTTTTGCACGTAGTTACCAAAAAAGGCAAAGGATATTTGCCTGCCGAAGAAAAACCGGGAGAGTTTCACGGTATCGGTAAGTTCGATATAGATTCCGGCGAACCTATTTCAAGTCATACGGGATTTTCTGCGGTGTTTGGCAGTCTTATGTGTGAACTTGCGAAAAAAGACGGCAAGATATGTGCAATAACCGCAGCTATGGCATACGGCACAGGCTTGAGAGAGTTTTCTCACCTGTATAAGGACAGATTTTTTGATGTCGGAATAGCCGAGGAACACGCCGTAACCTTCGGGTGCGGACTTGCCCTAAAAGGAATGAGACCCGTATTTGCGGTATATTCGACGTTTTTACAACGTGCGTATGACCAGCTTATTCACGACGCCGCATTGGGCAAACTTCACCTTGTGCTTGCAATCGATCGTGCGGGAATAGTCGGAAGTGACGGCGAAACTCACCAGGGAGTGTTTGATGTTTCGATTCTCAATACAATTCCGAATGCCACAATATATTCTCCCACATATTTTGAGGGACTGAGAAAGTCGCTTTATCATGCGGTTTACGTTTGTGACGAGTTGGCAGCTGTAAGGTATCCGCGAGGCGGAGAGCTTTACAAGCCCGATGACTTCGGCGAAGAAAGCATTGATTTTAATACGTACGGAAACCCCGAGTGCGGTAATTTGATTGTAACTTACGGAAGGCTGTTCTCATATGCCGCAAAAGCCAAAGAAATGCTTTCGGAACAGGGAGTTGAGGTCTGTTTATTAAAACTTTGCCGCCTTAAGCCGATTGACGCTGAAGCCGTGGAATTTGCCGCACAGTTTAAAAACGTATGGTTTTTTGAGGAGGGCATAAAGAACGGCGGAATCGCACGTAACTTTTCCGATATGCTTTTCTATAAAAATTTTAAAGGCAGTTACCATATAAAGGCTATAAATGATAAATTCGTAAAGCAGATGAGTGTGTCCGAAGCTCTTGAAATGTTAAAGCTTGACAGCGAGGGTATGGTTGAAATAATTACAACAAATTTAAGGAACGAAGAATAATCTATGAAAAAAAGACTGGATATACTGGTGTATGAAAAAGGATTTGCCGAAAGCCGTGAAAAAGCAAAGGCAATAATTATGTCGGGGCTTGTGTATGTTGACAATCAAAAAGCTGACAAGTGCGGCACTTCATATGACGAAAAGGTTAATATTGAGGTCAGAGGAAACACACTCAGATACGTAAGCCGCGGCGGTTTGAAGCTTGAGAAAGCAATTAAAAACTTTAACCTTGATTTGCAGGGCAAAACCGCTATGGATATAGGAGCTTCAACCGGTGGTTTTACAGACTGTATGCTTCAAAACGGAGCGAAAAAAGTTTATTCCATTGATGTCGGATACGGTCAACTTGCCTGGAAGCTCAGAAACGATGAACGTGTTGTGAATCTTGAACGCACAAATATGCGCAAGGTAACGGACGAGCAGGTTCGGGACAAAATTGACTTTTTCTCGGTAGACGTTTCGTTTATATCTTTAAAACTGATACTTCCTGTTGCACGAAAACTTATGGCAGACAATGCTCAGGCAGTTTGTCTGATAAAGCCGCAGTTTGAAGCGGGACGTGAAAAGGTCGGAAAAAAGGGTGTTGTCAGAGATCCGAATGTACATATTGAGGTTGTGCAAAACATCTATGATTTTTGCCTGCAAAACGGTTTTGATGTATTAAACCTTGACTTTTCGCCGATAAAAGGCCCAGAAGGCAACATAGAATACCTTATACACTTGCAAAAAAGCGACGACCCTAAGTCCTATGTCAAAATTACGCCGCAGGAGCTTGTGCAGAGATCGCACAGTCAGCTTGATAAATAGGTGATATTATGAAAACAGCCATCGTTGTAAATCTCTCCAAAGAAAATGCAATTTTCTGTGCAAAGCGGATTGCAAAGCTTCTGTGTGTTAACGGAGCGGAAATATGTATGCTTTCCGAATGTAAGCCGTTTTATTTTGACGAGAAAATCGTGTTTTTCGACACAATAGAAGAACTGATTTTGCAAAGTGACGTTGCAATAACCGTTGGCGGAGACGGAACAATTATTCATGCCGCAAAGTATGCCGCACCGTGCAAAAAACCCATTATAGGCGTAAATGTCGGCAGGCTTGGATTTGCTGCTGATGTTGAGGCTGACGAAATAGACCAACTTGTAAGAATTTTGAACGGCGATTATTATTCGGAAATGCGTATGTTGCTTGATATTGCGGTGGTTAAAAATAATAAATCAAAACATTATTTGGCTGTAAACGACGCGGTAATAGCACACGGTCAGCTTTCAAAAATAGTTGATTTCCAGCTTTCGCTTGATGATGAAATAATCTCAAAGTACCGTGCGGACGGACTTTTGTTTTCAACACCGACAGGTTCAACGGCGTATTCGCTGTCGGCGGGCGGGCCCATCATCGCTTCACAAATGGAATGTATTCTTATGACGCCTATATGTCCGCATTCTTTGTTTTCGCGTTCGGTTTTGTTTGACGGAAAGTCAAAACTTTCGGTTACGGTAAAAATTCCTTCGGGATGCAGTTGTGTGTTAACTATAGACGGTGAGGAGAATATAAATATATGTGACTCCGATAAAGTAATTATCGGAAAGTCATCGCAAAAGCTTGAGCTGTTGTCAATTCACAAACGCAATTTTTACAAACGCCTTAACGAAAAGCTGAAGGAGAGGGAGTTTTGATGAAATCGGAACGACATTCTAAAATTCTTGAAATCATCGGAAAATATCCGATAGAAACCCAGGACGAGTTGCTTACTCATCTAAAAACCGAGGGATATAAGACCACTCAGGCTACAATTTCGCGCGATATAAAAGAAATGCGTCTTGTAAAGGCACTTGATTCCAACGGAAAATATCATTATATTGCTCCGTCGGAAAATACGGGCAACGTGCGTTCAACTTTTGAATCGCTGTTCACTTCATCGGTGGTTTCCGTCGAAGTTGCACAAAATATTGTTGTTGTCAAAACATACAGCGGTATGGCAAATGCCGTTTGTGCGTCTCTCGATTCTACCGGCAACCGTGCGGTGGTCGGAACTATTGCCGGCGACGATACGATTTTTATAGCCTGCAGAAATTCCGAGCTTGCTCAGGCTCTTACGAATGAATTAAAGAAGCTGATTTAACAGGGATGAAATTCTATGCTATTAACTTTGTATATTGAAAACATAGCCGTAATTGAAAAAACGTCAATTGATTTTAATTCCGGACTTAATGTGCTTACCGGTGAAACCGGTGCGGGTAAAAGTATCATTATTGACGCTATAAATGCGATTATGGGACAGAGGATCTCAAAGGATATTATTCGAACAGGAGAAAAAACAGCATTTGTCAGCGCTGTTTTTGACGATATAAACGATACCGTAAAAAGAAAATTAACCGAGCTTGGTTTTTCGGGAGAAGATGACGAGCTTGTTTTGCAGAGAACGCTTTCCGCAACCGGAAAAAGCAACTGTAAGATAAACGGCAAACCTGCCACGGCGTCAATGCTCAGAGAACTTTCGCGTGATTTGATTAATATTCACGGACAGCATGAGAGTTACGAGCTTTTTTCTCCTGAAACTCACATAAATTACATTGACAATTATGCAAAGTCAGAAAGCTTGCTTAATGCTTATAAAGAAAAATACAAAGAATATAAAATTCTAAAAAAGAAATTAAACGAGGCGAATACCGATGAAAGCGAAAGGCTCAGAGAAATCGACCTGCTTTCTTTTCAATCGGAAGAACTTGCCAAGGCTGATGTTCAGATTGGAGAAGAAGAGGCTCTTGAAGCGGAGCGTAATTCTCTGATGAATTTTGAAAGGATTTTTTCTTTGCTTAACAAAGCAAAAATGATGCTCGACGGTGACGATTCAAACGGCGGAGCGGAGGCTGTTGACATTGCCTCGTCGGCAATGCAGTCGGCGGCAGAACTTGATTCTCGGTATGAGGAGCTAAGCGACACCCTTACCGATATTTATTATAATCTGAAGGATTGCAGTGAAAGCATATCCGATTTGATTGATAATCTTGAAAGTGACCCCAAAAGACTTGAAGAGATTGAAGAAAGGCTCGACTTGCTAAACAGGCTTTCCAGAAAATATAATTGTCCGTGCGAAGAATTACCCGAGTATGCGGAAAAAATTCAATCTCGGCTTGATGAACTTTTAGGGTACGACAAAAACCGAGACAGGTTAATCGCAGATTGCAAGAATGCCGAAGTTGCGGCTCTTACGGCTGCAAAGCAACTCAGCGACCGTCGTAAGGATGCGGCTCGGATTTTCGCAAAAAAGGTAAAATCCGAAATGAGTTTTTTAAATATGCCTAATGTTGAGCTTGTACCTGAATTTGAAAAAATTGAGCTTTCGCCCGACGGAATTGACAGGGTAGAGTTTTTAATTTCGGCAAATCCCGGAGAAACTCCGAAACCCGTGGCAAAAATTGCCTCAGGCGGCGAACTTTCAAGAATGATGCTTGCCATAAAAACCGTTCTTGCGGATACCGACACGGTGGATACGTTGATTTTTGACGAGGTTGATACGGGAATTTCCGGTTCGGCAGCCGAAAAGGTGGGACTTAAGCTGAAAGAAGTTTCAGAAAACCGTCAGGTACTCTGTGTAACTCATCAAGCGCAAATTGCAGCCCTTGCCGATTCTCATTACCTTATACAAAAACAGGTTGAACAGGGACGAACGTTTACAAGCGTGGTACTGCTTAACCGTGACGGCAGAAAAAACGAGCTTGCCCGCATAATCGGCGGAGTGAATATTACCGAAGCGGCTTTGTTGCATGCGGAGTCAATGCTTTTACAGTACGATAACTGATTAAAAATTTATAAGAACGAGAGGAAGAAATTATTTGAAGCTATGGTCAATTGCACAGCTTGACAAGAGCGAAGCAACAGAAATTCAATCAAAATACGGTTTGCCGCCGCTTCTTGCTATGATGCTCCAAATCAGAGGCATAAAGACGCAGGATGAAATTGATGATTTTCTGTTTAACGATTCAAAAATCGCCTCTCCGTTTGAAATTAAGGATATGGATAGGGCGGCAGAACGCATAAACAGAGCGGTTGATAAAAATGAACTTATCTGTGTTTACGGTGATTTTGATGTTGACGGCATAACTTCAACAGCAATTTTGTATTCATATTTGCAGACCGTATCTGCAAATGCTATGTTTTACATACCTTCCCGTGAAAATGAAGGTTACGGTATGAACAAAGGCGCTGTCGATTTTCTTAATGAAAAGGGCGTCAGGCTGATTGTTACGGTTGATAACGGCATTGCCGCAGCAGATGAGATTGCTTATGCAAATTCGCTTGGAATCGATACAGTTGTAACCGACCACCATATGCCGCAGAAAGATTTTCCTCAGGCATATGCCGTTGTTGATCCGCATCGTGAAGATTGTCCGAGCAAATTTAAAAATTTGTGCGGTGCGGGCGTTGCTTTTAAATTGGTTATGGCTTTGGAGGGTGAAGATTGTGACTTTGATTCTCTCTATGAAAATTATTCCGATTTGTTGTGCATTGCAACAATAGCGGATATTGTTGAACTTAGCGGCGAAAATCGCGCATTTGTAAAACACGGTCTTGAGAGCTTAAAAATTTGCGACAGAATCGGCATAAACAAGCTGATGGAAAAATCAGATACAGACAAATCACAACTATCGGTTTATGATATTTCGTTTAAAATCGCCCCGAGACTGAATTCTGTCGGTCGCCTCGGAAATTGTGAAGCCGCTGTAAAACTTTTGCTTACGGACGACGAAGAAGAAGCCGATGAAATTTCGGAGTTAATGTGTGACGACAACGCCAAACGCCGTCAAATAGAGGCGGATGAGTTGACAGAGCTTGAAAACACAATTATGCAAAATCCGTCGGTTGTTAATTCGCGTGTTATTGTAATTGACGGCAAAAACTGGCGCCTGGGCGTGAACGGCTTGGTTGCGTCAAAGCTTAAAGAGGCGTTTGGAAAACCCGTAATTGTAATATCTTACGACGGCGATGAAGCCAAAGGTTCTGCGAGAAGCGTTGAGGGCTTTCCAATCCACAAAGCGGTGTCATATTGTTCCGATTTGCTTATGCATCACGGCGGACATCCTATGGCGGCAGGACTTTCCCTGAAAACTCAAAATATAGATTTGTTTCGCAAAAAAATAAACGAGTTTGCAAATTCCTTTGAAAATATGCCGTTTGATTCACTAAACATCTCCTGCAAACTCAATCCGGCATTTATTAACACAGATATGATAAACAGTCTCGACTACCTAAAGCCGTACGGAGCGGGCAATCCTACACCGTTGTTCGGCTTTTACAATATGACTGTTACCAATATTATTCCTTTAGCGAACAATAAGCACTTAAAGCTTATGCTTACCAGAAATGACACAACAATCGAAGCTGTGCAATTCGGTATGTCAACATCGACTTTTCCGTATAATAAGGGTGATACGGTTGATATTGCAGCCAAACTTGACATAAACGAATACAACGGCTATGTCAAGCCGTCGGTGATTGTGCAGGCAATAAAATTTTCATCTGACGATACCGCAAAAATCTTGAAAAGTCAACGAATTTTTGAAGATTTTTGTTGCGGCGTCAAAATTACAAGGGAAGAAGTTTCTGAGATTTTGCCTGACAGGAATGATTTTGTACTGCTGTACACATATTTAAGAAAAAACAACGGTTACAATTATCCGTTTGCAACATTGGTTCACAGACTTGACAATAAACTTACATATGGTAAAATCAGAGTTGTTCTGGAGGCTCTGAACGAACTTGGTTTAATCGAGATAAACGAGGGAGTAAAAGAGTCCCGAATAAGTGTGGTTCTCAATCCGCAAAAGGTCAGTCTTGAATCTGCAAAAATCATTCGAGCGTTAAAGGAGATGTCGCTGTGAGTAAGTATTCTAATGTAGCACACTATCAGGATTTTTCTGAACTTGATAATATTTTGTCGCACTCCGGCAACAGCTATGATACAGACAAAATCACAAAAGCCTATAAGTTTGCTGAAGTTGCACACGGTGATCAGCGCAGGGTGAGCGGAATTCCATACATTCTTCACCCCACTTCGGTTGCCTGTATAGTTGCCGAACTCGGAATGGATACAGACACCGTCTGCGGCGCACTTTTGCATGATGTGGTTGAGGATACACCCGTTATGCTTGACGAAATTAAAAAGAAGTTTGGAACGGACGTTGCAAAGCTTATTGACGGTGTAACAAAAATTTCCAAAATTCCTTACTCGTCCCGCGAACAACAGCAGGCTGAAAACATACGCAAAATGTTGATTGCCATGGCGGATGACATCCGTGTTATAATTATTAAGCTTGCCGACAGACTGCACAATATGCGAACAATGGATTGTATGCCCGAACAGAAACGCAGGGATAAATCTCTTGAAAATATGCAGGTGTTTGCGCCGATAGCTCACCGACTCGGTATCAAAACAATTAAAGATGAGCTTGAGGATCGTTCGTTGCACTATCTTGACCCGATAGGCTATAAAGAGATTGAAGACAAACTCCTTATGAATGAAGAGGGCAGAGATAAGTTCATTGAGTCAATAAAAAAACAGATTCTCGAAAAAACAAAAGACACAATAAAGAATGTTTATATAACCGGCAGAGTTAAGAGCATTAACAGCATTTACCGAAAAACTTATATGCGGAACCAAACTATGGACCAAATTTTTGATGTTTTCGCTGTTCGTGTGATTGTTGACAATGTTTCTGACTGTTACAATGTTTTGGGTGTTGTTCATGACATTTTTAAGCCTATCCCAAACAGGTTTAAAGATTATATTTCAATGCCAAAGCCCAATATGTACCAATCGCTTCACACAACCGTGCTTGACAAAAATGCAATTCCGTTTGAGGTTCAAATTAGAACATGGGAAATGCACTATACCGCCGAATACGGAATTGCGGCGCACTGGAAGTATAAACTCGGTATGGGCTCCGACAGCAAGGGTGACGACAGGCTCAAGAAGAATATTGAGAAAGTCAAAAAAATGATTCTTGACCAACTTGAAACGGAAGATTCTACCGAGATCGCAAAGAATATCCGTAACGATTTCGAGGAAAACGACGTATATGTTTTTACTCCTAAGGGTGATGTAATCAGTTTGCCGCGCGGCTCAACACCGATAGATATGGCTTATATTATTCATACTCAGGTCGGACACAGAATGGTGGGTGCAAAGGTCAACGGAAAAATCGTACCGTTTGATCATGTGCTTAAAACAGGTGAAATTTGCGAGATTACCACGCAGAAAGAGGAACATCCAAACCGAGCTTGGGTAGATATATGTAAAACGGCTTCCGCAAAGTCAAAAATCAGACAATGGTTCAAGCACGAAAAACGTGACGAAAATATTGCAGAAGGCAAGCAGATGCTTGAACGTGAATTTAAGCGTCATGGAATTAACCTTGCCGAAAGCGAATGGAGCGACTTTTTACACAAGTTTTTTGTTAAAAAGCAGTATAATACAATAGATGATTTTTATGCGGCAATCGGATACGGCGGCATTCAGCTTTGGAAAATTATGCCGAGACTGAAAGAGGAGTATCAGAAAACTTATGCCTCCGGCATTGAGAATATAAATGTTCCCAAGGCTCCGGTAAAACGCACAAAATCCAATTCGGGCGTTGTTATTGAGGGGACGGACGCAGGAGATATGCTTGTTAAGTTTTCAAACTGTTGCAATCCTTTGCCAGGCGATGATATTATCGGCTATATAACAAGAGGTTACGGCGTTTCGATCCACAAACGAACCTGTACCAACGTTCCAAATGATATTTCAAATTCAGAAGAACCCGAACGATGGGTTTCATGTTATTGGGAAGATGAAGTAGGCGAGGCGTTTCGCAGCACATTGCAGATTACCGCAAATGACAGAACGGGTTTGCTTGCCGATGTTACAATAATGCTTTCCAATATGCATATTTTTATTCATTCGCTTAATTCCCGTGAGGTAAAAAACGGCAAGGCAATTGTAACCGCTACCATTGATGTAATGGGACGCAATCATCTCAGGGGTGTAATATCAAAACTTTCCGACATTAACGGAATCGAAGAAATAAAGAGGATGTAATTTATGAAAGCAATATTACAACGTGTATCACATGCACAGGTGGACGTTGATAATAAAACAGTCGGCAAGATAGAAAAAGGATTTTTGATTTTGCTCGGAGTAGAAGCGGATGACGATAAGGTTGAAGCAGATGTTCTTGCTTCGAAAATATCGGGGCTGAGAATATTTACCGATGAAAACGACAAGATGAATCTTTCGCTTGCCGATGTCAACGGTTCCGCTTTGGTTATCTCCAACTTTACATTATGCGCCGATTGTTCACACGGAAGACGTCCGAGTTTTATCGGTGCGGCACGTCCCGAAATTGCCAATCCGCTGTATGAGTATTTTTGTCAAAGGTTGCTTGACAACGGCGTTGCCGTTGTTGAAAAAGGAATTTTCGGAGCGGATATGCAGGTTTCGCTTTTAAACGACGGTCCTGTAACAATAGATATTAATTCAAAGGATTTGAAACGATGATAAAGATAAAAATATACAAAGTTACTTTTCTTGAAACCAACTGCACATACCTTGTGGATGAAGCCACGGGAAAATCCGCGGTTGTTGACCCGGGCGGACGCAGTGACGAGCTTATAAGTCAAATTAAATCCGACGGCGGTCATCTTGAATACGTAATGCTTACCCACGGTCACTATGACCACATATGCTTTGCAAAGCAGATTGCCGAAATGTTTGGCGCAAAGATTGTAACGGGAGAAAAGAATAACGAAGCTCTCAGCAATCCTGCCCTTAATCTTACCGCAAAACACAGTCTGAATCTCGAACCGTTCTCGGCGGATATTTTGCTTAAAGACGGTGACAGCTTTATGTTGGGCGAAACCGAGATAAAATATATTACAACTCCGGGTCACACGAGCGGATGCGGCAGTTATATTTTTGATGATGTAATATTGTGCGGCGATACCCTGTTTTGCGAGTCCTACGGCAGGGTTGACCTGCCGACAGGCAATTATGCCGATATGGCGGCTTCGCTTAAAAAGCTCAAAGACCTGGACGGGGATTATAAGGTTATTCCGGGTCACGGAGAGCTTACAACGCTTAACCATGAAAGAAAATACAATCCGCTTATGAGAACACTATGAGAACACTTTGATATGAATTTGTATGTAAAAAACAATAATTTTCATTTTGAACTTGAAAACTTAACGCGGTTGTTTTTTCCAAACGAAAAAATAGCCGTGTGTCGGGAGACACAAACCCCTGTGGCTCCGTATATTTTGGCTGAATCGGCAGACAGAATTACCGTAAAAGCCGAAATCAACGGTTTTGTCGGCGAGTTGTCGTCTTCTCTCGGCGGTGACAATAATTCAAACGAGCTTATTACTGTTCAGCTTTTGTACAAAATTCTTTGCCGCTATTCGGGAATAAAGCAGCCTTGGGGACTTCTTACCGGTGTTCGTCCCGTAAAACTTTTTCGCAAGGTTTGCGAAGAGGTGGGCGTTGATAAAGCAAAACAAAGATTTTCAGACGAATTTTTCGTAAGCGGTGAAAAATTAAACCTTGCTTATGACACCGAACAGCACGAAAAAAGAATTTTGGAGCTTTCAAAGCCCGAATCTTTCAGCCTTTATGTCGGAATACCGTTTTGCCCCTCACGATGCAGCTATTGTTCGTTTGTAATGGCTTCAATCGAGCGAGCAAAAGGATTGATTGAATCATATGTAAATTTGCTTTGCGAAGAGATTAAGGCAACTGCCGAAACGGCAAATCGGCTTGGACTGAGGCTTGAAACCGTGTATTTTGGCGGAGGCACGCCGACTACACTCAATTCCGAACAGCTTGACCGTGTGATTAAGGCAGTTAATACAAATTTCAATATGACGACGTGTCGTGAGTTTACTGTTGAGGCGGGACGCCCCGACACGATAGACAAAGAACGTCTTTTTGCTTTAAAAGAAAATAATGTCGGTCGTATCAGCATAAATCCGCAGACAACAAACAGTAGCGTCTTGCAAACTATCGGAAGAAAACATTCTGTTGAGCAGTTTTTTTCTGCTTTTGAACTTGCACGAAAATGCGGTTTTAATAATATAAACACCGATTTAATCGCAGGACTTCCGACAGATACGGTTGAAAGCTTTAAATCGTCGCTTGATTCTATGTTAAGTCTTTCTGCCGAATGTATAACCGTTCACACACTTTGTATGAAGCGCGCATCAACGCTTACAAAGGAAGGTGTTTCGCTCAACAGAAATGACGCCGAAACAGCACGTGAAATGCTCAAATATGCTCAGGCATCTCTTACTTCAAACGGATACATACCGTATTATCTCTATCGTCAGAGCCGAATGGTCGGCAATCTTGAGAACGTGGGTTGGTCAAAACCCGGCTTTGAAAGTTTGTACAATGTATACGTGATGGATGAAACCCACACGATTCTTGCCTGCGGTTCGGGCGGAGTTACAAAATTGAAAAATCAAGCCTGTGATTATCTTGAAAGGATATTTAACTTTAAATATCCGTATGAATATATTGACAGATTTGATGAAATAATTGCGAGAAAATCGGGAATTGAACGGTTTTATGACCGTTTTTCGGATGTTTCCCTCTCTTAAAGCGGGGGATTGTACGGATAAAAAATAACACTGTTGATTATTAACGTCAATAGTGGTATAATAATTTGCATTATATTAAACAGAAAGGTTGTTTTATTATGGGAAAATTCGATGGAATTTTAGATGATGTTTTAGTAAATGCCAAAGCTGCCGCTTCTGCGGTTTCAAAAAAGGCTTCAAGTGTTTATGACACGTCCAAACACAAGATTACAGCGGCTGAGCTCAGAGGCGAGATAAACAAAAAGCTTAAAGATCTCGGTGCACTTACTTATAAAGCTCAGATACAAGATGTTGACCTCAGCGAAGATATTGCAACCCTTGTGTCGGAAATTACCGACCTTAAGGATAGCCTTGCGGTAATTAACGAACACATTGCCAATACCAAGAATCAGCGCAAGTGCTCTAAATGTGATGCGGTTGTTCCCAAAAACTCACTTTACTGCAATATTTGCGGTGCGAAAATCGAAGAAAACGAAACCGCTGAAACGGAATCGAAGTCGGAAGAAGGTGCGGAGTCGACGGCAGAAGTTCAGTCGGAAACAACCGATGAAGCACAGTCACAAACAACTGATGAAGTTGCTGAATAATTATCTTGGGTGATTTAACTTGTCTAAAAAATATAATGCGGTGGTAACTTCCGAAAAGGATTCTTCTCAGACCTTTTTAAAGGGCGCCGCAATTCTTACGATAAGTATGATAATTGTCAAGCTGTTCGGCTTGCTTGATAAAATTTTGCTTGCCAATATTTACGGAATGTTCGGAGACAGCGCTTCGTCAATAGGTCTTGGACTTTACAGCAACGCCTTTGAGGTTTTTAACGTGATTTTCACCGTTGCAACAGGCGGACTTCCGATAGCAATTTCACGGCTTGTGTCCAAAAATATGGCACAAAAACGCTATAAAGACGTAAAGCTTGTGCACAGGATATCTGTACCGCTTTTTTCGATAGTCGGCATAATTTGTTTTATTATCATAATCGGCGCAAGCTTTCCGTATGCTATATTTGCAATAAAACAGCCGTATTCCATTCCTGCAATGATATGTCTTGCTCCGACGGTTCTCTTTGGTTGCGTGGCTTCTATTTACAGAGGTTATTTTGAGGGACAGAGAAATATGTTCCCAACCGCCATATCAGAGGTAATCGAAGCGGGTGTAAAGTTGCTTGCAGGTACTTTTCTTGCATACTTTATAATAGTATGGGGAATGGACTCCTACAATAATAACGGAACATTTTTGTGGTTTACTTTTGAGTCAAGCACAGACGCTCAGAAAACCATACTTTCTTATTCTGTTGCGGGAGCAATCATAGGTATTTCTCTTGGCAGTATACTTTCGTTTTTATTCATTTTTTTGAAATACAAAATCGGCGGCGACGGAATTCCCAAAGAATATTATCAAAATTCTATTGAGGCAAGAACAAAAAGAGAAACGTTTATTGTAATCTGCAAAACAGCGATTCCGATTGCAACAGGTACTCTTGTAATGAGTCTCGGTTCTCTTATCGACCAGATTATCCTTCAAAATGTTTTGCTTAATATTGCAACTCAAAATCCCGACGCTTTGTACTCGCAATACAGCGGATATTATTCTGACGACGTTTTCTTTCAACAGCCTATTACAATTCATACCAGTTTGTTGGGATGTTATTCGGCGGCAATCACACTTATGCAACTTGTTAATTCCGTAACCCAGGTGTTTGGTTCAAGCGCAACGCCAAACGTTACAAGCGCATGGACAAAGGGTGACAAAACGGAGCTTAAAAGGTCAATTAATACGGTAGTCAGAATGACCATGATGTTTACACTGCCGATGTCCTTTGGACTTTGTGTGCTTGCGCATCCGATAATGGGGCTTATATATTCCGACCGGGCTCTGGTTGATATCGGCGGCAATGTACTTACGCTTATGGGTATAACAACAATATTTACCGCCGCAATCACTCCTGTTTGCAGTATGCTTAATGCCATCGGCAAGGTAAAGCTACCGATGAGAATATACACTATGTGTATGTTGATAAAAATCGGCACCACATGGATGTTTGTCAGCATACCGGAAATAAATATTCAGGGTGCAACCACAGGTTCTTTGATTGCGTATGCGATCAGTTTTGCGGTGGGAATGTATTTACTTATAAAAAATTCAAAGGTTGTCCCCGACTTTTTCGGAACAACGGTAAAGCCTTTGATAGGTTCTGTTTTTAGTTCTGCTACGGCATTTTTTGTAAATATGGGATTGAATAATATTATGCCTCACAGAATATCAACAATAATTTCGGTTTTAGCTGCGGTTATAGTTTATTTTATTGTTTTATTACTTATGAAAACATTTACGTCAACGGAAATAAAATTTTTGCCAAAAGGTGAAAAAATTGCAAAAGTACTTGAAAAATGGCATCTTATTGGTTAAAATAAGTAGTTGTGAGCTGTATTGACAGCTCTTAAGAATAACGGAGATGGATTAAAATGGATTTTAAGGAAAAGCAAAACTATGATTTTAACGACCTTGTTGAAATAGTGAAAATTCTCAGGTCGCCGGGCGGATGTCCGTGGGACAGAGAGCAAACCCATAAATCCATTCGTTCCAATTTTATTGAGGAAACGTATGAAGCAATTGAAGCAATAGATACGGACGATACCGAGTTGCTTAAAGAGGAGCTTGGCGACGTACTGCTTCAGGTTGCGCTTCATTCGGAAATTGAAAGCGAGAAAAACAGCTTTGGTATTGAAGATGTTTGTGACGGTGTATGCAAGAAACTTATTACACGTCATCCTCATGTTTTTGGAACGGTTGTAGCTAACAATACCGAAGAAGCACTCCAAAGTTGGGATGCGGTTAAAATGAAAACCAAATCTCAAAAATCACAGGCTGAGGCAATGCAGAGTGTGTCAAAGGCACTGCCGTCACTTATGAGAAGCACCAAAATTCAGCAAAAGGCTGCTAAAACCGGTTTTGACTGGTCGAGTGCAGAGGGTGCGCTTAATAAGCTCTATGAAGAGTGTCACGAACTGAAAGCGGCAATACTGAGTGAAGACGAGGAAAATCAACGTGAAGAGCTTGGTGACGTTTTATTCTCGGCGGTTAATGTTGCACGCTTGCTCAACATAGACAGCGAACATGCGCTTTATGACGCCTGTGACAAATTTACAGATCGTTTTTCAAAGGTAGAGGCTCTTGCAAAAGAACGCAATATTGATATGAAAGCGGCACCACTTTCACAACTCAACTCCCTATGGGATGAAGTTAAAATAAATCAAAAATAACTTGGAGGTATTTTTTAATGAAAAAAACTGAACTGATAGCTGCAATAGCAGAACAGAGCGGACTTACAAAGAAGGATGCAGAAAAAGCGCTCAATGCAACAATTGATACAATTATCAAGGCAGTAGCCGAGGGTGACAAAATCCAGCTTACAGGTTTTGGTACATTTGAGCAACGTCAGAGAAACGCAAGAACAGGCGTTGATCCGAGAACAGGTAATTCAATTGAAATCCCTGCTTCAAAGGTTCCTGCATTTAAGGCAGGTAAAGGCTTTAAGGATATAGTTAATAAGTAATTTTTTCTTTAAATAAGTTTGCCGTTTGATGTAACCGCATCAGACGGCTTTTTTACGGTTCAAATAGTGCGGATGCTGTCGCATTAAATACGGCAGGTTCTTAGAGTGTTGACAAGCCGGACTGTTTTGGAAGTTATTCTGAATTTCAGGCTTTTTTTATTGAAAATCAAAGTCAGAAAAAGTCAAAAAATATTCAAATGTTAGAAAACGAGAGAAAAAAAGAGAATATCAAAGAATAAGCGAGATTATGATGATAAATCTGACTTTAATTGACTTTGACCTTATCTGACTTTCAAGTTATAATGTAATCACAAGGTTGAAAGAAACCGAATAAGCATAGCAATGTGCGGAAAAGAGGCGACATAAATGAGAATGAGCGATTTGGTTGCTCAATACATTCTTGAAATGCTTGAACAACAAAACGGCAGTGCTGAAATCCAGCGTAATGAACTTGCGGGTAATTTAGGTTGCGTGCCGAGCCAGATAAATTATGTAATAACTTCAAGATTTACGCCCGAACAAGGCTATATGGTAGAAAGTCGCAGAGGCGGCGGAGGCTATATTCGAATAAGTCGTGTTAAGATGGATAAGGGAACAGCCCTTATGCATATAATAAATTCGGTTGGCAATACTCTTGACAAAGCGGCTGCCGAAGCGATGCTTCACAATATGCTCGGACGTCAGATAATTGATTTGCGTTCTGCAAAAATCATTGCGTCGGCATTGTCCGACAGAACCTTGTCACATATTGAACAGGATAAGCGTGATATAATTCGGGCAGACTTGTTCAAAAATATGTTACTTACTCTCAACAGTTGAATGGAGGTATAATTTATGAAATGTCAAAAATGCGGTGCAAACAATGCCAATACACATGTAAAAACTATAATTAACGGTGAATTTAAAGAATATGATTTGTGCAGTGATTGTGCAAAGAAAATGGGTTACACCAATGTGTTCTCAGATATGGAAGATGAATTTTCAAGCTTCTTGGGAAGCTTTTTCGGAAATGTTCTTCCTGCAAGAACTCAGGCTACCCGCTGTGAGTTTTGCGGTACCACTTATCCTGAAATTGCCAAAACGGGTCATGTCGGCTGTGCAAAGTGCTATGATGTTTTTGCCGATGAGTTATATCCGTCAATTCGCAGAATACACGGTAACACAACCCATTGCGGAAAAAACAGTAAACGGGCTGAAAATGCCAAAGTAAAAAAGCCCGCCGAGCAGACAAAAGAAGATAAGATAAAGACTCTGAAGGCTGAACTTGACAAAGCAGTTAAGGAACAAAACTTTGAACACGCCGCAGAGCTCAGAGATAAAATCAAAGAAACGGAGGCTTAAAAATGAGTAATGATGTTGTAATTTCAACCAGAGTCAGACTTGCAAGAAACCTGAAGGATTATCCGTTTCCGTGCAGGCTCAGTGCTCAGGACAAGGAAAAGATAATCGAAAAGGTAAAAAACGCAATCGAAAACAGCAACAGCCCGATTTCTAAAGATTTTTCTTTTATCAGAATGTCCGAGCTTACACCTCAGCAGGGTGTGTCCCTCGTTGAAAGGAGGCTTGTCAGTCCCGAATTTATCAGCGAATCAGAGGGCAGAGCATTGCTTTTGAGCAAAGATGAGAAAATCAGCATTATGATTAATGAAGAAGACCACATAAGGCTTCAGGTAATCAGTAACGGCTTGTCGCTTGAAGATACGTATGACACAGCCGATAAGCTTGATACACTGCTTGACGAGAATCTTGATTTTGCTTTTGACGATAAACTCGGTTACCTTACTCAGTGTCCCACAAATCTCGGAACGGGTATGCGTGCTTCGGTAATGCTCCATTTGCCCGCTCTTGAAAAAAGCAAAGCAATCGGCAGAATCGCCGGTAATCTTTCAAAGCTCGGTCTTACTATCCGAGGCGCACACGGAGAGGGAACAGAGCCTAACGGCGCACTCTATCAGCTGTCAAATCAGGTGACTCTCGGCATCTCCGAAAAAGCAGCCGTTGAAAATCTAAAAAATATTACAATGCAACTTATTTCTCAGGAAAATCAAGCACGCACAAGGCTGTGTTCAAGTATTGATATTCAGGATGCAATCAGCAGAAGCCTCGGTGTACTGAAATCAGCACTTGTAATTTCTCACGATGAAGCTCTGAAGTTGCTTTCAAACGTACGTCTTGGCATTGTGTCGGGACAAATTAAAAATATTACAACAGAAACCGTTGATAAACTTATGCTATCGGTTGAGCCTGCAACGCTTTCCGTAAATCTTAACAAGAATCTTTCACCGCACGAAAGAGATATTGAAAGAGCAAAGCTGATTCAATCGGTTTTGGCTTAATATAAACGCTACGGCGAGTAGCACTCGCCAAAATCTTCCCAATCAAATAAGACAGGGGGTAAAATATTATGTATGAATTCAGAGGCTTTACTCAAAAGGCAAACACCGCACTTAACCTTGCGGTTGAAACTGCACAAGACATGGGACATAACTATGTGGGCACAGAACATATTTTGCTCGGTTTGTTAAAAGAGGGTTCGGGTGTAGCTGCCGCCGCACTTCAGCAATGCGGCGTTACCGAACAAGCCCTCAGCGATAAAATCAGCGGAGTTGACGGCATTGCCGCTTCAACAACGCTGACGCCAAATGACTTTACACCGCGCACAAAGCGTGTACTTAAATCCGCAATGCTTATTTCTTCAAGAATGGGCAGCGGCTATGTAGGCACAGAACATCTGCTTCTTGCCGTAATTTCCGAAAGTGACAGCTATGCGGTTTCATTTCTCAATGAGCTTGGCGTCAGTACCGAAGCAATAGTACAGGCTATCGAGGGCAGTATGCAAAGCGGCGGCGAAGGTAACTTCTCAGAGAATATGGGAGGTTTCGGACAGTCTCATGGCGGCAAACAGGGCGGCTCTGCGCTTGAAAAATTCGGCAGAGATTTGACTCAGGCAGCAAAAAACGGCGAAATTGACCCTGTAATCGGACGTGAAAAAGAAATTGAACGTGTAATTCAGATTTTGTCGCGTCGTACCAAAAACAATCCGGTTCTTATCGGTGAACCGGGTGTAGGTAAAACCGCAGTTGCAGAGGGATTGGCACTTGAGATTGCCAAGGGCAATGTGCCTGAAATTCTAAAAGATAAAAAGGTTGTCAGCCTTGACCTTACGGGTATGGTTGCCGGCGCAAAGTACAGAGGCGACTTTGAGGAACGTATAAAAGCGGCAATTGATGAGGTTAAGAAGAGCAAAAACATTATCCTCTTTATTGATGAGCTTCATACAATTGTCGGTGCCGGTGCAGCCGAGGGCAGTGCGGACGCAGCAAATATTCTTAAGCCGTCCCTTGCAAGAGGTGACTTCCAGGTAATCGGTGCAACAACAATTAACGAATACAGAAAATATATCGAAAAAGATGCAGCGCTTGAGCGTCGTTTCCAGCCCGTTAAGGTTGGAGAACCTACTCAGGAACAGGCAATTCAAATTCTTAAAGGACTTCGTGACAACTATGAAGCTCATCACAAGGTAAAAATTACCGATGAAGCAATTGACGCTGCCGTTAAGCTTTCTTCAAGATATATCGCAGACCGTTTCCTGCCTGATAAAGCTATCGACCTTATTGATGAGGGTTGCTCAAAGGTAAGACTTGCTTCTCTTACATCTCCGAGTGACGTCAAAGAGCTTGAAGACCAAATTGCCGATTATGACAAGGAAAAGGAAAGCGCAATCAACGAACAGGATTTTGAGCGTGCCGCAAAACTTCGTGATGAACAAAAAGAGGTTCAGGCTAAGCTTGATAAGGCAAGAAAAGAGTGGCAGGATAATCAGAAAACCAATTCCGGCGAGGTTACAGCCGAAGTTATTGCTCAAATTGTTTCCGACTGGACAGGTGTACCTGTTGTTCAGCTTACCAAAGAGGAAAGCGAACGTTTGCTGAATATGGAGAAAGTCCTTCACGAAAGAGTAATCGGTCAGGATGAAGCGGTTTCCGCAATTGCCAAGGCAATCCGCCGAGGCAGGGTCGGACTTAAAGACCCGAAGCGACCTGTCGGTTCGTTC
This sequence comes from Acutalibacteraceae bacterium, assembly GCA_963599905.1. Lineage (GTDB taxonomy): Bacteria > Bacillota > Clostridia > Oscillospirales > Acutalibacteraceae > Ruminococcoides. The sequence goes on from CAVBYX010000057.1 coordinate 36,653, forward strand.
ATATTCCTCGGACCTACCGGTGTCGGTAAAACCGAGTTGTGCAAGGCTCTTGCTCAGGCAATGTTCGGCGACGAAAACGCAATGCTCAGACTTGATATGAGTGAATATATGGAGAAGCACACGGTATCTAAACTTATCGGTTCGCCTCCGGGATATGTAGGCTTTGAAGAGGGCGGACAGCTTACCGAAAAGGTAAGAAGAAAGCCTTACTCGGTAGTGCTTTTTGATGAGATTGAAAAGGCTCATCCCGATGTATTCAATATGCTGTTGCAGATTCTTGAAGACGGTCGTTTGACCGACTCTCAGGGCAGAACGGTAGACTTTAAGAATACCGTAATAATTATGACCTCAAACGTAGGCGCAAGACTTATCACGGAAAAACAGAAATCACTTGGCTTTAAGAAAGGCGATTCCGAAAAAGACAATTCGCAAAAGGATATCAAGGAACTTGTTATGGGCGAGCTTCGTAATGTGTTCCGTCCGGAATTTCTTAACCGTGTTGATGATATAATTGTATTTGATAAACTTACTCAGGACGAAATCAAGCAAATTGCTAAGAAAATGCTCAATACACTTGCAAAACGTCTTGAAAATATGAATATTAAAATCACATTTACCGATGCGGCGATTACGGCAATTGCCGATAAAGGCTTTGATGAGAACTACGGTGCAAGACCTCTTCGCCGAGCTATTCAAAGCGAAATAGAGGATACATTATCCGAGTATATGCTTGACGGCAGAATTAAAGAAAACTCTTCCGTTGAGTGTGACTGCAAAGATAATAAATTCACATTTGAAACAAAATAATAACTGAAAACCGGTCGGGTTGCCGCAGAGCTCCCGACCGGTCTTGTTTGTTTATTAATTGTTTAATTGTTTTTGCCTACAACCGAGTATATATCTTTTCCGATTTTATTTTCAAAATATTGTTTTAACCGTAGGTTTTTATCACGCTTTGCTTGTGGATATTGTCCGTATCTGCGCTTAACATCCGCCATACGTTCTTCAATATTCAGAATTTTTTCGGAACCCGCCAAAGAATCGCAAAGCTGAATTAACCTGTCATAGTCATTCATTTCAATAGATTTGAGCTTGTCTTCAATTAATCTAAGCTCATCTTCTGTGGTGTCAAATCTGCCGATATAGTCGTCTAAAGTCTGATTGTTAAATGAGTGGGTAAGACAAATTTTTGCGGCTTCGTCAAACCCCAAGGACATCATATACGAGTATCCGTCAGAAACGTGCCTGAGATGACTTACTCCGAACTTTCTGCCTATATCATGTAAAAGTCCCAGAATATATGCTTTTTCCGAATCCAAGCCGTCACATTTATCGGCTATTTTTTCGGCACAACAGGCGGTAATTCTGCTGTGGTTGCCCCATGCGCCCGGATTGCATTTTTCAGCTTCTTTTAATATTGTTTCGGCTTCTTCTCTTGTAGGTAACATTAATCATTATCTCCGAATTTAAAATAATCAGTATATTTTTTCGGCAACTGCTGCAATTACAGACCTACCCTGCATTGTATAATGCCTGTCATGCAGAAAAATGTTAAGATGTTCGGTAATGACTTCGCATGGGTTTCTTCCCGTGTCAACATACAGTTTCCATGCATAGCCCGTGGGAAGTGCCGGCAACTCAACGTTTACCGTGCCCCAATATGCATTTACGCCGAAATAAACAATCTCATCGAGCGACGGAATTTTATCCGATGCTCCGGCATACATTACCGCTATCATTCGAGTGTTTTCGTTGAAATCTGTGTTCCACGGAATTTCCGAGTGTATACTTTCCGGCGGAAAGCTGCACGTTGCTTCCCGTACATTTCTTGTTATTACGTGAAAGCGTTTGCGGAAAGCAATCATATATTTGAAAAATTCAAACACATCATTGTACTTTTCTTTTCTTGACCAGTCGAGCCAAGAAGTAATATTGTCTTGACAATACGGGTTGTTGTTTCCGAACTGAGTATTGCAAAACTCATCACCTGCAAGAAACAGTGCCGCACCCCTGCTGCACATTAATGTTGCAAAAGCGTTTTTTATCATTTTAATGCGCAAAGCATTTATGTTTTCATCTGTAGTTTCTCCCTCGAAACCGCAGTTCCAACTGTTATTGTCGTTTGCTCCGTCTGTATTGTTCCAACCGTTCTTAAAATTGTGTTTTTCGTTGTATGAATACAAATCATAAAGAGTAAAACCGTCGTGACAGGTCAAAAAGTTAACCGAGGCGTTGTGACCTCTGTGAACAGGGTTATATAAATCTTTTGAACCCGTCAGCCTGTGAGCCGCCGACCATGCAAGGTTGCTGTCACCTTTAAGAAAGCGGCGCATATCGTCGCGGTATTTGCCGTTCCACTCAGCCCATCTGTTCCATGACGGAAAACTTCCAACCTGATATAGTCCGCCTGCATCCCAGGCTTCCGCAATCAGTTTGACGTTCCCGAGAATAGGGTCAAAAGCAAGACTTTTGAGCAACGGCGGCTGATCCATCGGAGAGCCGTCTTCGTTTCTTCCGAGGATAGAAGCAAGGTCAAAGCGAAAACCGTCGATTTTATACTCAGTTACCCAGTATCTCAAACAATTTTTAATAAAATCTCTGACGATAGGGTGGTTACAGTTAAGAACATTTCCGCAACCGCTGAAATTATAGTATTTTCCGTCCGGCGTAAGCATATAGTATATATTATTGTCAAGTCCCTTAAAGCTAAAGAATTGACCGTCCTCATTGCCTTCGGCTGTGTGGTTGAACACAACGTCAAGAATCACTTCAATTCCGTTTTCCTTAAGCTCTCTGATAAGCTGTTTCAGCTCAGTGCCCTCACGGTTATGTTCGTGGTCTGCCTCGTAGCTTGTGTTTGGCGCAAAAAAACAGACCGTGTTGTAGCCCCAATAGTCATACAACTGCTCACCGTTGAATTTGCGGTAAGAACCCATCTCGTCAAACTCAAAAATCGGCATAAGCTCAACAGCGTTAATTCCGAGCTCTTTGAGATACGGGATTTTTTCTCGGATACCGGCATAGGTTCCGGGATTTTCGACTCCGGAGGATTTATCTTTTGTAAATCCCCTGACATGAAGCTCGTAAATTATTAATTCTTCAAGCGGGTGAGACGGCATTGAAAAATTACCCCAGTCGTAATCGTTAAATACAACACGGGCTTTGTAAACGCAACTGTCATCCTGCTTTTCACCCCAGTTGCTCTGACCCGTTACGGCTTTTGCGTATGGATCAAGAACATATTTTGTTTTGTCAAAAATAAGCCCCTTGTCTTTGTCGTAAGGCCCGTCAATTGCGTAAGCGTACTCAAATTTATCAATCTCAAGTCCGAAAACTATCATGGAATAAGTTTTTCCGACACGAAACGAATCCGGAAACGGAATGCGTGCATACGGTTCTTTGGCATGTGTCTTAAAAAGCAAAAGGGTTACTGAAGTCGCATAGAATGAGCTGACGGTAAAATTAACACCTCCCCGCACCGGCGTAGCACCGTTTATTAAAAAATGTCCCGGCCGTACGTCGTAACCGTTTATTCGGTCAGTGGGTTTTAAATCCCTTAGCATAACCTTTCCCTCCGACTATATATGCTTAAATCTGTTATCTTATACGGATTTTTAATCTTAACCTAAGTGCAGGTGTTCTTTGCCTCTGCGGAGAAGATTGGTTCGGTATTTCAGCAGAGAATTATCGTGCGACGAATAACCGAGAGCCAACGTTCTCTTCACACTGTTGCAATCATTGCTTTTTGCAAGCAAAGAAAGCTTTTCGATTAAAAAACCAATACTTCAATTTTATCACTTTTAAATTGGTTTTTCAACAAAAATCCTGTTTTTGTCTGTTATATAAATTTCTATATATACATTTTACACTAAAATACTAAAATTATTGCTTTCAACACTAAATGTTTTGTGACGATAATATACATTTGCGAAAAAATTATCTTTATGGCGGTGTGATTTCTCCTATTTAAAGATAACAATAAGCCTCTGCTCAGGAGTGTTATTTGTATATATTCAACAAAATTGTTTTAATAATTTTTACATACGAATTTATTTTATGTTGCAAATGCAATTGATTTGTTGTTGTAACTTAGGTACAATATAAACAGTTAGTTTGAATAAGAGATAAGCATTGATATATATTTTAATTTTGTAATTTTATGGAGTATTAAATAAACATAGTTTTTGAAGTTTTCTTTTGTTTATTATGTCAATGCTTATTTCTTTATAACTTTGATACATTCCTTCTATAATCCAATATACCCCCTAAGAAACAACCGAACAAAGTGTCGGTTGTTTCTTTATATGCTCTTTGCAAAAAAGGTAAGCATAAAATATGATTACCTCCTGAATTGTACATTGATTCAGTTAAGCACCGAAATAACATCTAATATTTTCGGCGCTCTTTTTTTACGCTGGTTATTTGTTTCGATTCTGCTTATTACGTGCAAATAACGGTGTTGCTCCGAGTTAAATCTTTTTTGTGAGTGAAATCGGTAAAATCGAAAAATAAAAAGTACGGAGCAGATATAAAAAGCACTCTGAAAACCGTTGACAGACGCATTTTCGTATGTTACACTTTTCTCAAAAATATAAGCGGAGGTGTTTTTATGAAAAACTACAACTGGGCAACTCTCGGTTGTGGGGTTATCGCAAATGAGCTTGCAAACGCACTTAAAAGCAGAGGGCAGAAGCTTTATTCCGTTGCAAACCGTACCCACCAAAAGGCGGTGACTTTTGCCGAAAAATACGGCATTGAAAAGGTTTACAATGATATTGACGAGCTGTTTAAAGATGAAAATGTTGACATAATTTACATTTCCACACCACATAATACGCACATAAAATATCTTCGCAAGGCACTTGCGTCAGGTAAGCACGTTTTGTGCGAAAAGTCGATAACACTCAATTCCGAAGAGCTTGACGAGGCAATCGCTCTTGCAGAAAAAAATCACGTTGTACTTGCAGAGGCGATGACAATTTTTCATATGCCGATTTACAAAGTTCTGCTTGAAAGAGTCAATTCGGGCGATTTAGGCGAACTTAGACTTATTCAAATGAATTTTGGCAGCTATAAAGAGTATAATATGAAAAATCGGTTTTTTAACCGCAACCTTGCAGGCGGAGCAATGCTTGACATCGGAGTGTATGCACTTTCGTTTGTTCGTATGTTTATGAGTTCATGCCCAAGCGATGTTTTGTCGCAGGTTAAATATGCCGAAACAGGCGTTGACGAGCAGGCGAGTATTCTTTTAAAGAATAAAGACGAGGAGATGGCAACCGTCATTCTTTCACTTCATGCAAAACAGCCGAAGCGAGGAACAATTTCGTTTGACAAAGGATATGTTGAAGTTTTTGAATATCCCAGAGGTATGGAGGCAACAATTACATATACAGCTGACGGTCACACCGAAAAAATATCCGAAGGTCAGACAAAGGATGCTTTGCTTTATGAGGTTGAAGATATGGAAAGGGCAATAGAGGGCAACTCGGCTCTTATGCACCTTGATTACACAAAAGATGTTATGAAAATTATGACCGACATCCGCAAAAGCTGGGGAATGAAATATCCTGAAGAAGAGTAATTTTGAATTAGTTTTAACGTAGTTGAAAAAGTCTGCACCAACTTAAGATGCGCACGATGTTTGCACTACATTATATAATTTTATTATTTAATTTAACGGAGGCAATATTATGGCTAAAAAAACAAAATATTCCGGAACACAGACAGAAAAGAACCTCGAGGCTGCTTTTGCAGGCGAATCACAGGCACGTAATAAGTATACGTATTTTGCATCTGTTGCCAAAAAGCAGGGGTTTGAACAGATTGCGGATCTTTTCTTAAAAACCGCAAGCAATGAAAAAGAACACGCAAAAATGTGGTTCAAAGAGCTTAGCGGAATCGGCGATACAGCAGAAAATCTACTTGCTGCCGCCGAGGGTGAAAACTATGAATGGACAGATATGTATGAGGAGTTTGCTAAAACAGCCGAAGAAGAAGGTTTTAAAGAGCTTGCGTGCAAGTTTCGTCTTGTTGCCGCAATTGAAAAACACCATGAAGAAAGATATCGTGCATTACTTCATAATGTAGAAACAGCGGAAGTTTTCAAAAAAAGCGAGATCAAGGTTTGGGAGTGCCGCAACTGCGGACATATTGTTGTTGGCAAGGAAGCCCCCGAGGTATGTCCGACCTGTAACCATCCACAAAGTTTTTTTGAAATTCACTCAGAAAACTACTGATTTAAAATTCGGCACAGAATATATAACGTAATACGGAAGTCCCTCGTCTCTTAAGCAGTGGGGGACTTTCGTTGTTTCAGTGAAAGTGATAATCATCCACTGAAATTCTGAGGGGTTCGCTCCCTTGCACTCTGTTGTAAACTTAAGTTTCTGTAAGAAAAACAGAGAATAGCTCAGGTTTAAAACTGATATGTGCAGTTGTATAGAAACAGCCGGTTGTTTGTTTTTTACGTTGCGTTGTCAACCTGTTAAAGTTGCAATAAAATACGCCCGGACAACTATTGTCGCCCGGACGTTTAATAATCTTAGTTGTGATTGAATATCATTTCAACAGATGAAATGATATTGCTTTGATAATAGGGGATATTTAACTGTACTTTGGTCTCACCCTTTAATCAAAATTTTATTGATCCGTTTAAAATTAAGTATTACATTGGAATAATCTCCTGCTAAAATACTCTGTAAGTTTACAATTATTATCAATATGCTAACTGTAAAGATTCAAAATATTTATCTTATCATTTGATTTTAGATCCTTAAGCTATCTTAAACAGTCTGACATTAAAATTAACGAAAAACTATTTCATTAATGTAAACTTAATATGTCATTGGTAAAATCTCCAATCGAGTTATTTTATGTATCTGTACTTAGTCAAACTAAGTAAAAACTTAAATTCTCATTGGTCCAACCACCGTAAATAAATTTTTATTAATATTAAATTATAAGCAAGTTCTTTTTTATTCCCAATACAATGAGTTTTAATTAACATTCACATATTGAGGCAATACAATCTGCGAATATACGAAATAATATATTAAATGAAAGTTTATTTTCTAACTTAAATCAGATTGTAAGTTTGCATCAAAGCATATACTTGATTAAAAATACAGATGTTTAATAACATTAAAATTATCAGTTGCTTTGTCACAATTGCTTAGCTTTAATTTCCGCTTAATGTATCGGGAATTAATTGTTAGGCGGCAAACTCCGTAAGTAGTTTTTAATGTGATTATATAAAGGTCTCTTTACTTTCATATTTAAAACCTCCTTAACTTTTATCTTGTCTATATTATACATAATGAAATTAACATTGTCAACAGTTTTATTAAAAATATTTATATTTTTATTTTATTTAAATCTATTGAACGCAGTTTATAAAAATGATATAATTATAATGTTAGGTTTTAAAAATTGATAGTTTTCATAAAAAATAAAACGCAACAGACAAGCCGTTTCAAGTTACTTTGGCTTATCTGCTGCGTTTAAATTTTGGCGGAGAGAAGGGGATTCGAACCCCAAAAATATTAACTCAAAACATAGTAATAATCAGGCTTGCTTCTTGTTCGTGTCATCTTTTGTGTCATCTTCAAAAGAATTTTGAAAATTTGAGTCAAAGATTTCAACAATTTTCGCAGACATTACGCTCTTTTTATCTCGCAACGTATGCTGATAGATATTGTGTAACATCTCCACAGTTTGCCAGCCCCCGATTTCTGCAATGTATTGGTCAGGAATACCACGTGCGTGACATTCCGAAGCAAAGTAGTGCCGAAGTTTGTGAAAACTAAAGTGTGGAACATCTGATTTTTTCAAAAGTTTTTCATAGCAGTGCGTGAGGCGGTTTGGGGTAATTCCGAAAAATTTCCATGTTTTCACTTGTTCTAATACAGCTTTTGGCAGTGGAACAAATCGTGTGCCGGCAACGGTCTTTGTTGTTTTTACTGTAACATTATTCTTATCGTCATAAACAGCTGCTTTGTTTACATTAACGCCGAAATCGTTAAAATCTTCAAGAGTCAGTGCACATATTTCTGAACGTCTTAATCCGCCCTGGCTCGCAAGCAAAATCGGTATGCGAATTTCGTCATTTGCAATACCTAACAGCTTATTTATTTCTGCTGTGGTTGGAATAGTATAGCTTGGCTTAACTCGTTGTGGCAATGTTGTATTTAATTGAATATTCGGATAATATGTTTTCAGCACTGCTGACAACAAACCGTGAGCGTTTCTGACAGTTTTTGAGCTGTGTGCGGCAGCAAGAGCATTTACTGAGTTTTGAATCATGACTGTCGTAAGCTTACTAAGCTTAAACGGCATTAACTCTTTGAAATAATTACGTTTGCATTTTTTGTATCCGGCTATTGTTGACGGACTTAAAACGGATGACTTGTTGTCTATGTACATATCATATGCTTGCTCAAGAGTTAAGTTATTATAATCTACGCAAGATGAATTAAATGAAAGTTCAAGTTTGTCTGCTTCGATTCTTGCTTCTTTTTTACTTGAAGCTGTGACAGATTTATATATTTTTTTACCGTTTTTGTCTTTGCCAAGAAAAACACGCACTCGCCAAGAACCTGACGGTAATTTTTTGGGCTCTGCCATATTAAACACTCCTTTTGTTAAAAAAGGGTGCAAAAATTCCCTGCGTTTTAAATTACTTGAAAAACACAAGGGAATGTGATACAATATCATTGTTTTTAGTAGTATCACTGCACCCATGTGTGGTGGTTTCCGCTCTGTTCGACTGGTCCTCGGGCAGGGCGGCTTTTTTATTATTAATTATTTATCTTGATTTTTCATGTGTTTTTGCGACCAACTATGTAAAAACCATTGCATTTTACATAGTTGGTACCGATTTACATTCGTTTGCGGATAGATTTGAAGAAAAACGCACGGAAAATTTTATGTACAACTTTTTAAGAGATTAAGTGCTCTTTGATTTTTAGCGATTCACGGTACTGTTCTGCCGGAGCAAGTCTTGTGAACTCAACTGTTTTATCGTAATTTTTCTTAACAACATCCTCAATTTCTTCGAGTGTGACATTAAAAAATTCTCTTCGGGTATTTACCATATTTAATTTTCTATTTTCAAAAGCTTTATGCAGTGCTGCTTCAAGTGCAGGGGCATTGTCTGAGAATATCATTGCATGAACATCAAAATTGAATGGAACAGAAGCGTCACCAAGTTCATCAACTCGCTCTTGTGGTTCAAGCCTGCGTGTCATGCCGATTTTATACACATCTTTGCCAAATGAGCCGACGTTTGAAATAACGTAAACATAGCCTGCTCTTGCGTTTGTGGCACGATAATCAATATCTTCAATTGACTTGTTAATTTCTGTAAGTTCTGATTCAATTTCTGACTTCTTTTTGAGAAGTTCTGCTTTTTCTTCTTCATTTGCAGAATCAATCTGTTTGTTTATATGTTCGAGTGCATTCTGATAATGAGTTTGTTCTTTTTTGATTTTCTTGCGAGCTTCTTCAATTTCTTTTTGAAGTTTTGCTTCTTCACGAAGTCTTGCACGTATCTCTTTTTGTTCTTCTTTTTCATCTTGCTTTTTCTTTCTATATTCAAGAGCAAGACAAAGTTCATCACATTTTAGCATAAAATAATTGTATGTAATAGCAACATCCATTATCTTGCCAAGCTTTGAAATTGCTTCAAAAGATTTCTGCATTCGCTTATGTGCTGTATCAAAAGTATTATACTTAACCTTGTCAATAAGCTCGTCACATTCGCTGTTAAAGGCTCTCAAAAGAAGTTTTTGCATATCCTTAACCATTTTCTTGCCTTGTGCATTACTACCGTTTACGGTCCAATTCATATTGCCTGTTACGGCTTTATTTTCTTTTATAAGTGCTTTTTGTTTATTACGAATTTCCGTGAGCCTGTCCTTGTACATATCTGAAGAAGCAAAATCATATTTCGGAGTGTACAGACCAAAGCTTTGCATTTCAATTTGTTCATCAATGTCTATTATTTCGTCCTGTTTGCATTTAATAGTTTTATTCAGGTTTGAAATTTGACTGTCAAGAGAAGAGATTGTTTCGTTGCGGTTGGAAATAGTCTGATTCAAAGAGCTGATTTCATCGTTTAACTTATCTGTAAGTTTCATAAGTTCACTTGCGTTACACATTTCAGGTGTAAATGTGCTTTTTAAGCGGTCAAGCTCAGCTTGTAAGTTTTCAGACTGCTGTTTATACTGCTTCCCTTTGAATGTATCGAAAAATCCCATTTTTGTACTCCTTATTAAAAAATCAAAGCTAATTTACGAATTAAGTTTGCATGATATTTTTTGCTTACGCTGATTTGAGCATCATTATTCATTATAATATGCTTATCTGTAAATTTTTTTATATTTCTGAGATTAACAATATACGCTGAATGACATCTGCAAAAAAATTTAATGTTAGATAAATTTTGCTCAAGCTCTTTCATTGAAATTCGCTGAATAAATGTTTCTTCTTTCTCAGTGATTATGTCAACTACATTGTGTCTCTTTTCAAAATATAAAAATACAGCGTCGAATTTCTTTTCCTTGTGCTCTTCTAAAAATACAGTTGGGTTATCATACTCAAAGTAATTAAATGAAAAATCATAGACATTGTTTTTATCTATTATATCTTTTGCCAAACGTGTTAAACGTTTTAAGCACTGTTTATCATCATCCAAAAAAGCAATATTCATAAGATTATTGTATATCGAATGTGACGTTTTATACGCAAAATTCAACTAATTATCCCTGCAAAGCAGTTAATTGTACCGTTCGATTGAAAATCGAACAAAAAAGGATATATAATACAATTAAAATTTAAACGAAAGAAGTTGATATTGTGTATAACTACAAAGAGATGATTAACAAAATGCTCTCAAAAATCGAATGTGAAAAGAAATTAAAAAAGATATTCGATTACATATGTTTTGTGTATTTAAAAACTAAATAAAACTCAACTTTGAGATATGCTGAGACGACATTTAAGTCGTCTCTTTTTTTATGTAATTAACTTATGTATTGTCTCTATAATTTGCTTTCTTTCAGATTCAGATAAATTCACAAAATTAGAAACAATCTTTTTTTCTAATTCTGTTAAATTAAACTCATTAGCTAAATCATCAAGTAAAGTTTGACATGTGCCGATAAACATTTCGCCTTCGCCTTCCGCCAGCCACAGTGGGTTCACGTTAAAAGTCTTGCATATAAGGTTCATCATCATGTCCTTGAGTTCTACTCTGTTGAGTTCAATGTTAGAAATAACATCTCTGCTCACACCGAGCGCCTCCCCGAAACGTGGTTGAGATAATCTCAATTCTTTTCGCAGTACTTTGACTCTGTCATTAACAGTCACTCTATCACAACCTTTCTTTATTGGTTTATTGATATTATATCGCTTTAAATTGTGTTTGTCAACACAAAAAATAAGAAAAATACTTAAAAATGTGTTGACAAGCTCAGATTATTGCGTTATAATTGAGTTACAGAACACAAGGAGGTGAAAATAATGAAAACAACAGAAATCAAATTGAATGCTGAGCAGCTTATTATACTGCTTAAACAACTTTCTGTATCACAGCAGGCTTACGTCAATGGTTATGTTCAAGCTCTTGCTGACGAAAAGCAGTCGGCTTAAATATATGAGATAGCCGCGAGGAGGTGAGTTGAATATGGAAATTACAATCAAAGGTACACCAAAAGAAATTGCTGACCTTGCTCGTAAAAATTCAAAGTCAGCAATCAAAAAAGATATTAATGTTGTTATTGATCCTCAAGCTGTCTGGAAAGCCAGTCATGATATGAATTTAGCATACGCTGAGTCAAATAAAGATTTAACCCCATAAACTCATTTAAATCTATTGAGATCTCACCGTCTTTTGAAATTTTAGCTTGAATTTTTGTATTATCACTATCATTAATCCAAGATGAAATTTCTTCTTCGGTGCAATTATATCATCAACAAGAGAATTTTACAACATAACAAAACAGAAAGTAGGTGATACATATGCCAAGACCAAGAAAAACGAAGGCGGAAAAAGAGAAAGAATATATGTTAAGAGTTGCAAAAGCAATGTTTTGCAGATTGAGTTATCACGGCTATGACAGAGAAAAAACGAGCAAGCTCTTTGGTCTTAATCCTGCAACGTGTTCGGCACGAAAAAACACAAACCCCGGCAATCTTCGTCTTGAAGAAATAGTCAGAGCAGCACAAGCATTAGGAATGGAGCCTTACGAATTGCTTATTGACCCTGAAGATATGAGAATGAGAAAGCGTGAATTTTAGATGTGGAGCATAGCTTGTTATATAATCAGCATTAGACTTTTTCTTGATAATTTGATAGTTGATTTGTGTAAATACATTCACAAGCTGTCAAAAGATAAATCAAAAGCGAATGAGCTTGCGGCTAACGTAAAAGCACTTGCTGAGCTAATTGAAACCCGAAATAAGTACGAGCAGAAAGGAAAATAATCATCATGCAAGGTTTTCACTTGTTTTTAATGCTTGTGCTAATTCTATTAATTATGTTTGTAGCAATCGCAGAATCGCACAGACGAGAACACGAACTCAAATCACGACAACGTCTTAAACGCTACCAAATCAAGTTCTATTACAAAGATGACAAGTACATAGAAGACGAGCTGCAAGTATGTTATGTTACTTTTTTGCGGGCATATAATGTCGAAGATTTGAAACACAAATTCAAAAAAAGCTGGGGGAAAGCTGCGATAATCAGAAGTATCACACGCATTAATCTATGAAAAATCTAACACAAAGAAAAATCCGTTGTCGGAACTGGAACACCGGCAACGGAAGAAAGGAAAATATAATTTGAACATCAAATATATTATATTTTAAATCATGAAGAAAGTCAAGAAATATCATAAGACTTGTGCGTTTTGCAGCAAGGACTTTGAATCTACTGCACACAATAAATTATATTGTTCGAAGAAATGTCAAAGGAAAATGGAATGGCAGCGATATAAGAAAACACATTCTCAATCGCATAAAGCTCGAAAATTAACTGAAGACACAGCATATTTGGTTTGTTTGTGGCGTTTCAGGGACAGAAACACAATATCTCAAATTTCCCAAATACTTGATAGACCAGAGTGGCAGATTAAAAAAATCATATCTGATTGCAAATCTGACGGCAGGTGGGACGAGTTCAAACGCTTTTGGCTAACAGTAGCGAAAAATAATGAAGGAGTGGCTATAAAATGCTTGATGTGAGTAGGTTTCGCAGTGAAATAAATGCTAAAATTGATGATTGTACGTTTTTTAAACTATTACACGCAGCGATACTGAAGCGAGATTTTATTATTAAACGTTATGGTGATTGTGAAGGTTGCAGATTTACTGATGAATATTTATCAAGTCTTCTTCGTGAAGAATTTATGAAATTTCAAGCAGAACAAATTTGGGAGGAAGTGTTTGAATGCATTATGGCTTAGCACCAGATGCACCTATCCCGCAAAAAATGGGTGAATGTGCGCAATGCAGCTATGAACTCAGAGAAGATTATACATATTATGAAGACGATGAAGGTAATAAATTTTGCAGTAAAGACTGCGCTTGCGATTATCATAAAATTGAAGAAAAGGAATGGTGAATAAATGAACGAAAAAACAAATTTTCAATTGGACGAGCAATCACAGCTCATCGTTGTTAAACAGATACCTGTTATTATTGAAAAGCTCGAATCTGTCAAAACTGAAATTGAGCGTAAAGTGAATGCAGCTTGCTCGATGGTTTGTACAGAGGATAACTACAAAGAAATTAAGAAAATTCGTTCAGCTCTTAACAAAGAGCTTGCAGAGTTCGAGAATCAAAGAAAAGCAGTTAAGACGGAAGTGATGACACCGTACGAACGCTTTGAAGATGTTTACAAAAATTGTATTTCCGGACCGTATAAACAGGCTGATTCTGAACTTAAGCGTAAAATTTCTGATATTGAGCAGGGGCTAAAAAATGCTAAATATGAAAAAGCAAAAGCTTATTTCAATGAATATTCTCATGCTCTTGGCATTGACTTTGTAAAACTTGAGCAAGTCGGTTTAAGCATAACTATGACATTAACTATAAAGAAGCTTAGAGAAACAATCAAAGCTTTCCTTGACAAGGTCATGGATGATTTAAAGCTTATATCAACACAAGAGCATAAAGATGAAATTCTATACGAATATAAACGCAGTCTGAATGTATCAAGTTCAATTACAACAGTAACTGAAAGATACAAATCTATTGAAGCAGAAAAAGCCAGGGCAGAAGCTGAAAGAGCAGAGCGTGAAAAGGCTGAACTTAACGAACAGCTTAACATTAGAGAATACGAGCCGTTTTCAGCTAATGTGCCTAATGAAGTAGCGCCTCCAGCAGAAGAACAGTCAGACGAAAAGATATATCCACTTACTTTCACAATCTATGGTACTAAGTCTCAACTCGGAGATTTTGCAGCAGTAATTAAACAATTAATTAATGAAAGAGGACTTAAATATGAGTAACTATATGACAAATTCAAACATAGCAATGCAGGGTAAACCAAAGTTTTCAGCAATGATTAATACACAGGGCTTTCAGCAGGCACTTACAAATTCTCTTAAAAGCCCGAAAGAAATCCAGAAGTTTACTGCTGCAATTACTTCAGTGGTAAGCACAAATAAAGAACTTGAGAAATGCGATGCCGGCACTATTCTTTCCGCTGCACTCTGCGGTCATTCTCTTGGTCTCCCACCGTCACCACAGCTCGGACAGTATTACATAGTTCCTTTTAATGACAGAAAGAATAACAGAACTGTTGCTACATTCGTTCTTGGTTATCGTGGTTATATTCAACTTGCTATTCGCAGCGGCCAGTATAAAAGGCTTAATGTAGTTGAAATAAAAGAAGGCGAACTTGTAAACTGGAACCCGCTTACTGAAGAAATTGATGTAAAACTCATCTCAGATGAAAGCGAAAGAGCAGTTGCAAAAACTATCGGATATTACGCTTGTTTCAGATATACTAACGGCTTTGAAAAGGCTCTTTATTGGAGCAAAGACAAAATGGAACAGCACGCACTCAGATACTCGGCAGGTTATAAAAACGATATAAACAAAGGCACTGCACATACATTTTGGGCAAAAGACTTTGACAGTATGGCTAAAAAGACAATGCTTAGACAACTTATTTCAAAGTGGGGTGTTATGTCGGTAGAAATGCAAAATGCATTTGAAGCGGATACACACGCTATAAACAATGACGGTAGTGTTGATTATGATATTGGCGAAGAATATAGTACACAACCTGTAAGTGATGATATTCCGCCTTTTGAGGATGAACCACCGGCAATGCTGGTACAGTCAGAGAGTGAGCCGTTTTCGATTGACGACTTTGCAGAATGATTGATTTAAAAATCATTTCAACAGGCAGTAAAGGTAATGCAGTTTTGTTGGATAACCATATTTTGATTGACTGCGGTGTACCTTACTGCCGATTGTCGGCATATGCTGATAAGATAAAATATATTTTTCTCACACATCAGCATAGCGACCACTTGAACACAAGTACATTACGCAGGCTTTGTACAGAACACCCGAGCATTAAGATTATATATAACGGCTACCTTGCATGTGCTTTATATAAAGATTGTTCAGAATTTATTTATAAAAGCTCATTTATTACTGAATCAAAAAAGTGGTATCAAGTGGGCAAATTTATGTTTGAAAACGAAATGCTTATGCATGATGTACCAAATTGTGCATGGAAAATTTTCATTAGTACAGCAAAGAGTACATTCAAGTTAATTTATGCAACAGATACAAGCAGCATTGAACGTATCAGAGCAAAAGATTATGACCTCTATTTGATAGAGGCTAATTATGATAATAATGAAATAGTAGAACGAATGAAGAATAAAATTGCTTGCGGCGGTTATATGTATGAGGATAGAGTACTTAGAACTCATTTATCAAAACAGCAGGCAGACGAATGGCTTTATAAAAATATGGGTGAGCAAAGCTCGTTTATTTATATGCACGCTCACGAAAATTAATAAATTGAATGGGATTGATGTCTATGGCAAGACCAGCTAAAAAGGGCTTAGACTATTATCCTGCTGACACAAACAGAAGAAACGATTTTAAAATTATGGACTTACTCAATGAATATGGTCCGCTGGGATATACGATATATGACTTCTGTTTGCAATACATTTATGAAAGCGGATATTTTCTTGATGTACCTTTGCAGCAAGTATGTTTAACGTTGTGCAGAGACATTGGTGCAAAATGGATTAAAAACAAAGACCTTGTGTGGCAAGTTATAGATTATTGTGCGGATATAGGCTTATTTGATAAAGACCTCCTGCGGCAAAATGTTATGACCTCTGTCGGAATTCAGCGACGCTACGATTCAGTGACTGTTAGGAACAAGGTGGATAAATCTAAATTTTGGCTACTCGAAAAACAGAAACTCGAGGTGGCTTTAATAAATGCACCCAAAAACGGAGTTTCTGTAACAGAAACTCTAGTTAATGCAACAGAAACTCTAGTTAATGCAATGGAAATGAAACAAATAAAAGAAAATAAAAGTAAAGAAAATAAAAGTAAAGAAAATAATGAACAGAATACTTTTATTTCTCTACAGTTAAAAAATGGATTTTACAACATTCCATTTTCAATTCTTGATGAATACAAAAAAAGTTATCCGTCTGTGAATGTAGAAACTGAGCTCTTAAAAATGTCAAAATACTTTGAAATAAATTCTGAGAAGAGGAAGACATCTCAAGAAATCAGTTTATACATAAACAAATGGTTAAAGGCAAGGAGTGAAAAAAATATAAATGCACAAGGTAGAACAAATACTACAAAATTCAATCACAAAACAGGGGAAATTGTCTTGTGAACAACTTTCTGAAGAAGAGAAGGCTAAGCGTGATGTTGATATTCTTAATTCTCTGCATGGAAATCTTAAAAATTATGATTGTGAGAAGTGCAAGAACAAAGGTGTTATTTATTCAGCCAAAAGAAGTGACTTTTATAGTGACGAATATTGGGAAATCGTAAGTCGTAATTGTGATTGCTTGAAAATTAGAACAGAAATGCAAAAAATTAAAGACAGTGGTCTTTCAAAGTTAATGGAGAGATACAGCTTTGAGAATTATAATGTCAATAGTCAATGGCAAAAGTGCATCAAAGAAAAGGCTCTTGAGTATTTAAATAATCCAATGGGATGGTTCTACATAGGTGGACAATCTGGCAGCGGTAAAACTCATATATGCACTGCTGTTGTCGGGGAACTACTAAAAAGGGGTAGAGCTGCGAGGTATATGCTTTGGGGAGATGAAATTACTGCTATTAAGCAAGCAGTAACAGATTCGGAACAGTACGATAAACTTTTGAATACAGCAAAAAATGCTGGGATACTTTATATTGATGACTTTTTCAAAACACGTTCAGGTGAAAGCCCGAGCAAGGCTGATGTAGATACAACATTTAAGATTATCAATTATAGGTACAACGAACAATTACCGACGCTTATAAGTTCCGAACTTTCTATCAAAGAAATATCAAATATAGATGAAGCGCTTGCAGGTAGAATAGCTGAAATGTCTAAACCAAATGCAATTTATATTACAAAAGATGAACGGAAGAATCAGAGGTTTTATGGGTAAAGTAACAGAATTTTTTATGCATATGGATAAAGTGCCAACTGTTACGGCTCAAGAACATCGAGTTACAGTGGTTAAAGGCAAACCAATTTTTTATGATTCGCCTAGAATCAAATCAGCAAAGACATTGTTGATTACATGTCTTAAACAATATAAACCACCAAAGCCGTATGAGCGTGGAATAAAACTTAAAGTATGTTGGTTGTTCCCACGAGGCAGGCATAAAGACGGTGAATACCGTATAACAAAGCCCGATACAGACAATTTACAAAAGATGCTCAAAGATTGTATGACGAAATGTGGCTTTTGGACTGATGACGCATTAGTGTGTTCAGAAATCTGTGAAAAATTTTGGGCAGAGGTCCCGGGTATTTATATCAGAATTGAGGAAATATGAATATTTCAGAAATCAAGAGAAATCTTGGAAAAAAAGTGTTGTACGATAGCTCAGAATATATCCTGACAGGCTGCACTATCAGACGAAATATTATAACAGGTCAGTTTTACTATCAAGCAGAATTGCAAGACGTTGAAGCAAACAGCTCATTAATTATAACGGCACTTGATAAAGTTGAAGAAAGGAGTCTAGGCATTGAAAGCGAGAATACCTGTTAGGTTAAAAAAAGAGACTATGGCTGAGATTAACCGCATTGCCGACAAGGAGTATCAAAAAGTCAAAGACAAGGAAACTAAGGACATCACAAGGCGTATTTTTAAGACAATGATTTTTGCTCTACACAAAGATTTTGGTTTTGGTAGAGACCGATGTGCTAAAGCACTGAAGTCGATGACAGAGATAATCGAACACTCCGACACGGACGAAGTCTTTTGGGAGCACATTGACCGGGTTGTTATTGACAAGCTGAAACTTGAATTTGACAGACGAGATTATACTGACAACGGCAAAGTTGTTAATTATGAGGAGGGTGAAGAAAATGGCTGAAAAAGAATTAAAAATCCGTGATATTTGCGGTGACTATGCGTTGGATATACCTGATTATAACGGAGGCACTTTTTCTTTGTACTTCAAATCAAAGCAAAACGCCGAAAATGTAAAACGCATTATTGACGTTGACGAAAGTAAACACAACGAAGCAACAGTGTGTGAACGGTATGCGAGAAATAAAACAAAGTGGGAACGCTATGGAAATAATTGGGCGTACCGTTGCTCAGAATGCCATTATGTTTTACTTGTACGCTCACAGTACGACGATTTATATGCTTTTTGTCCTAACTGCGGTGCGAGAATGGATAAGGAGTGAGCAAGAATGACTATATTTAAAGAAATAAAAAAGATAGCAATGCTTAATGAAAAGAAAAAACGATTAATTGAATTAATTAACGCAAAATATGACGACAT
Organism: Acutalibacteraceae bacterium; assembly: GCA_963599905.1. GTDB lineage: Bacteria > Bacillota > Clostridia > Oscillospirales > Acutalibacteraceae > Ruminococcoides. The sequence goes on from CAVBYX010000057.1 coordinate 55,676, forward strand.
AGGCGAAGGCATTGATTGGAATACAGCGGAACTTGTTACTCTTAGTAAAGCGGATATAGCATCTTTTAGAGGAAGTGGAAATGAAACAGAGGAATATTTTGTAGCTCAATCAACTGGTTATTTATGTGATGATTATTACGGTAATTTATGGTTTAAGACTGATGTGCCGGGTCAATATGTTAAAGTGTTTTTTGAGTGTTAAGGAGTGATATTAATGGCGAGTTGTAAAGACTGCTTATACTGTGATGTGTGTTGCAAAACAGAAAACGATATTTGCAAAGGAAATAAAGAAAACGCAGTAGAGCTATATTGCGAAAGTTTCAAAGATACAACAAGATTTGTAGAATTGCCGTGTCGTATTAACGATAAAGTTTTCCAGCTCTGTGAACGAAGAGGTAAAAATAAGATTGTTGAACGTATCGTTAAGGGAGTTGTTTTTTATGGAAGTTGTATAATTTTACAGTGCGGCACAACTTTAACATTATTTCAACGCGATTTCGGGAAAACAGTATTTTTCACACGAGAAGAAGCCGAACAGGTATTGAAAAATAATGAAAGTAGGAAGAATGACATTGAGAGAAATATTATTTAGAGGTAAAGCGATAAATCGTGACGAAGGTTGCCATCGAACAGAATACAAGAATGGAGAATGGGTTTATGGATTAGTTACAAAATTGTATGATGAACAGTTTAAAAAGTTGCCTGCCGAAATGACGAATACAAACGGTATAAGCGGTATCGAAATTGATTACAGAACAATTGGGCAGTATACAGGTTTAAAAGACAAGAACGGCACTAAAATTTTTGAAGGAGATATTCTTAGAGTAAAAAGTGATGACTATGACTATGAATATTTAACTAAAGTTTATTATTGTTGTCACACATTGTGTGTGGATATTTATGGGCAGGAGTGTGATATCGGTTTTGCTGATGATATTTGGGATGATGAGTTTTGTGAAATTGAAGTCATCGGAAATATATATGATAACCCAGAATTGTTGAAAGGAGAAGTGTAAAATGAAACGTACTGAACACTCGATATGGGTAATGCGTGAAAATAAAAAAGCAGGACAGGCAGAGGCATGCTGCAAAAATTGCGGTAGAGATGCTGTTTATCAAATCATTCATAACCGTTATGAATTTGAGAATTTTTGCCCTCATTGCGGAGCAAAAATGGAGTGGGATAAAAATTGAGCAGATACATCATATCTTGATACTATTCAAGAGTTAAAAACAAAAACCCAATTTATCTTAATTTTAATTTAGGAGAAATAAAAATGACTAAAGAAAAAAATAAAAGTAAAATTAGTTGGAAATTAACACTAATTATTCTTGCTATTATCGTTGCCGTTTCAATGATGTTTGTATTCGGTTTCAATGGCGTAAAAAACAAGGCAATTTCTTACGAAGAACAAATCAGCACGGCTCAGTCTGACGTCAAGGTGCAGGAAAAGCGCAGAGCAGACCTTATACCTAATCTTGTTGATTGTGTTAAACAATATGATAAGCACGAATATGAAACTCTAATGGCTGTCGTTGAAGCAAGAGGCACATCCTCTGATAATTCTGTAAGCGAGATTCAGACTATGATTAACGCAGTTGCAGAGGCTTATCCAGAATTAAAGAGCAATGAAAACTACAAAGAACTGATGTCTGAACTTACAACCACAGAGAATTTGATTGCAAATTATCGGAGTAATTTTAACAAGTTTGTTAAATCTTATAATCAGTATGTAAGGCAATTTCCAAACAGTAATATTCTTGATATGCTCGGTTATGAGGTAATTGAATATTCATACCTAAATTATGACGTATCGGAAAATGCACCGACAAATCTTTTCGGAGACTAATGTATGGATAAGATGGTAGTAACCAAGCGTGAAGTCCTCTTTAGTATTGTCATTATTGCTGTAATGCTTGTGTTTGGTTTTATGATTTCATCGGGAATAAGTAATTCTTTAATGAATGATTATCAGGAATACAACACAGCATTGCAGATAGACAATAACAAAGATGTATTTCAACACGGTATGAGAACTGGCATAGGTAATGCTTTCGTATATGGTGAACTTAAAGCTGTTGATACAGTTTCTTATGATGAAATCGAGGGAGACTTTTCCTACATAAAGAAAGTCAAAGAGAAATATACAAAACATACAAGAATATTAACAAAAACGAGAACTAACTCAAAAGGCGAAACCGAAACCTATACGGAAGAAGAATATTATACTTGGGATTATGTTAGCCAAGAATCAAAAAGTTCTACAAAGATTGACTTTATTGGGGTTGAGTTCCTTTATGGCAAAATTCCTTTTCCAAGTGAAAGGGAAATAAAAACAGTATATGCAGGTAGTGATTGGTGGCATTTATCAGGAGATATAAGATATGTATATTATGCCGCTCCTGCCGAATGCGAAGGAACACTATATGCGGTACTTAAAGACAACACCATTACTAATGTTTGCTTTTATTATGATAAGAATATTGAAGATACAATCGAAAGTCTTGAGTCCGAATGGCAGATAATAGTTTTTTGGATTTTTTTGATATTACTTATAGGTGGATTGGTAGTAGGTTTTTATTTCATTGATAATAAGTGGCTTGAAGATAAAGAAGACGTTTAATAAACATGAAAGGAACAATCAATGACAAATACTGAGATAATTGCTAACCGCAGAGAAATTTGTGTTTATAATTAATAAACAATAATGTTTAAGGAGATATAAAATGAAAGAAACTGAAAGTGTACTTCAATATTTCAACAGAGCTTTTTCTGAAATAATAAGCGAATGTGCTTCTGCTTTTCGTGAACTGATACAACCTTTCGCGGACTTTTTTATAAATTATTGTACTGAGTCTTATGAATTAATTGAAAAACATGTTGTTCCAAAAAGGGTTGTTCATCTTGCAAAATATGCAAAGAAAAAAAGAACGAGAAAGAAGAATCAACATCGAATACAGAAAGAATATAAAAATTTTTTTAAGCTTCTTGTAAGATAACGAAGAATTTAAGGAGCGTGATATAGAGTGACGGCAAAGCAATATTTAAGACAAGCATACAGACTGAATGAGTTGATAAACAGTGACCTTGAAGAATTAAAACAGTTGCGTGCATTGTCAAACAGTATTTCTTCCCCAAATTTATCCGGAATGCCTTACGGGGATAAGAAACAAGAAGCGCCTTTTGAGAATGCTATCATAAAAATTGTTGAGCTTGAAAAAGCAATTGATGCTGAAATTAACAACTTTGTTGATTTGAAAAAAGAAATCAGAGTTGTTATTAACGGCATCGAAGATAATAATCAGCAATTATGTTTGAGACTTCGATACTTGCGTTTTTTGAAATGGGAAAGTGTTGCTTGTGAAATGGAATTGTCTTTAAAACAAGTTCATAGACTTCACGCAGCAGCACTGAAACAAATTGACATACATTGACATTGTTTTTCTATTGAATGTCACTATAATTATAATGTATAATTACAATTAGAAAAGCATTGCAGAGGTTTTTTATTTAATTTACTTAATGGACCTTTGTAGTGCTTTTCTCTTATTTTGTACGAAAGGCGGGTGAATCTCCTGACTGATAAGCAGATAATGTTTTGTCTTGAATATTTAAAAGATTATAATGCTACAAGGGCATATAAAGCAGCATATCCGCACATAAAGTCTGATAATGCAGCAAGGGCGAATGCTTCAAGACTGCTAACAAATGCTAGCATTAAAGATTATATTCAAGAGCAACTTGACAAAATTAGTTCTGAAAAAATCGCTGATGCAACAGAGGTCTTGAAGTATCTTACTTCTGTCTTACGTGGTGAATCAAGGGCTGAAGTTGTGGTTATCGAAGGTCAAGGTGAAGGATTTTCATCTGCAAAAAAAATGAAAAAAGCACCAGATGAAAAGGAACGTTTGAAGGCTGCTGCACTTCTTGGCAAAAGATATGGTTTGTTTACCGACAAAGTTGAAATTGATGGTTCTTTAAAAACTGAAACCTCAAAACTTGATGAGCTTGTAAAGCAATTAACAGATGATAGGTAGGTGATTATTCTTTGAGTAATTTAATATTATCGCCAAAATACAAAGCTTTTTTAAAATGTAAAGCACCTGTTGAATTCCTCGAAGGAACTTAACTACCGCTGCAGGAAAAACAACAGTTGGAATTTTTAAGTTTATACTCAAATGTGCGGAATCAGAAAAGAAAATTCATATATTATCGGGACTTGATTTAGGCACAATCGAAAAGAATATTATAAATAAGGATTTGGGTATAATTGATGACTTCGGAGCATTAACCGATTACAATGCAAACGGTAAGGGCCAATATAGTTTGCCTCATATTGTGTTACATACAAGCAAAGGTGACAAAATTATTTATGTTCTTGGATATGATAATAAAGCACGCTGGAAAAAAGCTCTTGGTGGTCAATATGGTTGTTTGTACATAGATGAGATAAATATAGCAGATATGGAGTATGTTCGTGAGGCATCAATGCGTTGTGATTATCTTATGGCAACACTTAATCCTGATGACCCCAATTTACCTATTTACAGAGAGTATATTAATTGTTCTCGACCATTGCCAGAATGGCAGAATGAAACCCCGAATGAAATTTTAAATATGCTTAATGAAGAACCAAAGCCAGGCTGGGTGCATTGGTTCTTTTCTTTTGAGCATAATTACGGTTTAAGTACAGAAAAAATCGAACAAATAAAATGTAATGTTCCCCGAGGCACAAAGCTTTATAAAAATAAAATTCTCGGCTTGCGAGGAAGAGCAACAGGACTTGTATTCTCAAACTTTGAGAGGGCAAGACACATAAAAACAAAAGAGTGGGCAAGGCAGTTTTTGAACTATAACCGCAAATCGGAACACTTTGTTCAGTTTACGGCAGGACTTGATACCGCCTATTCGCAGAAGTCGCCTGACACTATCGCAATGACATTTTACGGCATTACTAATTGCGGCAAGTGTGTTCAGCTTGATGAGAGGGTGTATAACAATGCTGAAATGCAAACACCTATTGCGCCGAGTGACACGGTACGAAATTTTATTGATTTTCTTGACCGCAACCGAGATGAGTGGGGCTTTGCGAGGACTGCTTTTATTGATAATGCGGACCAAGCGACAATTACAGAATTTCAAAAGTATAAGAGACAATACGGCTGTATCTATGACTTTGCAAATGCATGGAAGAAAACGAAGATTATCGACAGAATTAATCTTGTGATTGGTTGGCTAGCTACTGACTGTTATTTTGTGATTGAACATTGCAAAAACACGATTGCAGAGTTTGAGATTTACAGCTGGCGTGAAGATAAAGACAACACACCTGAGGACGGTCACGACCACTGCGTTAACAGCGGTCAATATGCGTGGCTGCCTTTTAAAAACATTATTGGAAGTGAAATAAATGGGGCTGATAAACAGAATGGCTGAATCTATCAGATCAGGAATTAAAAACTTTTTGCAGATTACTCCTGCAAGCGACAGAACAATTACTGTCACGGAAACAAGCAATCATCTGACCGAGTGCTTTATCAATCGCATTTGGTATTGGGGCAACAGCAGACAGCTTGCGGAACTTTACAAGCAGATTGATACGAACAGAACTATGTTTTGGGCGGCAAAGAGTACAGAGGGGCTTGAAATCCGTAAAATACACACGGGCTTGCCTGCACTCATCTGTGAAACGCTTGTGAATATCGTAATCGCCGACTACAACGGCACAGATGTTACAAGCAAAAATTCAACCGCTTATGCAGAGCGTTGGGAAGATATTGAAAAGCAGAACAAGCTGTCCGACGCAGTTAAGCAAATGCTATGTGACCTCTGTGTGGTTGGTGACGGTGCTTTTAAGGTCAGCTTTGACACGGCTGTTTCAGCGTTGCCGATTATCGAATGGTATCCTGCCGAAAACATCGACTTTACATATGTGCGTGGCAGAATCCGAGAGGTTAAGTTTTACACCGATTATATGCAAAAACACCGCCGTTATCGCTTTGAAGAAACATACGGTTACGGCTATATTCGCTATGCCTTGTATGATGACAACGGCAAAGAGGTTGACCTGCACACGGTTGACGCATTGTCGTGGATTGATTCAAAGGGCGTTACATTTGACGAATCGTATATGTGGGCTGTACCTGTCCTTTACGGCAAATCGTGTCACAAGGGCAGAGGTGCAGGCATTATCGGCATAAAAACAGACGCTTTCGACAGCCTCGATGAAGTGTGGTCACAATGGATGGACGCACTCAGAGCCTGCCGAACAAAGCAGTATGTGCCTGACTGCCTTGTGCCGAGAAATCCCGAAACCTGTCAGCCGATATCGCCAAATCCGTTTGACAATCGATTTATCACTGTGGGCAACGATATGTCGGAAAACGGCAACGGCAACAGAATTTATACCGAAAGTCCGCAGATTCAGCACGAAAGCTATTTGAGTTCATACATTACTGCCCTCGACCTTTGTTTGCAGGGCATTATATCTCCGTCAACTCTCGGTATTGACACAAAGAAACTCGACAACGCAGACGCTCAGCGTGAAAAGGAAAAGACGACCCTTTACACAAGGCAAAATCTTGTCAAAATTACGCAGAACGCACTTCAGAGCCTTGTTGAAGTTGTACTCAATGCAGACAGTGAACTCAACGGCAAGGGCATTGTTGAGGGATTGGAAGTGTCTGTAAACTTCGGCGAATATGCAAATCCGAGCTTTGAAAGTCAGGTTGAAACCGTGTCAAAAGCAA
>CAVBYX010000058.1:0-11758 GCA_963599905.1 Acutalibacteraceae bacterium
ATTTCACGAAAATATAGGTGATGATTTTACTTTATGTAAGGTTATTGCCTTTTTTTATATTATATGACAATTTTACCCATTTTGTGAAATTTCTAACCTTTCAATTCTATAGGCTAAAATCGGATGTGTTCGCTTTAAATTTTGCATTAGCCCTTTTTTATCAGATATTTCCATATCATAGAGTATATACAATGCACTTTTTAGCTGTTCACCATAGCCAATACTTTTTGTGTACATATCAGCTTTATACTCTTTATTTCTGCTACCGCCTGATATTATCAATGTCCATATAAACAATACAAATTTTACAACCGATTCAAAAACCTGACGAATTATTCCAAGCAAATCACCTATAAAGTTATTTTCAAACAGCTTTTCAAGCAGTCTGAAAACAAAACTTGCACCAATAAAAAGCCATAGAAATATTGTTGTGCAAAATGTTACCAAAAGTGTTATTTGACCATCATAGTGATTTATGTGCCCAAACTCATGAGCCATAACACCTTTTAATTCTTCATCATTAAAAGTCTCTATTGCTCCCCTTGTTATTACAAGCGTATTTCTGCCGATTATAAAAGCATTTACTTCCATACTGTCAACTATGTAAGGCTTTATCTTTCTGCCTATACATTTGTTATTTCTGAATGCTTGTGTATATACTTCTTTAAAGAGCGGAATTAACCGCTCTTTTTCTGTATTGGTCGCAATCTTTCTTGCACTACTTGCATATCTTAAAACTTTCTCTGCTATATTTGATGATATAAAAGCAATAAATACAATGTACCATATTAATGCACCAAACATTAAAATAAAACATAGTACAGGCTTTATTGTAGCAATGCTTAAATACTTTGAAACTATTACAAAGTAACACACAAGTAACCATATGAACATTCTGGGTCTTTCAAAAAACACATTAAATTTACTTGTTTTGTCAGATTTTAAACAGCCTTTTAAATCTTTCAAAAATTCCTTTAAAACTTGAATTATACTATTCAAGGCTACCACTCCTAAAAAGGTTTATTAATTTTTACTCTTTGACATTCCTTTTTATCTCGTGACATATATACGGCTTCCCCTACTCCTTGAGATTTGATTTCATCAGGATGTACAATAAATTCTCTGACACGCCTTGAACTGCCCTTTTTAGTACTGCCTTGTTCGTTCATCTGATATGTCATTTCCATTGTTTGTTTTGTTCCTAAGGTTTTTGCCCATTCTTCGGCTGATTTATAACTGTTTTGCCTAAGTACAATATAGTTATTACAATTCTCTATAATCTGATTTTTAAACTTATCACCTGTTTCATTTTCAAGGTCTGATAAACTCTGTGTTGCAGGAATACAAGTAACATTAGCACTTCGGCTTTTATTTATTAAATCAACAAGTACAGATGAAGCATATACATTTATTTCATCAAATACAAAAAATTTACGGCTTTCTTCTTTAAATAGTTTACTTACTGCTTTTTTAGCGTCTATTAGTATTAATCTTCCCATAGCCTGTGCAGTTTCAGGATAAAGCAGGGGATTTAATACAAATATAATAATTGCTTTTTCTTTTAAGGCTTTGTATATGTCTATTCCCTGTTCATCAAAAAGTTGTCCGATTTGGCTTTCTGCAATAGTCAAAAATCTTGCACTTGCACTACTAGCTATTTTTGAACTTGCCTTTGCTATATCAAGATTTTTTAAGTGTTCTTCTTTCGTGATTCTATTTTCACTTGCTAAGTGTTTAGAAATTTCTATAAATTTATCCTCTTGCATATTTTCTATTATAGAATTAAAAGAGAGATTAACATTTGACAGCTTCAAGAGTTTAATTAAACGCTGTATGTATCGTTCGGTATTAGTCTTGTAATGTTCTTCACTCCAATCCGTCATATTTATTAACATATCTTTTGCAACAGTTTCATTAGCACCAATAAAAGGATTGTATTTATTGCTATCAGTCGGGTTATTCATACTAACAATATACAACTTATGATTGTACATTTTGCAAAATCTCTTTGTAATTTCAAGAAGTGAGTTTTCCCCCTCGTCCCCTTTGCCATCAATAATTAATGCTCCGTAATTTTTCATACAAGCGGTTTTTACAAAGTTAGATAATGCAACAGATTTTCCACTACCTGTTGTACCTGATACAAAAATATGCTTTGAATTATCGGGAATACATATTTTTTTGCCTGATTTGTTCCAACCGATAAATGTATCATATTCAAAATTACACTTACAAGGTTTTTCTTTGTAGGAATTATTTGCATTTGCCTTGTTTACCTGCCTTATTTCATTTTCAAGTGGTTTAATGCCTGCATGTTCCATTTCCCTATTTTTATCCATACACAGCTTAAAATAGCTTGCAAGAAAAATAGACACAAGGAGTATTACAATCCAACTTGTATTTTTATATGTAAGAAAACCAAAATCATAATTAAAGCTACCGTGTATTAAACAGTTTAGGAAATTTGACAATGATACTTGAAATTCTGACAAAAAGTCACTCATTATTCTATTAAAGAATATACCTATTACAAGTAACAATATACTACTTACTACAATTCCGTATTTTCCTTTAAAATTTGCAAGGTACATTGCAAATAATACACAAAATGTAAAAGGTATTACAGGGGTTAGTATAAACAAAACTATGATAACTAAGATAATATTAAACGGATGATAATCTCTTTTCTTAGAGCGTTTTGACATAGTTTGTCACCTCCTCTAATGAAAGCGTAAAAATATTTGAATATGTGTTTTTGACTTTCTCTAATACAGTCCATATTTTTATTTTATCTTTTGGTATTATCCACACTTGATTATCATATTCAAGATAATTTTTCTTGATATTATTTTCAAATACCGTTTTATTTTTTGCAGTCATTTCAATTTCAACAGCATAGGTATTATTTCCGATTTTACATATAAAGTCGGGATAATGACTGTCACGCTTAAATCCGCTGTCATGTCTGAACTCACGTTCTGACTTAATATCCTTTGCATTTAGCTTTTTCATAAAGTAAATTGCAGTATCAACAACAGCTATATCATGAATTACCCTTGCGACCTTAACATCAGTAGTCACAAAATCAAGGTAAAAAACATTCTTCGCCTTGTTTGTTGCAAAATACAAAGCAGGAACACCATAGAGCTTGTATGCTCCTTTGATGTATCCTGCTTCTTTTAATATCCTTATTCTTCTGTCAACTGTACGCTGGCTTGGAAAGCCTGCAAGTATTTTAATTTGTCTGCCAAGTAGAAATCGCCACTTACTTATTTGTTGCATTAATATATAATCTCGTGGAACTAACTTCAATAACACCACCTCAATATATTATTATTCTCTATATTCTTATTTTACCTCTAAATTTTTTTGAATTAAAAGGAGCAAAACTTTTTGTATCATTTATCACACAGCTGGCTTTGACATAAGTTAATTTTACCTATTTTCATTGTACAATACTATTTTATCTCTCACCATTCCACTCACGTATAAACTCTGTCACATAATTTCTTGCGTAATCTAATCGATCTTTAGCAATACGCTTAGCTGATTGTGTATAAAAAATTTCAGGAGTAAGATTTAATACTTTTTCAACTATATGATTAAAACTCGAATTTGAAACACCATCATATTTCTTTTTTGGAACATCCTCTGGTAAATAAATTGGTCTTGCAGAATCATATGAAAAAGTTCTCGCTATAGCAATAGCTCCAAGTGCATCTAATTTATCGGCATCTCGTAAAATATTTACTAAAACATTATCATTTTTTATCTTTTTGCTTGCTCTGTGATTCATAATACAGTTCTCAATCATTGCGATAATATTATCAGAAACATGATATTCTGACAATATTCTTTTTGCTAACAAAGAACTCCTTTTTTCATGTTCATCTATCTTTGTTGAATCATTTTCAGAATTTTTTCCAATATCATGAAGTAATGCACTTGCCAAAACAATAAATTCTTCGTCTTCAGTGAGTTCTATTTCCTTACATATATTAACAGCGTTATTAAATACTCTTATTAAATGATAATAATCATGGCTAGAACTATTGTTATAAATTCTTATATCTTTTTTCAAATTTAAAATAATTTCTTTATAATTCATCTCTTTTCCTTTCACTTCACATTATCTTTAATCCAATCTTTTAATTGACTATTAATTTCATCAGTATTTTCGTATTGTATGTATTCAATTCCCTGAACATCACTTGGTTGTTTAGAATTTTTTCTCTTTAAAATAGCACACGGTTTACCTAAACCATACATTAACCCTAACTCAAATGGAATATTTAATGACTCTTCAGATATATCCGCTATACCATATTTGCATGTTTGTATTAATTGGCAAACTTTACAAAGAAGTACATCTGACTTTTGTCTATTTTTAGCAATCACTACATTTAATCCACTTTTTTTAACTGTTGTACGAATTTGTTTTTCATATGTCAAATAAGAATTTTGATACGGAATATCTAGAAAAATATTTATATCATTATACTCGAATTCTATTTTTTTCCTTAAATTACATTTGCCACCATTTAGTGGACAAACACTCATATAAATCGGCATACTATTATCCTCCATAATCTTTAGCATTTGTTCTTTTATAACTTCTATATCATTAAGTTTTTTTATTGTAATTGATTTCCTTTGACAATCCATATTCCAAAAATTAATACATAAAACTGATAACGCAGTTGCCCATGAATATATTTTTTTATTATGTATATCCGAAGACCATCCTTTTTTATCAATAATATTATTTGAAAACCACTTCATCAAGAATAATACTATAGGATGATCAGGCTCTAAAAATTTTCTAAAAAACATATAAAATCCAGGAACATACCATGGAACATAAAAATGATGTATACCTGAACCTGGTTCAACTATCGTATAATTAGCTAATTCATCAATATTTTCATTTATAAAATCTAAAACTATCTCTCTTTCCTGTATTTTATTTCTATCCTCTATTTTAAATAAAATCAACAAATAATATTTGATAATTTTCTCACAAGTATCTTTTGGATCATAATTTTTAATAAAATGTATTGCCTTATTTATTGCTTTATTTACTTTTGAATTTCTATTAGAGGTTCTATATAAAACTATAGTAATATATAAACAATATCCTATTCTACTTATTTCATCATCTTTACCATTATAAGACCAACCCCCATCTTTTGATTGAACATCACATAACCATTCTATTGAATCTAAAAATAAATCCTCGTTTGTGCCAATTTCAAATAAAGCTAAACATGATTGAGCAGTTGACCATACAGTAACACTATCCTCATTACCTATTGAATTGTAGTAAAATCCTTTTTTATTTATTTTAAATGATAGAATATCTTTTTGAAGACATTCCTTTTCTTCAACAGATAAACTTCCTAATTTACTTAATACATATGTAATAATAGACGTGGTTGTTGCTGAAAATGAATTAGTACCAACAATTTGTGATGTAAAACCTTTTGAAATCTTACAATCTTCTTTTAATACCTTTATCGCATTTTCAAATATTTCTTTGTTAAAAACACTACCATAGTTCATATCCTATCAATCCCAATACTAAATTAAATGTAAAGTTATATTTGAAATTTGTCAACTTAAGTGATATTATACCATAAAAACAAAAATTTACAATAACTTATAATAATAAAAATAAAATTTATGCATATTATAAAATTGTATCAATTTTATTGTGAACTATTTCACGATTTTATTTATAAGCAACATAGTGAGAAAGGTATAAAAGGAAAAGAGGGGTTATCCTTTTTGAAATGGATGAAAGAATAATTATTTGTTTTTATTCTTATTTTTTATCCTATCTCCTCTATCACCATACACTACTAACACTGTACACATCACACTAACTCACAACAACACACTACAATAATATATTTACTACAATTATATATAGATAGATTTTACATGTAGATCCAGCAAGGTCTCGGGATTTATGCCGAGACCTTGCTGGATCGTAAAATTCAATATAAATGTTGTAAATACTATCTTTTTGGAGTGTGCTGTTGAGTGTTTAGGTGTACCAATTATTTATTCTACTCATATAAGCAAGTGTATGTATCAATCAATAAGAACAGTCTTCAATATTAATTTAATATGAAATCCAATATAATAGAATTTCTTTCCGACAATTTATTCAATTCAATTTCTAAATCTTTTAAATTTATTGATTCATATTTTTCCTCAGTTATGTTATAAACATAATAGGTATTATCTAATAGATTTAATGTATTATGGCTACATTTGGAGGACAAAAATTTTTCATCATATTCAGGATTTATATGTGGAGCAACAATATTAAACCCGCTTAATCCTTTATGTTGTATAATAGAGTCAATATTTCTTTCATTTATATGTGTAACATAATTTCTAATTCTTCGATTGCATAAAACTGGATACTCTTCAATTGTAAAATCATAATTAGTTCTATTTATAGTTTTTATTTCTTCGTACTTTTGCAGATTTCTATTATTCGGAATAAATCTTGACGAAATCTGTCCTAATGCCTCCATTAAAATGTCTATTTGTATGTGATAATAAGTACATGGATTACTATATTTTGTAAAATCAACATTTTGAGTTAGAATATTCTTAATAGCAAACTGAGCCTTTTCAATATTATAACCCAAATAATATGCGTTTTCCCATTCATAAATATTATAACCTGCAATTTCTAACCAAGAACTACTTTTACTTAGATACATAATTTATCGCTTCCTTTCAAATCCATTATAGCATAAAATATTTTATTTAAATAAAAAAGAAAAATATTTCTTTTTGAGAATAATATTGACAATTAAGATAGTATTTGATACTATTTTAATAGAAATAATGTTTCTTTGTTTATTATAAAAAATGTCTCTTGCTCTAATTTTATAAGACAAAAGAATATCGTAGTAAAACCATTTGTATAGCTGATTTATGTTTACTTATACATTCGCAAGCATGTCCAATTAAACTAATTATTCGTAACCTGTAGGTCGGGAGTTCGATTCTCCCTAATAGCTCCATTTTTTATTATTACTTTTTATAGGTTGGACAAGCAAATCTTATAAACTACATAATTATTTATACAATTTAATAAAAGAGGACAACAGACTTTTATCTATTTTTTGACAAGTCTGTTGTTGTTTTTTGTAATAAATCCATATTGGGATAATATTATTTCATAAGGAGGATTTAATATGAGAAAAAATTTGAATAATGAGATTAATCTGACATCTCCAACAATAAAATCTGCTTTTGAAGAATTTGTGTTTTGTAAACAATCATCAAATAGGACAAAAAACACTATTAAATACTATTGTGATTGTATATCTTTTTTTCGGAAAATTCCATGATTTATATGACTATTGTGTTAATATTACAAAAGATGTATATGTTGGATATAAAGATTTTTTATTAAAAAAACCAATTGAAGATATTACTGTGAATACAAGATTAAAAGGAATTAAAACATTTTTTAACTTTTGCATTGAACTTGGATACATGAAACCGTTTAAAATGGATTTAATTACTGTAACCAAAAAGGTAAAAGAAATATATACAGATGAAGAGCTATCTATACTTACACGAAAACCAAATTTAAGGAAATGTAAATTTACTGAATACAGAAATTGGGTAATTACTATGTATCTTTTAGCAACTGGTAATCGTGCTTCTACTGTAAGGAATATAAAAATTAAAGATGTTGATTTAGATAATAATGTTGTTATACTTAGAAAAACAAAAAATCACAAACAACAATTATTTCCAATATCTCCTTTTCTTCGTCCTATATTACAAGAATATTTATCAAAACGAGGTGGCGAACCTGAAGATTATTTATTTTGTAATATATATAATGAGCAATTTACTCTTTATGGTTTTTCAGAAACAATAAGAAAATATAACTTATCAAGAGGTGTTAGAAAGACCTCAACTCATTTATATCGCCATACCTTTGCAAGAAAAGTTATTCAACAAGGAGCAGATATTTATGATGTAAAAACATTATTAGGTCATAAAACTTTATATATGAGTCTTGAATATATCGACGAGTTTAATCCAAACATCAATATTAACTATCCAAAATATGATCCTTTACAATCATTAAACCACCAAAAGAAAGCAATTAAGGGAATTTAAAAGTTATACTCAAACCAAAAAGCAACAGTTACTAAAGAATTAATCGTAACTGTTGCTTTTTGTTTTGTATTTGATGTTAAAACGCAAGCAATGAGAGTTTATGCAACTGCTCATTGTCTGCCAAATTATAAGTAGTGAATAGCTGAAATTGTGTATTTTACTATAAATTCATTTTACCTATGTTACGTCATATAGCATATTTTTAAATCTGAAATGGCTTGTTTACTGGCTTTTTTAGAGTACATGCTATAAGTTCAACTCACCAGACGGAGAACTCGGGGCATCATTGCGATATCTCAGTCAGAGATTTTCGATGCCGCTGCCTGAATTAAAAGGCACATTAACGGATATAGGCACCGAGGAATTGGGACATCTTGAAATGATTGGTGCAATAGTATATCAGCTGACACGTAATTTGACAATTGACGAAATAAAGAAAGCCGGATTTGAGGATTATTTTGTTGACCATACAACCGGAATATATCCACAGGGTGCAAACGGTGTTCCGTTTACAGCTGCCGCCCTGCAAAGCAAAGGGGACGCAATAACCGACTTGCACGAAGATATGGCTGCCGAACAAA
Source organism: Acutalibacteraceae bacterium (assembly GCA_963599905.1). GTDB lineage: Bacteria > Bacillota > Clostridia > Oscillospirales > Acutalibacteraceae > Ruminococcoides. Next base: position 8,745 of record CAVBYX010000058.1, read on the forward strand.
AAGCCAGAACCACCTATGATAACATTCTCAGAATGTGCGACGATTATGACGTCAAAGACGCTATTCGCTTTTTGCGTGAACGCGAAGTAGTTCACTATCAAAGATTCGGCGAAAACCTGAGACTGCTGACAGACAAACTCGATGAAAAGAATTTCTATGCATTCAACCCTGAATTTGATAAAAAGTGCTTTAAGAGTCAAATGAAGAAAAAATAATCTTAATACAGCCAAACAATAAAGCAACCGATATCGTTTCGATTTTCGGTTGCTTTCGGCTTTAATATATAAATATTTTCTGATTAAAAGAATTTTAGAATTGCCTGCATTAATAAAACCGATTAAATATTATTTTAATTAACATTGATGCTTTTGTAATTTATAAACTCTTTTATATAAAATATTCTTGATTGTCTCAAATTCACTTTTTTCAATGATATTTCCGGATGTCATTAAAAACAACTTTAAAGGCTTTTTATTTTTAGAAAACGCAGGCTGTTGATACGAAAAATCATTAAGAAAAAAGCCGTTTCTTTCATAAAAATTTATTCTTCTTTTCGGCATTTCGCTCTCGGGAGGCTCAACTTCAAGACAAATCATTTTATCGGATTTTGAAACCAGTTCATTTAAAATTTCGGCTCCTATTCCCTCGTTTCTGAATTTTGGAGCAACCGCAAAATGCTCAATATAAATAAATTCGGCAAAATCCCAAACAGCAATAAATGCTTTAACCGACTTGTTTTCACCTCTGAGAACATATACAGAATAATCCGAGTCGTTAAACAAACTTAACTGTTCGTCATAATTTCTGTATTCATCATCGGGAAAACTGTATTTCATAATATCGAAAATTTTATCAAACTCTTTGCTTTTAATCTGTTCTAACATTCTGCTCTCCTATTTTTAAATCAGATTTACGATGTACTTTTTAAATAAATTAAGATTATATAAATATATGAAAAACGCCGCTTTTGATTTTACTCATGCACGGCGTTTTTTAGAATATTCACTTATCTTTCTCTCTCCCAAGAAGATAATCGACGGACACCTCAAGAATGTCGGCAAGTGCAACAAGCTCAACATCGGTAACAAAACGAATTTGTCCCTCAAGCTTTGAAAGTCCCGAAGCATTCATATCTACCCCATTGACCTGAAGCTGGGCTAAGAGCTCTTTTTGTTTCATTCCCTTTTGCTTTCTAACAAGCTCAACACGGTTTCCTACAAGGTTCCTGTCGCCAAGTTCCTGCTTGCGTAATCTCATTTTCTACTCTCTCCAAATCCATTATAATTCTTTTTTAAAATTCTTTAAAAACATTGTGATGTTATTATAATACTTTTATAGAAAAAAAACAAGTACTTTTTGTAAATAAATTTAAAATTTTGATATTTTTTGATAAATTTAGTTACAATTCTATTATATTATGTCATACTTAACAATATTGTTTTAATTTTGTACGATGTTTTTGTTGTGTATTAATACTATAATGTTCTTTTGTGGAATTTCGTTAATTATGTTGAAACTTTATAATTCTATTGTTGAATAATGTCAGTAATGTTAAAAGTCATTTTTTGAGTTATATTGGGTTTGAATAATACAAATTATTACATTCTGTAACTAAAAAGCGAGATACGGAATTTTAATCCGTATCTCGCTTTAAATTGCAATTGATTAATAAAATCGTTAATCGTATTATTCACATTCAAAAGTACCGTCTTCAATTGCTTTTACCATTGCAAGACGATTGTCGTGTCTGCCGCCCTCTTCGGGTGTGTTTAAAAATATATCCGCATACTTTACAGCTTCATCTTCAGTGGTAACTCTGCCACCCATACAAAGAATATTTGCATGGTTATGACGACGCGTCATCTCTGCGCCGAAAGCATTGTTTACAACGGCAGCCCGTATACCTTTAACCTTGTTTGCCGCAATTGAAATTCCGATTCCTGTTCCGCAACAAAGTATTCCGCAATCACACTCTCCGCTTGTTACTGCGTTTGCAACTTTGTAAGCATATATAGGATAGTCAACGCTATCGGTACTGTATGTACCGAAATCCTTATACTCAATACCTTTTTCATCAAGATATTTCTTTATTGCCACAATAAGATTGTAGCCACCGTGGTCACATCCAAGTGCTATCATTTTTTAACCCCCCGTTTTTTGTTAAGTTCTCTTTGAGCCTGCGGTAATCTTAAATATGTCGGCATAAGCTCCTCTGCCGATACAGTGTTGCCGCTTAATGCTTCTTTAAATGCTGCACAAGCGGTTGAAGAAGCTGCTTGTATTCTTTTGTTAACAGGAGCAAGTTTTGCGTTTACAGACGAATTTTCAAAAAAATTTCCGCATATTTCCGCTCCGTCACCGACAAGTATAACCGGCTGACTGAATTTTTGTAAATCGTGAGCCAACTCATCAAGCGACAACGCTCTGTCAGCACAAATTCTTTCAACTTGCTCTCCGCTAACCTTAAACAACGCATTATACACCTGTGAGCAACGTGCGTCCATTGCCGCACATACAATACAATCGGAGCCGAGCATATTATACGCCATACTCTCAAGAGTTGAAATTGATATGCACGGAATATCATCTGAAAATGCCAAGCCCTTTACGGCAGCTACGCCGATTCTTACCCCGGTAAAAGAACCCGGACCTGCATTAACCGCAACAGCGTCAATGTCTTTTAGAGAAGTATTTGTGTTATTTAACAGTTGTTCAACCATCGGCATAAGCGTTTGGCTGTGCGTCAAAGCAGTATTAATAAATGACTCACCTATTATTTTATTTTCCTCGGCAATGCAAACCGAAGCCGCCGTTGCCGAAGTATCTACTGCAAGAATTTTCAATTTACGTCAACACCCTCTATTTCAAAAATCCTTTGATTATCACTTTCTCCGCGGTTAATCGTTATTTTGACAGCATTTTCAGGCAAGGCACCCTCAATGTTTTCGCTCCATTCAATAACAAGAATTCCGTTGCCGATATAGTCAAAAAATCCTGTTGAATAAAGGTCATCC
>CAVBYX010000059.1:0-3799 GCA_963599905.1 Acutalibacteraceae bacterium
TCTTATAAGTATAGGTCTTGCCGCAGGGGTAATAAGCCTTTCCAAGAAAAACGTTTTGGTAAAAGAACTTCATTCGCTTGAAAATCTGGCGCATTGTGACGTTGTTTGTCTTGACAAAACGGGGACGTTGACCGAGGGAACGCTTACCGTAGAAAGTGTTCAAACGGATTTGGACGAAAAAGAATTTCAAAGGTTGATGCTGTCATACATCAGAAATACTGACGACAATAATTCTACCTTTGCGGCAATAAAATCATATTTTGATTCTTCAAGCGATATCGGCTATGACGTTGTTTCAACCGTTGCGTTTTCTTCTGCGCGCAAATGGTCGTCGGTTACGCTTCGGGACGGTCGCACACTTGTAATCGGTGCACCCGAAAAATTGTGCAAAATCATTCCGCCCGAGGTTTCGTCTGTTATGGCAAGCGGTAAAAGAGTGATTTTTGTCGGATTAGACAGGGGAGAGTTTGATGTTTCAACCGTAACGGTTACAGCAATGATTGTTATTGCCGATAAGATAAGAAAAAACGCACGTCAAACAATTCAATATTTTTATAATCAGGGCGTGGATGTTAAAGTGATTTCGGGTGATAATCCGCTTTCGGCTTCTGCGGCTGCAAGAATGTCCGGCATTAAAAATGCCGACAAATATGTCGATGTCAGTCTTTTGATAGACGATGAGTTTGAAAGTGCCGCAAAAAAATATACCGTCTTTGGCAGGGTAACGCCCGAGCAGAAAAAACGCCTGATTTCCGTTATGCAGAAGGACGGTCACAGGGTTGCAATGACAGGTGACGGGGTAAATGACTTATTGGCAATGCGGCGTGCGGACTGTTCGATAGCCATGGGAAACGGAAGTGATGCCGCAAAGCAAACGGCACAGCTTGTTTTGCTTGATTCGGACTTTTCGGTGCTTAAAAACGTAATTTCTGAGGGAAGAAGAGTTATCAACAACATCACAAAATCAGCCGGCGTTTTCTTTATAAAGACAATTTATTCCGTTCTGCTTTGTGTTTTATGTTTGTTTTTTAATGCTGATTTTCCGTTCATTCCGCTTCAAATTACCTTGATTGATGCAGTAATAGAAGCATTTCCCGCATTTTTAATGTCATTTGAGAAAAATGATAAAAAGGTAGACAACAGTTTTCTCCGCAATGCTCTCAAATCATCGTTACCAAACAGTATTGCAATATTTTTGTGTTGTACAGCCATGTTTTTTGCCGCACCGCATATCGGCTTGGACGCCGCACAAACCTCGCTTATTATGTATTTGACTGTTGGTTTTGTAAGCTTGGCGGGAGTGGTAAAGGCAAGCTTACCGTTCAACTTGTTCAGAGGCTTTCTGGCAGGTGCTTCGATTATAGGATTTATTACGGCTGTTTTGCTGTTCTCTTCGTTTTTGCAGCTTCCGCAATTGACAATTACGGGAGGGGCTGTTTTGCCGTTCGTTGTCATTCTCGGAATTGCAATTTCGGTGTTCTTGGCTTTGCCTGAATTAAAAAAAGGCAAACGTATTTGCAAGGAGGCGGTTCGAAAAAGTAATCGATAAAGCGGAAAGCAACCGGCATTTTCTTTGAAAATTGCAATTTGTCGCAATTTGTGCTTTTTTCAGACAAAGCACAGTGCCACCGATTAAAAAATTGATTTTTACACCCGATTATCGAGCAAAACGGAAGTCGGGTGTTTTGTTTTGCGGAATTTTCACTAAAATCTTTATTTTAATATTGATATAATTTTTTCGTTGTGATACACTGATTTCAGTAACTTTTTTCGGAGGCGGACTTGATGAAACATTACGATGAAAAGCAAATTCAGGACAACATTTTCTATATCGAGGCACTTTCGGAACAATATCCAAACATTCAATCAACGGCGGCTGAAATGATTAATCTTCACGCAATCCTCGATTTGCCTAAAGGTACGGAACATTTTCTTTCCGACATACACGGCGAACACGAGGCTTTCAGACACATTCTTAATAATGCGTCGGGGTCGATAAGAGAAAAAATCGATGACTTGTTTTCAAACACGCTCACCTCCGAACAGCGTGCGGAACTTGCGACGCTGATTTATTATCCAAAGGAGAAAATCAGCGTTTACAAGAGCGAAACAGCCGATATTAAAGAATGGTACAGGCTTACGCTTATAAGATTGCTTGCAATATGCCGACACATTTCTTCAAAATACACACGAAGCAAGGTTCGCAAGACCTTGCCCAAGCATTATTCCTACATAATTGAGGAGCTTATGTTCGGTGCTTCGGGCAAAAAAGACCGGGAAACCTACCACAAAAATATTTTGCAAACCATTATCGAGGCGGAGCAAGCCGATACTTTCATACTTTCGCTTTGTGACACAATAAAAAGGCTGATTGTCGATAAGCTTCACATTGTGGGAGATATTTTTGACAGAGGTGCAAGACCCGATATTGTACTTGACGACCTTACGGCGCATCACGGCGTTGACATTCAATGGGGCAATCACGATATTTTGTGGATGGGCGCTACATCGGGCAGTACGGCTTGCATTGCATCTGCGCTTAACAATGCGTTTTCATACGGCAACCTTGATACAATCGAAGTCGGCTACGGAATCAGCCTGCGTGACCTATCTCTCTTTGCAAAGGAAGTGTACGGCGGCGGAAATGTTGAACGCTTTATGCCAAAGGGACCGTGTGCAGATTCGCCCTACACCTCGAACGACCCTTTGCTTGTTGCCGAAATGCACAAGGCAATTGCCGTAATTCTCTTTAAGCTTGAGGGTCAACTTGTGAGCCGTAATCCCAACTTCAATATGAGCGACAGGCGATTGCTTGATAAGATTGATTTTGCAAATGCCACCGTAACTGTCGGAGATAAAATATATCCGATTTCCGATACTTTCTTTCCGACGATTGACCCTGAATGTCCGTTTGAACTGACAAAAACCGAAAAGAGAGTTATTGAACAGCTCAAAAATGCCTTTATGGCAAGTGAAAAGCTGAAAAGGCACATTGATTTTTTGTTTGCCAAAGGCGGAATGTACAAGTGTTGCAATAATAATCTTTTGCTCCATGGCTGTATCCCGATGAACAAAGACGGCAGCTTTATGGAATTTGATACGGGAAACGGTGTGCTTTCGGGAAAACCGTTGCTTGACGAACTTGAAAAAATAGTCCGTCGGGGACACTCTGCGCCCGAAAATTCCCCCGAAAGACAAAAGGGTAACGATTATATGTGGTATCTTTGGTGCGGAAAACATTCACCGCTTTTTGGCAGAGAAAAGATGTGTTCGTTTGAGCGATTCTTTATTGATGACATCGAAACTCACAAGGAAACACGCAACCGTTACTACACGCTCTATCACGACGAGGAGGCTTGTGTAAGAATTTTAAAAGAGTTTGGTCTTTCGGAAAATCACGGTCATATAATTAACGGTCACGTTCCGGTTATTCGCAAAAAAGGTGAGAGTCCGATAAAGGCAAACGGAAAACTGATTGTAATTGACGGCGGATTTTGCAGAGCGTATCAAAATAAAACAGGTACGGCAGGATACACACTTGTCTATAATTCCTACGGTATGCAAATTGTAACCCACGAACCATTTGTAGGAATTGACGACGCAATCAAATTCAATAAGGATATTTTGTCAACAACAAAGGTTTTCGATGCCTCCGAAAATCGAATCCGCGTTGCACAAACCGATGACGGTCAAACAATACGTAATCGCATCGAGGGGCTTTCAATGCTTCTTTGCGCATACCGCAACGGCGTTTTGAAAGAACAGTATTAATATTGCGATACAGCGCAGTGCAGAAGCC
>CAVBYX010000060.1:0-3845 GCA_963599905.1 Acutalibacteraceae bacterium
CCGTATTCAGTTTATAGAGTGTCTCTCTGTTTCAGTTTTGCACGGTGTCTCCCGTAGTTTAATGTCTTCGGACAATAAAAAAGCACCTATGCAATGGTGCTTAATCTGCTTTTTCTGTTTTAACCGCTTTGGCTCTCGGCTTTTTCGGAGCGTTAGGTTTGACCTCTTCTGCAAAGCCGCCGTCAATGAGCTCTTTGGCTCTGCTATCCGAACATTCAAAGACTTCATTAACAGGTCGGGTTACATAGCCGTTCTGCCTGTCGTTAAATGCTGTTGTTACTCTGATTTTCATTTTGTCACCACCTTTCAAGTGCAATAAAAAAGCACTTTGATTTCTCAAAGTGCTGATTTAACTTAATTTAATTATTTCCAAGATTAACAGCCGCATAGCAACATTTTCCATTGTACCATGCTCCACAATTTTCTTTCTCACATTCCATCAACTCAAAGCTGCATTCGCAGCTTGCAGGCCGCTCGTAACTACATTTTCATCATTTAAAGATTGGCTCCACTTTTGGATATGCTTTTCAGATTTTCGATTATATGGACATTTCATTACATCACCTCCCTTAAAATAAAATAGGTATAAAAATACCGCCCTATATTTTCACAAGGCGGTATATGTTTACTTTAGTAAATCCAATAAATCCATAAAGTAGAATCTGACGTTACGTTTTTGTTGACCTCTAAATAAGATTTTCTCTTTTTCAAGTACACCAATATAACTACGGATTGTGTTTTTGTTAATTCCAATCTCTTTATAAATTTTATCAGTTGTAAAAATAGGATTTTTAAATATTTCTTGTACAAATATTTCAGTATTATTTGTGTTTATGGAAGAACGCATTATTTTTACAACTTTTTCATAAAGCATATTAATATTATCGATAAACCCAATATCTCTTGTAGTTTGGTTTACAATAGAATCAAGAAAAAATTTAATCCATTCAGAAAAACCTTCTTTAGTTAATGCTCTTGTACCTTGAAGATACGAATAATACCTAACAGAATTTCTTTCAAGTTCTTGGCTTAAAAAGAAATAAGGTGAATTGATTTCGTCTTGCTTGTACAAGTAGATAGGTATCAAAACCCTTCCAACTCTACCATTACCGTCCGGAAACGGATGTATAGTTTCAAACTGAGCATGTATCAAAGCTGCCTTAACAACAGGAGGTAAATTATCGTCACACCCATAATCGTTGTTAATGTACCTTTCAAGATTGCCCATCCATTTTTCGACATCAGCAGAAACAGGGGGAATATGTTCTCCAACTCTATTCTGTTGTTCCCTAAACCTACCCGCAATAAAATTTGAGTTTTTCCTTATATTTCCACTTAAAAGTGTTTTGTGAATTTCTTTTATAAGTTTAATTGTTATTGGCGAATTTCTAACCTCCTTACTAGCCATAGCAAGTGCTTTATTATAACGCAAAACTTCCTTTATATCTGTACTTTTTTCATTCGAATTATCTACTTCTGCCTCATAAACAGCATCTATAGTAGTTTGAGTTCCCTCTATTTTAGTAGAATATAGGGATTCAAGCTTTAACAGATGATTTATAGCATAAGTAAAAGCGAGATTTGTGTTTTCCATTTTTGTATTGAACTCGCCTAATTTTTTTGACGCATTGGATAAATTGATTGCAAAACTTCTATAATCAATAAGACCTTCGTCAAACGGCAAAGTTAACGGCGTAAAAGGACCTTTCATATACACCTCTCCTTTATAATATTTTTTGAGGTCTATACTATATTATAATTGATTTTTTTAATTTATGCAACAATAATTTCAAAAAAAATGAGCTTATATCTTATACAAATTAAACCGCCCTTTTTACGGAGCGGTTAATAAGTTTTAGAATAACAGGCTATTCGGCAGGCGTACAATTCTCCTGCGTCTCTCGGGGGATAGCCCCCTGTCTGTACCATCGGCGTGTGGACTGTACGAATTCCTCCACCTCGAATAGCCTATCTTTATTCTACTATTATTATAAACAATTTATTCTGATTTGTAAAGTATTTTTTTATTTCTTAATATTCGATTCCATTCTTTTTCGTCTATCTTCATAAACGTTATAATCGAATTTTTATATTTAGGGTCATCAATTGATGTAACAAGTCTTAGAACAGTTTTAAATTTTCTATGCTCAGTTTCTATTTCTTTCAAGATTAAGGCTGTATTTGGTTTATTGGCTTCAATTATATAATCAGGATTCTCAATGATATCCTTAAAGAAAACACTAAAACGTTCAAAGTCATTTGGGTGGCGCTCCTTAATGTGTTCTATCTGCTTTTCAGTTATAACAACAACCTTTGTTATAATATCTTCTGTTACACATTTATATTTATCCAAATCAAGAGCACCAATTATACGCACATCATTTACCGCCGTTCTCTCTGTATCGAAATTAATTATACCACTTTCATCGAATTTTGCAACTGTTTCAGATGAAATGTTGTCCGCTTTTTTCAGCTTTTCTTCAAACAAATCCGCTCTGTCGTGCCACTCGTCTGCTCTTGCTTTTGCAAACTTCTTGTTGTCATCATCAAGGCTGTATTTTGCTCTGCGGTCAAAGCGTTCTGCCTGACGCTGTGCATACTGCTGTTTTTCTTCAATTCCTCGCTGACGGTCAAGCTCTTTGATTTCATCTTCAGACAGCGGTGCGTCCAAATCATCAAGTTCGGGATAATATGTACTTGTGCTGTCCTTACATCTCGGATGAAACAAACCGTTCTTGATTGCGGTTGAGAGGAGCGGATAGTTGCCGTCAGATTTTTTGCCGTTTGAATACACATCGTCAATAAACACCTTGCCGATATATTTTGCACAATCGGGACAACCGCCCTGTCTTGAGTTCACAACAACAAGGGATACTCCCCATTCGGCTCGCTTTTCGCCCTCACCACGCAGATAGGCTCTTTTGTTGGCTGTTTTAACCGCCATATCCGCATAATCGGAGAGCGTGTGCCTTGCACCGTTCTTGTATTCCACACAATTCAGCCCTGCATTGAGCATATCTTTGCAGGCGATGTCAACAGCTTTTTCGTATGTAACCGCACCCGTGTTCATTGCAACCTGTGCGTTAAAAATCGCCTTGCGGTACTTGTCATTGCTCATACGCAAAACCGCCGTTTCTGCCCTCTTTAAATCGTCCGTGGTCGATTTTATGAGGGCGTCAAGTTTACGGTCATTCACCTTAAAAAACTCGGCTGTGCTGTGTGCTGACGGCTTTTTCGGGGCTTTAAAACCGTTCTTGACAGCTTCAAGGATTTCTGCCTCCTGACTTGCATTTCCGTCAGCTTTGGCGGTGCGAATCATCTCTTCAACTTTGCTGTTAATGGTTTTGAAACGCTTGCCGAATTTCTTTGCGTTGTGTTTGCGGTACTCTTCAAGGCTTTTGAGCTGTTCAGCCTGCCATTGCGTCCAATTGTAACCCTCTTTGGTTTCCTCGGCTCTGTGACGGCTGAAATTTCTCATCATACTGTCAATCAGTTCATCTTCGATTTTTTCAAAGGCTTCTCTGATATTGTAATCACTCATTGTTTACCTGTGTATCGTCCTGTTCGGGATTGTTTTCGACTTTTTCTGTATCTTCTTCATCACCTGCGTTATCGTCAGGTTCTTCTGTGTCGGTAAGGTCAACATCGTCAAGCTCCGATTTTTCTTCTTCACCTGCAATGCCCTGTTCTTCCTTAATTCTCTGCACCTCTTCGGCTTTCCAATCTTCCGACTTGCTGTCGCCGTAAAGTTCGTCAACCGAGGTTTCAACTGACATCAAGCCGCCCTGTCTTGCTTTTGACACGGTTTCAACCTGACTTTCAAAGCTCGGATTTGCATATTCGCC
>CAVBYX010000061.1:0-4184 GCA_963599905.1 Acutalibacteraceae bacterium
CTTTTGAATTTACACCATTATACGGACTTTATCCGAGCTTGCGCCCGAGGGGTACAATCTTTGCGGATGAAATAATCTGCTCATCTAAATAAAGCGCAATAAGCGCAGAAAGGAGTAAAGCGAAATGGCGAAAACATTGAAGAAATCAAGGATAACCGCCCTTTATGAGCGGCTGTCACGAGATGATGATCTGATTGGCGAATCGAACTCCATCACCAATCAAGAGTTAATATGTAAAGGGTGGTTTCTCCACCTGAATACATATGACTGCGGCTCATTTGTGGTGAATTGAAAAGCAGTTATAGGAAAGGAGCAGAAAAAGCCTTATAACCGCTGAAAATCAACACAAAAAGGAGCTGAAATACTATGAAATCTCTATTTGAGGAAATGGGCGGCACATACCGTCAAGTGGGCGATTATTTCATCCCTAACCTTGTTTTGCCGGATGACGGCGATTACCAGATAGGCAAATACGGGCGTATGCGCCGCAGCTATCTGAAAAAACATCGAAAAATCCTCTACACCAATTATGTGGTAGAAGGTACGCTGTTCAAGCATCTGTCCGAGATCGACCAAGCCTGCAACGAGCGCATGGCAAACATCGTTTCCACCATGGCAAAGCAGGAGGGCGTGACCGAAGCACTCAAAGCGGCTGACCAAATGGAATGGGTACGCCGCATGAACAGTATCCGCAACCGTGCGGAGGAAATCATCTTGACTGAACTTGTATATGCTTAGTTGAATGCCCGTTATCGGCTGTATGGCTGATAACGGGCATTATCTTTATGCTTTAGGTGATACGAACTTATACTTGCCTTTTCCGAAACCGCTGACAGGTTCAATCAAATCTGCATTTTTCAGCTTTGTAATGAGATTACCGGCGGCAGTAACAGAATCATTTGTGATAGCGGCTATGTCGGAACGACCAAAGACACCATCAATGCCCATATTGGCAAATACCGCTTTTGCCTTTGCAATCGTAGCTTGGCTTGCGTTCAGTTTATCAATCGCAGCTTCAATCGCAAGATGATCGGGGGCAATCGCAACCTTTTCATCCTCAATCGCAGCCTTGGTTGCGTTTACCGCTGTTCCATAATTCAAGTTATACAGCGTAACTTGGAAAAAGCTGGCATCGGAATAGAATTTCGGTTCCAGTTCGTCACGGTAATTGTGGGCGGCACGATAAGCTTCTGTAATCTTCTTAAATCCGCTGCCTTGACGCTCCATATAGCCCAATCTGCCGAAAACGTCAGCAAGGACGGGATTGCGGCGTGTGGAAGAAATATTGGAAATGTCTCTTTCCTGTATCCGTGTGCCGTCTGCCATACCACCGGGAGAAGTAATGGTAAGACGGTCATCGTAAATGTCGATATGGACTTCGCTGCCCAAAATCAGATAATCACGGTGGATCAGCGCATTGACAAGAGCTTCAAAAACGCTTCGTTCACAGTAATCGGGCATTTCAATACGGGAGTTGGCTGTTTTCTTCCAACGGGTTTTCATGTTCCTTTTTACAAAGCCGACACCCTCATTGAGCAGAATAATCAAGCTGCCGGAATACTCTGCACTGTCGAGCGCATCCACCATACCGCCGCTTTTATCAAGACCGTTCCAATGGGTACAGAACAGCCGGGAGTGCTTAATGGGAGCATCATCCGCAAGCAAAGCACCTGCGTTGGTCAGCTTACCGTGGTCATCCCGCATTTCAAAGGAATCAAACAGCTTTTCCTCCATGCTGTTGCCCGTCCAAGCCTTGTAGCGTTCACGCAGCTTGGAAAAGGCATAGTCCTTGAAATCGTACTCAGAATCCAGCGCATCATAGGTACGGTTCATACCTTTGAGAAGAAGCTGATTCAATACATACGACGGAGCAATCACGCTTTCGTTGCCGATACGGATGTATGCTTCCGTAATGCCATCTGCCTTGTAGTAATAGGGCGTGGAGCGTCCTGCGGAAACGGACAGCACGAGAATGTCCTTGCCGTTCTCACGTTCGGGAGCGAGGATAAAATTCGGATATGGCGTAATGCGCTCCTTAATCAAGCGGCTGATCGTCTCCGCATCGGTCTGTGCGTCAGCCAAGCCGATTACGTTTCTGTCATTATCAATGCCGAAAAAGAGTGTGCCGCCGATACCGTTGGCAAAGGCACTGACACTTTTAAGCCAGCTTTTCGGCTTCTTTACTTCCAAAGCAACCTTGAAATCACATTCTGTTGCTTCTGCAATCCATCTTTCTATCATAAATTTGCTTCCTTTCCCATCATTCCTTTTTTTCCTTCGCTCTGCTCTTATACACATTATACTTATTCTTACACTGAGGGCTGCAAAATACCGCACTTGGTCTGTTGGCCACAAAGGTCTGCAAACAATGCTTGCAGATACGGATGGGCTTCTCCGTGTCGGTCAGCATAAAGCTGAACATCATTTGTATCCCAAGTATAAGAGAGTGGAAATCCCAAACAATCGTAGGTTTGTCAAGCAGAGCGATACGATAGGTCGGCGCATTGCCGCCAAAGGCTTCCATGCCCTGCTGCATCAAAAGCCGCTGTTCGGGGGTCATCGTGTCGTAATCCTCATAGAACAGCACGGAAGTCAGATAGGTAAAGGCAATATCAATGAACTGCTGCTTTATCCACTCATAAGGCTCGGCATATTCTCGCTGGAAGCTCATATTGACTGCCATCGGCTTATCCGTCATAGTCATGGCAAGTGCCATCATTGCACGGTCATTCTGTATATTCCACATGGATTCCACTCCACGCTTGACCACATCCGGCTTAACAAAAGGAAAGAACAAATCAAGATAGTCCATTGTGTCCATGGATTCTTCTTTGATAAAATGATTTTTCGGCAGATATACCGCCTCATAATCCATAAAGCTCGGTGTGGTAGGCAGTGCCGTCATAAGGCCAAGCAAGCCGTACTTGACTGCAAATATCTGAATTGCTTTTTGTATCTCTTTCGGCGTTTTCTTCTGCGATTCCATGCGGCCAATGTCAATGGCGTCCAGAATCAGCCTCTGATACTCACTCAGCGGGTCGTAAATTCCCGGCTGTGCTGTTGCGGTAGGCGTGAGGTATAACATACCATTCTCCGCTGTTTTCCATTCATATTCACTATATCGCACCCAATGGCAACTGGTGCGTTGAAACAGGTTCTTCATCTTCAAACCCTCCACCATGTATTGTAACCGATATTATCTATTATTATATTACGTGTCGTTGTTGTTTTCAATATCTACACCGTTTTCTCTTAAAAAATCCTTTTCGAGCAAGGTCAAGGGCTGCTGTGCCTGCACTTTTTCGGTAAGTGCGGCAAGCAGCTGTTTTCGTATCTTCCTCAGCATCGTGTTCCGCACCTTGCGGATATTACGGTCAGACTGTCCACGAATAGCGGCAATTCTGACAGAACTGTACTGCCGCAGTGCCCACAGGAACATAAGGAATTTGCTATCTTCGCTCAATTCCCGCAGGATATTGGATATATCCCTATCCGTCACAAGCTCATGTATGTCGTAAGGACAATAGAAAATGGAATCTATGAAATCACCTTTGCGTTCCATCTTGGATAACACATCGTTGAGAGTGTCGGGAAAGTACAGCCCGCCCTCGGCTGCTCCATAGTCAAGGGGAACATCGTCACCACTTCGGAACAGCTCATGATAACGCTCCTTGCGCTGACGGTTGGCATCCAGGCGGTCATACCACGCCACAAGGTTTTCGTAATCTCTGAGCGTTCGGGCAGAATCCTCCAACCGCTTCAACGCCTGCGCCCGAAGCTCACGCTTTAAGAGTTTTCGTTCAGGCTGCTCGTCCCCGGTATCATCCCCGTCATCCTCTATGGGATGCTCCTCTGCATCGGCTTCCAGTTCGTCAATGAGCCGCTGTTCCTTGGCAAGCCTGCGTTGTGCCTGCTCCTGTTCTTCGGCTTCTTCCTCCTCGGCGTCGGTATAAATTATCTTTTCTTTTCGTTTCTTTCGCTTTTTTCGGGGAGGTTCATCTGGATTGGCTTCATCGTTGGTATCTTCCTCGTCATCCCAAAGGGCGTTTTCATCTTCGTCTATGTAATCGGGAACGTCTGTGTCGTATTCATCTTCATAATCGGTATCTTCATCATAAAGATTGTCATTTTCGTATCGCTTGGGATCGTCGTACACCGCCAGAAACCTCCCTTCAAAAATATTT
>CAVBYX010000062.1:0-3428 GCA_963599905.1 Acutalibacteraceae bacterium
CAGCATAAATTTGCTTGATTTGCTCCATCATAGACTCAACGCTGTAAGTTCTTGTTTTAGAATCTGAAATAGCGATAACAGGACAGTAATTGAGAAATTCACTCATAGCTTCTCTACGTTTCTGCTGGTTCTTGCCTGGTTTACGGGACAAATGAACTGTTTCGGTTAATACCTTGAGTGTTCTGTCAGGTGCAAAGTCAAATACATAGCAATCCGTTTTCTGCTTGCCATCAATAACACCTGCGGACTGCACTCTGAATATTGTCTGCATATACTGAGCCGCCGCGGTAGAGTATGAACCTGAAAGCATAAGAACAGCGGTCCATTCCTTTACCGTAACACCCGTTGTCAACTTACCGCAAGACAAAGTTATAGAGTAGTCATTATTCTTGATAGTTTCACGTACAAGCTCCAAAGCATCCTTGGAGTGTTCTTCCTCGTATTTGTCACCCTCTCCGGCAACATTAGCGATACCAAAGTTTTTAAACACAGGGTGATTTCTGAGAAGTTCACTTAAAACCTTAGCTTCTTTAACACCAGGAACCATCCACAAGGTATGACGGAACATATCTCGATATTCCTGAGTAGAGTAAGGATAACCGCTGTCAGTATCTTCTCTAACCATCAAATCAAGGAAAGCCTTAATATCGTCTTCGTGTACAAATCTGCCCTCGACAGCGTTTTGCGGAAGTGCACGGCTGCCGTTAGGTCCTTTATACCAAACTTTGAAAAATTCTTTGAAGTTAAAAGCCTTGGTGTCATACTCATCAGAAACATATTCCTTAAGCTTTTCGCCTAAGTCGTATGTGAAGATATGCATTTTAGGCAAATCTGCGTAAGGATTATGGTCGCCGCGATGAGTTAAATCCCACTCGGTCTTTTTCTTCTGTTCCATAACATAGTCCCAAGTATAAACATTATCTTCTCCAAACTTATCAAGAAGGTTAAAAGGAGTACCCGAGAGTGCAAGAACCTTAGTTTTATCTTTTTTTAGAGCCTTAACAACGTTATCACCAAGCTCTGTTTGAGTTCCCTCGTGAGCTTCATCAATAACAATTAAATCCCAATCAAGGTCAAATACAGCGTTGTTCTTATTGAAATTACCGCCGACTTTCTGAGAGCCTCTTAAATCCTGAATGGACGCAAAGTAAATAAAAAATGTGCCGTCTTTATCAAGCTTACGGATTTTCAAATCATTCTCATAGTCGGTCTTTTCATCAAAGGTATAATTTGAATCCTTTGTTTTACGTTCGTAATGATATTCATTCTTTGAATTACCCGGAAAAAATACTTTTTTGAAATCCTCACTCCAACCATCATCAACAACAGGACGATGAGTAACAATAATTACTCTGCGGTACTGGCTGCGGCGAATAACTTCAAGTGCAGTCAAAGTTTTACCAAAACGCATTTTAGCATACCATAACATTTCATCATCATTTTTGAAAGTTTTTAAGGTCTTTTCAATAGCGTCTATCTGTTCTTCTCGAAAGTCAATTCTTTCATAAGGAGTTTCTCTTACAATATCAGCCGAAGATAATGTTGATTTACCGTTTTTTACAGTCTTGATAGCAGCCTTTACTGTTTCAAGATCAGTTTTAAACCATTCTTCGCCCGTAGCACCATTGGGCTGCACTTTATGAACACCAAAATTCATAAGAACTTTATGCACGTCTTTATCCTTAAAGGTAACCGGCTCTCCACAATCTAAATAACGTGCAAGTTCTGTATATACAAGCTTATAACTCATACTTGCAGTCTTAGTGTAACTGTCAATACGAGCCTTAGCCGCCTGATTCAAAGTTCGGCAGTTTGGCACAAGCTCATTCGGCTTTATATCGGTATTGATAGTCGCTTCACCGACTTTCAACATACCCTTATGAGTTTCATAGGGCATACTGAATACATATATTAGCTTAAATTTATGAGTTTGTTCAAATCTTTCGATGGTTTGCACCTTCTTTCAATGTGTCTACAAACGGAATACTTTTTTTAAGATTTGTCCAATCATATATTCGGCAGTAAATTCCCGTATGCTTGAAAATATCATTTCTCGTGCATCCTGGGCACTGTATAATTGTTTCCACTTCAGTATCTTCAAAAAAATTCATCTGAGAATAAGTTTCTTTGATTTCCTGACAAGAATACGGCACCACGCCTTTAAGACCATCCATCTGCCAAATATTCCATGCAATGATATTTGCTATTTTCTTTAACAAAAAAATATGAGTTTTCTCTTTAAATCTTGTTTCATAATAGTCCATATAGTCATATAACAAATTTTCACGAGCAATCAGTATACTATCACCCTGAAATTCGTAACCATAAACACTTTTTAATGCTCTGATAGACCATTTAACCCACTCTTCTTTGTCTTCACAATTTTCGTTTATAACTCGCATTTTTCTATCAAATAATCCTATGCGTTCGTTTATCGGAATAAGCTTCCCTGTGGTTGTATCATATCTGCTTATAAGATATGGAGCTTCGCCACAAGTAATTTCCAAGCGTTTAGCGTCCACATAATTCTTCCAAGTTTTCTTTTTATCGTCAAAAGGAATTTTATCCATTTTGGTTATCCAACTTGTTCCATTTGGTGTATTAAAAACATTTGGCTTGCCGAACCAAGCCTCATCAATCTGATTGTTCTGCTCATTACAAATCCATGATGGTGTAAAAACCTCGGCTCTCTTCCTGATTCGTCGTTCCTGAACTTCTTTTGACTTAGCTGCTCGTGGCTGAATTACATTGAAAAAATCACCTGTAATCAACTCAGCTTTCATTTCCGCTCTCTCGTCATACTCGCTACCCAAATATTCATAATCCTTAGTACACCACAAGATATTTCTCCTTGTAGTCTTGTCTTTCAGAAGCATTTTCAGTATTTTCGGATCGATGTCAGCTATATCGTCTTCTAAAATATCTATTTTCTTTTCAAGCTCTGTTCTTTTCGCTTCTTCCATATATCCAATTACTCACTCTTTTCTTTATTTTCATCAGGTAAAATACTACAATATCATCCAGTGTGCGTCCCAAATGATTACAGATTTTAGTAAGCACTTCTAACCACACAGAGTCGCTCTTGCCAAGTTTAGCCATAGTATTAAATGAAACCTTTGCCTCAGCGCACAATTTCATTCGGCTATATTCTTATCAGTCAACAACTTTTTCGATTAAAGTGCACGTATATATATTTTTTTAAGTACATCAGGAAGCTATCTTATCAGACTCAGATCCCTAAATCATCAATTAGTCGCTATGGCAACTTAATGGACAAATACTTATTACCCGTGCAAGCCTTTATAAGCATCTCGGTACTCAAAGGCACTTCGTTTTCAAATCTTTTCTTAATGCCCTTATATCAAATTAAAATACTATAACCCCAGGATTTTCCAGCCTTCTATCTATTTCTTCTACTAAAAAATCAT
>CAVBYX010000063.1:0-2172 GCA_963599905.1 Acutalibacteraceae bacterium
GTTGATACTTTACCGGCTTCAATGAGATTTTCCATTTCCTGAAAGCCGGGTCTGTTAAATGTTGTTCCGCTGATTCCGTCGTCAACAAAGAATTGCGGATGTAAATATCCGTTTTTCTTTGCGTATGTCATCAGAATTTCCTTTTGATTTGATATCGAATTACTTTCACCCTCTAAATTATCGTCTTGAGATAAGCGACAGTACAGAGCGGTGATTTTTTCTTCTTGCCCTTGTATATTTTTGTTTGTTGCCATAAATTATATGCTCCTTTCAGTGACAACAGGGCATTGCAATGTAATTGTATTTTACGCTTGCAATGCCGCAGTGTCGATTGTATGGACTTACGCTGTCTTTAATTCGGTCAGTAAATCTTCAAATTGCTGAAGCACATTTTCTCTGCCCTTAGAATTAAAATGTGTGCTGACTTCATAAGTTGTATTGCCGATTTTCATAAAGAACGGCTTATCGTCTTTTTCAAAATATCGTGCATATATTGAAGTATTTGTATCCGTCATCGTTCATCCCTCCGATTTCTTTCTCGTTGTTTCTGCCATTTTTCAAGCAGAGATATTATTGTTTTCTGCATATCCGCCTTGGTGTAGTTCCTTGGAAAATACTTGCGGATATCTTCTTCCATAAAGCGTAATTGCTCTTTCTGATTTGCCTTCTCCTCAGTCATAATATTGAATATCACATCCATGCTAAGCTCTCCCGACTGGCTGAGTTTTTTCATTCGTTGTGCCTGTGAAAGTGACGGAGTGCAGTCCTCACTCTCAATGGTATCAAGCAAATCTTTCTGCTCATCCTTTTGCAAGTAGGACAGCTCCACACCGATGTTAAATGCGATTTTCTTTTTGTCTACCATTTCAAGAAGCGGAGGGATTAGCTCCGTCAGTCTTATGAAGCGTTGCACCTGTCTGCCGCTTTCGGTATCAGAAACCATATCCGCACTTTCACTTTTTCCGACAACTTGTCGGGAAGTTTTGCCCTGATGTTTCAGTGCTTCAAGCTTCATCTTGTAAGCAAATGCTTTCTCACTTGGAAGTATTGTTTCCCTCTGCAAATTAGCGTCTGCCATTGTGATAACAGCTTCATCATCTGACATTTCACGAACGATTACAGGCATCGTTTCAAGTCCCACAGCCTTGCAAGCCGCCAGCCTTCTGTGCCCTGAAATAAGTTCATACTTTCCATTATCAAGCGGTCTTGCAAGTGCAGGACTGATAGTTCCAACCCTTTCAATACTTTCTATCATCTGTTTCATCTCCTCATCGTCTGCCACCTTAAACGGATGATTTTCAAAAGGCTGCAAGTCCTCAAGGGGAATGTTCTGAACCTTTTCAAGCTTCGCTTCATCACGCATTTCCTGTGTGGTAAATAAATCATCTAATGTTGTTAAAGTAAAATCTGATTTTCTTTTTGTCATCGTAAATATCCTCTCTTTCGATAATTTTCTTTCGGCTCTCGTCCATAAAGTCTGTCCTGAGCCTGTCTTTCAATTTGTATCTTTTCTTTAATCTCAGAGTTATCCTTTGTGATATGAACAGCTACTTTCTTCTCTTCCCTGAGTGCCTTTAACCTCTCGGTGTACTCATCACGCTTAGAAAAAAGCTCTGACCTTTCATCGGGGTCAGAGCATCTTCTAAGTCTGTTATATATTTTTTGCCTTTGCTTTTCCGTGCTTTCAATCTCTGCCTGAACGGAAGTGATAAAGGCATTAACATCGCCTAGGTCATTAAGATTTTCCTTATGCACAAGGCGGATTTCCTCACTGAATCGGTCAATCTTAAGCCACGCTTCTTTCATCTCGGGCGATAAAGGCTTGTGCAGATTTTTCTTCGGATACAAGCCGAGAAGAGTAGCAAACAGATAATAAAATGCTTTCAGCCCTGATATTTTTCTGCTGTCCCTAAGACTGCCGTTAAGATATATTTTCTTCGGCTGGTACTTCTTAAATGCCTTTCTCTCGTTCCAAAACTCATAGCCTTTTTGAAATCTGTTATTGCCCTCAGCACGGATACGTTCCATAATTCTTTGGTTGGTGTAGTCTGCTCCAAGCCTGAATATCCTCACATTTTTCTTGCTGTTAAGTGAGCGTATCGTCCAGTAAGTTCGTTTCGGATTAAGCTCCACCACATAGCCAAGCTCACGCATAATCTTTCTGAAATCGTT
>CAVBYX010000064.1:0-2058 GCA_963599905.1 Acutalibacteraceae bacterium
GTGCTACCGTATCTTTTGCAAGAAAGATAAAACCCGCCTTTAAGTATTTATTCAAATTTACCACAATAATCATAAGGCTCTTAATGCCAAAAGTTAAATCCTAAAAATCACGGCTCTTTGTCAATAGTTGGGGTAGAAAAAACCAAATAAAAAAAGAAGATCGGCAGCAACAGCAAAAAGTTGCTGCCGATAAATTTAACTAAACATATAAAGGATTCTTTTTCTGAAGCGTTCAAAATTGCGATAACCGTAAGCGTTTCTTTTAAGAACTTTGATTTTGTTGTTGCAGCCTTCGGTAAAACCGTTGGTATATTTGGTATCAAAAGAATTAAGTATGCCGGTAAACCAATTAAACATAGTGTTTGCACATTTAACGAAAGGAATAATATTTGAATCTTTAGCGTCATCTATCCACTCGGACAGCATAATCTTAGCCATATCTCTGTCTTTACAATCACGGATTTTAAGAAATTTTTCTTTTAAATAGTGAGCAGAGTACAATGTTGGAGATACGGAAAGCATAACGGAAACTTGTTGTTTTTGAGTATCATTAAGATATTCATATCTTTTCGTCAGCAAACTTCGTGAGTGCTTAAAGTAGATTCTGTAATCTTTTTGGAAGGATTTTTGGATATCTTTTCGCACCCTTTCAAAAGCCCAAAACACTTGCCTTATCCAATGATATTTATCAATTATCGGCTTTGCGTTTTTAAAGTAAGCAGACGCAATATCAGCATAAGGCTTCCACATATCAGATATGAATAATTTGACATCATTACGATTTTCAACTTTGCTGAAATACGTTGATAAATAAGAGAAATGGCGGCTTGGCAAGATGTCAACAACAGTATGTTTAACAGGGTCTGTGATAATACAGTTGTATTTCTCGCCCCCTGTATCTCCTTTAAACTCATCTATGGCAATAATTTCAGGAATATTTTTTGTTTTAATACCTACAGTATTGAATATTCTGATTATTGTAGAAGTTGAAAGATTAGTTTCTTTTGAAACGCTTGTATAGGAAACAGGAGATTTCAATTTTTCTAAAACATAAAATATTAAACGAACTGTCATGCGATGGTATCTTGGCAGAAAATTGTTTTTCTCGGCGAAGCGTTTACCACATGAGCAAACATATCTTCTTTTTTCGTAGATAATGACTGTTTTTGAGCCGAAGGTTGGTGAATCCTTCACCTCTTGCTTTCTGTAGTCGTGAATTTTGTCTGTATATTGTCCACAGCATGGACATTTTTGCTTTTTTCGCTTTAATCTGATAGTTATTTTCAAAATTTTTTCTGAATTTTCAACATTTCTTATCTCTGCATCTTGCAATCCGAGTATTTTTTCATTAAAATAATAATCGTTGGGCATATTTGTCACCTTTCTTTGTGATTTTTGTCATCTACATTTTAAAGGTTTTTTCAAATATGCTCAACTTATTTTTTTCGTTGGGCTTTCTTACCCCAACATTTATTATAGAGCCTAAATTCACTTGCACGCCTAAGATACAATGTATCTGTTATGGTGTGCAAGTTTTTTGTTTCATATTTTTTCAAATATAACTATCTTGTGGCAGTTTTATTATATTTGTCAGTATTTTTCTGTTATAAGTGAATTAAATAAAGGTAACATAAAAGTTTAATTTATAAGTATGGTTATTTAAGCTATATGCTTAAAAATAAATTGAATTTAAAGGAGAAAAAAGCAAATGAAATACAGTAATTGCGGAACAGAATTTGAAGGTAAGTTTTGCCCTGAATGTGGAGCAAAAGCAGAATCACAAGAAGAAGCAAAAACCCAACCTATTCAACAACCCATTTCTAATCAAACGCAAAAGGCGCTTTTTCAAGGCACTAACAATTCTGAAAAAAAGATAAAAATTAAGAAACCGATTTACAAAAGATGGTGGTTCTATTTACTGATTGTTATCATTATATTAGTTATATTATTTAGGGCAGGCTTAAACAATTCTACTGATAATGAATCTGATTCTAACAATGTTGCAAGTGCAACCGAAGATGAATCTTCTCTTGGAGATTATAAAGTTGAAATTAAGGA